>SISS01000013.1 GCA_004332335.1 Methanoregulaceae archaeon UXB-2016 | reverse complement strand
CTTCCTGGGCAGCGATCGCGATCTCTATATCGAGGCACTCCTGTCCGGGAATGACGAAGAGTATCGGCAGATGGTCTCCGTCTTCGCCAGGATCATCGTCAAGCAGCGTCGGGCCATCCTGCTCGAGAAGCTGAAGGAGATGGTGGTGCCGACCAGAAAGGAAGGACAGCGAGAACTCTCCGATTTCTTCGGGGAATAGATCGGCATCAAAGAGTTCGATCGTTCACGGTCGCTGGCCGGAAGAGATGATGCCGGCCGGCTCGGGGATCACGAAGTCCCCGGTAAGGTGCAGCCGGTACAGCGGGACGGTCCGCCGGCCGAAGAGCTGCCGGACCGACTCCGCCCCGACAAAGAACGTGGCCTGCATTCCCTTGACGATGCTGAGCCGGATCGCGTCGTGCTGCCGCACCGCGACCCCGATGGTTTCGTAGGTTTCTGACATTTCTTGGCCTCGCAGTGCTTCCGCACTACAGTACAGTATAGGCGCTCTAAGCATATAATGGTTATCCATTGGTTAACCTAAGAGTTACCTTTGATAAGTTTAATTATGATAACGGTAAACCAATGGGCATGCGCGAGATGGAGATCAGGATCACGGGATATGCTGTTGTGGAAAAGCAGGTGACAGCGGTCGGAAACACCGCCCATGTTACTGTTCCTCGTGCCTGGCTTGGCAGGCGGGTCAAGGCGATCCTTCTTGATCCCATTGATGGCGAGGAGTGACGAGGACCCCGGATCCTTCCCTCCCGACTGAGCCGGAGGAACGGAGCCCTTAAGATGACGCGGGCCGATCTAATCCCGTCCTTTCGAGGACCGGGGGGGACCGCTACGATTGGCCTCGCAGTGCACTCCCCGTTATTCTGCAATTTGTTGAAGAAGAGCATAAGCGGTCAGTGACCGTAGGACACCGGTCCCGCCAGGACCCTGACCGCGACGCCGTGGCGCACGCCCTGGGCGTCGGCCCACCGCCGGCCCGTGCCGCAAGCGTCGCGGCTCCGCAGCCACGGGAGCGCCGATCGCGTGACCGGGCCGGGTGCCCGCCACCCGCCCCCGCCTGGATGACGGCGTGCGGACCGGCGAGACCTGGCCGGGCGGTGACGCTCGCCGACTTCCAGCCGGCTCGCTGCCAGACGTTGCGGCGATCGTCGATGATGACGGCGCGGCGTCGCTCCTCGCGCAGCTTCGGCGGCGTTCGTTCGCGGCAGCGCGCCTGTCTTCCGCCGTCGGTCGTCGGTCCCGGTTCTGCCCGTCGCGCCGCTCTCCGCGCCGCGCTCGGGCGACGTTCGGCGCCGTCTCGCTCCGCTCGACCGCACCACCGGCCGGGGCCGTGTCCCGTCGATAGGCGACCGCTCGCCGACCTCGCCCGCGCCTGCCGGCGCGACCTCTCCCGGCTCGCTGGCCGGTTCGCTCACCCAACAGAGGCATCACCCGCGCCGAAGGCGCCGTTCGAGGAGGGGGGAGCCGAGCGCAGCCGGCGCGGGGGAGGGCTCCTCATCCCCCGAGAATCCCGGCGAGCAGCGGAGCGGGAGCGAGCCGGCACAGTCGCGGTATGGGGCCACTCACAGGCGATCGCGGCCGTGGGCGCCGCCGTCAGCCCGGCAGCGATAAATTGCCGGTCTGCCTATCATCTGGTGCCCTTCGGGGCCGGCGCCGGCGACCTTCGCCCAGGATTGGACTCCCGGGAGAACGCCGGCGTCGTTACGTTTCTTTTCAGCTCATCACCGGGACCGACGGGCATCGCTCGACGGACAGAGTACAATATTCACCCTCTGCGTTCGCCCGGCTGAAAGATCGTGCCGCCGGCCATACCACTCGCACCGATGCCGGCCCGCTACTATCCAGGGATAGTACTCAGAGAGGCGGGTGTGAGCCGGCATATTCGCGGCAACGGACGCCGCGTTGTCAGGGCTAAAAAGCAGGGCCGGAAAAGTGGAGATGTCCTTCAGGGCACGGGGCAGCGCCACTCACGGATTGCTCCTGGGGAATGTCTGTTCCGTTTCTTCTTACTCTCGCCAGCATCGGATGTGACGGATAGCTCTTGAGAGTGACAGTGACCGAAACCCTGTGTCTGGAATAAGTCGCCAACACCGAAGGCGCCGAACAAGGCGATGACACTCACGCTGCCCCTGACGACGAGGGCGATCTGGCTGGCTCGACGATGATGAGTTCCTTCATAGTGCCCCCTCCACGAGAACGGTATGGGGGGTTGAGTGTCAGTAGAGGATTGCCCGCGGACCACGCTTGCTGTTCATCCTCTCATCCCTGGTGAGGACTGTCGAAGGGTATATTATGGGATCCCGCGCATTTAAGCTCGAACCGAACAGTCTGCGTTCCCCGCGCAGCGGGGATGAACCATAGGGTTATTTGATACCTCCTACGGAGACAGCACGTTCCCCATACTGTGGGGATGTAGTTCAATTTTTAGCGGACGATCACAGTGACGGAATGGTCATGTTATCTTCCGATCACTCTTCACCCTGAGCAGGAGCCCCCCTATCGGAACCCCCGGGAGCACCGAAGCGGATGTTTCTCATCGTTGATACCGAGACTAACGGCCTGGGCGGAGGGAGCGGGTCGACCGCCTCCGGCTATCGCGGAAAGCCCAGGATGGTCGAGCTGGCATACCTGCTGGTCGGCGGAGACGGCCATCCGATGAGCATCGGCTCGAGCCTGATCATCCCCGACGGGTTCAGTATCTTGCGGTCCGCTCAGGCCGTCCACGGAATCTCGCTTCAGGAGGCTGCGATGCACGGAGTCCCGGTCGAGGAGGCGATCACCGCGCTCTGCGCCGCAGCGCGCCGGTCGGACGCGATCGTCGCTCACAACGCATGGTTCGATTTAGGGGTGATC
Organism: Methanoregulaceae archaeon UXB-2016; assembly: GCA_004332335.1. Classification (GTDB taxonomy): domain Archaea; phylum Halobacteriota; class Methanomicrobia; order Methanomicrobiales; family Methanospirillaceae; genus UBA288. Next base: position 66,703 of record SISS01000013.1, on the reverse strand, counting down.
GCCGGAGAGGCCGAACGGTATGACCTGCCGTGCCGGGAGATCTTCCGGCCCTGGTACTGTACGATGCGCGGCGGGGCGCCTCTCTGTTCTGATGGAAAAACATCCCGGGGTACCTGGCCCACGCTGGAGAGGCTCCATACCGCGCTGTTCGGCACCGGATTACAGGCCCGACATCGGGCGTTCCCCGATGCAGAGGCCTGTGCGAAGTGTTTTCTCGAGATGCGGCGGTTGAAGAGGCTCGATCGGCGCGGATTGATCTGGCATCATCGCTCGGGTTCGACATTCCGCCAGTGATACGGCCCCTGACTCCTCTGCGGAAAAGACCCGTCGTTCGAGGTGTAAAGGGAGGGCCGGGCTCGGCGGTATTCGGGTGATCCGCCATGCAGACTACGGAAGGAGCGCTGCCGGTGAAACGGCGCCGACGAAATACACCGTGCTTCGTCCCCACGCATGTGGGGAACGCAAATGGAGGGCGGTCGGGGCCTCATGTCCTCTTGGTTCATCCCCACGCACGTGGGGAACGCAGCGACCGAACCGACTGGAAATAGTCAGGTCGCGGTTCATCCCCACGCACGTGGGGAACGCGCGAATATACGCGCCCTCGGCGACCGTGAACCGCCCGTCCGTGATACACGCGGCGAGGTGATCCCGGTAGTTGGCCATACTGGTATATTGCCGGGATTGGGATATATATGGTCGACCTGCCGGCCCGATCGGGGTACTGTTCGCGGTATGGTCAGACGCGTACATTGAGGATCATGGATATGCACGATACTGATTGCCCAGATGCTGAGCAGCTGCACAATATGGCCGACTACGCCGAGGCCTGCCGGGACCTCCGGATCGAGGTCCCCGCATACTACAACTTCGGGTTCGACGTGGTCGATGAGTGGGCGAGAAAGGACCGGAACAAGCTCGCGATGATCTGGACCGATCAGCGGGGCAACGAGAAGAAGTTCACCTTCTGGGACCTGATGGGCCTCTCGAACGCGGCCGCGAACATCATGCTGAAGTACGGGATCCACAAGGGCGACCGCGTGATGCTGATGCTGCACCGGGTCCCCGAGTGGTGGATCCTGACCCTCGCCCTGATCAAGCTCGGGGCCGTGGTCTCGCCCGGGCCGACCATGCTGACCCCGAAGGACATCAAGTACCGGATCGACCTCGGGCAGTTCAAGATGGTGATCACGGACATGGAGACCGCACCCAAGGTCGACGAGATCTACTCCGAGTGCGAGTCCCTGATGAGCCGGATGGTCGTCGACGGCTCGCGCGACGGCTGGATCTCGTATATCGAGGAGCTGACCTATCCGGCCCCCGTCTCGCACAAGCTGATCCAGCTGCCGGGGATGCCCCGGACCCGGTCGACCGACCCGATGATCATCTTCTTCACCTCGGGCACGACCGGCGAGCCGAAGATGGTGCTGCACGACCAGTCCTACCCTCTCGGCCACATCGTGACGGCCGCGCTCTGGCACGACCTCCGGCACAACGACCTCCACTTCACCCTCTCGGACACGGGCTGGGCCAAGTCGGCCTGGGGCAAGATCTTCGGCCAGTGGATCCAGGGCGCCGCGATCTTCGTCTACGACATCCGCGGCAGGTTCAAGGCGACCGAGATCCTCCCCCTGCTCGAGCGGTATGCGATCACGACCTTCTGCTGTCCGCCCACCATCTACCGGATGCTGATCCTCGCGGACCTCGACAAGTTCGACTTCTCCGAGCTCCGGCACTGCACCTCGGCCGGCGAGCCGCTCAACCCCGAGGTGATCCGGGTCTGGAAGGAGGCGACCGGGGTCACGATCTTCGAGGGCTACGGCCAGACCGAGACCGTGCTCTGCATCGGGACCTTCCCGTGCATGGAGTCCAAGCCCGGCTCGATGGGCAAACCCGCGCCGGGCTGGACGATCGATCTCCACGACGACGACGGCCGGCCCGTCGGGATCGGGCAGGAGGGGCGGATCGCGATCGCGCTCGAGCCCCGCCCGATCGGTCTCTTCCGCGAGTACCTCGGGTCCGAGGAGGAGAACGAGCGCTCCTTCGTCGACGGCTGGTACTACACGGGCGACAAGGCCTACAAGGACGAGGACGGGTACTACTGGTTCATCGGCCGCGACGACGACGTGATCAAGTCCTCGGGATACCGGATCGGGCCGTTCGAGGTCGAGTCGGCCCTGCTCGAGCATCCGGCCGTGCAGGAGGCCGCGGTGGTCGGATCGCCTGACGTGATCCGCGGGCTCGTGGTCAAGGCGTTCGTGGTCCTCACGCCGGGGTTCAAGCCCTCGGAGATGCTGGTCCGCGAGCTCCAGACCCACGTGAAGAAGGTGACCGCGCCGTACAAATATCCGCGCCTGGTCGAGTTCGTCGGCACCCTGCCCAAGACGATCTCGGGCAAGATCAAGCGGAACGAGCTCCGCGACGCCGAGCTCATGAAGTTCCAGAACGGCGATGGAAAGCAGACGTAGGCGTCGCGGGACGCCAATCTTTATCTTTTCGACACCCGTATATATTCAGGCGCGAGGGTAGCCAAGCCAGGTCAACGGCGCTAGGTTCAGGGCCTAGTCTTGAAGGAGTTCGGGCGTTCGAATCGCCTCCCTCGCATTTTCTCATCGATTCTGCCTCCAGCGCAGCATGTCCGCGGGTGTTCCCGCGCTCCGCTCCGTCGTAGAGTCCCCACTTTCAACCTTCTCTGCTCCGCCCTCGCCCTCGATAGCATCCTGCACCGTGATCGTTCTCTTCTGCTCGGGGCCCGTTCGTCGAGATGAGTGGGTGTCGAGAGCCCCCGGAAAAGCAGTGCGGGGTGACCGGCCAGGAACGATCTGGAGAGGGATGGCCGGAGGACTCTGTTCCAAGACAGCTGTATCGGCTATCCCGGGCTTCTGCAGCATCGAACCTACGGATGCGAGGAGTGCATGAAAAAAAGGGGGATTGATGGTCTATCCGACGATCTCTACGGGTTCCTCCCTGGCATCGGGCGGCCCGCGGACCCCGGGCCGTGCCATTACGGTAACTGTCTTGCTGATGCTGGACGACCCGTACGCGTTCGTCACGGTCAGCTTCACCGTGTACGTCCCGGGCGTCCTGAATATGATGGACGGGTTCCGAGCGGTGGTCCAGCGACCGGCGAAGTCCCAGCGCCACGAGGTCGGCGATCCGGTCGAGGTGTCCGTGAACCTCACCAGAAGCGGCGCCGTTCCAGAGCTGCGGCTCATGGTGAAGTTCGCGACCGGAGCTCCGCCCGGCGTGGGAGTGGCTCCACCCGTCGAGGCCACGTTGGACCACCCGGAGTTCACCGTCTTGGTCGGGAACCCGACAGCGGGAGCGGCATAGGTGGTCGTGTCGCCGACCTGGTTGTTGGCCTGGATCCGGTAGTAGTACGTACCCTTCTTGGTGGCCGTGGAATCGGTATAGGTCACGATATCTTTGCCCACCTTGAAGGTGGTCGGGTTCAACGTGAATCCGGGGTCCTCCGCTCTCTGGATGGTGAAGCCCGTCTCACCGGCGGAGGTGTCCTTCCATGTCAGTTGCGCGCCCTTATTGCCGTTGAGGACCGTGGCCGTCAGGCTGGCCGGCACCTTCGGCGGCACGGCAAAGAGCAGCGCATGCATCATGTCCATATCTTCATGGGCAAGGATGTGGCAGTGGAAGACGTACTCCCATCCGTAATTGACCAGCTTGTTGGTGACCGTCACGGGTTCTCCGCTGGTATCGAAGAACGTTGCCTGCCGTCCGGGTGATCCGAAGAGCGTGGCCCCGATCGGCTCGGTGGGGTCGATCGGGCGGTAACTGTTGGGAAGGTCCCAGGGGAGCGAGGGGGAGACCGGGCGCAGAGCCACGATCGTGTCCTCGAGCGGGTTCACCCGGAGGGTCTCCTTCCAGCCCAGCTCGTTCGCGTCCGGCGCGCGGATGATACCGTCCCAACCGACCCGGTTGATCAGCTGGATGTTGACCAGGTGCCAGTGGAGGGGGTGCGTATCCACGCCGTTGTGCGTGATCTTCCAGATCTGGGTCCCGTCCCCGAGCTCGCCGATCTTGGTGCCGGTCGCGTCGGTCATGATGTCGATCGGCGGGCTCAAATACCCGTAGAGGAGCAGCTGCTGCTGCCCGGGAGCCTGCTCGACCTGGAGCCCCATGAAGCCGCTCAGGCGTCCGTACGCGTCGTACGCCTCCCCCTGCTCGTCCTGGATGGCCTTTGAGGTCAGGGGGATCGTCACCGTGTTGCCGGCGAGGGTCTTGAATGTGTAGCTCTTCTGTTGGATCCGCACGTAGTTGTCGGCCGGGAAACTCGCATTGTACGCCGAGTTGTACGCGGCCGAGGGCGACAGGACCGGATCCTGAGAGACCTCGAAGACCCCGCGCTTGGTCCCGGTCTTGGCGAAGACCGATTTCAGGTTCGCGAGCGTGACGCCGGGTGTCGCCGCTCCGGCCGCCGCGCCGACCCGGATCTGCAGGATCGTGCGGACGTTCGGGCCGTAGCCGGCCTGGGTCGTGGGCGCGCCGCCCGTGTCGGTCATGCCCGGGTGGCCCGTGTAGTAGTCGTACCTGCCGTCGAGAGCCGGGAATGCTGCCGGCGCGTCGTTGTAGAGGATCAGGGTCTTGCCCGCGTACTGCGAGAAGTCGACGACCACGTCCGCCCGCTCGGCGGGCGAGAGGAGGAGCGCGTGCTTGTCCACGTTCCCTGCGTTGAACACGGTGGGGTCCGTGACCCAGGTGATCGGCTGGTTCGGTACCTCGACCGGCGCAGGCAGGAATCCGCCCTCAGTGCCGATCTGGATGAAGTTGGGGCCGACCGTTGCCGGATCCGGGACGCCGCCATCCCTGCCGTCCGTCGGCCAGCTGGCCGGGAGGCCGGAACACGAGCTTGCCGGGACCATGCCGATCTCGGTCGGGAACCCGTTGGCATTGTAGTCGGACGTGTTGGCAACGTACATCTGCAGGTTGAAGAAACGGTCATCAGCCCCGTTCAGGATGCGGAACCGGTACGCCCGGGGCTCGACATTCAGGTACGGGTACGCTTCGCCGTTCACGACGGCCGTGTCCATGAAGGCTTCCATCGCCATGGACGGGTTCGGCACTCCGGGGATCTCCGGGGGCTCCTGATCGTTTGTCCCGAAGTACGGGTTCGCGACGGGTCCGAACGGAACGTTCGTGGGCGGCCAGAACCAGGGACCGAACGGCCACCGGCCGAAGGGGTTCACGCCGTCAGGTGCCCAGGGGTTCTGGGCCGGCACGTAGACGTGCGGATACCAGAGATCGCCGGTGACGGCCGTTCCCGACGGCCCGGTTCCCCAGTTCCAGGTCGGGTCCTGCGCGTAGATGGTGCTGGCATCGACGAAGGTCTTGTCCTGGAGGACGAGGGGGATGCCGACGTCAGGGAGGACCTTCAGCCCGGACGGGTTGACGCCGGAGACGTCGGTGCCCTCGATCATGTCCTTCTCGACCTGGTCGGTGATCAGGTACGGAGCGACCTCGCCCGCGTAGACGTTGAGGCGGGTGAGGCCGTGGGAGTGGTCGTGGTAGAATTGCAGGCGTGCGCTCTGCTGGTTGGTGTAGTAGAAGGTCAGGACGCCCTGCCGGGGATTCGGACCCCAGTCCGGCATGTCGGGCACATTGTACACGCTCACGCCCTGGGGATAACTGGTGATCTCGCCTGCGGGCACCGTCCACTGGAGCGGCGTTCCGTCACTGATCCACGGGGTGACCCCGCCGTGGAGGTGCAGGGTTGCGCGGTTCTCCGAATAGAGCTCCGAGCCTCCGAGGTCGCCGTGCCCCGCACCCATCACGGTGGAGTCCACCGGGATGGAGAGGTCGCCACCGGCCCCCACCGGGAGGCTGTTGATGAACTTGACCCGGACTGGCACGTCGCGCTTGGAGACGATCATTACGCCCAGGTAGTGGAACTGGCTCGCGGGCGATCCTGCCGGCGCATTGACCTGACGGTAGCCGCGGATGGTCGTCGCCGGAAGGTCGGGGTGGAGCTGCTCCTTGAACTCTCCGAGCTCGATCTCGTAGTAGTCCGAGCCGACCTGCGTGATCCCGGTGATGACGCCGTTGACGACAGTCGCCTTTCCGACTGCGTTTGCTCCGATCCCCTGCGCGGCGTTTACGCCGCCACCCGTGAACGTGACCACGGGATTGCTGGAGTATCCTGTACCGCCGCTGGTGATGGTGACGCTACCGACCTTGTCGCCGACCATGGTCGCCGTGGCGTTGGCACCCGTGCCGTTGGTATCGACGATGACGACCGTCGGGGCCGACGTGTAGCCTCTTCCGCCGAGCGGGAACGACGTCGTGTCCGGCACGCCGACCGGGATGTCGGGCATCGGGCTCACGAACTTATGGATGCCGCCCGTCAGCTGCGCGGGGTCGAGGTTCGCTGTGGCCGCCGCGCCGGTTCCGGTCGGGTCCGTGATGACTGCCTGGGGAGCCGTGTAGCCGGCACCTCCGGAGGTGACGGTGATCTGGGTGATGACACCGCCAACCACCGTCGCAGTCGCCGTGGCGCCCGAACCGGTCGCGTAAACGTCGACGATCTGGACCGTCGGTGCGGTATAACCGGTACCGCCGTTGTCAACGGTGATGTTGAAAAGCGGGCCCTTGGGCATGGGGCTGTTGGCCCAGTTCGCGTAGGGGCCGAAATAGTGCGGCACACCGCCGGGATCGGGCTGCACCACCCGAGTGATGAGCGACTTTTCATAGTCGCCCTTGTCCTTGATGGCGGCAGCCTCACGATCCTTCTGCGTGATCTTTTTATCCTTGGGCAGATTGATCTTCAGCGTTTTGTTTTCAGGCGCTGCCTGTGCCCCGCTTGTGTTCACAATCGTGAAATTCTGCGAAGGGATACCCACAGTTGTGTTGGACGATTCCGGTAAGCGGGTATCGGTTGCCGCAACAACAGGGACGCTGGCAACAAGAATAAGAAGAACCAGAATACCCAACGGTATCCCAATCGATCTCCTATGATCATGGACTTTTCTTTTTCCTCTGGTCATCTTTTTCAACCTCTTTTGTTTACCAATCGAGAGTCCGAAGTCGTGCGGCCCGTGGCTCAGAAGACGAATCCCGGGCATAACACAGGTCTTTGAGTTAGATTGTCGGGAATACGTGCTGTTGTGATAGTCACTTCTGGGATCAACAACACAATATGTGCTGAAGTGACCATTGAGGGCTGCACGAGTATCCCCTTGGCCATTGATGGCATTTCTTATTAATAAAAGTATTCCACGTTTTTTTTCGAAAATCGCCGATGGGATGGGCCAGGACTCAACCTACTTCGTCCTCATCGGTCTTTGAAGGGGAGAAACCGGGCAATGTTTTTATTATTGGAAAAGTAAGCAGGGGTTGGAAATGACGGTGACAGTGATTGGGTCTCCTCGGTTCGCCCCTGGAATGGCTGGCTTATCCGTGTCGGGACCATCGTACCTGTCCGGGATCGAAGGGTCCGGTCTGCAACCGGTTGGGGGATCATCCGATGAAAGCTGGAGAGGCCGCATCTCTCGAGAACGGAACGGGGACAGGCCGTATGAAGATCTTTGAACGTATCTTCTGCGGTATCTCCGCAGGATTCGCGGTCCGTCGATGTTCCCGGACAGAGATCATCAAAGGACGACGTGCCGGAGGGCCCGACGATTCGACGGGAACGTTGCCGATGCCGGTGACGGCCCGCAGGAGAGGGATATGATCCGTTTACCTGATGGATGGAATTGCGTTCATCATCGCTCATCGGGGGAGGAGATATGAACAGCGCATCAGAGTTCCGGTTCTTCCGGCTGGTGGAGCAGAACCTGAGGAACCGGCCGTTCCGGAGCCTGGCCACGATCTTTGCCTTCGCGATCATCGCCTCCACGTTCTTCTCGTCCCAGTACCTGATGAGCGGGGCTCAGCAGAGTCTGGATGCCGGGATCTCGCGGATGGGGGCCGACATCCTTGTCGTTCCCACCGAGTACGCACATGCGGGCCAGACCGTCATTCTCACCGGGGAACCTTCCACGTTCTTCCTCGATGGGTCCAGCGTCGATACGATCTCGCGGATCCCCGGGGTGGCGAAGACCAGTCCCCAGATCTACCTTGCGACACTGCACGCGTCCTGCTGTGCCGCCCCCGTTCAGATGATCGCCATCGACCCCGAGCGGGACTTCACGGTATCCACGTGGCTGAAGGAGAACCCCGGGATCACGCTGGGCAAAGACGATATGATCATCGGAAGCGCCGTGGTCCAGGACATCGGGAAAGACCTCATGTTCTTCGGCCACACCTACTATGTCGTCGGGCAGCTCCAGCAGACCGGCATGGGTGTCGACAACTCGGTCTTCGTCCGCTCTGAGGACGCCTACGTGATGGCAGAGGAGTCCGGAAAGAAAGCGGTTAAGAGACTGACGATCCCCGAAGGGATGGTCTCCCTCGTCCTCGTAAGGGTCGATCCCCAGATCTCTCCGGCGAGCGTGGCGGCCGAGATCGAGAGGCAGGTACCGGGAACGAAGACCATCCTGCCCAACGGACTGCTCAACGCCGTCACCGGACAGCTGAATGCCGTGACGCGCCTTCTCTATGGTTCGGCCATTGCAGTGACGGCCGTGTCCGTGCCCCTGCTCGGGTTGCTCGCCGCCATGGTGACCCATGAACGAAGGAGAGAGGTCTCCATCCTCCGGGCCCTCGGGGCGAAAAATTCGTTCGTGGCAGGACTCATGCTTGCAGAGTCGTTCTCGCTCGCGATCGTCGGCGGCATCCTCGGAATCGGCGCGGCGGTGGGGGTCCTGATGAGCTATCAGGATCTCATCTCGCAAACCCTGAAGATCCCGTTCCTCATCCCCTCGCCCCTGACTATCCTCGCCCAGGGGGGCGATGCCCTGCTCCTTCTGATAGGGATCGCCGGGGTCTCCTCCCTCTACCCCATCTACAGAATCACCCGTTCAGAGCCATACGAGGCCATCCGGAAGGGAGAATCGTGATCGAAGTTACTGGCGCATCGAAGGTCTTCCAGAGCGGCAACGCAGAAGTACGGGCCGTCGACGATGTACAACTCGCAATAAAACCCGGGGAATTTGCCCTGATCGTGGGTCGTTCGGGGAGCGGAAAATCCACTCTCCTCGGCATGCTCGCCGGACTCATCCGGCCGTCGTCCGGTACGATTCGGATACGGGGAATGGATATCGGCAGCCTGTCCGACGACGACATCTCGGAGCTGCGCTCCAGGGAGATCGGATTCGTCTTCCAGTTCTCGGGTCTGCTCCCCACGCTGACCGCCCTGCAGAACGTCATGGTTCCCACCCTCTTCTCCAAGGGGGAGGCGGGTACACGGGCCAGGGCCATGGAACTGATCAGGACCGTGGGGCTATCGGAGCGTGCGGATACCTATCCTGGCACGCTATCGAGCGGAGAGATGAAGCGGATCGCGATCGCTCGGGCCCTGATCAACAGTCCGTCCCTCCTCATCGCGGACGAGCCGACGGGCGACCTGGACGTGGATACCGAGAACGAGATCATGCAGTTGTTCCGTCAGCTGAACCGCGAGGGGATGACCATAGTGATGGTAACGCATAATCCGGACCTCGTGGAGTACGCGACGCGAATGTTCAGGATGGACCGGGGAAGGCTGGAGGAGCAGACGGGCCTCCATTCGGGCGCTCCTCTTCCGGTGAGCCTTTCGAGATAAGAGGTGTTACCGTGGTTGCCGAGATGAAGTATCTGGCGTATATCGTGGCGGGCATCCGGAACAAACCCGGCCGCAATCTAGCCGCAGTCTTATGTTTTGCGTTGATCGCCGCGAACCTCTTCACCGGGCAGTATCTTATCGCAGGCGAGGTGGGAAGCGTCGATCAGGGGGTCAACCGCATGGGAGCGGATCTTCTTGTGGTCCCTTCCGAATATACCCAGCTCCTTCCTGGAGCGGGGTCCGACGATACCATGGCGATCGTCGCCGTTCTTCCGTCGACCTATCGGTTCGACAGCGACATTCTGGACGAGATCGGGACGGTGCAGGACGTGGCCGGAGTGAGCGCACAGCTCTTCGTCACGGCGGTGAGCATCCCGGACCTTTCGTCATCGCCGATCAATGTGTACGGCATCAATCCCGAGACGGATTTCACCATCCGGCCATGGCTGCAGGATCCGCTGGACACTCCGCTCGGCACGGGGACGGTGCTGATCGGCCGCGACATACAGGCAGGAGTCCAGGATACCATCTCCATAGCCGGCCGAACATACACGATCGCCGGCGTCCTCGACCGAACGCAGTCGGAGATGGATCATGCCGTCTTTCTCGCCATGGACGATGCATATGCTCTCGCATCCGCTGAAGGTAGCATCCCGCCCGACGATCCCCGGATCGGTGTCGGAGGGGTGAATGCAGGGCTGGTGCGGGTGGCTCCGGGGGCGGACCGCGATGCGGTCGAGTCCCGTATCAATCAGCTCGGCTCGGCAGCAAACGTCACCGTCATTGGGAGACACTTTTCGCTGGATCCCATCGCGCAGAACCTTCAGGGTCTCCCGGGCATCCTCAACACGATCTCAGCCATTGTGCTGATCGCTGCCTTCCCGCTCATTGCCCTGATCTCCGCGATGGTCGCCCACGAACGCCGGCGGGAGATCGGGCTCCTCCGGTCGATGGGTGCCACGAGGCCGATCATCGTCTTCCTGGTGATGGCGGAATCGCTGGTCCTCGCTGGGCTCGGGGCGGCCGCGGGAATTGGTGCTAGCCTGGCTCTGTTGTCCGTGCTGGACGCGATCGGCTTCCTCAACAGTGCACTGCAGGTCTCGTTCCGCATACCCTCGGTGGCGGAGATCGGGGTATTTGCAGGCATGACGCTCCTGGTGATCATTGCGATGGCCACCCTGTCGTCGGTGTACCCGGCGTATCGGAGCAGCACGATGAATGCCTTCGACGCAATCCGCCAGGGGTCAGGATAGGAGGACCGTGACCGCCGCACCGGGGTCGGCCGCGTCATCTCCGAGCCCGGACCTGCGGTGTGATCGGAACAGAGTGGAGGGCAGCGCACGCCCCGATGCCGATTCGGGCCGCTCCTTTCGGAAAGGGTCCCTGGGGTGTCCTCTCGAAGCGGACAATCTCCTATTCTCTTGCTGAGATGACCTTCACGATTTAATGAAAAAAGAGATGGGCTTCTCCCACGGTTGACCGCTGCAGGAGCAGGGGTCCTGCGGAGCACGCCCGAGTTCCAGGTCGATGATTCTCCCTATGGTTCAATCCTCGAGGGACCCTCCCGTCCCGACGTGTAGATGACCGCCCCCGATACGACGATGACTCCCAGTCCGAGGATCAGCAGTGTCGGCTGCGTCATCGTCCTGCAGGTATGGTCGGCGAGTGCGCACATCCCGATGATGGTGGTCGAGAACAGGATGGCGAGAGCACCGAGCGCCACCCCGAAGGCCCCGACCGTCCTCTTCGTTTCAGGAGATCTTCCAAAGGCGAGCGCCCCGGCGGCCACCAGCACCAGTGCGCCTACCCCGACCTCTGCCCGCGCCGTGTAGCCGCACGGCATCGGCAGCTGTTTTCCCGTCATTGTCTGTACGAACGCACCATGCACTTCACAGACTGGGGCAAAAGTCCAGGGAGCGGCGATCAGGAGGACCCCGAACACGGCCAGCGCTCCCACCCACGGCGTGAGTCTCATGAGGTGTCAGTAGCACTTTATTGGATTTAGTATTTGTGTTGGGGGCTGTCCTCGTTCGACCATGAAGATCCTGTTTACGCCGGCAGGGCAGTCGTTCCGACGGATCAGGTGCATGCAGGTCACCAGGAATCCAATCCATAGCTATACTGATCGAGGCATGAATTGCGCACATGGGTGCGGACCTCGTAAGGAGCCTGGCACACGGGAACCCTAGGCGAGAATGAACGAGCCGCCGGGCTGGCTTCACATGCGGAGATCACGGCTTTCGTGTATCCAAAAAATGGAAAACTGCCGTTTAAAGAGATGCCGTCGCGCAGTCTATCGTCACTTTCCCCTCTGCATCGGAAAGGCGAAGCGTATCGCCTGAGATGGAATACCGGGTCATGCGGGGGAGGAGTGATAAAACCGCGCTCTCCAGCTCCATGACCCCGGCAATGCCGCAGTATATCCTGGTCGTCTGCGCATCCCCGATGGTGATGGAGTTCTCCCCGGTCTTCTCATACGGCCCGTAGAGGTTGTTGCAGCCCGCATTGCCGTACAGATGGCCGTCTTCACCGAATACCAGCCTGATTGTGGTCAGTCCCCATGGGCTGTGGGTCTGGCCGGCAGCATCGACCAGCGAATGCACGTACCAGGTGGTGGCGGTTAGAGGCGCGGGAACCGTGGTGCCATTCGTGACCGTGGAGTAGGTCAGGATGACCTCTCCCTGTCCGTTCACGAGCTTGAGGGTCTCGTCAACAGCATACGCCCTGGCTTCCTGAATCTTTGCCAGGTAGAGCGTCTCCTGGGTCATGACGCCCGCTGGCGATCCGCAGGACTTCTTGGTGGATGTCGGAGGACCGACCGTCAGGTTGTCCTGGCCGCTTGTGTAGGAAGCGTTGTACTGGTTGCACCCGGCGGTGCCGGCGATCGTCCCCTGTCCATCAAAGAAGGCCGTGATCGTCGTGTCCGGGATGACGGGAACCGTCGCATTCCCGTCCTGGAGAGAGACCAGGTACCAGGTCATTCCGGGCGGACCGGAGTGGAGAGGGACCGTGGGAATTACAATCGGCTCGGAATGCTGACGGGTGACCGATGGCGTAGTGCTCGGCCGGTCGGATACCAATTGCGTGCATCCGCAGATGCTCAGCATCAGGATAAAGGAAATGACGACGAGCGCGGTGAGTCGAAATCTCATATGATGAGTCTGATCATGGTTCCCCTACTTAACAATGGTGATAGCAGCGGGGCACGGCAGCCTGCGCTCCTTAGAAGAAAATGCTGCTGTGCTCGTCAATCAGATGACATGCCGGACGTGCACGATCTATCCCGGGCGCTCTTGCCGCGTGTTCGCTGTGTCCGTCATCACCGTCAGGTAGAAGGACGGATACCTCCTCGAACGTCACGGTCTCGTGCGCACATGGCCCGGGATGTCACAACCCGAAGGAGTAGACAAGCCGTTCGGCCGGCATGATCTAGGGATAGACGCCGTGACGGACTCGTCACCGTCCGACCCGCGCTGTAGATATCTCCTGGCGCGCCCGGTCTCACGTCCATCCTGTCGGCAACGGTCGTTAAGGCTCTCACCCCCACCATTCAGGTGTCAGGGCTGAATTCGTGATCGCTCCGGACACGAGGTCGCTCGGTGAGTCGAAGACCCGCGCGAGCACGACCCCCTGGTCTTCTGCTGTGGCGATTGAAAGATCCTCTGCCTTTTCGCCGTGGCGTCAAGGTCTCTTATCTCCGGCCAGGTATTCGTCGAGGCGTTCCAGGCTCTGGCTCGAGCCCTCCTCCATCCCTTCGAGCGCTGCAGCCGCTTCGGGGCTCGACCTGACGACCGCTTCGTGCCACGTGAGCTTCGTCTTCCCTTCAAGCGCCTCGAACGTGACGGTGCTCAGGCTTTCGAGCCCGGGATTGCCTCCCGCGTCCTCGAAGGCGGTGGAAGTGAAGACGAGCCGCTCGGGCTCGACGATCTCGCGAAAGAGGCCTCTCATCGGATAGACGGTGCCGTCGGGTCCGCGCATATCGATCCGGATGGCGCCGCCGGACCGCACGTCCAGCTCGACGACGGGGTTTGTGAACCCCCTCGGGCCCCACCACTGCGCCATGCGCTCCGGCTCGGTCCATGCCCTGAACACAACGGGCGGCGGTGCGTAGAGAAGGCGGGTGATGGTCATCTCCTTTCCTGTTCCATCCTGGTCTGGTTCTGCCATGGTACGTACTCCTCCGGTCTCCCGGCGATTCGTCGGCCGGCCGTTCCGGGGTCGCTCCTTCGAATGCTCGGGCGGAGGCGTGGACCGCCCCGCCCCGCCTCCTCCGGATGGGTCCCCCTTCGGTCCGGTACTCTTAAAAAATCTCCGGGCGACCGCTCCGCATCGAGAGCCGTCGCGTCCCTCTCCCGAGGGTTTCCGCACTTCAGGCGACTGCCCTTCCCCGGGGCGGAGGCTCCTGGACGAACGGCTCGTTGCCGGCCGATCGGCTCTTCCCGGGAGAGAGGGCGTCTCGTCCCCGGTGACGGGAGGCGCGAGCCGGTTCGACCTCAACAGGGTTAAATAGTGATCCGAACTGGTAGATGATACCGCACGGACCCGTGTCGGGCAGAGGCGGTCGCCGGGAGGACTGGGATGAAACGGAAGATCATCACGATCGACGAAGAGCGCTGCACGGGCTGTGGAGAGTGCGTGCCCGACTGCCCCGAGGGGGCGCTGCAGATCCTCGACGGAAAGGCACGGCTGGTGAGCGATCTCTTCTGCGACGGGCTCGGAGCATGCCTCGGGACGTGCCCGGAGGGAGCGATCGCCGTCATCGAGCGGGAGGCGGAGCCCTACAACGAGAAGACCGTGATGGCGAACATCGTACGGCAGGGCGAGGCCGTCATCCGAGCGCACCTCGAGCACCTGGCCGGCCATGGGGAGACCGCCCTGTACAGCCAGGCGCTCGAGTTCCTGAACGAGAACGGCATCCCCGTGCCCGAGCACCTGGCCACGCCGGCCCGGGCACCTCCGAGCAGAGCTCCGGCTCCAGCTGCTGCCTGCCCGTCTGCGGGCTGCCCGGGCGCGGCGGCACAGCGGATCGAACGGGGTACGGGCGGCGGTGCACAGGGAGCGGACCGGCCGAGCTCGGAGCTCCGCCAGTGGCCGGTCCAGCTCAAACTCCTGAACCCCGCCGCTCCGTACTTCGACAACGCCGACCTCCTCATCACGGCGGACTGCGTTCCGTTTGCCTACGCCGGCTTTCACCAGGAGTTCCTGCGTGACAGGATCGTGATCATCTTCTGCCCGAAGCTGGACGCGGAGATCGACGAGTACGTGGCCAAGCTCGCGGAGATCCTGACGCTCCATACGATCAGATCGATCACGGTCGTGCACATGGAGGTGCCCTGCTGCACCGGGACCCGGCGCGTGGTCGACCGGGCTCTCGAACGCTCGGGCAGGACGGTCCCGGTCACCGAACACACGATCTCGATCAGGGGAGAGGTTCTCTGAAGACCTTCACGGACCTCACGGCCCCTCTCTTCGTCAGCAGTCCCCCGGGCGCCGGGGCCACGTCGATCTCTTCGAGCGACGGGAGAGTGCCGCCGTGAACGCCCGGGTGAGGCGAGCGATCGTCGAGATCGGTGAAGGGAGGTGCATCGGATGCGGGCTCTGCCTCCCGGACTGCCCGCCTGGCGCGCTCGAGATTCCGGACGGCACGTCGCGCCTGATCGACGACCGCCTCTGCGACGGCTGCGGCGCCTGCGTCGACGCCTGTCCCGAGAGAGCGATTCGCATCGCGGAGCACGAGGCCCGGCCGTTCGAGTTGAGGAGAGCGATGGAGCGGCTTGTGCTCCGGGGAGAGGGCGCCGTGAAGGGCTATCTCGAGTGCCTGGCGGGCCGCGGAGAGTCCGCCCTGTACTGTCAGGCGATCGAGCACCTCGGCGAGAGCCGGCTTGCTGTACCCGGTCATTGCAGAGCGGAGGTCCGGGCGCCGGATGCCGGGAACGGTGACGACGCGGCCACAGGGACCGTCTCCGAAGTAGAGCGAGTCCGGTCCGGCTGAACCGGTTCGACACCGCGCCTCCTCTCACGGCTCCTGTGCAGCGGCCGATGACCGCGATCGGGGCAGTTATATCCGCCCGAGACGATATTTAAAGGAACGGCATGAACGACGGTCTCTCTCCCGGCATGCGCCAGTACCTCGAGGCAAAGCGCCAGCACCCCGACGCGCTCCTCCTCTGCCGCATGGGTGACTTCTACGAGACCTTCGGCGCCGATGCCGAGACCGTGGCCCGCGAGCTCGACATCGTGCTCACCTCGCGCGGGACCGATGCCGAGGGGAAGCGGATCCCGCTCGCGGGCGTCCCGTACCACGCGGGCGAGTCCTACATCGCCCGGCTCGTCCGAAAGGGCTACCGGGTCGCGATCGCCGAGCAGGTGGAGGACCCGAAGAAGGCGAAGGGGCTCGTCAGGCGCGAGGTCGTCCGGGTCGTGACTCCGGGCACGCTCGTGGACGGGGCCATGCTCGAGTCGCCGCGCGCCCGGTACCTGATGGCCCTCGCGCCCGAGCAGGAGCGGCTCGGGATCGCCCTTCTCGACGCCTCGACCGGCGAGTTCTCGGCGTTCGGCGTCCCGCTCGAGGACGCCCGGACGGCCGTGCTCGCCGAGCTGGTCCGCCGGTCGCCCGAGGAGGTCCTGGTCCCGGCTGGGTACGAGGGGCCGGTCCTCGACGCGATCGGCTCGGTCGAGACCGTGGTCACGCGGGCGCCGGCCTCCGCGTTCGACCTCTCGGCCGCGAGCCGCCTGCTCGCGGACCGCCTGCCCCCCGGTGAGACGCCGCCCGATCCGGCCGCGGTCGCGGCCGCCGGGGCCGCGCTCGCCTACGCCGAGGCCATGAATCACGCGCCCCTTCCCCAGGTCCGGCGGCTCGCGCTGGTCCAGGAAGGCGCGGCCGCCCCGGTCCTCGACGCGATCACGATCCGGAACCTCGAGCTGGTCCAGCCCGTCCGGGGCGAGAAGAAGGGGGCCACCCTCCTCGCGGTCCTCGACCGGACGGTCACGCCGATGGGGGCGCGTCTCCTCCGCACCCGGATCGTCGATCCGGTCGTCGACCCCGGCGTGATCAACCGGCGGCTCGACGGCGTCGAGTTCTTCGCCGACCGCACGGCCGTGCGCCGGGACCTGCGCCGGCGCCTGGCCGAGGTCGCGGACCTCGAGCGGATCGCCGGGCGGATCGCCTACGGCAACGCCTCGCCGCGCGACCTCGTCGCGCTGCGGCGGTCGCTCGAGGCCCTGCCCGGCCTTGCCGCGCTGCTTGCCGACGCGGAGCCGATCCCCATGCTCGTCGCGGCCGCACGCACCGAGCTCGGCCACCACGACGACCTCGCCGCGCTCATCGGCCGGGCGATCGTCGATGAGCCCCCCGCGGTCGCCCGGAACGGCGGCATGATCCGGGAGGGGTACGACCCCGAGCTCGATCGGCTCCGTGCGCTGGCCACTACGGGGCGCGACTGGGTCGCGGCCCTGCAGCAGGCCGAGCGCGAGCGGACCGGGATACGGACCCTGAAGATCGGGTACAACCGGGTCTTCGGCTACTACATCGAGGTCTCCAGGGCGCAGGCCGCAAACGTCCCGGCCGAGTACGAACGCCGCCAGACGACCGCGAACGGTGAGCGCTTCACCCTCCCGGGCCTCCGCGAGAAGGAGGCCGAGATCGCACACGCGGACGAGCGGCTCGACGAGCGGGAGCAGGAGGCCTTCCGCGGGGTGGTCGAGGCGATCGCCCCGGCCGTGCCGGCCCTCCAGGCCACGGCGCGCTCGATCGCCCTCCTCGACCTCGTGGCCTGCCTGGCCGAGGTCGCGATCGAGCACCGGTACACGCGCCCGACCGTCACGGACGGGACCGGGCACCTGATCCGCGGCGGCCGCCACCCGGTGGTCGAGGAGCGGACCGCCGAGCCGTTCGTCCCGAACGACACCGTGCTCGATGCCTCGACCGAGCAGATCCTGATCATCACGGGCGCGAACATGGCCGGCAAGTCGACGTACATGCGGGCGGTCGCGCTGATCACGGTGATGGCCCAGTGCGGGATGTTCGTGCCGGCCGACCACGCCACGATCGGGGCCGTGGACCGGGTCTTCACCCGCGTCGGGGCCTTCGACGACCTCGCTTCCGGCCAGTCGACCTTCATGGTCGAGATGCTCGAGCTCGCCAACATCCTGGTCCACGCGACCCCCCGGAGCCTGGTCGTGCTCGACGAGATCGGGCGCGGCACGAGCACCCTCGACGGGTACGCGATCGCCCGGGCCGTGCTGGAGTACCTGCACGGCCGCGGGAAGAGCGGGCCGCGCACGCTCTTCGCGACCCACTTCCACGAGCTCGTCGAGACTGAGAACGAGCTCTCCCGCGTCCGGAACTATCACATGGCCGTCAAGGACACGGGGAGCACCGTGATCTTCACCCGGACGATCATCCCCGGCGCGACCGACCGGTCCTACGGCGTCCACGTGGCCGAACTCGCGGGCGTCCCCTCGCGGGTGATCGAGCGGGCCGGCGCGATCCTCGAGGACCTGGTCCGGCGCGAGTCGACGCGGGAGACGGGCGCGGGACCGCGCCGTGTCCGGTACACGCAGATGCTCCTGCCCGTCGAGGCCGACGCGGCCAAACCCCCCGAGCCCCCGGTCCTCGCCGCGCTCCGGGCGCTCGAGCCCGACCGGATGACCCCGATCGAGGCGCTCCAGGCGCTCTACCGGCTCAAGCAGGAGGCTGACTCGTGAGCGAGAGCGCCATCCGGCACCTCGACCCGGCCACGATCACCAAGATCGCGGCCGGCGAGGTGATCGAGCGCCCGGCCTCGGTCGTGAAGGAGCTCGCCGAGAACGCGCTCGATGCCGGCGCCACGCGCCTCGCGATCGCGGTCGAGTCCCGGGCCGGGGCGATCGCCTCCGTCCGGGTCACGGACGACGGCTCCGGAATGTCGGCCGAGGACCTCCGGCTCGCGATCCTGCCGCACACGACCAGCAAGCTCCGCGGCGTCGAGGACCTCGACTCGGTCACGACCATGGGCTTTCGGGGCGAGGCCCTGGCCTCGATCGCCGCGGTGGCCCGGCTCACCATCGTCTCGCGGCGCGAGGGCGACCTCCTGGCCGCCCGGGTCGTGGTCACGGGCGGGGTCGTCGAGGAGGCCGGCGAGACCCCGGCCCCGGTCGGGACCACGGTCACGGTCGAGGATCTCTTCTTCAACACCCCGGCGCGGAAGAAGTTCCAGAAGTCGATCGGGACCGAGACGGCGCAGATCGCGGGGGTCGTCGAACGACTCGCGCTCGCCCGCCCCGACCGCCGGTTCTCGCTGGTCCACAACGGCCGGACCCGCCTCTCGACCCCGGGCGCCGGCCTCGCCGAGGCGATCGCCTCGCTTCACGGCCCCGAGCTCGGGAGCGGGCTGCTCGCGGTCGACGCCGCCACGCCGATCTGCCGGGTCTCGGGGTACGTGGCGCGGCCGGCCGTGCAGCGGCCGAACCCGTACCAGGTCTACCTCGCCATCAACGGGCGGACCGTGCAGAGCGCGGCGATCGCCGGGGCGGTCCGGGCCGGGTTCGGGACCTTGCTGCCGAGCGACCGGTACCCGGTCGCCGTCCTCGCGCTCGAGCTCGACCTGGCCCTCGTCGACGTGAACGTCCACCCGGCAAAGAGGCAGGTGCGGCTCTCGCGCGAGCCCGAGGTCCTCGCCGCCGTCTCGGGGGCCGTGGCCGCTGCGCTCGAGGCGCTCAGGCCGGCGTTCCCCGCTCCGGATCGCAGCCCATCCTCCGGTGCGGACCGCCGGCCGCCAGTGCCCGTGCCGGCCCGCGGGGTTGCCGAGCCGGTCCCCTCCTACCGGCTCCGCACCGACCGCCAGCTCCGCCAGACCACCTTCGAGCAGCCCGCTCCTGCCCCGGGCGTCGAACTCCTGGGTCAGATCGACCGGACCTACCTGGTCGGCCGGACTGGAGACGGCGAACTCGTGCTGATCGACCAGCACGCGGCGCACGAACGGGTGCTGTACGAACAGCTCACGGCCCGGGGGAGGGCCGGGACCCAGGAACTCATCGTCCCGGTCGTGATCTCCTGCAGCCCCCGCGAACGCGCCGTGATCGAAGAGGCGCGCGACGATCTCCTCAGAGCCGGGTTCGAGGTCGACCCCTTCGGCGAAGGGCAGGTGGCGATCCGGACCGTGCCGGTCGTGCTCGGCCACGAGGTCTCGGCCGAGACGGTCAGGGAGATCGTGGCCGAGTGGATCGGCGGTGGAGCCGGACCCGATGCGCGGGAACGCCTCGTCCGCCTCGTCGCCTGCCACGGGGCGATCCGTGCGGGGGCAATCCTCTCGCACGAGCAGGGCGAGCGGCTGATCGCCCAGCTCTTTGCGGCCGAGAGCCCCCTGACCTGCCCTCACGGCCGCCCGACGGTCGTGACCTTCTCGAAGGCCCGGCTCGAATCCCTCTTCTCACGTCGCTGACGGAGCGTCCCCGCGGCGCAGGGTGAACCGGAACGCGGCCCCCTGCGCCGGGTCGCCCGCGACCCGGTCGTCGACCCAGATCCGGCCGCCGTACCGGTGGACCAGGGACGCGGCGATAAAGAGGCCCAGTCCCGAGCCCGGGAGACCCCGGTCGCACCGTGTCGACCGCCCGAAGACCCGGCCCTTGTCCGGATCGGGGATCCCGGGGCCGTCGTCCTCGACCGAGACCCGCACCCCCTCCGCCTCCGGCTCGACCCTGATCCAGCAGCGGACGCCCGGACCGCCGAACTTGGCGCTGTTTCCGAGCAGGTTCACGAGTACCTCCAGGAGGAACCCGTCTCCCCGGACCACGGCATCGGTGCCTGTATACTCGACCGAGATCTCGGGATACTGCATGAGGACCGTTCGGATCTCTCGATCGAGCTCGACATCCTCGAGCGGGAGATCGAGGTGGCGGAGCTGCTCGACCCGGTTCACGCACGCGATGACCCCGGCGCTCTGCCGGATCGCATCCGCAATCCGGGAGGGCCGGTTCCGTGGCCCGTCCTCGATCTCCTCGGCAAGGGACTCCGAGAGGACCAGGGCGGAGGTGAGCGCGTTGTTGATGTCGTGGGTCAGGATATCCATGTACAGGCGGATCTCCTCGTTTGCGGCCGAGAGCTCGCGGGTCCGCTCCTCGACCCGGTGCTCGAGCGCTTCGTTCTGCTGGCGCACCTGCTGCTCCGATGTGCGGACGGCCGCGATCTGGGCCCTGAGCTGCCCGACCATGCGTTCGATGCTCCGCTGAAGACGGTCGAACTCGTCCAGCCCGATCCTGGTGAGCGGATGGTCCAGGTCGCCTCCGGCGATCTGTTCCACATCGGCGATGATCCCACGGATCGGACGCGAGACGCGGCTCGAGATGCCGACCGCGACGATCACGCCGAGGGCGACCGCGAAGAACGTGATCATCAGGTACTCGAAGGTCAGCCGTAGTAGGGCCTGGTCCAGGGGGCTTGTGGAGTAGACCAGCTCGATCACGAGGCTCGGGTCCGATGCGTACCGGGGATCCAGGAGATCGACAAAGAGGTAGTGGTGGAGGGTGGCGTTGGCCGGGTCGGCTCGCTCGACCGTGGAGCGGGTCTGGATGGCCTGGTCGAGTGCGGCGGTGCGCAGCGGGTCGTCGACGGCCCGTCCGCTCCCGATGGGGTGCTTGAGCAGGTTGTACACCGAGACCGACATGAGCGACGGGTTCGCGGCCTGGAGCTGCTCGAGGCTCAATGGCGAGTAGATCTCGGACCTCCGGTCGAAGACCTCGTCCTTCAGTCCGATCTCGAGGAGATAGCGGTGGTCGGGTGTGGGGTGATAGGCATACTTGCGGTAGGTCCCGTTGACGTTCTCCTGGACCACGCGGTCCGCGACGAACTCGTCTCCGAGCCGCATCGCGGTCAGGGTCGCTTCGAAGCCCGGGTAGCTCGAGAGGTTGAACCCGAGCTCGGGCAGGTAGGTCGTGGCCGCGATCATTCCGTCGGGATCGATCACATAGAGGTCGTACCCGTCGCCGAGCCCGGCCTTCACGCCCGCGAGGTCCATGGACGCGACGTCTCCTCCCGTTCGCCCGTACTCTGCGATCAGCTGGGGGAACGCCTCCTGCATCCGGTCCGTGAAGAGATCGTCGAAGATCGAGAGGTCGTGGTCCATCACCTGCTGGTTCTGGACCAGGGACGAGGCCGTGAAGTTCCGGTGATCGTACTCTGTCGAGATCAGCCGCTCCCGGGACTCGAGATAGGCGAAGCTCGAGATGACGGCGATCGAGACGATCACAACTCCGACGATCACCAGTGCAAGATAGCGGGTGATCGGAGCGCTCCGCTGTCCCCTGTTCACGACGGGCCTCTGCTACATGATCGATGCGCCCACAAAATATAAAAAAACGTCTCTTTAATATTTCGTTGAAACAGTCCGGCCCTTCGCGGATACTCCGGACCGAGGGAACTGCTGCGGGCTATACAGCCGGACGAGCCCGGAATGCCGACCATGGCAACACGTGACGCCCGGTGGGGGACGCGCCCGGGGGCCAGCATCGTCGACCCCCGGGCTTTGGCGTCTTCGCGGGTGATCTCGACTCAAGGTTCATATCTCAGCAGGCCCCGGCACTGCCCGGTCGATGATGGGACTGCGAAGGACCTGGGTGTGGCGGATCGATCCCTGGAGTGCCGGCCGGGTCGGCGGGGCGTTCGGCGCGCTGCTCGGGCTCCTCGGAGGACTGGTCCTGCTCGGCGCGGCCCTGCTCTGGGGCGCCGTGTTCGCCGCGACTCTTCCCCTGGTCGTCTTCGGCGGGCCGGGTGCGCTCGTTGCCGGTCTTCCCCTGCTGATCGCGGCCCCGCTCGTCGGGGCGATCGGAGGCGATGTCACGGGCATGGTCGTGGCGTTTCTGCTCAACCTCGCCCTCGGGTTCGCCGGCGGCCCGGAGGTGGAGCTCGAGACCGAGTGAGGGGCGCGGGTTCGAGAGGGCGAGCCTGCGTCTGCCGGGAGACCGCTCGTCGGCCCCCCTCTTCGCCTCTCCGCGTACCGGGGCTCCGGGGTCATGCGGCGGGCAGGGTGAAGAAGAACGTGCTCCCCTCGCCCGGCGACGATTCCACCCGGATAGAGCCTCCGTGCCGTTCGATGATCCGCCTGACGACCGCGAGGCCGATCCCGGTCCCCGCGTACTCCTCCTTCGTATGCAGGCGCTGGAAGAGCTCGAAGACCCGGTCGTGGTACTCGGGCTCGATCCCGATCCCGTTGTCGGCGATCGCGAAACGCCAGCAGCCGTCCACGCGCTCGGCCGAGATCCCGATCTCAGGCGGATGCCCTCCCCGGTACTTGATCGCGTTCCCGACCAGGTTCGTGAAGACCTGGTGCAGCTGGCTCGGGTCGCTGCGCACCACCGGCAGCGGGCCGACGGTCACGACGGCCCCGCTCTCGGCGATCGCAGCCCTGTGGTCGCGCAGGACGTCCGCGACGACGCTCGCCGCGTCGGTCGGCTGGAACGGCTGGCCCGCGGTCGTCACGCGCGAGAAGACGAGCAGGTTCTGGATCAGGGCCTGCATGCGGACCCCGCCCTCGACGATGAAGCCGAGGAAATCCCGGACGTCCGCGTCCTTGTCTCCCGCCAGCCGTCGCTCGAGCAGCTGCGAGAACGAGACGATGCTCCGCAGCGGTTCCTGGAGGTCGTGGGAGGCGACGTAGGCGAACCGCTGCAGGTCCTCGTTGCTCTCCCGGAGGGCGTCGGCATAGACCCGGAGCTGCTCCCCGGCCTTCTTCTGGGCCGTGATGTCCTCGGCCATGCTGAACAGGTGGAGCGGCCGGCCGGACGCATCCCGCACGACCCCGATGGTCATGTGCACGCAGACCGTCGAGCCGTCCTTCTGAAGATACCGCTTGTCCCGGGCGTAGTCCTCCCGGTCGCCCGAGGCAAGGCTCTCGGTGAGCTCGAGCCCGGTCGAGACGTCATCCGGATGGGTGATGTCGTACGGCCCCAGGGTCAGGAGCTCCTCCCGGGTATAGCCCGTGAGCCGGCAGAGGGCCGCGTTGACCCGCAGAAACCGGCTCTCCAGAGAGACGATCGCCATGCCGATCGGGGCCTGGTCGAAGATCCGGATGAACCGCTGCTCGCTGTAGAGCTGCTGCCGTGTCGCGAGTTCGCGCACGGCCATCTCCCGGCGGAGGTTCGCATTCGCCCGTGTCAGCTCGTCCGTGCGCTCCCGCACGAGCCCCTCGAGCTCGTCGCGATATCGCCGGAGCTCCTCGACCTGACGCCGCTCGTCCGTGACGTCCTTGAAGAGGTAGAGCCGCCCGGAGGATCGCTCCTCGTCGCCGGGGATCGGGGTCGAGTACCGCCAGAGGACCCGCCCGTCGCGGAGCCGGACCTCGTCCATGACCTCGGCCCGATCCCCCTCGCCCTGCAGGGGGGAGCACGAGGCGATGAACGCTCCCGGATCGTCGGCGAGCGGCGCCACCCGCGCGACAAGATCCCGGTTGCGGAACTCCTCGCGGCGGAGGTCCCGGCAGAGGTCCTCCTCCCCCCAGAGCCGGCAGAACCGGTCGTTGGAGTAGAGGACCCGGTCGGTCCGGCAGTCGACCACGTAATACCCGAACGGCGAGAGGTCCGCCATCCGGGCCAGCAGGGCCTCGCTCCGCCGGACGGCGACCTCCTGCTGCTTCAGGTCCGTGATGTCCGAGAGCACGCCGCGCAGCTCCACCACCTGCCCGTCGACCACGATGGGCCGCGTGAACGTCCGGACCCACCGCACCTCGCCCGAGGCGCTCACCATCCGGAACTCGCTCGGCCCGTTCTCGCCCGCGAGAATCGCACCGAGGCGGGCCTGCACCCGGGCCCGGTCGTCCGGATGCACGAGCTCGAGATACTGGTGGCCGATCAGGTCCTCGGGCCGGTGCCCCGAGACGTGCGAGACGACGGGGCTGATGTAGGTGATCCTGCCTCCGGCATCGATCGCGTAGATGATGTCGTTGATGCTCTCGACGAGCGTCCGGTACCTGGTCTCGCTCCTGCGGAGTCGCTCCTCGGTCTCCTTCCAGGCCGTGATGTCGCGGATCGACTCGATCGCGCCGGCCACGGTTCCGTTCGGCGTGAGGAGGAGCGAGGCCTTCCCCCAGAGATGAGCCCCCCGTCCGTTGTTCCACGACGGGATGAACGTCTCGGCCACGAGCGTCCCGTCCCGCCGTTCCACGCTCGAGTACGCCTCGAGCCCCTCGTCGGTCTCCCGCAGGACCAGGTCCGCGAGGAGAGGCCGGCGGACATCACCATAGAACGGCACGGAGTACGCCCGGTCTTTCCGGCCGAGCATCTCCTCCTTCTTCACCCCGGTCAGGTCCTCCATGGCCCGGTTCCAGGCGATCACCTCTCCGTCCCGATCGATCACGAAGGTCGGGTCGGGCAGGAACTCGATGATCTCCATCAGCCGCCGGTTCACCGTCTCCAGTGCCTCGTGGTGGTGTACGATGCTGGTCTGGTCCTCGTAGATAATGAGCCGGTCTCCGTCCCCGAGGGCGACCGGCCGAAAGAGGATGTGCCGGTCCGTCCCGTCGCGGCAGCGGACCCTGAAGATCCGCGGCGAGGGCTCTACGGGCTCCTCTCTCTCCATATCCTCTTTCCACGCCTCGATCGCCTGTCGGCGCTCCTCGTCGTCCGGGAATGCATGCACGAACCACTCGCGCCCGGTCGGCAGCTCGCCCGGCGAGAACCCGAAGAGCTCCCGGAACTTCGCATTGATGAAGCGATACCGGCCCGAGGCGTCGATCAGGGCCATCGGAGACGGGGAGTGCTCTGCGATCAGCTCGAAGGAGATCGGCGGCCGGGGAGGGGAGCCTTTCGGGCCCTGCCCGCTGAGTTCATCGGAGTCCTGCATCAAGTCGCCCGGCGGACCCCCGTGACGCAGCGTCGGACCGTCCGTTACGTCGAACTGACCGCGGGGGATAGAATAGGGGTCACCTGGAGTGAGCTTGGTGCACGGATACTTCAAGGTTATCCAAGCGCATCTATGGTGAGATACAGGGACCCGCTGCCCAGTAGGACGCTCCCGGCTGCCCCTGTGAGGAGGCGGACGACGGGGCTGCCTCCGACAGCTCCCTCCGGTTTACTCCGATAGTCCGGAAACCTCTTCTTGCCCATTGTCCTATACATGCTCACGGCGTACCCGGCGCGGGTCCTGCGTCCGAGGGGGATCGAGTTGAACAACAGCATCACGAGGACGGAATGCGCAACGGCCTGGGCCGAACGGATGCGCCAGCATCTGGCCACGCCTCATCTCCTGCCTCTCCGGCCGGGGACGGCGCTCGAAGACATCGCGCGCAACTCGCTCCCGGCGATCGAGGAGGCCCGGGCCTATCTCGCCGAGATCACCGACGACGAGGCCGATCTCAAGGGCCGATCGGTCCTGATCGTAGAGGGCACGCCGCTTCTGCCGTACCTGATGGCCCGGCGCGGCGTTCGCGTGACCGTGACCACGCGCTCGCGACGCTACGCCTCGTTCCTGCGCGCCTGCTCAAAGCAGAGGCGGGTCGAGCAGTCGGTCACGGTCCTTGACGGGCCGTACGGGGTGGCCGCACCGGCGGCACCGTTCGACCTCGTGCTCGGCTCGGCCGCACTCTACACCCCGGAGGTGGAGTCGACGATCGAGGGCCTGCTCGCCCTGACCGGCGGGACCCTCCACCTCTTCTGGCCCGAGAGCCCGCCCCCCCAGATCCGCTTCCTCGCGGAGCTCTGGCCCGATGTTCACGGCGCGCCGTATGTACACCCGCCCTATGCGTCGAGCCTGGCGCGGGTCCTCGAGTCCCTCGGGTACACGTTCACGATCACGTATGCCGAGGTCGGGGAGCCCGCGGTCTACCCCACGATCGGCGACGCGGTCGCGGACTGCGCGGCGCGGATGGGCGGCGTCGACGAACGGGGCGAGAGCCACCTCCGGCGTGCCCTCCGGACGTCCCTGACCATGCACAAGGAGGGGCTCCGGTTCCGCGGCACCTATCGCCGGGCGCAGATCGTGATCCCAGCCCCGGTCGAAGCCCGGCCGAAGACGGAATAGAAGAGGATGGATGGGTCCGGCGCGTCTCGGAGGACGGCTCTTCCGGACCTGTCGTACCGCTCGGTCGGTGAATGCCGACCCTACTTGTTCTCCTTCTCCATCCTCTCGAACTGGGGCCCGAGCTCGCGGATCTTGTCCTCGCCGAGCATCTTCCTCGCGGCCGGCAGGATCTCGCTCTCCTCCTCCTGCACGTGGTGCTGGATTCCCTGCTTCATCATCTGGAGGTGGCGCGCCCACTCATCTTCAGGCATGGTGCCGGCCGAAAGGTGCTCGAGGTGCTGCCGGACCTCGTTGTGCTCTTTGATCGCGTCCTGGATCTTCTGCTTCATCTCCTTCTCAAGGGGCGGGTAGAGCAGTTTCTCCTCGGCGGCCATGTGGCCGAGAAGCTCCTTCTTCATCGGTGCGAAGACGGGATTGTCCGAGCTCGGACGCCCCTGGACACGCTTTTCGAGCTCTGCGATGTGCTCCATGGTCTTCTGGTGGTCCTTCTTGATGTGATCGATGATCGTCTCATTCATTGCCGTCTGCTGCATTCTCGTCTCTCCTTGTCGCCTGTTGCCCTCTGCACCGGGCCGGTGTGGTCGAATCGGATCCGGCCCATGCGGGCCCGATCTATCCGTTCTCATCTCTTTTGATCTTTTTTCAGGCTACAATGCCCCCTAATGTGACGGATACAAATAATGATTTCGGCGAGCCCTGCCGCGGCAGGGCTATCATGCTTGAACGCGATCTGGTACCGGATGCCCCCAGACGACGAGTTCCGGTACAAACAGTGCCTCCTGATCCGCGCGGATCTGAAGATCTCCTGCGGAAAGCGGTGCGCCCAGGCCGCTCACGCTGCGGTCATGGCCTACGAGCATGCGGGTAAGGAGGAGCGGCGCGCCTGGCTCTCCGAGGGACAGAAGAAGGTGGTGCTGAAGGCCCCCTCGCTCCAGGCGCTGTACGAGCTGAAGGTGATCGCCGAGCGGCAGGGGATCTCGACGGCCCTGATCCAGGACGCGGGCATGACCGAGGTGGAGCCGGGCACGATCACGGCCCTCGGGCTCGGACCGGCCCGCTCCGAGATCCTCGACCGGGTCACGGGCGGTCTCTCGCTCCTATGATCCCCTGCGAGGAACCGGTCGAACGTTCGCTCGGCCTCTGCTGGTATGCGAACGAGGCCCCAGGGGTCGGCGGCCGACTCCGGGCTTCGGCCGAGGACTTCCGGGTCGAGGAGTGCGAGACCCCGCCTCCGCTGACCGGCGGGCCGTACGTGATCTGCCGGCTCACCAAGCGAAACTGGGAGCAGGGCAAGGCGATCCGGGCGATCACGAACCAGCTGAGGGTCAGCCACCGCCGGTGTTCGTTTGCCGGGACCAAGGACCGGCGCGCGGTCACGACTCAGCTGATAGCGCTCTACGGCGTGACCGACGAGGCCGTGCGGGCGATCCAGATCCCCGACATTGCCCTCGAGCCCCTCGGGTACGCGAACCGGGCCTTCTCGCTCGGCGACCTCGCCGGCAACCGGTTCCGGCTCGTGGTCCGCGACTGTGAGACCGAGGAGCTCGAGGCACGCACCGCTGCCGCCATGGCAGCTGTCGCGGGCGGCATCCCGAACTACGTCGGGCTCCAGCGCTTCGGCGTGGTCCGGCCGGTCACCCACGTTGTCGGCCGCCTTCTCGCCTCGGGGGACGTCGAGGGCGCGGTCACGGCGTATATCGGCCTCTCGTTCCCGACCGAGGCCGAACCCGTCCGCACGGCCCGGGACGAGTATATGGCCGACCGCGATCCGAAGGCCGCGCTCCATCGCTATCCCGTGCCCCTCCGGTACGAGCGGGCCATGCTCCACCACCTGGCCGGAACCCCGGGCGACTTCGAGGGGGCGCTTCGCGCTCTCCCGCCGAAGCTCGCCTCGATGCTCGTCTCGGCGTACCAGTCCCACCTCTTCAACCGCGTCCTCTCGGCGAGGATCGAACGCGGGCTGGCCCTCGACGAGCCCGAGGTCGGCGACCGGCTCGTCTTTGCCGGGGGCCGGCTCGACGTGGTTGAGAGCCGTTCGATCGGGCCGGCACGGCAGCTCGTCCGCCGCGGGCGGGCAAAAGTGGGGATCGCGCTCCCGGGCAGCGACCCGTTCGAGGAGCGGGGCGAGACCGACGGAGTCATCCGGCGGCTGATGCAGGAGGACGGGGTCGATGAGGCTGGGTTCGGGCGGGCCGCCGTGATCGTCGGCACCCCGTTCTCGGGGGCCGTCCGCCCGATCCGACTCGTCGCCCCGATCGAGAGCGAGATCGGCGAGGACAGCCTGACGCTCGCGTTCGCGCTCGGCCCGGGTCAGTACGCGACGACAGTTTGCCGCGAGTTCATGAAGACCGACCCGCTTCGCATGGTCTAGGGATAGAGCACGTCGTACTCGGTCACGAGGTTCGTGCCGCAGAGGTAGTGGGCCTTGAGGGAGAGGCGGATCATCTCCTCCTCCGAGTCGATCCGCATGCCGCCGACCAGCGAGGGGGTATCCTCGCCCCCGACGATGAAGGGCAGGTGGATCAACCGGATCTCGTCCACGAGCCGGTGGTGGAGCATGTGCCAGTTCAGGGTCGGACCGCCCTCGACCATCAACGAGGAGACCCCGTAGTCCTTCACGAGCAGGCGCATCAGGAGGGGCAGGTCGACCCGGTCGGCCCCGGCAACGACCACGTCCACGCCGGTGGCGCGGAGCAAGGCCACGCGGTCGGCCGGAGCCCGCTCGGAGACCGCGACCACGGTCGGGGCCTCGGGGTCGAGCACGTTCGCATCGGGCGGCAGGGTCGCATCCGAAGAGGGGATCACCCTGAGCGGGCTCTTGCCCTCGACAAAGCGGACGGTCAGGTGGGAGTTGTCGATCCGGATCGTGTTCGACCCGACCATGATCGCGTCGCAGCGGGCGCGGGTCTCGTGGAGGAGGACCTCGGTCTCGGGGGCCATGTACTTCATCAGGCGTTTGCTCGAGGCCCCGCGCTTGAGGGTCAGCTTCCCGTCGGCCGTGATCTCGGACATCATCAGCACGTGCGGCCGAATGCGGTCGTCTGGCATGGTATACTCCCTGATATCAGGCATTCGCGCCGGAGGGATAAAAAGGGAAACGGTCGCGCCTCCGTGCGACCCTCGGCTTTATCCCCATCCCCGCCAGAGCATATAAGAACAGTCTCCGTTACGGAGACCTTGGAGATCGGACGTGAATATTACGGCGCTTCGGCCCAGGTTCCGGCAGTACCTGGAACCGCTCGCGGGCTGGTTTGTCCGCCTGCGTCTCTCCCCGAACCAGCTCTCGCTCCTCTCGCTGCTCGCGGGCTTCGCCTGCGCTGCGCTCTTTGCCACACAGCACTTCTTCACGGGCGCCCTCCTTCTCTTCGTCTCGGCCGTGCTCGACCTCGTGGACGGATCGGTCGCTCGCCTGACCCACAGCCACTCCTGCTTCGGCGCGGTCTTCGACTGGATCGTGGACAAGTACGTCGACGCGGCGGCCCTCCTCGGGGTCGGGCTCTCGGGGATCCCGATCGTCTCGGCCGTCCTTCCCGTCCCGCACGTCGCCGATACGGGGCTCGTGATGCTCGCGATCGTCGGTTCGCTCATGAACACCTTCATCAAGCCGGTCGTCTACGCCGAGGTCGGGTACGTCGAGCGAGAGGGCGGCAAGATCCAGGACCCGCTCGAGGGGGTCGGGTTCTTCGGCCGACCCGAGACGGTGCTCTCCCTCTGCCTCGGCGGGGCCGCGTACCTCCTGGTCGGGCCGGTCGCGATGGGCGTCGCGATCGTCCTGATCGCGGTCTGCACTAACCTCTCGGCCGCACAGCGGGTTCTGTATCTCTACCGACGGCTCGCATGAGGTCGCCGCGGTAGACCTCCACGAGGTCGGCCGCGAGGTCGCCGAGGGCCGGGATCAGGCGGAAGAGACCCCAGGCGATCATGATCAGGACGACGAGCGCACCGAGCTCGGCGATGACGTTGTGCGCCCAGAAGAACGACTCGTACCCGAGCTCGCCGTTGCCGGCGATGGCGGGGAGGTACGGGAACCACTGGTCCGTGTACGCGATCACCACGAAGACGTTCCGGAGGAGGTTCAGCAGGTAGATCACCGGGGCGACGGCAAGGAATGCGAGCGCCCGCTCGCGAATGGTCGCCGGGACCGCGAACGCGACCCCGAGCATGATCGCGATCGACTGGATCCCCGTGCAGGCGAGGATGATCTCGACCCGGAAGCCGTTGTGGATCAGGGTGTTCCAGGCCCACATGCCGAAGACGAACCCGGTCTGGGCAAGGAGCCAGGCGAGCTGCCCGACCACGACCCCGATCAGCCAGTTCCCGAGGGGCTCGATGAACGCGAAGGGGGCGTAGAGCACGAACGCGATCGCGGCCCCGCGCGTCAGGGCCTCGACCGTCGCGTCACGGGCGAGGAGCCGGCGGACCGTGATCCAGAGGAAGGGCAGGGCCGCCACGGTCATGGCCGGATAGACGAAGTTGTTCTCGGCCGCAAACTCGGGGAGGAGGGCGACCAGCACGAGCACCATCCCGGCCCAGCCTGCGCTTCCTGCGAACTGTCGGTGCGGGCCGGGCACCAGGAAGAGGGCGAACGCCAGGGCCGAGGCGAGGACGAGGTACTCGATCATCAGTATGACTCGACGACGGCCGCTCTTATGGATTTCTCTTGAGGCAGATGGCCCCGGCGGAAGGCTTAATCTCCTTTCGGCCCGAAGATTTAACCGATGTTCTGTCCGCAGTGCAAGAGCCTTATGACCTCCTCGGCGGGCCAGCTCAAATGCCGGAGATGTGGGTACATCCGGCAGATCACCGACAAGGACCAGATGAAGAAGACCTCTCTCCGGCAGGAGAAGGAGATCATCTTCTTCGAAGAGGGTGACGAGATCGCGACCAAGCCGACGATCGCGACCAAGTGTCCCGAGTGCAGCCACAACCTCGCCTTCTGGTGGATGCGCCAGCTTCGCTCGGCCGACGAGTCCGAGGTCCGCTTCTTCCGGTGCGTCAAGTGCGGCCACACCTGGCGCGAGTACGACTGAAGGTCAATCCCGACCTTTTTACCCTCTTTTCTCCAATCTCTTCCTGCATGCGCCCCCTTTACCTCGGTAAGATCCATCTTCGCTGGTGCGACGCCTGTCACGTTCCGGTCCTCGACGAGCGGTGCGGCCGATGCGGCGCCGCCACGCGCGAGGTCCCGGTCACTCCGCCCGGCGACGCGCGCCCGGCCTTTGCGTCCGACATCGCGCTCGTCAACCGGATCTACGGCGAACACTTCGGCGCGCCGCTCATCCCGGAGGGCGCGATCGCGCTCCTGAACAAGGTCCCCGACCCCGACCGGATGGAGGAGGTCGTGGTCGGCGGGGCCGTGGTCGGCCATATCCGCTACATCCCCGACGAGGACCGCTGGGAGCCGATCCCCAGGGTCGAGGCAGCGGCCGTGCTGCAGCCGGCACGTCGCTACGTGATCGCGGACGAGGGGGCCGTCCCCTCGATCCGGGACCAGGGCGCGAGCCTGCTCGCGCCGGGCCTCCGCGCGATCGACGACGCGGTCCGGGCCGGCGACGAGGTCTTCATCCTCGCGCCCGACCGCACGGTCATCGGAGTCGGGCGCGCCCGCGTCTCGGCGGACGAAGCCCGGACCATGACTCGGGGCGCGGTCGTCCGGACGAGGCGGAACGTGCAGGCCCTCTGCGTGCCCGGCGCCGCCACGTGGGAGGACGCGGTCGGAGCGAACGTACGCGTGCTCGACCGGTACGAGGCGACGGCCGGCATCTTCGTGCGCGAGCTCGTCGAGGCCAACCCCGACCTCCCGGTCACGGTCTCGTACTCGGGGGGCAAGGACAGCCTCGTCACGCTCCTGGTGGTCCAGCGAGTGCTCGGCCCGGTCCCGCTGCTCTTTGCCGACACCGGGTTCGAGTTCCCCGAGACCTACCAGAACATCGAGACCGTCGCGGCCCGGTATGGGACGGAGGTCGTCCGCTCCTCGGGAAAGACCGTCTTCGACGAGACCTTCTCGGCGCAGGGGCCGCCCGCGGTCGATGCGCGCTGGTGCTGCAAGGTCTGCAAGCTCGACCCGATCGGCGAGGCGATCCGGGGGCGGTTCGGCGAGTGCCTCTCGTTCATCGGGCAGCGGAAGTACGAGTCGGCCAAGCGCGCCAAGAGCCGGCGGGTCTGGCGGAATCCCGCCCTCCCGGTCCAGCTCTCGGCCGCTCCGATCCACACCTGGACCGCGCTCCACGTCTGGCTCTACCTCTTTCGTGAGGAGGCGCCGTACAACCCGCTCTACGAGCAGGGCCTCGATCGGATCGGCTGCTATATCTGTCCGTCGAGCGACCTCTCGATGCTCAGGATGATCGAGAAGGAGTACCCGGCCCTGATGGCCGCATGGAACGAGCGCCTCCGGGCGTGGCAGCAGGACCGGGGGCTCCCCGAGGAGTGGGTGACCCGGGGAGAGTGGCGGAGGGCCGGGACGGATGGAGCGGGTCGCGGTCGTTGACTACGGCCTCGGCAACCTCCGCTCGGTCTCCCGCGGGCTCGAGCGCGCGGGCGGGCTCGTCCGGCTCACGGCCGACCCCGAGGAGGTTCTCGCGGCCGACCGGATCGTGCTGCCCGGCGTCGGCGCATTCCACGAGGGGATGGCGCAGCTCCAGCCGCTCGTGGTGAGCATCAGGACCGCGGTCGAGACCGTGCCCGTGCTCGGGATCTGCCTCGGGATGCAGATGCTCCTCGAGTCGTCGGAGGAGCACGGGCGGCACCGGGGCCTCGGGCTCGTTCCGGGCGAGGTCTGCGCCTTCCCCCGCATGCCGGGGTACAAGGTCCCGCACATGGGCTGGAACACGCTCCGGATCGAGCAGGCCGAAGACCCCCTCCTCGACGGGCTCGCCCCCGAGGAGTATGTCTACTTCGTCCACTCGTTCTACGCGCGCACCGGCCCGGCCGAATGCCTCAGCTCGACCGAGTACATCCGATCGTTCTCATCGACCGTGAGGTCGAAAAATGCCTGGGGTGTCCAGTTCCACCCCGAAAAGAGCAGCGCGGTCGGCCTCCGGATCCTCCGGAACTTTATCGAGCGGTGCTGACCGCCCGGTCAGTGCACCGCGATCCAGAGGTTGACGTTCCGATAGGCCGCCTTGACCCGGTCGGCGCCCGAGACGGACTCGGGCGGGACCGCGTCCGCCTTGAAGAGGAGGAACTCGAGCTTGTTCGGGCCCCTCTCGTTGATCACGACCTGGTACGGCTGTTCGTAGGTCTGGCCGTTCGAGAGCTCGATCGGCACCGTCCCGAGCCGGGTCATCGAGACGACCTGCGACCGGTTGGTCGCGTTGTTGATCGTCTCCGTGGCCGCAAAGACCTCGACCACGTACGGCGTCGGCCCTCCCTCGTGGTTCGTGATCCCCATGATCACGGGCTCGCCCCGCCCCACGCGGAGGTCGTAGAAGTAGTCTTCGGCGATCCCATCGTTGCCAAGGAGGTAGAACTCGGTGAACGGCTCCTCCCGGGGCGGGACCTGGGTCAGGTAGAACACGACCCCGATCGCGGCAACGACCGCGATCAGCAGGACCCAGGTTAGCAGCTTGTCAAGACCGGACGTGGCCACGAGAAATCTCCGTTCTGCGGAGTCGCCCGGGTCCGATTGAGAGACTGACCCGGTCCCGCCGGCGGCGGGCGATCTCCGCGATGTAACAGTTTATGTCGGTGCCCGGACGAAAAAAGGGTATCGGACGGGGTCAGAGGTTCTTGAGCGCCACGAGGTCCTTGACCCCGGTCAGGCGCCAGACGAGCGATCGCTCCTCCCTGGCGATCGCCTCGGGCGGGTCCTGCGGCGAATGGCCGAGGGCCGCGAGGATGTTGTTCGAGAGGTGCCGGCCGACGATCAGGTCCACAAAGCGCTCCCGGACCAGCTTCTTCTCGATCGAGTCCTCGACCTCCTCGAGTCGCCCCTGCATGGTCACAAAGGTGTAACTCGAGAGGTCCGAGCTGTACCGTTCGACCTCGACCGAGACATACGGACTCTTTCGGAAGTACTCGAGCTTCTTGCCGTACTTCGTCGAGAGGAAGTAAAGGAACCGGCCGTCGAAGACGTAGAGAAACGGGGCGATGTACGGGTACTTCTCGCCCTGAAACGCGATCCGGCAGACATAGCCTTCCTCAATCAGGTGGTCGTACTCCGCCTTCTCCATCCGGGGTATCTTGACGATCTCCATCGTGCCCTCGGAAAGTGGTGGTGAAGCCGGGCAATAAAGCATTTGATCCGCTGTGCTGCACAGGAGCGAGACGAAAAGGGGATATGGCGCAGAAGGCCATGCTATCCCGGCCATGGCAGTCGAACGCCCCAACCCCCCGCCGATCCCGGGCTTCTCGGAGACGACCTTCTCGCATCAGCGGATGGTCCGCCGGGCTTCGGACAAGGCGGGCCTTCCGCCCGGAAGCCTCATCTACGTGGGCGAGCGGGAGGAGGGCGAGGTCGAGATCACGGTCACGGGTTTCTCCCCCGATCGCTTCTCCGAGCAATCGTTTCACGAGATCGGGCCGGCGCTCTCCTTCGATCCGTCGCTGGCGATCTCCTGGCTCGACGTGATCGGCGTCTCCTCGATCGAGACCGTCCGCGCGATCGGGACCCGGTTCGCGATCCACCCGCTGATCCTCGAGGACATCCTGAATACGCGTGCGCGGCCGAAGCTCGAGGTCTTCGACGACTATGTCTACTTCTCGCTCAAGGCGATCGCCATCGACGAGAAGACGGACGATGTCACGATCGAGCATGTCAGCATCATCCTCGGGCGCAACTACGTCTGCACCCTTCAGGAGGGCCCCGACGACCTCTTCTCTCCGATCAGGGAACGGATCCGAAGGGACGGCCGGATCCGCAACCTGGGACCGGACTACCTGGCCTACGCGCTCGTGGACGTGATCGTGGACGACTACTTCGAGGTGCTCGAACGGCTCGACG
Source organism: Methanoregulaceae archaeon UXB-2016 (assembly GCA_004332335.1). GTDB lineage: Archaea > Halobacteriota > Methanomicrobia > Methanomicrobiales > Methanospirillaceae > UBA288. The sequence goes on along the minus strand of SISS01000013.1, from coordinate 31,123 downwards.
AGCGAGCCGAGTTCCTCGAAGAGCAGGTGCTGGAACGACCGTCGCCGGCCACGCTCAAGGAGATCCACACCCTGAAGCGGGCCATGGTCGACCTCCGCCACGTCCTCTGGCCGCTCCGCGAGCTCGTGCTCCGGATCGAACGGACCGAGACGGCCCTGATCGGCCCCCAGGTCCTCATCTTCTTCCGGGACGTCTACGACCACACCATCCAGATGATCGAGACGATCGAGTCGCTCCGCGACGTCGTGGCCGGCATGCTCGACATCTACCTCTCCTCGGTCTCGTTCCGCCTGAACCAGGTGATGAAGGTCCTGACCGTCTTCTCGACCGTCTTCATGCCGCTCACGTTTCTCGTCGGGGTCTACGGGATGAACTTCGAGTATATGCCCGAGCTCCGCTGGGTCTGGTCGTATCCCCTCCTCTGGGTTGTCATGGTCGCGATCGCGGTCGCGATGCTCGCCTGGTTCCGAAAGAAGCAGTGGATCTGACAGGGTCAGGCCCGGTCCCGTCCGAAGAGCTGCCGGGCCCCCTTCCAGGGGTAGGGCAGCACCGCGTAGAGGACGGCGGCGACCAGGAGCAGGGGGAGCACGGTGGCGAGCGCGAACGAGAGCGACCAGTGGTCCGCGATGAGGCCGGTCGCGGCCACGCCGAGCCCGCCCGCGCCGACCACGACGCCGAGCATCATGCCCGAGGCGAGCCCGACCGCGCGCGGCATCAGCTCGTGCGAGAGCGCAACCGTGATCGCGAACGTCGACCAGAGCGCAAAGCCGAAGAGCCCGAGCAGAACGAGCGAGGCCGTCCCGTCGAGGAGGAGGAACCCGGCATATGCGGGGATCGCGATCGCGAGCCCGACCAGGATGAACTCCTTGCGGCCGTACCGGTCCGAGAGCGACGCGCCCGTGAGCTGGCCGGCCACGCCCGCGAGGAGCATCCCCGAGGTGATCAGGTTCGCCGTGACCAGGTCGAGGCCGCGGAGCACGAGGAAGGTCGGCAGAAACCCGAGCACGGCAAAGAGCGCCCATGCGCGGATCATCGAGGCGGCCGAGAGGAGAGCGAAGGCCCGCGGGCGGTTCGGCCCCTCGTCCTCGGCGGCGGACGCGGGTTTCGGCATCACCAGGGAGGAGCCCCGGAGCAGGGGTGCGATCAGGATCGCCGGGAGCGCGAGCAGGGGCAGGCCGGCGAGGCCGAACCTGCCGAGGGCGAACCCCGCCAGGAGCGGACCGAGCGCGAACCCGAGGTTGCCGCCCACCACGAAGTAGGAGATCGTCCGACCGCGCTCCCCTCCGCGCGCGGCACGGCTCACGGCCGAGAGCGCGATCGGGTGGAACGAGGCATGCATGACCCCGGCGATCGCCGCAAGGCCGAGCAGGGCCGGGAACGAGTCGACGACCCCGAAGAGCCCGATCGCCGCGCCGCCGATCAGCATGGCGGCCGCGAGCGGCACGCCCCGACCCTTCGCATCGGCGAGCCAGCCGAAGACGGGCTGAGTCAGAGACGAGGTCGTGTTGTACGCGGTCAGGAGGAGGCCTGCGAGCAGGTAGGAGACCCCGCCCTCGCTGACCAGGACCGAAATAATGGCCGGGATGACGGTCATGTAGATGTCGATCCCGAGGTGGCCGAGCGAGAGCCGGAGGATCGGCCCGGGGAGGCGTTTCATGCGAGCCGGCTCCGGATGCGCACGACCTCGACCGGGATCTCGACCCTGTCCCGCGTGTGGTGGCGCATGCTCCGCGGCAGGACGAGTTCGGCCGCGACCGCCTCTGTGCACTCGCCCCGGTCGCCGATATAGCTCAGGAGGAAGGGGCGCGAGCCCTTGTTGAAGATCCCGTAGACGATCCGGCCGTGGGCGAGGGCCGCGTCCACGAACGGTCGGTCCGCGTGCCGGACCTGGGCCCCGAAGGGCGGGTTCATCACGACCGTGTCGTAGAGCCGGCCCCGGACCGGCTCCGGGAGGTCCGCGACGTCGCCCTCGAGCCACTCGACCTCGACCCCCAGGCGATCCGCGTTCTCCCGGGCGACCGCGAGCGCCCCGGGGTCGAGCTCGACCCCGGTCACGTTCTCCGCGCCCAGGAGCGCGGCACCGCAGGCGAAGACCCCCGTCCCGGCTCCGAGGTCGAGGACCGTCCGCCCTTCCAGGTCGCCGTGGCCGGCCGCGAGAAAGAGGAGCCGGGCTGCGAGCGTGGCAGGGGTGGTGTACTGTTCCAGCGCGGCCTGCGGTTGGGGGAAACCCGCGAGGCCCTGGAGTGCGATCTCGAGCTGCCGCAGGCGCATGATCACTCGCACTCGTCGACCACGTAGTCGTCCCATGCCCGGAGGCCGAGCGCGATCTCGTACTCGGACGGTGCGAGGACCGGGACCGGGAACCGGATCTCGTCGTCGTACGCGATCCGCGGGCAGGCCGTGTTCACATAGGCTTCGAGACCGAGGTTGACCAGCGCGTCCGGCGTCACCTCCTCGACCGCGACCACGACGCTCCGGTCGGAGGCGAGCGCGGCGAGCCGTCGAGCGAGCGATTCGCGCCGCTGCCCGGACTTGGTCGAGAGGAGGATGCCGACCGTCGCGGCTCCCCGCACCCGCTCGATCAGGCCGAAGCGGCGGCGGAGGAGCCGGTCGGGGTCGACGGCCTCGGCAGTCCCGCGGTACGGGTCGCAGGCGATCACGCGGGCGCCGGTCGCAAGCGCGACCCCGAGGGGGTGGAAGACCCCGGTTCCGAGGTAGAGGAGCTCCGGCGCCCCGGTCTCTCGGGCCGCGCCGAAGGAGCAGCCGAGGACCTGGCCCGCAAGCGGCGTCCGCGGCGTCGGCCCGCCGATCCGGACCTCGAGGCCGTGCGCCTCCAGGAGCGCGGCCCCCGCGGGCAGGAGATGGGCGTGCTGGGCCGTGGTCACGAGCCCCACGATCCGGCCCCGGAGCAGGGGGAGCGCCGCCTCGAGCGCGGCGAGGTCCGCATCGAAAGAGAGAGGGAGGTAGAGGACATGGTGATCGTCACTTCGGCCGAGGGGCGTGTGCCCGACGTGGACGAGCACGTCCGCGTGCTCGTGCGAGAGGTCGCAGGCCCCGTAGCAGGGGTTGCCGTCGAGGGTCACCTCGAACCCGTCCGCCTGGAGAGCGAGGGCGAGCCCGGCCCCCCGCCGGCGGAGCCCGTCGGGGAGCTGGAGCACGACCGAGCGGGCCCCGCGGCGCCGAAGCTCGACCGCGAGGGCCGCCGCGTCGATGGCGAACGGGTCAGACTCCGTGCCCGATCACCTTCACGCAGTCCGTGACCTCGATCTCGACCAGGTATCTGTAGGCCCGGCCCACGTCGGGATCGCCGCGCTTGATCACGATGCAGACGTCGACGACCTCGACCCCGATCGTGGCGAGCGCGCCGAGCATGGCCCGCATGGTCCCCCCGGTCGAGAGGACGTCGTCGACGATCACGACCCGCATCCCGGGCGTAAGGCCGTTGATGTAGAGCTCGCACTTCGAGTACCCGGTCGTCTGGTGGACCGCGCACTCGCCGGGCAGGTCGTACCGGCGTTTGCGCACGACGCTGAGGGGGATGTCGGTCATCAGAGAGAGCGTGGTCCCGATATGGATCCCCATCGCCTCGGCGACCACGATCATGTCGACGTTCTCGAGGTCCATCACGCGGACCATTGCGCAGCCGATCTCCCGGAGCAGGGCCGGGTCCACGAGCGGGATCCCGTCCGAGACAGGATGGATGAAGTAATGGTACTCGCCCCGCCTGACCATGGGGCAGGTCTCGAGCGACTGGGTCAATCTCTCAAGCATAGAATCTCTCCGCATCGACGAGGAACTGTTCGACCACGTCCGCGGTCACGTGGGGCATGCAGACGCACCGCATGTCGCCCCGGCGGGTGAACGAGACCCGCCAGCCCGGCGGCGCGGTCGTCGTCCTGCTGGTCGCGACGTTCACGTCGGGCGTCGCGGCCCGCGGGACCCCGAGGGCTTCGAGGCCCTCGATCATCCGCCGCGTGTTCTCCATGCAGCCCGCCACGACCGCCCGGAGCCCCTCGCGCCCGAGGTGTTCGAGGACCGCGAGAGCTCCGGCCACGGGGGCCCCGGGACGGGTGCCCGCGAGCGTATACTCCTGCTTGACCGTCAGGTACGGCGTGTCCACGTTCAGGAGCTCGAGGAGCTCCCGGTTGCGCACGAGCAGGCAGCCGGCCGGGATCGTGGACATCCCCATCTTGTGGGGGTCGACCGCGATCGATGAGACCCCCGGGAGGGCGAAGTCGAAGGGCGCGGGGTCCGGCAGGAACGGGACCACGAGCCCGCCGAAGGCCGCGTCGACGTGGAGGAAGAGGTCGTGCTCGAGCGCGAGCTCGGCGAGGGCCGGGATCGGGTCGACCATCCCGTACTCGGTCGTCCCGACCACGCCCACGAGGGCGATCGTCCGGTCGTCGACCAGGTCCCGGGCCCCGTCGACATCCATGCGGAGCTCGTCGTCGAGGGGCGCAGTCCGCATCTCGACGCCGAGCATGCCGCAGGCCTTGTCGAACGAGAAGTGGGACGAGGCCGGGATCACCACGTTCGGACGATCGATCGGCCGACGGGCCTTCGCGATCCGGAGGGCCTGTATGTTCGACTCGGTCCCGCCCGACGACGCGTACCCGGCCGCTTCGGGCAGGTGGTAGAGGTCGCCGAGCGAGGCGATGAGCCGCCGTTCGATCGCGGCCGTGCCCGGGAAGAGCCCGGGGTCGCCGAGGTTCGTCTCCATGAAGAGGCAGTGGGCCCGCACGGCGACCGGGTGCGGGGGGGTGCACATCGAGGAGAGGATCGAGCAGTGAGCGAGGTCCTCCGCCTTTCGTGCCTCAAGAAAGGCGAAGACCTCGTCCTCTGGGAGGCCGCACTCACGCATTCGAGCGCCGCGCCGCCTCGAGGAGGATCCGGTGCTCGGTCCGGGCGACCGCGTGGCGGATCTTCGCGACCGCATCGATGTTCGCCGAGATCGAGCTGATCCCGTGCTCGACGAGCCACTCGGCCATGACCGGGTCCGAGCCCGCCTGACCGCAGATGGAGCACTCGACACCGTAGTCGCGGCAGACCTCGATCGCGTAGTCGATCAGCTTCAGCACGGCCGGGTGCTTCGGCTTGTACATGTGGGTCAGGTACTCGTTGTTCCGGTCGATCGCGAGCGTGTACTGGATCAGGTCGTTCGTCCCGAACGAGGCGAACTGGATGCCGACCTTGCAGAACTCCTCGATGATGAGCGCCGAGGAGGGGATCTCGACCATGATCCCGAGGGTGACCTGCTCCACGTCGACGCCGAACGAGGCCATCATGGCCTTGGCCTGGACGAACTCGTCGGGATGGCCGACGAGCGGGAACATCACGCCGAGGTTCTCGTACCCCTCCTGCCAGAGCCGCTTGAACGCCTCCACCTGGAGACGGAACTGCTCGGGCGAATGGAGGTCGCGCCGGATCCCGCGCCAGCCGAGCATGGGGTTGTGCTCGTGCGGCTCGTCCTCGCCGCCCTCCATGTTCCGGAACTCGTCCGTGGGGGCGTCGATCGTGCGGACCCAGACCGACTTGCCCGGGAAGGCGTCGAGCACGGTCTTGATGCCCGTGTAGAGCTCGGTGATGAACTCCTCCTTGCGCCCGTTCTTGATGAACCAGTTCGGCGTCTTGCCGAGCCCGAGCATCAGGTGCTCGATCCGGAGGAGGCCGACCCCGTCCGCCCCCGTGGCCGCGGCCCGCTGGGCCGCCTCGGGGATCGAGACGTTCACCTTGACCGAGGTCGCGGTGATCAGGGGTGCGGCCGCAGCCGCGCCCGCGACGTCGGTGACCGCCTTCGGCGCCAGTGCCTGGGCGACCTCGCCCTCGTACACGACCCCCTTCTCGCCGTCGACCGTGACGATCTGCCCGGCCTTGAGGACCTGGGTCGCGGTCCGCGAGCCGACCACGGCCGGAGTGCCGAGCTCGCGCGAGACGATCGCGGCATGGCAGGTCATCCCGCCCTCGTCGGTCACGATCGCCCTGACCTTGCGCATGGCCGGGACCATGTCGGGGTTGGTCATGCGCGTGACCAGGATGTCGCCGTCCCTGACGAGCCCGATCTCCTTGGCGTCGGCGATGATCACGACCCGTCCCGAGGCCGTGCCGGGCGCGGCGCCGATCCCCTGGACGAGCACCTTCGCCTCGGCACCGCGGGCGGGGCCGCTGCTGGTCGGGGTCATCCCGATCGTCGTGATCGGCCGCGACTGGAGGATGAAGAGATCCCTGCCCACGATCGCCCACTCCACATCCTGGGGGACGTCGTAGTGGTCCTCGGCGATCCGGCCGAACATCGCGAGCCGTGCCACCTCCTCGTCCGAGAGAACCTGCGCCTCCTGCATGGAGGGGGAGACCTCGATCACCTTCGTCCCCTTGGTCCCGTCCGAGACGATCTCGACGAGCTTCCGGGCGATCCTGCGGTCCACGACCTTCTCGGTCCGCTGGTCGTAGATGTAGTTGTCGGGCGATACCGTGCCCGAGACGACGGCCTCGCCGAGGCCCCACGAGCCCTCGATGATCGTCATCGACTCGCCCGTCACCGGGTGCGAGGTGAACATGACCCCCGCCTTCTCCGAGTGGACGAGCTGCTGGATCACGACCGCGATATTGACCGAGTGGTCGTCGAAGCCCTGCTTGGAGCGGTAGTAGACCGCCCGGGCCCCGTAGAGCGAGGCCCAGCACTTCTGCACGGCCTCGACCAGGTCCTCCTCGCCACGGATGTTCAGGAAGGTCTCCTGCTGGCCGGCGAAGGAGGCGTCGGGCAGGTCTTCGGCAGTGGCCGACGACCGTACGGCGACGATCATGGGCTCGGGGGCGAGCTGTCGGTAGGCCTCGCGGACGTCCTCCTCGATCCGTGCCGGCATGGGCGCCTCGAGCACCAGGTCCATGGCCTCGCGCGCCGAGGCCTCGAGCGCCTCGTTGTCCTCCACGTCGAGCTCTTCAAAGCGGGCGAAGAGCCGGTTCTCGAGCCCGGTCTCGATCAGAAACCGCCGGAAGGCCTGGGCAGTCACGACGAAGGCCCTCGGTACGGGGAGGCCGAGCGAGGCCATCTCGCCGAGCGAGGCCCCCTTGCCGCCGACCGACGGGATATCCTCTTTTCGGATCTCCTCGAGCATCAGGATATTGGGTACATTCTCTGGAACGCCGTTCATGAGGCACCTCTCTCGTGATCAGGATGAAAAGATCGGCCGCGGCCGATGGATCTCATCTATGCGTTGGACTGATTCTGGGAATACCTTTGCTATCAAGCGGGGGCATCCGGATTCCGGATAAGAATGCATGGTATGGGATAAAACTATTTGCTTTATCTATCCCCGCGATGCTCGCGGTCCTATCGTCGACGGCCGGCGAGCACGGCACCGCCGACGAGGGCGGCACCGAGGACGAGGACGACCGCGACCGGAGGCATCCCCGACCGGGTCTGACTCTGGACCGGCGTCAGGTTCGCGTTCGCCGTCGCCGTCTGCCCGGCGCGGACCTCAACTGCCTGCTCCCGCTCGACATACCCGGCAAGGGTGAAGACGAGCGTATGGGGCCCGGCCGGCACGTCCGTGATCATGAACGGTGTCGTTCCCTTGTAGAGGCCGTCGACCGAGACCCGCGCTCCGGTCGGCGTCGAGTTCGACTCGATCGCGCCCCGGTTCGTGATCGTGGTGGGGGTCGCGGTCACGCCCGGGTTGCCGGTCGCGACGAGCCGGGGCTGGACCTTGACCGTCGCGTCCGAGCTCACCTGGACCGTGATCCGGTACTCCTGGTACCCGTCGAGCCGGAGCATGACCGTGTGGCTCCCTGCAGAGACATCGGTCAGCTCGAGGTCGCCGTAGCCCGGCGTGACGCCCCGGTAGGCGTCGTCCAGATAGACCTGGGCCCCGGTCGGGATCGACGAGACCGCGATCCCCCCGGTCGACGAGGTCGAGAGGCGCTGGAGGTCCGCATTCATGTAGACCGTGGTGCCGCTCGCCACCTGGATCCAGCTCGACCAGTCGGCGTACCCCGAGTGGTCGAGCTCGACCTGGCGCAGCCCCGTCGAGGCCGAGACCACGAGGGGCGTGACGCCCCTGTAGGTGCCGTCGATATAGACGAACGCCCCCGCGGGGTTCGAGATGATGGAGATGTAGCCGACGGCCGCGGCACGGGTCAGGACCGGGTCCAGATAGGTCATGACCCCGTTCTGGACCTCGACCGAGGAGGAGTATCGGGTGTACCCGGGCAGGTCGAGGACGAGCTGGTGCTGGCCGCTGGTCAGGCCGCTGATCGTCAGCGGCGTCCGGCCGCGATACTCCCCGTCCAGCTGCACGTCGGCCCCCGAGGGCGAGGAGATGAGCGAGACTGAGCCCGCGTCGCCCGTGGTCGCGGTCAGGGTCAGGCGGATCTCGCTCCGCTGGCCCGATCCGATCCAGAACTGGTGATGGGTGTCGAGGTACCCGCGCTTCGAGAGCACGAGCTGGTGGGGACCTGCGTCCACGTTCTCGATGATCAGGGGGTTGTTCCCCTGCGGTGTCACGCCCTGGTAAGCCCCGTCGAGGGTGACGGCCGCCTCGCCCGGGATGGACCGGACCAGGATCGAGCCTGCGGCGATATTGGAGCCGGCGGCCCGTGGAGCCGCGGCGGCCGGCAGCACCATGGCCATCACCAGGAGAAGCACGATGCCGATGCAGAGGGAGAGATGAATCGAGCGCGTCGGACGCATACGTTCTCCTGGTGCGTGCTCTGTATAAGGATTGCCATTTATTCCGGAGACGATAACTCGCCTGGTCGCGTGTGGCGACGCAAGACGGCGGATCTCCTGCTGGCCGGAGCGATCGACGTTCGTCCGGGAACGGATCTTGAGCGACGAATACGCGGGCCGATTCCGAACCGTTCGCACACGGTCGATCACGTAGGCGATCGGTGCTCAGGAAGAGCGAGCGGCTCCTGGGGGCAGGGGATGCCGGGCCGTGGTGGCTCGTCGGCGCATAGCCGGACATCAGGACGCCTTTGATCCGCCCGGCCGTCTCGGCCATAGACACCGCGTGCGTTCGTCGTCGACCCCTCCCGCCCGAACGGATCGTCGGCTCTGCGCAGAGGTGATGGTTGTGCGACGTCCACCCGTTTCCGGGATCTCCTCCGTACCCCCTGGGCCGATCTCTTTTTTGGGCGGGAGACCGCACCTTGGTAATGTATTTTTATTGACGGAGTCGTTCTGATGGCGGAGATGGTGACGGATAAGACGGTCTGCGTGGTCGGGCTTGGATACGTGGGCCTCCCCCTGGCCGAGGCGTTTGCAGAGCACATGAGGACGATCGGGTTTCGGCGGGACCAGAAGAAGGTCGACGAGCTGAACGGGACGGCCGGAAACCGGATCGAGGCGACGACCGACCCGGCGAAGATCCGGGAGGCGGACTTCGTGATCATCGCCGTGCCGACGCCGGTCACCAGGTCCAAGGACCCGGACTTCGAGCCCGTGATCTCGGCCTCGGTGACGGTCGGCCAGAACCTCAAGCCCGGCGCGATCGTGGTCCTCGAGTCGACGGTCTACCCCGGCGCGAGCGAGGAGTTCATGATCCCGACCATCGAGCGCGAGTCGGGTCTGGTCTGCGGTAAAGACTTCTTCATCGGGTACTCGCCCGAGCGGATCAACCCGGGCGACGAGGCCCACGACCTGCCGCACATCTTCAAGATCGTCTCGGGCCAGGACGGGCCGACGACCGACGCGCTCTGCGAGCTCTACGCGCTCGTCACGAACGTCTACCGTGCCCCCAACATCCAGACGGCCGAGGCCGCGAAGGTGATCGAGAATGTCCAGCGGGACCTGAACATCGCGCTGATGAACGAGCTCTCGATGCTCTTTGCCCGGATCGGGCTCGACACCAACGAGGTGCTCAAGGCGGCCGGGACCAAGTGGAACTTCCACGCCTACCGCCCCGGGCTCGTGGGCGGCCACTGCATCCCGGTCGACCCCTATTACCTCGTGCAGAAGGCGAAGGAGGTCCGGTACCATCCGCAGGTGATCCTGGCCGGGCGCGCGATCAACGACTCGATGCCGAAGTACGTCGCGGACATGGCCGTCAAGGGGCTCAACCGCGTGGGCAAGACGATCAAGGGTGCGAACGTCCTGATCATGGGCCTGACCTATAAGGAGGACGTGGCCGACATCCGCGAGTCCCCGGTCGAGCAGATGGTCGAGGAGCTCAGGGAGTTCGAGACGAACGTCTACGGGTACGACCCCCTCCTGCCCGAGTCCGTGATCGAGCACTTCGGCGCGATCCCGCTCCAGCAGCTGGACAGGCCTATGGACGCCGTGATCATCTCGGTCGCCCACGAGCAGTTCCGCTCGATCTCGTTCGAGGAGATCGCCCGGATCATGCCCGACCGTCCCGTCATCTTCGACGTGCGCGGGATCATCGACCAGGACGAGGCACGCCGGCGCGGGATCGACTACCGCCGGCTCTAACCCCTCCTTTTTAGGAAAAGATATTTCCCCGGCCTCTTCCAAGTGCCGGCATGAGCTCCCCCGTCTACTTCGCCTCGGTCCGCGCCCGGGGCGACGCCGAGAGCAAGATCATGAAGGTCCGCCGGCTCTTCGACGCCGCGGGCTTTGCCGACTGCATCCAGCCCCACGACTTCGTCGCGCTCAAGATCCACTTCGGCGAACGCGGCGGCGACGCCTACATCAACCCGGTCTTCGCCCGGCAGGTGGTCGACCGGGTCCACGCGCTCGGCGGCCTGCCGTTCCTGACCGACACCCGGACGCTCTACAAGGGAAGCCGGGCGAACGCGATCGACCACATGACTGTCGCGTACGAGCACGGCTTCTCGTTCGCGACCGTGAACGCCCCCATCCATATCGCCGACGGTCTCGCGGGCCGGCGGGGGTCGAACGTCGTGATCGACAGGAAGCACTTCAAGGCGGTCTCGATCGCAGCCGGGATCGCCGACGCGAACGCGATGATCGCCATGAGCCACTTCAACGGCCACGACGTTGCGGGCTTCGGCGGCGCGATCAAGAACATCGCGATGGGCTGCGCGACCCAGGCCGGCAAGCAGCAGCAGCACGCGGTCAAGACCATGGTCCGCGAAGAGAACTGCGAGGCCTGCGGCCGGTGCATCCCCGTCTGCCCGACGGGCGCGCTCTCCCGGGGGGCGGACGGGAAGGCGCAGATCGACAAGGAGCACTGCATCGGCTGCTTCGACTGCATGAACGTCTGCCACACCCACGGCGTCGACATCGACTGGGAGGCCGACGTCACGCCGTTCATGGAGCGCCTGGCCGAGTACGCGTTTGGCGCGGTCAAGGGCAAGGAGGGCAAGGTCGGGTTCATGAACTTCCTGATCAACATCACGCCCGACTGCGACTGCGTCCCCTGGTCCGACGCCCCGATCGTCCCGGACATCGGGATCGTCGCCTCGAAGGACCCGGTCGCGATCGACGCGGCCTCGTTCGACCTGGTCAACAGGCAGATGGGCCTCTCCGGGAGCCTGCTCGAGACGAACCTCGCACCGGGCGAGGACAAGTTCCGGGGCATGCGCTGCCTGACCGACGGGTGCCACCAGCTCCGGTACGCCGAGGAGATCGGTCTCGGGACGCAGCAGTACGAGCTGATCGAGATCTGACCCCCCATTTTTCACCGAAACACTTTTTGTTCTTCCCCCTGTCGAGGATGTGCATGAACACGACGATCCTCCGTATCCTGGCCCTCGCCCTCTGCACGGCCCTCGCCGCCGGGTGCGCCTCGGTTGCACCGACCGTCCCCGTGGTCCACGACGCGGTCTACCCCGCGAGCGGGCTCGCGGCCTTCGCGCTCGAGAACCAGAACGGGGCCGTGACCGTGACCGGCTCCGACCGGGCCGATCTCCGGGTCCGCGCGCTCAACGGCCGCGGGGTCGAGAACGTCTCGATCGAGGTCGTCGGGGACCGGATGACCGTGAGGACTGTGCCGGCCGCCGGGCTCGGCCTCGCCGGGCCGCAGGCCCGATACGAGGTCGACGTGCCCCGCTCCCTCGCCCGGATCGAGGTCGCGACCTCGAACGGCGCGATCGAGGTCCGCGACTGCGACGGCACAGTCGACGCCGGAACGTCGAACGGGGCGATCCGGCTCGCGGGGACCCGGACCATCGGCCGGCTCCAGACCTCGAACGGAGCCATCGAGGCCGAGCTCCGGGCGCTCGAGGCCGACGCCCGGATCACCACGTCCAACGGAGCCGTCCGCCTCCGGCTCGCCTCATCGATCAATGCCACGATCGAGGCCCGAACCTCGAACGGCCGGGTGACCGTCAGCGGCCTTCCGCTCGCCACCACGGTGGCAGGGCCGAGCGAGGTGCGGGGCACGCTCGGTGCGGGCGGTCCCCGCCTCCTGGTCGTGACCTCGAACGGACAGATCGCCCTCGAACCGCTCTGACCCGGCATCCCGGCCTCCTCCGACCGTCAGAGAGATAAATTTCCGGGGACCACCAGGGTCGGTTCATGACCCCGGAGATGCAGGACCTGGACGGGGGCAGCACCCCCGCCCAGGATGCCGCGATGGCCGCGCTCGGTGTGGTCCTCGTCAACGTCTGCTTTGTCGGCACGCGTGATGCCTGGACACTCGTCGACGCCGGGACTGCCCCGCACGGCCGATTACATCCGGCAGGCGGCCGAGGTGCGGTTCGGCGTCGACACCAGGCCCGAGGCGATCGTGCTGACGCATGCCCACTTCGACCATGTCGGCGCGCTCGTGGACCTGGTGCGGGTCTGGGGCGTGCCCGTCTATGCCCACTCGCTCGAACTGCCGTTCCTGACGGGCCGGGCCATGTACCCGCCGCCGCGCGAGGACGTGCACGGGCTGTGATGGCCCGGCTCGCGCCGCTCTCCCCGCGGAACCCGGTCGACCTCGGCGATCGCGTCCGGCCCCTGCCCGGCGACGGCCCGGTCCCGACCATGCCCGGCTGGCAGGCGATCCACACCCCCGGCCACACGCCGGGGCACATCGTCCTCTTCCGCGAGGCCGATCGGCTCCTGATCCCCGGCGACGCGGTCGCGACCGTGCGGCAGGAGTCGGTGCTCTCGGTCGCGATGCAATAGGGCGGATTCAGGGACCGCCGCCGTACTCCACTCCGGGCTGTGCGCAGGCGCTCCTCTCGATCAGGCGGATCGCGGCCCTGGAGCCCGGGCGGATGGTGCCCTCACACGGCCAGCCGACCGAGGGAGAGGCTCTTCGCGAGGGTTTGTGGTGGCTCGCGATCGAGTACGCCGAAGAGAAAAGGGGGGCGGGCTCCCGCGCCTAGCGCGAGAGCATCGCCATGATGACCCGGCCGTAGGCGGGCCGGGTGATCAGCACGCCGATCACCACACCGAGGATCGTGACGATCGCGAAGCCGCGGAGCGTCGAGAGGTCCATCAGTACGAGCGGGAGCATCGCGACGACCACGGTCGCGGCCGAGGCGAGGATGATCCCGAGCGCCCGTGCGAGCCGTTTCAGGTAGAGATTGGGCGAGGGCACCTTGCCCTCGTGCAGGATCTCGTCCGTGATGATGATCAGCTGGTCGATGCCCGTGCCGAGCACCGCGATCAGACCCGCGATCGTCGCGAGGTCGAGCTGGATGATGAACCGGACGATGCCGAGCAGGATCACCATCTCGGCCAGGTTCGTCAGCACCATCGGGAGCACGATCGAGGGCTCGCGGTAGCGGTAGTAGACCACGAATGCGACCGTGATCACCGCGAAGAGCGCGGCGAGCAGGCTCATCAGCTTGAAGTGGTCGCCGAGGGTGGCCGAGACCGAGCCCGAGCCCGCGACGTTCACGTCGACCGGGAGCGCGCCTGCGCGGAGGTGGATCTCGAGCGTGGTCGCGGCGTCCTGTCCCTGCTGCCCCGCACCGGTCGAGGCGAAGAGCTGCCGGACGTTCTGGCCGCCGCGGAGCTGGGCCGCGAGGTCGGTCGAGAGCGGCGCGTCGTACACGGTCGCGTTGTCGAGCAGCATCACCAGGTGATGGTTGTCGGGGTCGGCGACGGCGCCGAAGCGGACTGCGGACTCACGGAACGCGGTCGCGCCGGTCTCGGAGAGGGTGAACCCGACGCCCCAGTTGTTCGAACCGGGTGGCTCCTGGGCCGGCATCCCGACCGAGGTGATCTGGTCGCCGAAGAGGACGTGCTCCGAGGTGTTCCCGGTCGTCACGATCCGGATCTCGAACTTGCCCTGCTTGCCCACGATCTCCTGGGCCGTGTTCATGTCGACACCGGCCATCTCGATCCGGATATACCGGGTGATGCCGTTGATGCCCGAGAGGGTGTTGACCTTCGCGTCGCGGGTGCCGAGGCTGTTGATCTTGTTCTCCAGGATACGCTTGATGTCGTCGGCGGTCGTCGGCGAGACACCCCGCTGGATCGAGACCACGCTGCCGCCGGCCTTCGTGACCGCGGCGCGGACCTGGTCGTCGGTCAACCCTTTACGTATCTCGATCTGGTTCGTGCCGACCAGTTCCACGTCGGTGTCGAGGTCCGTTGCGAGCTTATCGACAAAGTCGTTCACCTGTCCTGCGGCCTGGAACGTGACCACTTCGGCCTGCAGTTCGAGCTGGAGCCAGGCCCCCTCGTTCAGGTCGAGGCCGTACTGGAGGTTCGTCTCGACCTTGCCGTTCTCGAAGTGCGGGAAGATGGCGACGACCGAGACGAGCACGAGCACGAGCACGAGTGCGACCCGCCAGTCCATCAGCAGGCGCTTCCAGTCGATCCCCCGTGAGCCGCCCGCCGTCGCGACGGTCGGTCCGGGGCCGGAGGAGTAGTCCGTCTCGGACTCGCGCCGGGCGACCCGGCGCTCCTTCTTCTCTCTCTTCATTTCGCCTCCCTCCCTTCGAGGTACCATCGCAGGAGCCCGGCGTTCAGGACCCAGGTGTTGAAGATGTCGGCCGCGAGTCCGAAGAGGATCACAGTCGAGATCTCATGGATGATCTGGACCTGGCCCACGAGCGAGACGACCCACATGGCGAGGGCGGCCGCGATCGCGGTCGAGGTCATGATGAACCCGGTGGAGAAGGCGCCGGCCATCTTGTCGGCCAGGTTCCCCTGGCGCTTCAGCACCCGGTTGGTGAGCAGGATGTCCGAATCGACCGAGTAGCCGATGAGCATCAGCAGGGCCGCCGTCGTCCCGAGCGAGAGCGGGATCGAGAAGATGTTCATCAGCGCGGCCGCAATCACGATGTCCGAGAAGGCCGAGATGACCACCGCGAGCGAGGGCACCAGGGTCCGGAAGACCAGGAAGACCACGATCGCCATCAGTATGAACGAGAAGAAGAGGGCGATCACGGCCTGCTCCTGGAGCGTGGCCCCGAACGCCGCCCCGATCTGATCGATCTTCGCGTCGGGATACTTCTCGGTGATCACAGCCGAGAGCGAACGGAACTGCGCGTCCTCCATCGGGCCGAACTTCAGGTACCTACCGTCGTTAATCCCCGTCTCGACGTCGATCAGAGGGTAGCCCGCGAATGCCGCCGCGATCTGATCCTCTGTATCGGTCGTGAAGACCGTGACGGCCGTACCCCCGGCAAAGTCCATCCCGGGCGTGACCGGCATGCCGGTCATGAGCGTGTTGACCCCGAGAGCTGCGAGGGCCAGGAGAAGGACGATGAGAGGGATCGTCACCATCATCTTGGGGGGATACTTGTTGATATCGTAACGAAACCCCATATGACAGTAGTTGTGGTCGTGGGCCGGGTTAAAAGGTTGGGTTTTTACCGGTTTGGCGCCGCTGCATCGTCCGTTCGGGCCCTCCGCCGGCCCATGCGAACGTATTTATAGTGGCGCGGGGCATGCAGGGCACATGGTACCGCCAGGAGACCTTCAGGGCTTCATCGAGGGCCGCCTCCGGGGGTACCTCTCCCGCGACAGGACCGGGATCCGTCATGCACTTCTCTCGCTCTTTCTCGCGTCGCGTTCGATGACGATCCCGCATGTCTACCAGGAGCTCCAGGACGGTTTCCCGACAAGCTACCACTCGGTCGCCTCGATGGTCGGCACGCTCGCATCCCGGATCGGGATCCTGAGGGTCAGGCGAACCGTCGGTACGACGGCCTCGGTGTACGAACTTCGCGAGCAGTACCTCGATCTGATCACCCGGGTGATGACCTCGGCCTGATGATGTCTGCTCGACAGATTTTTTATCCCGCCTGCATGAACCATACTGCATATGTACAGCACGAACGGTGCCGCCCCCCGGCCGGAGGAGTTCGAGGTCTCGGACGACGTGATCGCCTACGTGGCCGAGCGGAAGACGGACTTTCGGATCTGCACCTCGTGCGGCGGCCCCGTGCTGCTCCCGGTCTCGGTCAAGCCTCCGAAGCCGACGGATATCAGGGTGCCGGCCGGCGACCGGACGATCTTCGTCTCGATCTACCAGGCCCGCTACCTCGACACGATCCACCGGGGCATGATCCCGTTCTATGTGCCGCTGTCCCGGCCATCGGTCAGCAATGAGTATTGAGGAGCTCGAACACACGGCGGACCTCCGGTTTCGAGTCCGGGCCCCGTCCCTCGCGGACCTCTTTGCCGAGGCGGCCCGTGCCCTGATGCAGACCCTGTACGCGGACCTGCGGGGACCTGCGACCGAGATCCGGCCGATCGATCTCGAGTCTGGGGACCGCGAGTCCCTTCTGTACAACTTCCTCTCGGAGGTGCTCTATCTCTCGGAGGCGGAGAACCTGGTCTTCACCGAGGCCGAGCTGAAGGTCACGCCGTCTCCACCCTCCGTCGTCGGCCGGCTCGTGGGCAGGCCGTTCGATCGGGCCCTCCACGCCGGCGGTACTGAGGTCAAGGGGATCTCGTACAGCGATCTTGCCATTGTTGAGGCGAACGGCGAGTTCTGCCTCGAGGTGCTTTTCGATGTCTGAAATGGTGAAGGGAGTCACGCGGACCGGTCAGTTCGAGTGGGAGGTCCCGGTCGGCTACGTCCCGGGCATGCGCGTGCCCGGGCGGTTCTATCTCTCGGATGCGCTCACGGGAACCCTGGAGGAGGGTGCCCTCAAGCAGCTCGCCAACGTCGCGACCCTGCCCGGGATCCGCTGCTGCTCGCTCGCGATGCCCGATATCCACTGGGGATACGGCTTTCCGATCGGCGGGGTCGGCGCCTTCGACCTGACCGAGGGCGTGGTATCGCCGGGCGGCGTGGGCTTCGACATCAACTGCGGCGTCCGCCTGCTCGCGACGCCGCTCCGCGAGGCCGAGATCCTGAAGAAGGCCGAGGTGATCGAGGACCTCTACCAGGCCGTCCCCACCGGGGTCGGGGCGCGATCGTCGCAGCGACTGGGAAAGGCAGACCTGCGATCGATGCTCGAGGACGGGGCGTCGTGGGCCGTGAGAGCCGGCCTGGGCATGGAGCGCGATCTCGACCGGTGCGAGGGGAACGGCCGCATGGACGAGACGGATCCCTCGAAGGTCTCGGAGAAGGCCCTCCAGCGGGGCCTGACCCAGTCGGGGACGCTCGGGGCCGGCAACCACTTCCTCGAACTCCAGGTCGTGGACGAGATCTACGACCCGGCCGCCGGAGCCGCCTTCGGCGTGGAGGAGGGCACGGTCGCCGTGATGATCCACTGCGGCTCGCGCGGCCTCGGCCACCAGGTCTGCACGGACTACATCCAGGTCCTCGAGGCCGCGACCAGGCGCTATGGGATCACCCTTCCTGACCGGCAGCTCGCCTGCGCCCCGGTCGACAGCCCCGAGGGGCGCGCCTATGTCGGGGCCATGGCGGCCGCCGCGAACTATGCCTGGGCGAACCGACAGGTGATCACCCACCACGCCCGGGAGGTCTTCGGGCGGCGGTTCGGCCTCGCTCCCGAGGACCTTCCCCTCGTCTACGATGTCGCCCACAACATCGCGAAGTTCGAGGAGCACGAGGTGGACGGGCGGCGGGAGCGGGTCTGCGTCCACCGCAAGGGGGCCACGCGGGCCTTCGGACCGGGCGCCCCCGGCCTGCCATCCGATCTCGCCGCGCTGGGTCAGCCCGTGATCATCCCCGGGAGCATGGGCACGCCCTCGTTCCTCCTCCGCGGCACGGAGGAGGCGATGCGCCGGACCTTCGGCTCGACCTGCCACGGGGCGGGGCGGGTGATGAGCCGTTCGGGGGCGAAGAAGCAGCTCGCCGGGCGCGATGTCCGCGAGGCCCTTCGCCGGGACGGGATCCTGGTCCGGGCGCCGAACGACGCCTCGATCGCCGAGGAGGCGCCCTCCGTGTACAAGTCGAGCACGGAGGTGGTCCGGGTCGTGCACGAGGTCGGGCTCGGTCGACTCGTGGCACGCCTGCGTCCGATCGGGGCGATCAAGGGATGAGCGATCTCCGCGCCGGCCTGCTCTGGGAGACCCCGACCACCTTTCTCCGGTTTGTCGAGGACTGCGGCCTCAGCTGCGACCTGGTCACGCCCCAGCTCTGCGCGGCGCCGTTCTTCCGGGGATCGTTCTCGGTCCTGGTCGTGCCGACCGGGTTCGCGAACCCGGCGTACTCTAGGACCCTCGTCGCACTCCGGGCCTCGCGCGAGCGGGTCCGGCGCTATCTCGAGCGCGGCGGGGCTCTGCTCGTCTTCGGCGCCGCGATCGACCGGCCCGATGCGTACGACTGGCTTCCGTTTCGGCTCGTCTACCATCACGAGCACGCACCCTGCCGGATAGAGCCGGTCGAGCCGGCCTTCTTCGACGCCCTCTTCGGCGATTACGACCCGGCGGCCATCGAGTGCGACGGCTGGTTCGAGGAGGTCGAGGGCGAGGTGATCGCGACGGCCGGGGGCCGCCCGGTCGCGGTCTTACACCGTGTCGGTGACGGGCTCGTGGTCGCCACGACCATCCACGAGTACCCGTCGCGGGCTTTTCTCCCGTACATCGGCCGGGGACGAGGAGAAACCTTATTTTAACTCTCCGTCAACGATGTCGATGAGACGTGAGCCGATGGAGACGTACGAGATCTCAGCCGCGGCGGACGCCCGCGCACTCCAGCCGATCCTGATGGCGCTCCATGAGCTCCTCAACCGCCTGCCTGTGACTGCACGCTCCCGCGATCGCCCGGGGCTCCGGATCGAGAACGGGCAGGTGGTGGATGCAGCCTACTCGGGACCGGTGCTCGAGGAGGTACTGGCCGCCAACGAGCTCCGGCGAGCCCGCCCAACCTCGGGCCCCTACCGTGGGATCCCGGTCGTGGTCGGTCCGGTCCGCGACTCCGCCGGCGCTCCGATCGCGGCGATCGGGGTGGTCGACATCACGGGCATCTTCGATCTCGCGTCCCTGATGGAGCACCAGTCCGCGATCACCTCGGAGGTCTGCGGCACGGGCCCCTGTCCCGTCGACGGACCTCGGGGAGGACCGGTCCGATGAAGGAGTCGCTCTACCGGACGATCCGCCTCCTGGAGGAGGCAAACGGCCCGGTCTCGGGCGAGGCGCTGGCCGGTCAGCTGGGCGTAACCCGGTCCGCGGTCTGGAAGCAGATCCAGGAACTGCGCGAGCAGGGATACGATATCGCCTCCTCGCAGAAGGAGGGGTATACGCTCCGGCACGCGAGCGAACGCCTCCTGCCGTACGATATCAGGAAGTATCTCAAGACCCACGCGATCGGAAAGCGGATGCATTACCTTCCCACGGTCCCGTCCACGATCGATGTGGCGCGGCGGCTCGCGACCGAGGGCTACCCGCCCGATCTCCACGGCACGGTCGTGATCGCCGAGGAGCAGACCGGCGGCGTGGGCCGGCTCGGGCGGGCCTGGGTCTCGCCCGAGGGCGGGATCTGGATCACGATCATCCTCAAGCCGACCGTCCCGATCGATCACGTCTTCATGATCACCATGGCCGGCGCGGTCGCGATCGCCCGGGCGATCCGGCGGGAGTTCGGGCTCGGGGCCATGATCAAGTGGCCGAACGACATCTATATCGGGGACAAGAAGGTCGCCGGCCTCCTGCTCGAGCTGGCGGCCGAGGCCGACACGATCCATTACTGCCTCCTCGGCATCGGGGTCGACGTCAACTTCGACCCGGCCGTGCTCTCGCCGAACCTTCAGCGGACGGTCACGACGATCCGGGCCGAGCTCGAGCACGAGGTCGACCGCGCCCGGTTCCTGGCCCGGCTGCTCCGCGAGTTCGAGCGGCACTACGAGCTGCTCGAGGCGCAGGAGTACGACGCGATCCTCCGCGAGTGGAAATCGATGTCGTGTACGCTCGAGCAGCACGTCCGCGTCAATACCCTGAAGAAGTCGTTCGACGGGGAGGCGATCGACATCGACGAGTTCGGGGCTCTCATCATCCGGAAAGAGAACGGCAAGATCGAGCGCGTGATCGCGGGCGACTGCTTCCACGCCTGACCCCCTCTCCTCTTTCGCTCCGCCCCGTCCGACACCTTCATCCTCTTCGTCAACCAACTTTTTTAGGATGGTGTACGATGTTCGGTGACCTTCCGACCGCGACCAGGACCGCCCTGACCGCGACGTTCGTCGCCCTGATCGCGCTCGGTGCCTGGATCTCGATCCCCTTCGTTCCGGTCCCGCTCACGCTTCAGACCCTCTTCGTGCTGCTCGCGGGGGTGCTGCTGGGACGCTGGGGTTTCCTCCCGCCGCTCTCCTACGCGGTCCTGGGCGCGCTCGGGCTCCCGGTCTTTCACAACGGGCTGGCCGGCGTGGGCGTCCTCCTCGGGCCGACCGGCGGTTTTCTCGTCGGCTTCGTCGTCGCCGGGCTCGTGGTCGGGCTGGCGTACGAACGGCCCGAGGCGCCGGTCCGCGCGATTGGACTTCTCTTGGGTGCCCTCGCCATCCATGGCTTCGGGGTCGCGTGGATGATCCTCTCGACCGGGATGGCCCTGCCGGCCGCGATCGCCGTCGGTTCGCTCCCGTTCCTGCCGGGCGACGCCGTGAAGGCGGGCGCAGTCTACCTCCTCGGCGACCGTCTCCGACATGACCGCTCATGATCGAGTGTCGTGAGTTGACGACCCGGGGGCTCGACTGCCCTGCGCTCTCCATCCCCGAAGGGCTCACGGCCGTGATCGGCCTGAACGGCGCGGGCAAGACCACACTCCTCGAACTGGCCGTGGGGCTGCGCCTGCCTGAATCGGGCACGATTCTTGTCGACGGCCGTCCGCCCCGGGAGGTCGATGCCGGCTGGGTTGCGGCCTTCCCCGAGCGCTCCCTCCTCTTCTCGCGGGTCCGGGACGAGGTCGCCTCGGCCTGTCGCTTTGCGGGCATGGACTGCGGTTCGGTCGAGGCAAGGATCCGGGCCGTGGCCCAAGAGCTCGGTATCGGATCGCTCCTCGACCGGTCGACGCTCACGCTCTCCGGCGGGGAGAAGGCGATCGTGGCGCTCGCGGCCGCACTCGTCCGGCGGCCCGCGGTCCTTGCGCTCGACGAGTTCGACGCGAGCCTCGACCCCGAGACCTTCGCCTCCCTCCTGCCCCTGGTCCGGGGCGCCGGCGTCCGGCACGTCCTCTGGTCCACGCACAACCCGGCGATCGCGGAGCTGGCCGACCACGTGCTCGCCCTCGATCGCGGGCGGGTCACGGCGACCGGGGCCGGGGCGCTGGCCCTCTTCGATGAATGGGCCGGGGGGAGGGACTGATGGAGGTCGTGTTCGACCACCTCCTCCTCCGCCGGGGAGAGTTCGCGCTCCGGGCCGACGCCGTGCTCGGCGAAGGGCTCCACCTCGTCTCGGGCCGGGTGGGCTCGGGCAAGTCGACCCTCGCCCTCGCCATCGGCGGCGGGCTCCGGCCTGCCGAAGGCCGGGTCGAGCTCGTCGGCGTCGGCCGCCGGCTGCTGGTTCAGCAGTTCGCCGAGTTCCACCTGACCGGGACCACGGTCCGGGCCGAGGCCGCGTCCTGGGGGCTCGAGCCGCTCCCCCTGCTCGCCCGCCTCGATCTCGCCGAACGGGCCGGCGACGACCCGTTCCGGCTCAGCCGCGGCGAACAGAAGCGGCTCGTGCTCGGGTGCGCCCTCGAGGCGGCCCCCGACCTCCTCGTGCTCGACGAGCCCTTCGCCTCCTGCGACGTGCGCGAGAAGCTCCGGCTCGGGCGGGCGCTCACGGACCGCCCGGGCGTGACCGTGGTCCTGACCCATGAGACGCGGTACCTCCCGGCGCCCGACCGCGCCTGGACGATCGAGGAGGGAGCCCTCCGCCCCTGTGAAGAGAGCCCTGGGAGTGGCTGATGCGGGACGTCCGCCTTCGCCTCCTTGCCGTCGCCGCCCTCTCGGGCGCGGCCTATCTCTCGGTCGTGGGCGCGGCGCTCGCCTGCGCCTGGTGGCTCGTGCTCTCGCGGCGGCGTCAGGACCTCCCCGCCCCCCTCGCCGTCCTCTACCTGGGGATCACGGTCGGGCTGGCCGGGCTCGCCACCTCGCTCTCCGGAGGCGACGGTCTCTCCTACACGATCCGGATCGGCGCGGTCCTGCTCGTGGCGACCTACGCCTACGCTCACCGGCGGGACGGCGAGCTCCTGGACCTCGGTGTCTGGCTCCTCGGGCGCCGGATCGGGTTCGACCTCAGCCTGACCGCAGAGCTCGCGCTCCAAACGATCGCGGTGGCCGGCGAGGACCTCGCCCGGATCCGCCTCGCCGTCGCGCAGAAGGGCGTGCGCTCCCGCTTCCGCCAGTGGCTCCCGGTGGGGAACGCCCTCCTTTTCGCCGAGCTCCGCCGGAGCCGGGAGCTCGCCCTGCTCCTCGCCCTC
Organism: Methanoregulaceae archaeon UXB-2016; assembly: GCA_004332335.1. GTDB lineage: Archaea > Halobacteriota > Methanomicrobia > Methanomicrobiales > Methanospirillaceae > UBA288. The sequence goes on along the minus strand of SISS01000013.1, from coordinate 8,501 downwards.
CGGGGGTACGCCGGCGGGGGCAGGCACTGTCCGCGCTTCGAGCGCGGGGCTCGGGACCTCCCGGCCGCCCTCGCCGCGATCTGCATGATGCTCTTTGCGATTCTGCAAACGCGGGATATTTTTATACTTTTACAGTGAACAGCTCTTCCGGCTTTTGTCCGAGACACGAGCCGAAGGTGCGAGATTGAGTGCTGCAATTCTACAACAACCGCTTCATATCACCGATACGACGCTGCGGGACGCCCACCAGTCACTCATCGCAACTCGACTGCGGACCGAGGACATGCTGCCCCTGGCCCGTCTGTTCGACAAAGCCGGGTTCTGGTCGGTCGAGGCATGGGGCGGGGCGACCTTCGACTCCTGCATCCGGTTCCTGGCCGAGGACCCCTGGGAGCGGCTCCGGAAGCTCAAGGAGGCCCTGCCGAACACCCGGATCCAGATGCTGCTCCGGGGCCAGAACCTGGTCGGGTACCGACACTACCCCGACGACGTGGTCGACCGTTTTGTTGGGGCCGCGCACAGGAACGGGGTCGAGGTCTTCCGGATCTTCGACGCGCTCAACGACGTCCGGAACATGGAGCGGTCGATGCGGGCCGTTCGGGACGTGGGCGCCCACCTCCAGGGCGCGATCGCGTACACGCTCTCGCCGGTCCACTCGGTCGAGACGTTCGTGAAGATGGCCGAGGAGCTCTACGCACTCGAGGCGGACTCGATCTGCATCAAGGACATGGCCGGCCTGGTCATGCCTGCCGCCGCCCGCGAGCTGATCACGGGGATCAAGCGCGCGACCGGGCTCCCGGTCTGCCTGCACTCCCACTCGACCTCGGGGATCGCCTCGATGTCCTACCAGGCCGCGATCGACGTCGGGGTCGACATCCTGGACACGGCCATGTCGCCGTTCGCCCTCGGGACCTCGCAGCCGCCGACCGAGTCCGTGGTCGCTTCGCTCGTCGGCACGGACCGGGAGTCGGGGATCGACCTGCTGACGCTTCGCGCGGCCCGGAACGTCTGCCTGGCCCTCCGCGACAAGTACGGAGCCCTCGTGGACCCGATCACGGAGCGGGTCGATTCGGACGTGCTGATCTACCAGCTCCCCGGCGGCATGATCTCGAACCTGGTCTCGCAGCTGAAGGAGCAGGACGCCCTCGACCGGCTCGAGGAGCTCTACCAGGAGGTGCCGAGGGTCCGGGCCGACCTCGGGTACCCCCCGCTCGTCACGCCGACCTCGCAGATCGTCGGGAGCCAGGCCGTGCTGAACGTCCTGCTCGGCGAGCGGTACAAGAACGTCTCGAAGGAGGTCCGGGACTACGTCCGGGGCCTCTACGGCCACTCGCCGGCCCCGGTGGCCGACGAGATCCGCCGGCAGATCCTGAGCGAGGACGAGGAGTGCGTTGTCTGCCGGCCAGCCGACCTCCTCGAGCCGGTCTACGACAAGATGTGCGCCCAGGCCGGGGAGCAGGGCCTCGCCCGCTGCGAGGAGGACGTCCTGACCTACATCCTCTACCCGGCGATCGCGCCCTCGTTCCTGAAGGGGGAGCGGAGTCCCGAGGCGATCCCGTCGGCCGGGCTGGCCGCGTCGGCAGCACGGCGGGCCGCCGAGGTCCCGTCCATGATGGAGGTCGAGGTCGACGGCGAACGCTTCTCGGTCCGGATCCTCTCGGTCGAGGGGACGGCGGTCGCGGCCGGGATCGAGCGGCGCGAGGAGCGGGCCCCGCGCGGTGATGTCAAAAACGGCATCAAGTCGAACATGCAGGGCATGGTCCTCGAGATCCGAACCAGCCGAGGGACCCAGGTCAAGAAGGGCGACACCCTGGTCGTGCTCGAGGCGATGAAGATGGAGAACCCGATCCACAGCCCGCGGGACGGGACAGTGACTGAGATCTTCGTCGACGCAGGCGACGTGGTCCAGGCGGGCGACGTCCTCCTGGTGGTCGAATGACCTTCTTCGAGAAGGTTCTGATCGCGAACCGCGGCGAGATCGCGATCCGGGTGATGCGCGCCTGCCGCGAGCTCGGAATCGAGACGGTCGCGATCTACTCGGACGCGGACAAGAACTCGCTCCACGTCCACTACGCGGACGAGGCGTTCGGCGTGGGCGAGGCCCATCCGGCGAAGTCCTACCTGAGGATCGACCGTATCCTCGACGTGGCGCGCAAGACCGGGGCGGAGGCGATCCATCCGGGCTACGGTTTCCTGGCCGAAAACGCCGGGTTCGCCCGGGCCTGCGAGGAGGAGGGTGTGGCCTTCATCGGCCCGAGCTCACGCACGATCGAGATGATGGGCTCGAAGATCGGGGCGAAGCAGATGATGCGGCAGGCCGGCGTGCCCGTCGTGCCCGGCACGCCCGAAGGGATCCGCGACCTCGAGGAGGCGAAGCGGGTCGCGGCCGAGATCGGCTATCCCGTGCTCGTCAAGGCCTCGTCGGGCGGCGGCGGGATCGGGATGCAGATCGTCGAGGACGAGGCCGGGCTCGAGGAGGCGATCGCGGCGGGGCAGCGAATCGCCCAGTCTGCGTTCGGGGACCCGACGGTCTTTCTCGAGAAGTACCTGGTCAAGCCCCGCCATATCGAGGTCCAGATCCTCTGCGACACCCACGGGCACGGGGTCCACCTGTACGAGCGCGAGTGCTCGATCCAGAGGCGGCACCAGAAGCTCGTCGAGGAGTCGCCCTGCCCGATCATGACCGGCGAGCTCCGCGACCGGATGACCGCCTCGGCGCTCGCCGTCGCCCGTGCCTCGGGGTACGTGAACGCGGGGACGGTCGAGTTCCTGTACGCGGACGGGCAGTACTACTTCATGGAGATGAACACCCGGCTCCAGGTCGAGCACACGATCACCGAGCTCGTGACCGGGGTCGACCTGGTCCGCCAGCAGATCGCGACCGCGGCCGGCGAGCCTCTCGAGTACAGCCAGGAGGAGATCAGCCTCCGGGGCCACGCGATCGAGTGCCGGATCAACGCCGAGGACCCCCTCAACAACTTCCAGGCGACGCCCGGCAAGATCGTCCGGTACCGGTCGCCCGGCGGACCCGGGGTCCGGCTCGACTCGGGCGTCCACATGGGCTACGCGATCTCGCCGTACTACGACTCGATGATCTCGAAGCTCTGCACCTACGGGCTGAGCCGGCAGAAGGCGATCGAGCGGATGCGCCGTGCGATCTCGGAGTATGTCATCCTCGGGGTCAAGACCACCCTTCCGCTCCACTACGCCCTGATGCACAACCGGCACTTCGTGGCCGGGAACACCCATACCCACTTCCTCGCCGAGGAGCATATCCAGCGGAGCCTGATGAGGGCGCTCCGCGAGGACGAGGCGCGGATGCAGACGCTCGCCGCGTCGTTCCGCCAGACCAAGGAGGTGGCCGCGATCTCGGCCGCGGTCGGGGCCTACCTGCGCACCAAACCCGCCGAGTGAGACGGGGACCAGCGCCTTTTTCTTTTGACCGGACGACTCATTCTCATGGTGAATGGTCTCTCCGGCCTCGTTGTTCTCCTCATCGCGTTGCTTCTCGTTCCGGCGGTCGGAGCCGTCCAATCCGAGCACGGGATCATGCACCCGAGCCAGGAGCAGCTCCGGAGCTGGAGCGAGGCCTACGCCCAGGCGCCGGCGGTCACGCTCGCGCCCTCGCGGATGCGCGGCATCATGAATGCGACCGGCTCGCAGGACCTGCTCCCCTTCCTCGACTACACGCCTGAAGAGCGGGACCAGGGCTGGTCCGGTAACTGCTGGGCCTGGGCCGGAACCGGGGTGATGGAGATCGCGCACAGCGTCCAGGACGGGGTGCGCGATCGGCTCTCGATCGAGTACCTGGACGCCAACTTCCACTCCCCCTATCCGGACAACCGCTGGGCCGGAGACGGCGGATATCTGACCGACTTCACGGAGTTCTACTCGACGTCCGGTATGGCCGTGCCCTGGTCGAACCCGAACGCGCAGTACCAGGACGGTGTCCAGTGGTGCGTCGACAACGGCCGTTCCCTGGTCCCGGCCTACGCAATCGGGACCGAGCCGCACTACCAGCTCCGATCGATCGAGGCCCAGCGGATCCCGACGCGGCACGTGGGACAGGCTGAGGCGATCGCGCGGATCAAGGCCGTGCTCGACGACGACCGCGGCGTCTGGTTCGCCTACTACCTCCCGAACTCGAGCGCGTGGAATGCCTTCTACATATTCTGGGTCGGTGGCAGCGAGAACGGTACGGCCTGGGACCCCGATCCCTGGGTGAACACGGCCTGGAACGACCAGGAGGGAGGAGGGCATGCCGTCGTCTGCGTCGGCTACAACGACACGGACCCCGAGAACCGGTACTGGGTCATGCTCAACTCGTGGGGGACGACCGCGGGCCGGCCCAACGGTCTCTTCCGGGTCAGTATGGACATGGATTACGATGCCTCGGTCCGGATGTTCGACCAGGACTGCGCCTCGATGCTCTGGATGACCGAGAAGGTGGAGTTCGGCCCCATGGCCGTGCCGACGCCGCGTGCCATCGAGGCCCTGCCGTACGCGATCACGGAGCCCGGCGAATACTACCTCACCCGCGACTTCAAGGCCCTCGACGCATCGCGCGCGATCGAGGTCCGGGCGTCGACCGTGGTGCTGGACGGGAGGGGCCACACGGTCGACGCGGCGGCCGGCACGGGGCAGTACGGCCTGCTGGTCTACCGCGCGGGCGGCAGCCTTGCGAACGTCACGGTCCGAAACCTTGCCCTGAGCGATTGGGACGAGGGGGCGGCCTTTTACAACGTCACGGGCGGGCGGCTCGAGGACGCCGCGATCACGGGCTCGACCTTTGCCGGGGTCTCGCTCGACGGGGGGACCACCGGCGTCTCGGTCCTCGACAGCCGGCTCGGTGCGAATCAGGTTGGGCTCTTCATCCGGAACTCTCACGCGAACGTCGTCGGTGGAAACACGATCGACTCGAGCGTCACGGCCGGCCTCTCGCTCTACTCGGCCGGTGGGAACCGGATCGCCGACAACCGGCTCAGCAACACCAGGAACCTCCTGGTCGGTGGGGTCGACCTCCCGAACGTGTGGAACACTACGAAGACGAGCGAGACGAACGTGGTCGGCGGGCCGTACACGGGCGGCAACTACTGGGGCTCGCCCGACCGCCGGGGCTGGTCCGACCGGGCCTACGACACCGATCACGACGGGATCGGGGATGAGCCCTTCGACCTCACGGGGAAGGGCACGAACGTCGACGCCCTGCCGCTCGTCGGTTACGCGATGCCGGCGCCGGTCGCCGTGCCGCCCGGCGCGAGCCGGCCGACCGACCCCGACGGCGACCGGCTGTACGAGGACGTGAACGGCAACGGTCGGTTCGACTTCGCGGACGTGGTCCTCTTCTTCAACAGCATGGAGTGGATCGCGGATCACGAGCCGGTCCAGCTCTTCGACTACAATCGCAACCTGCGGATCGACTTCGGCGACGTGGTGCGCCTCTTCGAAACGCTCGGATGACGGCCGTATGACTGATGGCGACCCTGTAATGAGGAGAATCTTTATCCGTTTTTCCTGCGTTTTCATTATGCACAACGTGCATGCTGCGGTGGCCTAGCCGGTTATGGCGCCAGACTCATAGGGTTTAATCGCGATGAGGCGCCGTTTCCTGAGACATCTGGAGATCGGGGGTTCGGATCCCTCCCGCAGCATTTAGATCTCAATTCCGGATCGCGAGATCCTTTTCCACTCATCCTCGGACTCTTCTTCCTGGTCCAACCTTTTGCACTCCGGAACGCCGACAGCCACAGCGAGCCACCGCTATACGGGTCCCGGGAAGACTTAGGTGCTGGGGTGCGAAGCCTTTCGTGCTTCCGGCAGAAGTGGTTTCACGGGATGACCGGGCGGCGCCGGCTCTGCAAACGGTGTTACGATGCGGCCGTCGAGTGGGAGCAGGCGAGGGTCGCCCCGCTGCCTGGGACCGTCGATCTCTCGGCGATGACCCGCGTCACGGCGTCGGTCGGGCGATGTGGGCTCTGCGGGCTCGCGCCGGCGGCGTGGGTCGGCGGTGCCGGCCGGCTCTGTGACGCGTGTTATCAGCGGGAGATGTGGCGAGCGCTGGAGCAGGGTATTGAGGTCGTGACACCCACACCTGGTGCAGGAGCTGCCGATGTCCGATCGTGAAGGAGGAGATGCACCCTCGCCGGTGCCGGACGACTATCCCGTTCTGCTCGCGCACCTGAAGGCCGAGGTCCGCGCCGCGCAGCAGCGGGCTGTGCTCGCGGTCAACCGGGAGCTGGTCCTGCTCTACTGGGAGATCGGCCGGTCGATCCTCGCGGCTCAGGACCGCGAGGGCTGGGGAGCGAAGGTGATCGACCGGCTCGCCGCCGACCTCCGGCGCGAGTTCCCCGAGATGAAGGGGTTCTCGCCCCGGAACCTGAAGTACATGCGACGGTTCGCGGAGGTATTCTCGGACGCGACAATTGTGCAGCAGGCAGCTGCACAAATCCCCTGGTTCCATACCTGTCTCATTCTTGATAAGGTCAAAGACCCGGCCGCTCGGGAGTTCTACATCCGCACGACCGTCGAGCACGGGTGGTCGCGGAACATCCTCGCCCTGCAGATTGAAGGCCGGCTGTTCGAGCGTGAGGGGAGGGCCGTCATGAACTTCCCCGCCACGCTCCCGCCGGTGCAGTCCGATCTCGCCCGGGCGACGCTGAAGGACCCGTACCTCTTCGATTTTCTCGCGTTCGGGCAGGATGCGGTCGAACGGGACCTCGAGCGCGGCCTGCTCGACCACCTCCGCGCCTTCCTCCTCGAGCTCGGCGCCGGCTTCGCCTTCGTCGGGAGCCAGTACCACCTGGAGGTGGCCGGCGAGGACTTCTTCATCGACCTCCTCTTCTACCACCTCCGGCTCCGGTGCTTCGTGGTGATCGACCTGAAGATGGGGCCGTTCCGGCCGGAGTATGCCGGCAAGATGAGCTTCTACCTCTCGGCCGTCGACGACCTGCTCCGGGGCCCCCGACGACCGTCTGTCGATCGGCCTGGTCCTCTGCCGGACGCAGAACCGGGTGATCGCCGAGTACACGCTGCGGGATGTACGGAAACCGATGGGAATCGCGACCTTCACGCTCGCCGACGCCCTGCCCGAGGAGCTCCGGGCCGGACTGCCGACGCTCGAGGAGATCGAGGAGCGGCTGCGGGACTAGTGCTCCTTGTCTTCTAATCTTCTAAGATCATCGGGTAGAGCCGCTTAAGTCTCCCCCTCGCATCATCTGTGGTGAACTGCCAGTCGACCCCCTTGTGTGCTTGATTTCGTTGCCGGTTCCAGGTGGTTGTTTCCGCCCTGAGTGCTTCGATGGTCGGGATTCTTCGCTTCAGGCATTGGCGTGTCAGGGCACTGAGTTCAATCTCGGCGATAGTGAGCCAGCTCCCGTGTTTTGGCGTGTGATGGATTTCCAGCCGACTCAGCAGGTTCTTTGCTTTCTCGGGAGGGAATGTCTCGTAGAGTGCTCCCGGCACGTGGGTATTGAGATTGTCACAGACCAGGATCACCTTCTCTGCGTCAGGATAGTCCACATCGAGAAGATGGTGTACCTGGTGAGCCCAATCGTTCTTCGTTCGGGTTTTCGAGATGGTGATCCGCCGCCACTGCCCCAGCGGTTCGGTGAACATGAACCCGCAGACGACCCCGTTTCTCGTGTACTCAAAGTCGTGCCGGTCCGGGCGGCCGGGCTGTGCCGGAATCGGTTCCCGCACCTCGGCATGCAGTTGTATCGGCTGTTCGTCCATGCAGACGACGGGGTGTACCGGATCAAACGGACGCTGGTAGACGTCCAGCACGTCCTCCATCGCGGCGACGAAGGTTCCGTTCTCTTGCGGAGGAATGACCCACTGCTTTTGTGTATAGGGCTGGAGCTCGTTTTTTTAGCGTACGCTCGACGGTCTTGATCGAGATGGTGTCGACAACCTTCAGCTCCACGAGGCGATCGGCGAGTAACTGCAACGTCCAACGAGAACGGCCGGCCGGCGGGGTACTGCAGGCGATCTGGATACGGCGGGCTTCTCCATCACCGTCCAATTTTCGCGGGCGGGGAGGTGCATCGCGGAGCTTTCGGTGCAGGGCGGCCTCAAGTCCATGGGTGACAAACGTTTTTCGGACGGTAAAGACAGACAGCGGGTGACAGCGGACGATCTCAGCAATGTCATGGTTGGGTTTGTCGGCATGGAGCAGGATGTAGGCATGCCGGATCGTGGAGGCGGCGGATGTACCACGATGAATAAGCCCTTCAAGGGACGAGTGCTGCTCGGCGGTAAGCTGAACGGGGTACTTGCTCTTCCCCATGATAATCAGATCCTATCCTGAATAATATTATAAAAATATGAGGCAAGCGGCACTAGTCTTCGATAGGAAAGTCTACTATATCGCCGATTCAGCGCTCTACAGCGCTGAAAATCTCACCCGACTCAACCGGAGTTTCTGGATCACCCGGGTTCCGGCGACCGTTGGCGGTATTCGGGAACTCTGTGAGACTGAGGGATCCTTCCATCCCTGCGAGGAC
>SISS01000012.1 GCA_004332335.1 Methanoregulaceae archaeon UXB-2016 | reverse complement strand
GACCGCGGCCGCGAGCCTCCGCCCCTCGACCGTGGCCGGCTCCTCGCGGAGGCCGACGGCTGCAGCGAGCGCGGTGTCGGTGAGGGGGCGGGGGTAGAACTGCGGAAAGACCATCGCCCGCACATCGTCGACCTGGCCCAGGACCATCGCGAGCCGCTCGACCCCGAGGCCCAGGTTCATGACCGGGACCTCGACCCCGTACTCGGCGAGGGCCGAGGGCGAGTAGAGCCCGAAGGTTGCGACCTCGACCCAGCCGTGGACCGGGTGGCGGGCGTAGACCTCGGTCTGCGAGTCGGGCATGTAGTACTTCGACCGTTTCTCGTCGGGCTGGAACCGGAAGTCGGTGAAGCCGAATGCGGAGAGGAGGGCGGCCGCGACGGCCTTGCCCTCCTCGTTTGTGACCTCCTCGCCCGCGACCACGCACGAGGCCGAGTGGTAGGTCATGAGTCGGGTCGGCCCCTCCTCCTGCTCGCGCCTGAAGCAGCGGTCGACCGAGAAGAGCCGGAGGGGCAGGGGTGAGCGGTCCCAGATCGCGGCGAGGGTCATGAACCAGCCCGATGTCATGTGGCTCCGGAGGGTCGAGCGGCTCGACTCGGGGGCGAGCTCGCGGAACTCGGGGAAGACCTCGTCCAGGATCCGGACCACGAGACCGTCGTCGGTCTCGAGCACGGCCGCGAGGACGTGGGCGAGCTCGTCCCCGTCGACCGTCCCTTTCTTGTACCCGTGCAGGGTCTCGCGGAGCCCGTCCTCCTTCGCCGTGTCCATCTCCCGGCCCAGGATCGCGTTGATCCGGTCCAGGCGCTCGCGGGCGATCCCCACGTTCGGCCGGGGCAGCCCGCCGAGGTAGAAGACCCGGTCGAGCACGGCCATCGCCTCGGGCCCGAACTGCCGGTAGACCTCGGACTCCTCCACGATGATCGGGACCGCGTACTCGGCAAAGCCGATCGAGAGATAGGCCTCGCGCAGGCGCTGGATCGTCTCGAAGACCGGATGGCGCGCGGGTCGGGGGTACGCGAGCCGGGGGTACCGGCCGGCCGAGCCCGGCGGCGTCAGCACCTCGGGGCCTGCATGCCAGGCGCCCTCAAAGTCGCTCCTCGACCGATCCTTCCACTCATCGACGTTGAATCTCATTCCACCTGCTCCAGCACGACCACGCGGCTTGCACGGTTCTCGTCCCGCACCCGGTACCCGGCGTGCCGCGCCACCTGCTCGGCGAACGCCCGGACCCGTTCGTGCGGCGGCATGTGCGCCGCCGCGAGGCGCTTTCTACTGTACCCGAGATGCATATAGCCTTTGACCTCGACGTAGGTCGGGCTCGAATCGGCGATCAGGGCGCCGTAGCCGGCCGGGTCGTGGTCGTTCAGGCCCGCGACCAGCGTGGTCCGGATCGCCGAGCGCCGGCTCCCGAGGAGGTCCAGGCTCTCCCGGACGAGGCTCCACATATCGGGGCTCTCGGGCCGGCAGACGCGGCGGTAGGTCGCCTCGTCCGGGGCGTCGAGCGAGACGTAGGTCTGGAAGGGACGGCAGTCGGAGACGACCCATGGCCGGGTCCCGTTCGTGACCAGGAACGTGGTCATGCCCGCATCCGTGCAGAGCTCGAGGAACCGCGGCAGCTGCGAGTACAGGGTCGGCTCGCCTGCGAGCGAGACCGCGACATGCCGCGGCAGGGACGCCTCTTCGAACCGTTCGGCCGGGACATGGACCTTGTACCCGGCGAGGGCCTGCTTCTGGAGGCGCGGGAGGGCGGCGAGAAGCGCCGCGGGGTCGGGCTCGACCTCCTCCTCGACCCCGTGCTCGAACGAGCGCCAGCAGAAGAGGCAGCGCTGGTTGCAGCGGAGGGTCGGAGTCATCTGGACGCAGCGGTACGACTCGATCCCGTAGAACTGCTGCTTGTAGCAGGTCTCGCCCCCGCCGAGAGCGCGCCGGCACCAGAGGCAGGGCTTGACCGCGGCCGTCGACCGGCGGTCGTAGAAGAGGTAGCCCTGCCGGGAGAGCGCCTCCCGGGCGGGCTCACATGGAGCGGAGGGCATCGATCCCGAGGGTCTCGAGGGCCTCTTTGAGCGTGTTCTGCGCGGCCCGGACCAGGGTCAGGCGGGCGTCGCGCGTCTCGCCCTCGGCCCGGAGGACCGGCTCGAAGTGGTAGAAGGTGTTGAAGAGGTCCGCGAGCTCGCGGGCATACGTCGCGATCAGGTGCGGGCGGAGCTCCTCGACGGCCTGGGCCACGGCCGCCGGGAACTTCGCGATCTGCCGGACGAGCGCCTGCTCGTACGACGACTCGGCGGCGAAGACCTCCCTGTACTCGCCGGCCTTCTCCAGGATCGAGCAGGCCCGGGCGTGCGCGTACTGGATGTACGGCCCGGACTGCCGCTCGAAGTCGAGCGCGGTTGTCCAGTCGAAGACCGTCGACTTCTCGGGCGATATCCGGACGATGTCGTACCGGATCGCGGCGAGCGCGACCGACTCAGCGATCGCATGCCGCTCCTCCTCGGGGAGCTCGGGCCGGCGGATCGTGACCTCGTCGAAGGCCCGCCGGCGGGTCTCCGCGATCAGGTCGTCGGCCGGGACGAACTTGCCCGCCCGGGTCGACATCGAGCCCTCGGGAAGGGAGACGAACTCGAAGTGGACGATCTCCGGAGGCCGCTCGCCGATCAGCCGGAGCGCGGCCTGGAGCTGGCTCCCGATCAGCTTGTGGTCCGCGCCGAGCACGTCGATCACGCGGTCGAAGTTCCGCCCCTTCCAGAGGTGGTAGGCGAGGTCGCGGGCCGCGTATACGGAGGTCCCGTCCGAGCGGCGGAGGATGTAGCGGTTCTCGATCCCGAACTCGTTGAGGTCGAGGAAGAAGACCCCCTCATCGTGCGCCTGCGGCAGGCGGTGGAGGCGCGAGAAGACCCGCTCCATGTCCCCGATCCGGAGGAAGTCCGACTCCCAGACGAAGCGGTCGTGGGGCGTCGCGAGCTCGCCAAGGGTCACACGGAAGCCGTCGAGGCAGCGGCCCACGACCTGCCGGAACTTCCGGACAGTCGACGGGTCCTGCTTCTCGACCAGCTGCATGAGCCCGTCGACCTCGGCCGTGATCGCCGGGTCCGCCTCGATCCGCCGATTCGCCTCGACATAGACCCGGGCGATGTAGGCGTCGGGCTTCTCGCCCTCGATCTCTGCGATCCCCAGGTGGTCCATGCCCCAGACCACGATCGCGATCTGTCGGCCCATGTCGTTGACGTAGTACTGGACCTCGGTCGAGTACCCGGACTTCTTGAAGGCGCGGGCGAGGGTGTCGCCGATGATCGAGTTCCGGATGTGGCCCACGTGGAGCGGGCCGTTCGGGTTCGCCGAGGTGTGCTCGAGCACGACCCGGGTCGCCTGGCGGCCGAGGGCGCCGTACCCGGGCGCGAGTGCGGCCCGGATCGAGGCCGCCAGATACTCCCGGCCGAAGCGGAAGTTCAGGTATGGCCCGGTCGCCTCGACCGTGACCCCGCGGGGGGCGAGGGTCGCAGCAAGCCCGGTCGCGAGCTCCTGGGCGATCGCCGCCGGCGGAGCGCGCCGCTTCTTCGCGAGCGAGAACGCTACGGTCGAGGCGAGGTCCGCGTGCTCGCCGCCGCCCGTGATGAGGACATCCTCCTCGCCGGTCGCCTCCTGCAGTACCGATCTGATCAGGTCGTGGGTCTCGATATACATCAGTATCCTGTCCTGTAGCGGAGGATGGCCGCGATCCCGCCGAACGCCGTCATGAGGATCGAACCCTCCTCGAAGTCGTCCGAGATGATCTCGACCTTCGCGCTCGACTGGTCTGCGAAGTTGGTCAGTTCGTCGATGATGTCCGACTCGCCGGCCATCGCGAGCGGCGCCGAGCAGGTCGGGCAGTTGCCGATCTCGAGATCGCCCGTCCGCTCGCCGGGCTTGGACTTTGTCGTTCGCTCGGTCGTGTACCCGCAGGCCTCGCACTGGAACTTCTGGCGGACCTCACGGAGGCCTGAGGAGAGGAGGAGGGTGGCGACCGCGCCGATCTCCAGGTTCTTCCGGACCGACTCCTCCCCGTACGAGGCGAGCCCGTCCTCCTTGACCAGCTCCTTGAGGAACCGGTTCATGCTCTCCTTCTCCTTCGTCACCTCGACGTCGCGGAGCGCGTCCTGCGCGTTGTCGACGAGCTCGGCAAGGCCCGACTCGTTCGTGTACGCGATGTCGAATAGGCCGAGCACCCGCTTCTGGACCTCGTGGTGGAGGTAGTTGCCGGCCTCGAACTCTTCCTTGGTCGGGGAGGGGCCGCCGATCAGCACGCCCTTGAACCGCTCGAAGTAGTCCTTCTCGGCCAGGAACGCGGCGCTCGACCGTTCGCCGACCTTGGTGTAGAACTCGTTGATCGCGATCTCGCGGAGGCGGGCGAACCGGACCGCGGACTGACCGCCCTTGCGCTGCTTGCCCGGCACGGTCGAGGTCGCGCCGCCGATCGGCTCGATCCGGTTGCCGCGGAGAAAGCCCCAGTACGCCTCGCGCCGGTCGAGCACGAGGAGGCCGTACACGAACTTCTCCTCGAGCATCTGCTTCAGGGGCTCGAGCTCGAAGGTCGAGGAGCAGCGGTACATGTAGAGGTTGACCGCGTCGGGCGGCTCGACGATCTGGCACTCGAGCTCGGACTTGTCCCCGCCGAGCTGGACTGTGCCGCAGAAGATGGCCATGCCCCGTTCGGGCGGTCGCTTGTAGTACTTGAGCCGGGCGAGGATCGAGGAGATCGCCGACTGGACGTTGCTCCGGGTCTGCTTCGACTTGATGTTGGCGCACTGCCCGAACTCGTCCCGGAGCTGGGCCGTCACGTCGTAGATCTGCTTGTCGGGCGGGATGTAGAGCGTGATCAGCTCGGTGCCCGCGCCCTGCTTGGCCTCGAGCCGCTCGAGCGCCTTCTTGAACTCGTACCGGCGGCGTGCCTCGTCCATCTCGACCTGTTCTGTCATCCGGCCCTCCTGGGTGTCGGTATATATTGCTCGTTACGGGGCATAAACCTGCGTCAGCCGGCCGATCAGGTCGGCGTCGACAAGGGGGTCGATCCCGTGCGAGCCAGGGAACGGTACGAAGGTCTTCGGCTCGCGGGCGGCCCGGAAGAGCGCCTGGCCGTCCGAGTACGGGATGACCGGATCGGCCTCCGCATGATAGAGCAGGACCGGGCGCGGGCTGATCGAGCCGATGGTCGAGCCCGGGTCGATCGAGGCGAGGAACCGCCGGGGCCAGGCGTCGATCCTCTCGATCTCGCCGAACCCCGAGGTCGAGACCCCGGCGTACCCGGCAAAGGCCGGGTCGACCGCCGCTGCGACGGCCGCGTACCGCCCGCCGTTCGAGGAACCGACCGCCCAGATCGACTCGATGCCGTACGCCCTCGCGAGGTGACTCCGGGCCCGGAGCACGTCGGCGACGATCCGGTACGACTGGGGCCACTCACCGCGTTCGAACTGCCGGTATTCGGCCCCGAGATCGGTCCGCGCGCCCGGAGTCTCGAACCCGTTTCCGCGGACGTCGAGGTAGAGGAACGCGAACCCGGCCGCCGCGTACTGTCGGAACCGCTCCGAATGCCCCGAGACCGGCTCGTTCACACCCGGGACGTAGACGATCCCGGCCGCCGGGCGGGCTGGAGCGCCAACGTACGCGGTCACGGGGACGCCGCCGCTGGAGAAGACCAGACGCGAGAGGGTGAAGTTCTCAGTCTTGTTCAGGACCTCGATCGCCGGGGCTCCATCCGGCGCGAGCGTGAGGACGAGCCGGCCGTCATCGCCGACCCGGTAAGTGTCGCCGGCGGGGGCCCCGGTGCAGCCGGCGCCGACCAGGAGCAGGGCGAGGATGACGGCCGCGGCCGGCTTCATGGAACAGAACCCGGGGCGCCCAGGCCCCGGTGGATCAGGCAGAGGGTCTTCGCGTCGCGGATCCGGCCGTCGAGAGCCATCGCCCGGACCTCATCGGCCGGGAGGCGGACCACCTCGATCTGCTCGTCCTCGTCCGGCGCGAAGTCCGTGCAGGGCGAGAGCCCGCGCCCGAGAAAGAGGTGGATCACCTCGTCCGAGAAGCCCGGGGTGGTCAGGATCGCTCCGAGCGGCACGAGCTCGGCCGCCGCGAGCCGTGCCTCCTCGATCAGCTCGCGATGTGCGCAGACCTCGGGCGGCTCACCGGGCTCGAGCGTGCCGGCCGGCGCCTCGAGGATCCAGGCGTCGATCGCGGCCCGGTACTGCCGGATCAGCACGACCTCATCGCCGTCGACGGGCAGGATCGCGACCGCGCCGCCCGGGTGGACCACCACGTACTCCTTCTGCCCCGACGGGAGTGCGACCGATCGCTGTTCGATCCAGAGCCGGCGCCCGCGCCAGAGCTCCATCAGGAGCGGCTCCGGTACGGGATCGGGTCCTCGAGTCCGAGCTCGGCAAAGGCCGCCTGCCGGAAGTGGCAGGAGCCGCAGACCCCGCAGGCCTCGTCCCCGGCCTGGTAGCAGGACCAGGTCAGGTCGTACGGGACCCCGAGGTCGGTCCCGATCCGGAGGATGTCGGTCTTGGTCAGGCCGACGAACGGCGTCTCGAGGCGGATCGACGTGGTATCGGCCGTGCCGAGGTCGATCACGCGCTGGAAGGCCGCGATGAACTGAGGCCGGCAGTCGGGGTAGCCCGAGTAGTCGAGGGCCTGGACCCCGATGAAGATCGCGTCCGCATCCCGCGACTCGGCATAGCTCGTCGCGATCGCGAGCAGGTTGCCGTTCCGGAACGGGACGTAGGTGTTCGGCAGCTCGGGCGACGCCGGGTCGAAGCACTCGACGCCGATCGACGGATCGGTCAGGCTCGAGCGCCCGAAGAGGCGGAGGTACTCGATCGAGACCGGCAGGAACTCGAGCACGCCGAGGCGTTCGGCGACCGCGCGGGCCGCCCGAAGTTCTCGGGCCTCGGTCCGCTGGCCGTAGTTCAGGTGGAGCGCGAGGAGATCGTACCCCTGGCTCTGTGCAAGATAGGCGAGCGTGGACGAGTCCATGCCGCCGGACAACAGGCAGACTGCCTTCATCATCGGACTCCGATCAGTTTGTGAAGTTGGAGCGAGAACCGGACGGGGAGGTTCCGCTCGAGGATATACTGTACAATGGGGGCGACCTCGGCCCCGTGGACGGGCGAGACGAAGACCTCGGCCCGCGTCGGGCTGTCCCTGAGAACCTGCTCGGCGTAGGCGAGGTCGGCGAGGTCGGCGACCACGAACTTGACCGCGTCGCGCGGCCCGAGTTCGGCGAGGAGCGCGAGATCGCTCGCCTCGCCCGACGAGGGACACTTCACGTCCATCGTGATCGCCGCGTGGGCCCCGGCGGGGCCGAACGCGATCGTCCCGTTCGTCTCGATCTCGCAGGCGTACCCCTCGTCCGCGAGCGCGGCCAGGACCGGGACGAGGGCGTCCTGCTGGAGCAGGGGCTCGCCTCCGGTCACGCAGACACGCCGGCAGGGGCCGGCCGCGGCACGGACCGCGGCGAGGACCGCGGTCGCGTCCAGATCCTGACTGCCCTGCCTCGCGTACGGCGTATCGCACCAGCGGCAGGCGAGGTTGCAGCCGCCCAGGCGAAGAAAGACCGTCGGGCAGCCCTGGTTCCGTCCCTCGCCCTGGAGCGAGCGAAAGACCTCGACGACCCTCATCGGTCGAGTTCCGCGTAGGCGTTCGGCGACTCCCAGACCCGGATCCGTGTCACGCGCGCGCCCACGCCGACAATGCGGCACTCCGCGTCGAGGTCGTCGGCGATGATGCGGGCCAGGAGTTCGCTCGTCGGGTCGCCGTCGGTCACGACCACCGGGTGGAACTGCTCGATCGCCCCGACCATGGGGTCCGCGGCGTTCAAGACGATCTGGTGGTCGAACCGCTGGACCACCTGCTTGATTCGCGCGTAGTCGAGCAGGATGCATGAAACAGGGTCGGGTACGCCCTCGATCCAGACCTCGACCTTCCAGCGGTGGCCGTGAAGATTATGGCACTTGCCCGCGTACTGAAGAAGGCGGTGCGAGGCGTCGAACTCGACCTCCTTGTAGATCCGGACAGTCATCTGGATCAATTGTGCCGGGAGAAATATATTATTACCCGGCGGGATCGAATAATATACGCAAGCGGGAACCGGGCGTACGAATTAATATATTCGCTCCCGTCGCACTACTGATCTCACGATCGGTGACAGCCGTTCTCGATATCTGTATTCACTGAGGGCATCCCATGGGACAGGGCAAATTCGCAGCCAGGAAATTGAAGCGGGACTCGAACAAGTTCCGCTGGAGTGACGTGAACTACGCACGGCGGCTCCTCGGACTCGACATCAAGAGCGACCCGCTCGAGGGCGCGCCTCAGGCGCGCGGTATTGTGCTTGAGAAGGTCGGTGTCGAAGCCAAGCAGCCGAACTCGGCCATCCGCAAGTGCGTGCGCGTCCAGCTGATCAAGAACGGCCGTCAGATCACGGCATTCGCGGCCGGCGACGGCGCCATCAACTTCATCGACGAGCATGACGAGGTCACGGTCGAGGGTATCGGCGGTCGTCTCGGCCGGTCGATGGGTGATATTCCCGGGGTCCGGTTCGTGGTCGCGCAGGTCAACAACGTCTCGCTTCACGAGATGGTGATCGGGCGGAAGGAGAAGCCGAGGCGTTAATCATGGAAGCAGAGACCAACGCGCCGGAGACAACGACCGGCACTGCCAAGCTCCTGTTCAACCTCTACGACGTCGGCGAAGTGGAGATCGCGGACCCGGCACTTCACCGGTACGTGAACCTCCACTCGATGATCGTGCCGCACTCGTGCGGCAAGCTGAACGGAGCGGACTTCACGAAGAGCCAGATGCTGATCGTCGAGCGGTTGATCAACCGCCTGATGCAGTCCGAACAGAACACGGGCAAGAAGCAGCTCGCGATCCGGATCGTCAAGGACGCCTTCGAGATCGTCGCCAAGCGGAGCAAGCGGAACCCGGTCCAGGTACTCGTCGAAGCCGTCACCAACGCCGGCCCCCGCGAGGAGACCGTCCGCCTGAAGTACGGCGGGATCAACGTCCCGAAGTCGGTCGACACGGCCCCCCAGCGGCGTGTCGACTCCGCGCTCAAGTTCATCACCGAGGGTGTACAGAAGGCCAGCCGCGGCAAGAAGTCGGTTGCGGCCGCACTCGCCGACGAGCTGATGGCGGCCTCCAAGGGCGACGTCAAGGCCTACTCGGTCGGAAAGAAAGAAGAACGCGAGCGGATTGCGAAATCCGCCCGCTAAGATAATCACCTCCCCCTTTTTCTGGTGCATACATGTCACGCGGTAAGAAGATGGTAGACCGGGTCACAGAGCTCATGGACAAGCCGGAGCTGATCCGTAATATCGGGATCGTTGCGCATATCGACCACGGCAAGACCACGCTCTCGGACAACCTGCTCAGCGGCGCGGGCATGATCTCCGAGGAGCTCGCCGGCCGGCAGCTCTTCATGGACTCCGACGCGGAGGAGCAGGCCCGCGGGATCACGATCGACGCCTCGAACGTCTCGATGGTCCACGAGTACGGCAGCAAAGAGTTCCTGATCAACATGATCGACACGCCCGGGCACGTCGACTTCGGCGGCGACGTGACGCGCGCAATGCGCGCGGTCGACGGCGCGGTCGTGGTGGTCGACGCGGTCGAGGGCACCATGCCCCAGACCGAGACCGTGCTGCGGCAGGCTCTGAAGGAGCAGGTCGTCCCAGTCCTCTTCATCAACAAGGTCGACCGGCTGATCAACGAGCTGAAGGTGGACGAGCAGGAGATGCAGATCCGCCTCGGCAAGGTGATCGACAAGGTCAACAAGCTGATCAAGGGCATGAACGAGGACATGTACAACGCCGGCTGGAAGCTCGATGCGGCCAAGGGGACGGTCGCGTTCGGCTCGGCGCTCTACAACTGGGCCGTCTCGGCCCCGTTCATGAAGACCTCGGGCATCTCGTTCAAGGACGTCTACCAGATGTGCCGGAAGGGCGAGATGAAGGAGCTGGCGAAGCAGTCGCCCCTTCACGCGGTCCTGCTCGACATGGTCGTGCGGCACCTGCCGGACCCGATCGACGCACAGAAGCGGCGGATCCCCGTGATCTGGCACGGCGACAAGGAGTCGCCCGAGGGCAAGGCCATGTACACCTGCGACCCGAACGGCCCGATCACGATGATGGTCACGGACATCTCGTTCGACGCGAACGCGGGTGAGATCGCGACCGGCCGGCTCTTCTCGGGCACGATGCGGCGCGGAGTCGAGGTCTACATCATGGGCTCGGCCCAGCGGTCGAACCGGATCCAGCAGGCCGGGATCTTCATGGGCCCGTCCCGGATCCAGGTCGAGGAACTGCCCGCCGGCAACATCGCCGCGGTCACGGGCCTCAAGGACGCGATCGTCGGTTCGACGGTCACGAGCCTGCGCGAGATGACTCCCTTCGAGTCCCTCAAGCACTACTCCGAGCCGGTCATGACCGTCGCGGTCGAGGCCAAGAGCATGAAGGACCTGCCCAAGCTCGTCGAGGTGCTCCGCCAGGTCGCGAAGGAGGACCCGACCCTCAACGTCACGATCAACGAGGAGACCGGCGAGCACCTGATCGCCGGCATGGGCGAGCTCCACCTCGAGATCATCACGGGCCGGATCAAGCGCGACAAGGGTGTCGAGATCGTCACCTCGCCGCCGATCGTCGTCTATCGCGAGACCCCGACCGGGGTCGTCTCGAACGTCGAGGGCAAGTCGCCGAACCGCCACAACCGGTTCTACGTGGACCTCGAGCCCCTGCCCCAGAACATCGTCGAGATGATCAAGGCGGGCGAGATCTCCATGAACCAGCCCATGCTCGAACGGCGTGACGCCCTGGTTACGGCCGGCTTCGACAAGGACGAGGCCAAGTCCGTCAAGGATATCTACGGCACCAACATGTTCATCGACATGACCAAGGGGATTCAGTACCTGAACGAGACGATGGAACTGGTCCTCGAGGGCGTGCACGAGGCGCTCGCCGGCGGCCCGCTCGCCGACGAGAAGGTCCAGAACATGAAGATCCGGCTCATGGACGTCAAGCTCCACGAGGACGCGATCCACCGCGGCCCCGCCCAGGTGATCCCGGCCTCGCGCTCCGCGATCAAGGCCGGCCTCCTGCTCGCCGGCGACTCGCTCCTCGAGCCGATGCAGAAGATCTCGATCACAGTCCCGACGGACCAGATGGGCGCGGCCACCTCGCAGCTCCAGGGCCGGCGCGGCCAGGTCTTCGACATCACCTCTGAGGGCGATACGATCACGGTCGTGGGCAAGGCGCCCGTCGCCGAGCTCTTCGGCTTCGCCGGCGACATCCGCTCGGCCACCGAGGGACGCGCGATGTGGTCCCAGGAGTTCGCCGGGTTCGAGATCGTGCCCGGGAGCATGGTGAAAGACGTCGTGATGGCGATCCGGAAGCGCAAGGGTCTGAAAGAGCAGCTCCCGCGCCCCGAAGACTACCTCGCATAATCTTTTTTCTTCGATCCTTTCCACAGGACAGGGGCACCGGAGATTTACCCTCGACGAGATGCGGCCCTACCGTGGCCCCGAGAATGCCCTCAGAGCACCCCAGGCGGGATCATCACGTCGTCGATCACGTGCAGGACGCCGTTCGTCGCGACGATATCCGCCCTGATCACGCGGGCGCCGTCGACCTGGAGCGTCCCGTCCCCAAGTTCCGAGACGGGCAGGCCGAGCCCCGAGCGGGTCGTGACCATAGAGAGCCCGGCAAGATCGGCCCTGAAGAACGGTCCCTCGACCACGTGGAAGTTCGCGATCGCCGCGAGGGCCGACGGGTCGAGGAGCAGCCGGCCGAGGGTCGAGGGCGGTATGGCTGCGAAGGCCGCGTTGTTCGGCGCGAAGACCGTGTAAGGCCCCGTACCGTTCAGCTCCTCGTAGATCCCGCCCTGCCGGAGGGCGGAGGTGAAGCGGGACAGCTCGGGATCGGCAGCCGCCAGTTCGGCGATTGTGTGGGTACCGGTCGGGGCGGGCGAGGGGGTGAGGGGCACCGGAGATCCGGTGACGCCGTCCGAGCTGGCGGGGGCCGGCGTCGGCGTCGGCGACCGCGTCGCGGTCGTGGTCGGGGATGCCGTACCCACGGCCGTTCCGGCCGGATCCTCCCCTCCGCCCGCCGGACTCCCGGAGTCCCGCACGGTCGTCGAGATCTCGGGGGGCGGCGAGGGCGTTGCGGAAGGGGTCGGCGTCGAAGGAGGGGCGTCGCCGCCCCAGAAGATGCACCCCGCGGCCAGAACCAGGATGACCAGCAGCAGGGAGGTCGACCACAGGGCCCATCTCGTCGCCATAGTTCGTAGTAGGGCCCGCTGACGTACTAAACGCTTTCGGCAGAGCAAACGGCACCCTGCCGGGGAGAAAGTATTTCAGCCCCCCGTGAAGTTATCCGCACCCGTGAAGAGAGCCATGAAGCGAACACTTCTTCCGCTCCTCGTCTGCGGTCTCGTCCTCGCCCTCCTGGTGGCAGGGTGTACGACCGGGCCGCAGACGAATGCCACCACCGTGCCGGCCACCGGGGCCGGTGGATCCGGGGATGGGACAGCACAACCGACCGCCGTCGCCGGAAACAACACCTCGATCACGGTCGGGGAGGGGGCCTATCCGGCCTACGTCTCGGCCCCGGCGGCCGCCGGTCCGCACCCGGCCCTCGTTCTCCTGCACTCGTTCAACGGGCTTGAGCCCGGCTACCGCGTGATGTGCGACCGGATTGCCGATGACGGGTTCGTCGTGATCGCACCGGCGTGGCAGACCTACGGGCAGCGGGCCGGAGACGATGAGGTCGAGGGCGTGATCCGCTCGGCCGTCGGCGCCCTCCGGAACCGTTCGGACGTCGACCCGAACAGGCTCGGGCTGACCGGGTTCTGTGCCGGAGGCCGGTATACCATGCTCTTCCTCCCCCAGATGCCGGAGTTCGGGGCCGGCGTCGCCTGGTACGGTTTCCCCAATAACGGCGGGTTCGCAAACGGGAGACTCCCGGCCGACCTCGTGGGTGAGCTGCAGAGCCCGATGCTGATCATCCACGGCTCCCGGGACCAGGCGAGCAACATCACAGACATCTACAACTACACGCGCCAGCTCGACGCGGCCGACAAGTACTTCGAGCTCAAGGTCTACCAGGGCAAGCCCCACGGCTTCATGATCGAGAACGGGACGCTCGCCCGGGACGATGCGGCCGAGGACGCCTACACCCAGATGGTCAAGTTCTTCAACCGGACCCTGATCAGGTAGATCCGTCATTCGCCGGGGGACTCCCGCCGAACCCGGGCGAAGGCTGCCGCGCCTCACCGGTCCAGGCCGTCACGGCCCATCAGGAACCAGAGGAGCAGCGGAGCAGCGAGGTAGACGAAGCCGGCCGGGACGACGTTCAACCCCGAGAATACGAGCGCGATCGCCGAGAGCCCGGGCATCACCAGGTACTCCCGGTTCATACTCCGGAGGATCTTCGGATCCTTCAGGCGGGGATTTCTGAGCGCCGGATGGCGGACGGCGTAGCGGAAGAGAAGCCAGGTCATGATGCCGAGCAGCCCGAGGTTGATCTGCGAGAAGATCCCCCCGATCGGGCTGTCGATCGCCACGTCGAGCTGGCTTGTCACGGGGAGGAAGACAACGAAGAGGAGCGCCGCAAAGACCCGGGTTACGAACCCGAGGTCGACCGCGACGATGTTCCGGTAGACCCGGAAGATCATGACCCACCCGATCGCGAGCACCAGAAAGACAAAGAGGTAGACCGCGATGTCGAGGGCGTACTTGACGACAGCGTAGGCGAGCGCCTCCCCGGTCAGCGTCGCGGTGTCCGGCACGGCCAGGTTCCGGATCAGCAGGGTCATGGTGAACGCGAAGATCCCGTTCGTGATCCGTTCGATATTGGTCTTGTTGACCGGGCCCTCCTCATCGCCGTCCTTCATCGGTACGGTATTGGGACGAGAGGCATTTTACTATTGCCATCGATGTGGGAGAAAAAAAAGAGAGGGGGGCTCAGGGGGTCACCGAGGGGGTAGTGACAGAGCTCGAGGCAATGGTCAGGAAGCTGAACAGGGCCACGCCCACGATCGCGGCGATGATGATCACGATCACGATCGAGATCAGCCAGGCGATCACGGCCTTGCCCGTGTCCATGTCATGGAGCTCCCGGATCCCCAGGATCTCGACGATCAGGCCCCAGATGCCGGCGAGGGCACCGATCACGGGGATCCAGCCGAGCAGGTAGTACGGGGTCAGGGCATAGACCGTCGCCTTGAAGGTCCCGACGAATCCTCCGGAGCCTCCCATGACGATGACGCCGATGTGCAGGAGGATCGAGCCAAGGACCAGGCCGATGATCCCTGCGATTACGGCAAAGATGAAGGCTGCGATCATCCCTCCCACGCCGCCGGCGCCCGCGATGCCGGCACCGGGCATACCGAGGGCGGACCCGAACCCGAGGAGGCCGACAATCGCCGAGAGGACGGCGTTGATGATCAGGAGCACGGCGAAGTAGGTGGCCGCATCCCCGAAGGTCTCGGTGCGAACCTCGCGGAACGTCTCTGAGGGTCGCAGGATGAAGCCCGTGATCTTCTCGGAAAGAGAGAGTGTCATGCAATCAGCATGGCTATCTATCCATCTAAAGATTTTGTAAGAGTTGCATGGCGAACCGCCGGATCCGATCAGACGGACCGCGAGGGCATCCGGAAAGGACGAAAAAGAGAGGGGTTCAGACCACCGGGGTGACGACACCGGGGACGCTCGCGAGCCCGAGAGCGCCGACGAAGAGGGCGAGCCCGAGCATCGCCAGGATCGTGATCACGATGATGTAGAGCACCACCGCGATCACGACTGCGATCACGGCCTTCGTGGTGTCGAGCTCGTGCAGTTCGCGGACCCCGAGGAAGAGGAGCACGATCGCCCAGAGCGTGAAGATGATGCCGATGATCGGGATCCAGCCGAGCAGCAGGCTCGGGGTCTGGGCGTAGACGGCCGATTTGAAGGAGTCGGCGAAGTCCCCGCGCCCGCCCACGATCTTGGCACCGATGTGCAGGAAGACCGACCAGAGGAGCAGGCCGATGATCCCGACGATGAACGCTCCGATCAGCCCGCCGACGAAGGCGCCGACGCTGCCCGACATCCCGAGCTGGAAGGCCGAGTTCTGGGCCGCGGCCTTGATCCCGAGGTAGGCCACGATCGCGGTCAGGACCGCGTTGATGATCAGGAGTACGAGGTAGTAGATCGCGGGCGGTGCGAGCTCTTCGTCGCGGACCGCGCGGAACGACTCTACAGGTCTGGCGATGAATCCGACCAGTTTATCGGTCAATGAAAGGGCCATGACACCAGCAAGGCATTAGTAGCATATAATAGTTTCCCGACACCTCCTCCGATCCCATTGTCTCACGAGGCCGAATCCTTGATATCCCACCGGTGCCATCGGGTATTCATGGAGCAGCGCGCTGTGTTAAAGGGGGTACCGGGGATCCTCAGACCGTTCCGCGAATTCATCGAGGGGCTCGGGCTCGCATCCGGCGAACAGGTCGTCTACTGCGGTGTGCCGGGGACCTGCACGCCGTTCGTCGAACTGCTCGCCTTCGCCATCCGGTCTCTCCCCGTCGCCCAGGTCTTCGTGCCCGGCGTGGACGAGAGCCGGGCGCGGCGGCTCGAGCTCGTCCCCGCGCTGGGCATGCAGGGCGGCGAGGCCGCGGGCGAGCTCCACCCCCGCGTGATCGTGGTCATGGGCGGGCTCTCGATGGAGAACAGCGGGGTCTCCCACGAGGCCGTGACCGCGTTCCTCGACCGCTATCCGACGGCCATGATCGTCGGGGTCTGCTTCCAGCAGATGTTCGAGAAGGCCGGGTGGTGTGACCACCTGCCCTTCGACCTCCTGATCGACGCGAACATCGACCCGGTCCTGGTCTGGAGCGACTGAGAGCGGCGGGTGTCCAGCCCCGGAACGCCCAGCCCGGTCCCGGTCGTCACGACAGGGGGACGCCAGGGGCGAAGGCCGACGCATCCCCCCCCTCAGCAGCGTTCCGGGAGCGGAGAGCCCGATACCACGGCTCACGAAGAAAAAAAAGGGGAGTGGTCGCTAGTTGATGACCCGGATATAGCCGGACCGGGTCCTGGTGAGGACCTGTCCGTTCGAGTACTTCACGGTCAGCCTGACCGTGCAGGTCCCGGCCCTGGTATAGTAATGGGAAGGGTTCCGTGCGGTCGAGACGGTGCCGTCCCAGAACTCCCAACGCCACGAGGACGGAGGGGCCGTGGACTTGTCCGTGAACCGCACCAGCAGCGTCTTCCTTCCGTAGGTGGGTGTGGCCGAAAAATCTGCGACGCGGACGGGCGTGGAGCCCCCACCCTATTGACCGTGACCGACAGTATGTCCGCCGTGACAACCGAGCCGATGGTCGTCCTGTACCGGTAGTCGCCCACGGCCGGCGGCTTGATGGTCCAGCCGACGACGCCGTTCGAGTTCGTGGTTCTGCCCGCGATGGTGGTCCAGGAGCCGCCGTTGTAGGAGGATTGGAGGGTCGCGTATTTCCCCGTGGCCGGTGCACCGGATGGATAGCAGTACCATCGCCACGACGAGTAGAAGGACTGTCCGAGCGTGATGGTCTTGTAGGAGATCGTCTGGAGCAGTGGACCGTCCCCCACCACGGAGCTGATGCTCTGCCCCATGAGCTGATCGCTCTGAACCGGGCTGACGGCGCCGACCATCCCTGCGGAGCAGACGAGCACCACGAGTGCGACGAGCACGGCTAATATTGTTCTCATAGCATATCCCCACGAAGTATCGAAATGATAAATATGTGAATTTGATTTTTAGATGGAGGAGAAACTTTTTACCATACGCCCATATATTCAGACCCTTGGAGATAGAAGGAGATACACCATGGTTGAACTGAATCAAATGGATATTATCGACACCCTCGACCACGACGGCGCCTTCACGAACCTGCTCCGGAGCATCCGTGATGCGGGTATCGAGGCGGCCCTGCGCGGCCCGGGGCCATTGACGCTCTTCGCCCCCGAGGACACGGCCTTCGAGTCGGCCCGCGATGAGCTCATGCACTGGATGGTCGACGACGCGACCGGGCTCCGGCAGCTCCTGACCCACCACGTTGTGGAGGGCCGGCTGATGTCCACTGACCTGGTCACGGCTCGGCCCCTGCGGGCCCTCGACGGAAGCGACCTCCAGCTCCGACCCCTTGGCGCCCATTCGCGCGTCGGCGAGGCCACGATCGTCCGTCCGGACATCATCGCAAAGAACGGCGTGATCCACGCGATCGACCGCGTAGTGATCGAACCACAGCTCAGGGTCCAGCGCCAGAAGTAGCGGGGCGACAGCCCCCTCTCTTCTCGGCCCGGGGACCCCGGGCCATAAAGCCAATTAGGCCTGCTGCCCCATATGATCCAGGTTTTTCCATGCGGACGCCGATTGAAAAGGTCACGCCCGAGACCGGGCACGCGAAGTGCGTGGGCTTCGTCCACGAGGTCCGGGACCTCGGCGGGCTCACGTTCGTCCTCCTGCGCGACCGGACCGGGATCCTCCAGGTCACGGTCCCGAAGAAGAAGGTCCCGCCAGAGGTCGTCGAGGCGGTCCGGGCGGTCTCGCGCGAGTCGGTCGTCATGGTGACGGGCGAGGTCAAGGCGACCGAGAAGGCGCCGGGCGGGCGCGAGCTCGTCCCGTCAACGTTCGAGATCCTCTCGCGGGCCGAGACCCCACTCCCGCTCGACGTGGCCGAGAAGGTGCCGGCCGAACTCGACACACGCCTCGACGTCCGGTTCCTCGACGCCCGCCGCCCCCGGGTCGCAGCCGTCTTCCAGGTCCGCTCGGCCGTGCTCCACGAGACCGCACGGTACCTGCACAAGCACGACTTCATCCAGATCACGACCCCCAAGATCGTCGCGGCCGCGACCGAGGGCGGGACCGAGCTCTTCCCGATCGCCTACTTCGAGAAGGAGGCGTTCCTGAACCAGTCGCCCCAGCTCTACAAGCAGATGATGATGGGCGCCGGGTTCGAGAAGGTCTTCGAGATCGGCCCGATCTTCCGGGCCGAGGAGCACAACACCACACGGCACCTGAACGAGGCGACCTCGATCGATGTCGAGGTCTCGTTCGCCGACCACCTGGACGTGATGGACCTCCTCGAGGGGCTCGTGATCTCGGTGTACGAGCACGTCGCGGCCACCTGCGGGGACGCGATCGAGCGCGGCGGGTTCGAGGCCTGCCGGATCCCGAAGGCTCCGTTCGCCCGCCTGCCCTACGCCGAGGCGATCGAGATCGCCGCCTCGCGGATCGAGGAGCCGATCGCCTTCGGCGACGACCTCTCCCCCTCGGCCGAGCGAGCGATCGGCGAGGCGATGGGCGAACACTACTTCGTCGTCGACTGGCCGAGCTCGATCCGGCCGTACTACGCGATGCCCTACGAGGACGACCCGTCCATCTGCAAGGCCTTCGACCTGATGCACCCCCGGATGGAGCTCTCCTCGGGGGCCCAGCGCGTCCATCGGCACGACCAGCTCGTGCAGCAGATCGCATCCAAGGGGCTCTCGCCCGAGTCGTTCGAGTTCTACCTCCGGCCGTTCCGGTACGGGATGCCGCCGCATGCGGGTTGGGGCCTCGGGGTCGAGCGGTTCGTGATGACCATGCTCGGCCTTTCCAACGTCCGCGAGGCCGTCCTCTTCCCGCGGGACCGGCACCGGCTCGTGCCATGACCCTGCCGCCGGTCCTGCTCCCGACGACCGTGGTCGGGTCGTACCCGCCGGTCGAGGGGCGCGGCCTCAGGTCCCTCCTCGACCGGCACCGGACGGCCCTCGAGACCGCGGTCGCCGACCAGCTCAAGGCCGGGGTCGAGATCATCTCGGACGGACAGGTCCGCGCGGATATGATCGCCGCGTTCGCCGAACACCTCCCCGGAGTCCGCGAGGGGCGCGTGATCGGGCGGATCGAGCCGCCGGCCCGGGCTATCACGGTCGACGACGTCCGGTATGCGCGCTCGCAGGCGCCGTACGTCAAAGGGATCCTGACCGGGCCGACCACGCTCGCCCACGCCCTCCACCTCGACACCCACGTCTACCGGGACCGCGGCGAGCTCGCGCTCGACCTCGCCCGGACTCTGGCCGGCGAGGCGCGGGCGCTGGTCGAGGCCGGCGTCTGCATGCTCCAGATCGACGAGCCGATCCTCTCGACCGGGATCGCCGACCTCGGGGTCGCGGGTGAGGCTGTCGGCGCGGTCGCGGCCGGCCTCCCTATCCCGGTCGCGCTCCACGCCTGCGGACCGATCCCCGGGATGATCGATGCCCTGCTCCGGTACCCGGTCCAGATCCTCGACCTGGAGTTCGCCGGTCACCCGGCGAACTTCGAGGTCCTCGCGGCACGGGAGCTCCGCGAGAAGCGGATCGGACTCGGGGTGGTCGTCTCATCCTCGGACGAGGTCGAGTCGGTAGAGACGATCCGTGCCCGGGTCGAACGGGGCGTCGAGGTCTTCGGACCCGAACGTCTTCTGATCGACCCCGACTGTGGCCTGCGGATGCGCTCACGCGAGAACGCGTTCGCCAAGTTATCGCACATGGTCGAGGCCGTCCACGAGATCAGGGCCGGCCTCTGACCACCGGTCTCAACGATTCGCCTTCAACGGGTAGTAGTCAATGTTCATGGGCGCGACCGTATACGGTGCGTCGCAGAACCCGTCGTGGTTGCGGTCGGGGGTCACCTGGGAGAAGCCGGTCCCATCGGGCTTCGCCCAGTAATTGCCGCCAAGACGATAGCCCCCGACGATATTCGTTCCCCTTTTCGGTTGGAAGCTCCACGTGTTCGCCACCGGTGCCGCGACCTCGGCGTTGTTCCGGTTGTTGAAGAGGTTGTTTGTGACAGTGTGTCCGGGCCGGTCGTTCAGGGAGAGCCCGACCCGACCGCTGTTCGTGATTCGATTGGACTCGATCGTAACCGGACCCGTCCCAAGCCCGATCAGTATCCCCGTGTTCCCGCTTCCCTCGATCCTGTTCGAGCGGAGCGTGATACCGGAGGAAGCGAGGATGCGTCCGAGGGCGATCCCAAACGTGTTCCTCGTGAACGAGCAATAGCGTATGACCGCGTCTGACGTACCTGCAAGGGAGACGCCGTCCCCGTTCCCGACGAACGTACAGGAGCCGACCTCCACGTCGTTGACGCAGTACCCGTTGACGCCAACGACGTTGTTCCTGAAGGTGCAGTACAAGACATTGGGGTGGACAGCCTTGTACAGGTCGACCCCCGAGCCCCAATCTGTGAACCTGAGGTTCCGGATGATCGTGTCAGGGGCATCGCTCCGCGTCCACTGGACGCGGATCCCCACCGACCCTGACGAGCCCATCCCGTCGATCAGGTGACCCCTACCGTCGATTGTCACGCTGTCGACCCGCACATCGATGCACACAGGCGCATTGCTGTTCACGATATCATTCGCAAGACGGTACTCGCCGGGCTCGGTGATCACCGTCGGCCCAGTGATCATAGTCACTGCCGCGACGGGCACGACGATGATCAGAAGGGCGAAGAGCGGACATGCCGCCCCGATGCAGATTCTCCGCAGGATCTCCATTATCTCCTCCGCACGAGATCCGCGCCCCGGCTTCTTCGCCGGGCTCCCGGGTTAAGGGCCGGAGGCGTCCTCCTTCCAGGCGCGGACCTACCATAGTGCAACAGGCTTCACTAACATCTATTATGGATTAATGTGCCTATTCACACCTGGTTAAACCATTAAAGTAGATAAAAAGCCATTGTAGCCCCATGAGCTTGTTCGTCCCGAGGCGCCGCTCACGCCCCGGCGCATGGGAGCTTCGGGATCGGATAACGGAGAGCCCGGGGAATACGCCTCGTGGGCAGACGATCCAGATCCAGTAGCGGGCTATATCCGGGAGGCCGAACCAGATCCCACCATGAACGGCGACATCGGCGGCCCGTTCGATCTCGCCGTCCACGCGGCGATCTCCGACCGGCGCGGCCGGCTCCTGGTCCTCCGCCGTCCCGGGACGAGCGACTACAACCCCGAGCGGTGGGAGCTGCCCGGGGGTCGACTCAACGCAGGCGAGGGGATCCGCGAGGCACTCGTCCGCGAGGTGAGGGAGGAGACCGGTCTCGAGGTGGTGCCGGGCAGGCTCCTGGGGGCCGGCGGCCAGGAACGGATGGAGGGACGGGTCGTGCACCTGGTTCTGGCGGTCACGGACGTGGCGGGGGAGGTGACACTCTCCGAGGAGCACGATGCCCACCGCTGGGTCACACCGAGTGGGCTCTCCCGGCTCCCACTCTCGGACTGGATGGCGATCTGGGTCGGGGAGTTGCACGGGAAGTAGACGGGCGCTGATCCGGAGGAGTTCCACTGAAGGAGAGAAGGAGCCGAGGAGGCAGCGCTCCTCCCCCCTTCTGTCAGCGTTTTAGCGACCCGTTGTCGGGCCGGCGGTTGATCAGCTGCCAGTAGCACCCGATCTCACGAATCACCTCGGCAAACCGATCGAACTCGACCGGCTTGACAATGTGCTTGACAATGTAGCTGTTCACACCCAGGCCATATCTCATGGCCACGTCCCGTTCCTCCGCCGACGAGGAGAAGACGACGACCGGGATCTCCCGGAGGGTCTCGTCCTCCTTGATCCGGCGCAGGATCTCGAGGCCGTTCACCTTGGGGAGATTCAGGTCGAGCAGGATGACACGGGGCCGGACTCCCTCCGAGAAGAGGGCGTCGAGCGCCTCCTGCCCGTCCCACGCGACCCGGACATGGTCGCGGATGTTCGACCATTCGAAGACATGGAGGATCAGCTCCACGTCGTGGGGGTTGTCCTCGACCAGCAGAATATCTTTATCCCAGGTGTTCTGTTCCATTTCCATCATCCGGGCTCAGTTTGAAGTAAAAGGTCGTACCCCGATCCGGCACGGACTCGACCCCGACCCGGCCGCCGTGCCGTTCAGTGATCCGCTGGACGATCGCGAGTCCGACCCCGGTTCCCTCGTACTCCCGCGTGTCGTGGAGCCGGTGGAAGACCTGGAGGAGGGTGTGCGCATAGCGCTGGTCGAACCCGACCCCGTTGTCACGGACATAGTACACGACCTCCTCCCCGTCGTCGAGCGATCCGATCTCGATCCGGGCCGTCTCCCGCGTCCGCGTGAACTTCAGCGCGTTGCCGATCAGGTTCGAGTAGACCTGCTTGAGCATGGCCGGGTCCGCCCGGCAGGGAGGAAGGTCGCCGATCGTGATCTCGACCTGGCGGTCCCGCTGTTCGCCGGAGAGGTCGTCGATCACCTCGATCACCAGCACGGACGGCTCGAGCTCGTGCAGGTTCAGGGCCTGCCGGCCGGTCCGCGAGAAGTTGAGCAGGTCGTCGATCAGACGTGCCATCCTCCGGGCGTTCTGGCTGATCAGGTCGAGATAGCGCTGGGCCAGGCCCGAGAGGTCCGACTGGTGCTCCTGAAGCAGGATGTAGGTGTAGCCGTAGATCGCCCGAAGGGGGGATCGGAGGTCGTGGGAGACCGTGTACGTGAACGATTCGAGCTCGCTGTTCGCCAGGCGGAGGTCCTCGGTCCGCTGCCGGACCCGCTCCTCGAGTTCGGCGTAGAGCCGGTGGTTCTCCTCCTCGGCATCCCGCAACCGGGTGATGTCGTTCCCGACACAGAGGATCCCGAGCGGGGTCCCGTCCTCACCCACGATCGCCCGGTTGGTCCAGGTGATGAAGGGACGGGATCCGTCCTTCCGCAGGTTCTCGTTCTGGTTGATCGTGTAGGTCGACGGATCGCGGCAGATCCTGTGGACCAGATCGCCGGTCCGATCTCCATCGCTGTTGACTTCGGGCACGATCGTGCCGACCGCGTTCCGCTCGAGGAGCTCGCCCGGACCTATACCGGGGTACGGCGGTTCGGCGAGGTACTCTATTACGAGACCTGGATCCCCTCCCACCATGGCGGACGGGGCGGTTATCTCTGGGGCAAGGCCTCACCTCTTGCCGACCGGGACGGGAGTCTGATCGGAGCCATCCAGACACTTCGCGACATCACGGACTGGAAGCGGGCCGAGGAGTCGTACCGGGCCGCATTCACGCGGGACAACCAAAGCCTGCGGCCTGAGGAGATGGGCGGGGATCAGGTCAGTCGGGGATGACCGCGATCGGACGACCCGTCCCGAACGACGCTCGCCTGACCGCGCCCATCGGCACCAGGATCTCGAAGCGGGCGCCCTCACCCGGAAGCCCGGTCTCCTGAATCGAGAGCCCGGTGATCGAGAGGATCTCCCGGACGAGGAAGAGCCCGTATCCCGTGTTCCGCCCGTATCCCTGCTCGAAGATGGCCTCCTTCAGCTCCTCAGGGACGCCCTCACCGTCGTCGTCACAGACGATCACGTAGTGCCCGTCCGCCTCATGACCATGGAAACGGACCCGTCCAGAGCCCCCATGGCGGACCGAGTTGTCCACGAGGTTGAAGAAGACCCGCTCGAGAAGGGGGTCGGCGTAGACCTCCACCCCCCCGAGCTCCTCTCCGATCCCAGGGACGAGCGCCCCGCTGGCCGGGGAGATTCGGCCGATCGCGTCGCGGACGTTCTGCCAGACGGGCGAGTGGACGCCGATGTCCTGGTAGTCCTTGGTGAACGTGATCTGGTGCCGGATCGCGTCGGCGGCCTCCTCCATCCGTTCGACGAGCGCCGGAATCTCGGACGGGTCGTCCACGGTTCTGGAGCACTCGAGGAGGCCGAGCAGAGCGGTCAGCTGGTTCAGGACGTCGTGTCGCGTGATGCAGTTGAGCAGGTTCAGCTTCCGGTTCGCGAGCTGGAGGGCCTCTTCGACCCATTTCCGTTCGCTGACATCGCGCAGGTTCTCGCGCCAGCCGAGCCAGGTGCCGTCCGGACGGTAGACCGGCTTCTTGAAGTGGCTGATCCATCGGGTCCGGCCGTCCCGCGTCAGGATCCGGTAGTCCTGATGGTAGACCTCGGTCCCTGCGTGGACCGCCGTGCGCATGTGCGCCGTGACCCGCACTCGATCGGACGGATGGGCGATCTCGGCCATCAGCCCCGGGTTCGCGATGAAGTCGGCCGGGGGATACCCCGTGATCCGTTCGCAGGAAGGCGAGACGTGCCGGTATGACCCGTCGGGGCTGCGCCAGGCCTCGAGGTCGTAGGTGAAGTCCGCCAGAAGGCGGTACTTCTCCTCGCTCATCCGGAGGGCCGCCTCGACCCGTTTCCGTTCGCTGATATCCACGATCACGCCAACGATCCCTGCGACCGTCCCGGCGGCCGAGAGGAGGGTCGTCTTGGAGAAGAGTACGTCGTAGACCACGCCGTGCGCGTCGGGAATCTGATACTCGTACTGCTGGATGCCGGGATCGGCGATCAGCTCGTCGTCGCGCCGGCGGTAGATCTCGGCAAACTCCCGGGGAAAGAAGTCGTGGATCGTCTTGCCCAGGATCTCGCTGCGCGGGAGGTCGACGAGCGCCTCGAAGGCCCGGTTGCAGTCGCGGTAGACCCCGGCACAGTCCCGGTAGAAGACCGGTGCCGGGATCGTGTCCATCAGGGCCTTGACGTAGTTGACCTGCTCGGAGAGCTCCCGTTCCATCTCCTTGCGGTCGGAGATGTCGAGGATCACGCCGACCACGCCTGCCACCGTGCCGTCGGCACGGAGCTGTGCGGTCTTCGAGAACATCACGTCGTGTTCGACCCCGTTGGCATCCGTGATCGCGAACTCGTACCGCTGCAGGTACGGCCGGTTGATGATCAGGGCGTCCTTCTCCTTGTACACGTCCGCGTACTCCTTCGGAAAGAAGTCGTGGATCGTCTTGCCCAGGATCTCGCTGCGCGGGAGGTCGACCAGTCCCTCGAAGGCGCGGTTGCAGTCCTGGTACACGCCGTCCGTGTCCCGGTAGAAGACCGGCGCCGGGATCGTGTCCATCAGGGCCTGAACATAGTTGACCTTCTCGATCAGGGCCTTCTCCATCCCCTTGCGGTCCGTGATATCGAGGACGGTCCCGATGATCCCGGCCGAGCCGCCGATCACGGTCCGGCTCCCGTAGACCTCGATCACGATCGGCCGGCCGGACGGGGTGTGACCGTTGAACTCGGCGTGGGCCGTCCCGCTCTCGCTCGAGCCTAGCTCCCACAGATAGAGCCCGACAGCGGCCTGATCGACCACTGCGATCAGGTCCTCGAAGACCGTCCCGAGCAGGAGCTCGATCGGGCGGCCGAAGATCTCGGCAAACCGGGGGTTGGCATAGGTCAGACGATTGTTCACAATGATGTAGATCCCGACGAGGGAGCGTTCGGCGAGCACCTTGAACTTGTGCTCCGACTCGGAGAGGGCCTCCTCGAAGCGTTTCTTCTCGGTCACGTCGCGCCCGACCGACTGGTACTCGAGCACGCGCCCCTGCGGATCGAAGATCGCCCTGTCGGACCACTGCTGCCAGCGGACCTCGCCGTCCGCCATCCCGACCCGGTGCTCGATCGTGCCGACCGGGTGCCCGGTCGTCAGGCCGGCAAAGTGGGCTCCGAGCCGGGCCTGCTCCTCGACCGGGACGTTCGGGTGGAAGCGGTGCCCGACGAGTTCCTCGTAGCTCATGCCGTAGTAGCGGCAGAAGGCCTCGTTCGCAAAGACGTGCGTACCGTCGGGAAGGAACCGGCTGATCAGCTCGGTCTGGGACTCGACCACGGCCCGGTACCGTTCCTCGCTCATCCGGAGGGCCAGTTCGGCCCGCTCCCGTTCAAGGAGCTGCCAGAGCCCCTCGAAGAGGAGGGTCGCCTGCCGCACGTCGATCTCGGTATAGGGGTCGGCCCGATTGGCCACGGCTGCAACCGCGACGCATCGCCCCCCGTCCACGACGGGGACCTCGAGGTAGCTCCGGATCTCGAGGTGGCCGGGCGGAGTTCCGTACGCGGATGCACCGGGGCCCGAGTAGTCGTTCACGATCACAGGCCGCCGGTCGCGGATCGACGAGCCGAAGAGGTCTGTGCTGCCCATCTCGAACTCCAGTTCCCGGTGCTCGATCCGGCAAGCCTCGGCGGTGCGGGTCGACCAGGAGTGCATGGACAGGCGGCTGCCGTCGTCGTTCACGAACGCGAGGAAGCCGATGGTCGACCCGGTCAGGTCGATCGCGGACCGGAGGGCGAAGTCCGTGATCTCGTGGATGGGGGCGCCCCGCATCTGGTTGAGCACGACGAGGGCTTCGAGCCGCCGTCCGTTCAGGAGAACCTCCTGCTCCATCCTCTTTCGGCGGACGGCCTGCTCGATCATATTGTGGAGCTCGGCGAACTGCACCTTCGGATCGCCCCCCTTCTGCAGGTAGAAGTCGGCCCCGTTGTTGAGCGCCTCGATCACGACATGCTCGCGTCCGCGCCCGGTGAAGACGATGAACGAGGAGGTGTCGCCCCGGGAACGGAGCGCGATCAGGAGCTCGATCCCGTTCATGCCCGGCATCTCGTAGTCCGAGACGACCGCGTCGTAGCGCGTCGTCGCGAGACGGTCCAGCGCCTCCCGTCCCGAAGAGACGGTCTCGACCGAAAAGACCCCGGCTCGCCTCAGATACAGCCCCGTTATCTCGAGCAGAGCCGGTTCATCGTCAACAAGAAGCACTCGGATCATCGCAGTCGGCATTATGGCATTGCCTTTCGAAGAGGAAATATCTGCCTATCTCGAGGGGTTCGACGCTCCGCGTGCGAAATAATCGCGCCGCACGTTCATATACCTGAATCG
Organism: Methanoregulaceae archaeon UXB-2016; assembly: GCA_004332335.1. Lineage (GTDB taxonomy): Archaea > Halobacteriota > Methanomicrobia > Methanomicrobiales > Methanospirillaceae > UBA288. The sequence continues at coordinate 4,980 of SISS01000012.1, read as the reverse complement.
CCCTATCGTGATAACAGCAGTCTACCCCGACTTTCGAGGTGCCATCCCATTGTTCAAACGGATCCTTGCGGCCGTCGACGGGACCGAACTCGCCGAAGAGGTGCTCGAGGCGGCGATCGCAATCTCCAAGCGTTTTGATAGCGAGGTCCACGTGGTCCACGCCATCCACGGAGGAGTCCTTGCCAGCCTTCTGAAGAGCGACGACGAGGACGACGGGACCGTGATGGGTCCCGACGGCCCGGTCGAGGCGGCGGACGACGACGACGCGGACTCGGTCGCCCGCCGCATGCGCGAGCATGCCGAGATGCACGGGACCGGGATCATGGTCCACACCCCCGAGGGGGCCCCGGGCGAGGAGATCGTCCGCGTGGCCGAGGAGGTGAGCGCCGATCTGATCGTGCTCGGGTCCCACGAGAAGAGCCTGATGCGCCGCCTGCTCGTCGGCTCGGTCTCGGAGTACGTGATCGAGAACAGCCGGGTCTCGACCCTGATCGTCAAGCCCGCGCCATGAGCCGATCCCGCGAGAAGACGGCGGCGCCGAGGCGGATCAGGACGAGATCGACGGCGTAGATCACGAGCCCGACAAGCAGCAGGACCGGGAGCGAGAGGAGCAGGAGACCCGAACCCTGCCCGACCATCAGGCCGACGATCACGAGCGAGAGCAGGCCGGTCAGCTGGTTCGCCTCGAGGAAGGTCTCGACCCTGGTCGAGACCAGGACCGAGGCCGAGACCCCGAGGAGTGCGACGGCCGGCCCGACCCAGACCGCGAGCGCGAGGGCCGTGACCGTCGGAAACCAGATACCGCCCACGATATGGGCCGAGACCAGGTTCACAACGATCGCGTAGGCAGTGAAGTTCAGGTAGGCCGCGAGGACCGACGGCACGGCCCCCGCGAGGACCTTGCCTGCGTAGAGCTCGAGGTCGGTGGCCGGAGTGTAGAGCAGCCCCTCGAGCGTGTGCCGTTCCTTCTCTCCGACGAACGACTCGGCTCCGATGATCGCAGCCACCATCAGCGGGATGATCAGGAAGAGCGGAGCGAGGAAGTAGCCGAGCATCAGCACGACCATTCGGGCGCCGTCCGGAAGGCCCTGGAGCGCCGGCGGCAGCAGGGTCATGAGCGCCTCGAACGGCCCGAGATCGCCCCCGGACGGCCCGACATCAAACGGCAGGAGCCCGATCAGAAGCGGCATCCCGACCGAGAGGATGAACGAGAGCCCGAGGATCGACCAGATGGCCAGCCGGTTCTTCCGGACCTCGAGGAGGTCCTTTCCCGCGATTGCGCGGACCGTGCGCCAGTTCATGCCGGCACCTCCTGGAGCGCGAAGTAGACCTCTTCGAGCGTGTGCTCCCCCCGGACGGCCGCAAGGACCCGACCGCCGGCTCTGACTGCAGCCCCGATCGCGTCGGCGGCCGCCCCGTCGTCGGGGGCGGCGAGGACGAGCCGCCGCTCCGTCCGCTCAGTGACCGTAACACCCGGCACGGCGCCTACCGTTGCGGCGATCGCGTCGGTCACGGGGTCGATGAACGAGAGTTCGACCGGCGATGTCGCGAGCAGGCGATTCGAGAGCTCGCGAACCGTGCCGAGTGCGATCAGCCTCCCCTTCGCGAGGACGCCGACGCGGTCGCAGAGGGCTTCGGCTTCGACCAGGTGATGGGTGCAGAGCACGACCGTGCGCCCCTCGTCGCGGAGGGTGCCGACCAGGTCGTGAACCTGCCGCGAGGCGACCGGGTCGAGGCCGGCCGTCGGCTCGTCGAGGAAGAGGAACTCGGGGTCGTGGACCAGGGCGCGGGCGAGCGCGAGCCGCTGCTTCATCCCTTTCGAGAATCCGCCGACGGGCTCGTCGGCGCGGTCCTGGAGCGAGAAACGGGCGAGGAGGTCGCTCACGCGGTGCTGGACCTCGGGCACGGGAACGCCGAAGACGTCGGCCGCGAATGCGAGGTTCTGCCGGGCCGTGAGCCGTTCATACACGGCAGGCGTCTCGGTCAGGACACCGCAGCGGCTCCGGACGGCCGGGCCGTCGGCCGTCGGGTCGAGCCCGAGCACCCGTGCCGAGCCGGCCTCGGGGGTCAAAACGCCCGCGAGCAGCCGGATCAGGGTCGTCTTGCCCGCACCGTTCGGGCCGAGCAGGCCGAAGACCTCGCCTTCGCCCACCTCGAACGAGACACCGTCCACGGCCCGCACCGGGCCGAAGGACCGGACGAGTCCGTCCGCTGCGATCGCGGCAGTCATGATCGATCGTTCGCGTCGCCAGGTTAAAAAAAGGGATGAGCCGATCAGGTGACGGGGCGGGCCCCGGCATCACGGCGGTGCTCGATCCGGGTCTGGACCCGGTCCACCAGGACGAGGGCGGCCGGCATCACCACGATCGCGCCGATCAGGCTGAACCCGACCGCAATCACGGTCGTGATCCCGAAGTTCGAGATCATGGGGAAGTTCGAAACACAGAGAGCCGAGAACGCGGCGATGGTCGCGAGCCCCGAGACCGTGATGGCACGCCCGATCTTCTGGACCGAGTGCTCGATCGCGACGTACACGTCGTCATACCTCTCGCGCTCCTCGAGGAACCGCTCGAGGACCAGGATCGTGTACTCGGCCGCGACGCCGATCGTCATCGCGCCGAGGGTCGCCGTGAGCGGCGTGTAATCGATCCCGAGCAGGGTCATGGCGACCGCGTTCCAGCCGACCACCGCGACGATCGGGATCAGGGGCGCGCCCGCATCGATCTTCCGGTAGATCAGGAGCAGGACGGCGAGGACCAGGACGAAGCCGAGCACAGTCATTTTGTCCTTGTTCTCCGCGATGTCGCCGATCAGCTTCGTGAAGAGCGTGAACGACCCGGTGGGCTGCGCGACGATCCCCGGGGGCGGGTTGATGAACGCGAGCTCGTCCTCCAGCTGCGCCTTGAGGTCTGCCTGGACCGGCATCTCCATCCTGGTGGAAGAGAACTGGATCTGCGCCGTACCGTGCCCCGAGAGATAGGGGCTCTTTGCCGCCTCGGGCATGGCACTGAGCACGGCCTGGAGTTCGGCCTCCGTTGCCGGCATCGTGCCGCCGTTGTACTGGACCACGAGGTCGGCGATGCTGGTCGCGCCCGTCAGGCGGTCGCCGTGATGTTCGAGCGCATAGTCCTCGAACTCGATCATCCAGTTCATCGATTCCAGGCTGTCGGCCCCGTCCCCCTTGACGAAGATCGGGACCGGCGATGTCGAGCCCATGGTCCGGCTCACCTTCTCCATCAGGACCAGGGCCGGCATGTCCTGGGGGACGAACGTCTTCTCGTCCGTGGAGATCGGGATCGACGGGTCGAGTGCGACCCCTACGAGGGCCACGAGGCCGACTACGGCCAGCAGGGGGAGAGGGTTCTTCGCGATCCGGACCGAGAGGGTGCCGAGGAACCGGTCGTACCCGGTCGCCTCATGGACTTCCGCGTGGATGCCCTTTGGTCGATAGTTGACCAGCCTGGCGAAGACGGGGATGCCGATCAGCGAGACTGCGTAGCAGGAAGCGATCCCGACTATCGAGACGATGGCGAAGCCCTGGAGCATCGGGATCGGCGAGAGGAAGAGGGCGGCAAAGCCCATCGCGGTCGCGAACATCGCGTAGAAGACGGCCGGACCGGTGTTCTCGATCGTGTGCCGGATCGCCTCGACGAGCGTCCCTTTTCGCGACTCCTCCTCGAGCCGGGATTGAAACTGGATTGCGTAGTCGATCCCGAGCCCGATCAGGATCGGGAACGCCCCGATCGCGGCCATGCTGATCTTGAGTCCAATCAGGCCCATGATCCCGAAGGTCATGACCAGGCCGACGGCGACGATCAGCACAGGAAGGAAGCGGTGGCTGACGTACCCGAAGAGCAGGCCCATCACGACGATCATCAGGAGCATTGCGACCCCGATCAGGGTGCCGGTCGATGTGCCCATCTCGGCCGCCATCTGCTTCTGGAACGCGCTGCTCCCGGTCACCGAGACGGTCGTCCCGGGCGGCACGTCCGTGCTCGAGACGAGCGACTGGATGTTGTTGAGCGCTGCGGTGCTCTTGTCCGTTGAGAGGCCCGCGTCGAGGGAGACCTGGACCATCGTGAAGGTGTTCGACGGCACATATCGGTCGAGCAGGCTCTTGGGGATAGAGCCCTTGATCGCGGTCACCTCGGCGGCCGAGGTCGGCACGTTTCCGCCGTTCGCCTGTTTGATCAGATCGGCGATCGATGCGACCGATTTGACGTTCTGCTGCTGGCGCAGGTCCTCCTCGAGTGAGTTGAGGAACTGGAGTTGCTCGATCCCTGTCGAGTCATCCGTCTCGACCAGCAGGATCATGGCGTCGGAGCTGAATGTCGAGGTGTATTCGTGATTGTTCTGGCCGAAGGTCGTGGACCGGTCGAGATAGCCGTCCGTCCCGGTCTCCATCGAGATCATGGTCATGCCGTAGAACGAGGCGAGGAGCACGACCAGGAGCAGACCGACTACGACCTTCGGGTAGCCGTTGACGATGCGGGCAAGAAGCGTGAATGGGGATCTCATTGGACCTCCTGAAAGAGAGGGCGGGCGGGCGGCCCGGGGGCCGACCGTATCACCCGTCTAGGCCGAGCCCTTCCGCCGGCGGAGGACCAGGAAGCCCCCGCCGATCACTACGACGCCGAGGACCACGAGCACGATGGGCGAGGTGAGAAGCGCGCCGGCTCCTGAGCTCGCCGTCACGGTTACGGGGACCTTCATGGTATCAGAGATCTGAGAGTTGTCGAGGGCGTCGCGGTAGCGGACCTCTGAGTCGAGGCCGTAGTCCTTGGCCGTGGCGCCACCGTCGGCGGCGACCTCGAATCGTGCAGTCTTCTCCTCACCGGGGTTGATATCGCCGAGGTAGGCGGTATCGTCGGAGGAGGTGAAGGGGTCGACGGCCGAGAGGCGTGCCTGGGCCGCCTTGACACCGGCGGCGCCGGTGTTCCTGTAGACGACCTCGAGGACCTGCTTCTCGCCGGCGGTGAG
>SISS01000011.1 GCA_004332335.1 Methanoregulaceae archaeon UXB-2016 | reverse complement strand
AAGAGCTCGATCGACGTCACCCCGTAGTCGCGCCGGATCTCCGGCACGAGGGCGCGGATCGCCGCCCGGACCTCCACGAGCGTTCCCGGTCGCCTGGCAGAGCTTGAACTGTCGTTTTGCATTGCTCTCTTCACATCTCCCTCGGACTCTCTTCGATCGGACCATATCCTGTCGATGGTTCGCACCGGGGCAGCCCCGCATTACGAAGAACTGCCGTTGTATCGCACAGACGGGCTCCGGATCCGTACAATTTCACATGAATGGAAGACAGTTGGGAACATAATGCTGCCGGCCGGCTCGCATCGCCCGCGCGGCCGCGTGGAGGAAGAGCCAGTTCAGATAGTCCGTGACGTCCTTCGGCGGCCGGCAGTCTACCGGCCAGGCGCGGAGGCGGTATGCGAGGAGGGAGAAGACCCCGTGCGGCCGGAGCAGGTCGAGAAACTCCCGCCACTCCTCCGGCGACATGGCCGGCGTCGGCACGGGAGTATCGCGCAGGACGGCCGCGAGATAGAGGACGCGGTCGTCCGGCAGCGACAGCAGCGCGTTCGGCCGACTGCCCGCGAGCGCGAGGTGCTCGTGGAACTCGCGGAGGCGGGCCGGCAGCGTGGCGTCGGGCAGCTCCTTCCGTGCCACGGTCGTTTCGTCCGTCATCATCGTTCTCCGTGCCGGGAAAACCCGGTGCTAGTCCGCTCCTTCCCGGGAGAGGATCCTGCGGAGCGCATTGCGGAGCGGTGGCAGGTCCTCTGCTACCATGCGCCAGAGCCGCCTGGCGTCGACGTGGAAATACGCATGGATCAGGACGTCCCTGGTCCCGGCTATCGGTCTCCAGGGTATCTCGGGGTGGGCCTCCCGCACCTCCTCGGGCACGTTCTTCGCCGCCTCGCCGACGATCTCCAGCAACCTGCTGATTATGAGAACCGAGTTCTCGTCTTCGAGAAACCGGTCCCGGTCCATTCCCGATGTAACGGAGAGTGCCTTCTCGGTGGCCTCGAGCATGTCCTCGAGATATTGCCGCGCCGGGCGGGGCTCTCTCATAGCGGAACGGCCTCGTGGAGGATGCGGTCTCGGAGGCCTGGCTTGATGGACCGTTTCTCGACCAGATCGACCCGGAGGCCGAGCCGGTCCGAAAGCTCGAGCTGAAGGCCGACGAACTCGAGAAGCGAGAGATCCCGGTCGGGATCGAACTCGACGAGGAGGTCGAGGTCGCTCTTCTCGTCCTGCTCGCCGCGGACGTACGAACCGAAGAGCTCGATCGAGGTCACGCCGTACTCTCGCCTGAGAGAGGGCAAGAGCGCCCGAAGTGCGGCCCTGAGCTCCTCGAGCGTCACCGCCCTTCTGGCAGTTGCTGAACTCCCATTGACCATTGGATTCTCCTCTCTCTATTGGCAGGACGCGTGTCGAGGACCCCGGACCAGCAGGCCGGTCCGAACAGTCGCCCTTCACCCCGCGGCTCTATGAAAGGACGACCCAGGGTAGTATAATGCTGTTGGCCCGGCCGGCCCCTATCGTCCTCGCGGCCGCGTAGAGGAAGACCCGGTTCAGGGAGGCCATCACCTCCGCCGGCGGCCGGCAGTCCTCCGGCCAGGCGCGGAGCCGGTACGCAAGCAAAGGGAAGACTCCGTGCGAGACGAGGAGCTAACGGAACTCCCGCTATTCCTCCGGCGAGAGGGCCGGCGCCGGCAGGGGCGTGTCGGGGAGGACGGCCGCGAGAGAGAGAACCCGGTCGTCCGGCAGCGACAGCAGGGCGTTCGGCCACCCGCGAGCGGCAGCCGCTCGTGGAACTCGCGGAGCCGCGCGGGAAGCGAGGGGTCGGACGACTGCCTGAACGAGTTCCGTCGACCGCCATCGTGGACTCTGTGCGGTGCTGGACTGGTGCCGTGCTGATCGACCTCCTACCCCGGCACTCGCCGGCTGTCTGCACAGATGCGTCCGAATGCTGCGGGATGAAGAGAGGGATCGGTCAGGCCTATCCGACGTCCCGCGACGAGGTCCCCGTTCGGACAGAACCTATAAGCGGGACTTCGATGAATGTACAGGCTGGGGTCAGGAGCCGCATGAAACTCGATATTGTCCTCGATGAGGAAGAGGACGGCACCTATTCAGTCCATTGCCCTGCGCTCAAGGGATGCCATTCGCAGGGGCGTACCCGGGACGAAGCGATTGCGAACATCCAGGAAGCGATCGAGCTCTACCTCGAGGTGGCCGGGGAGATCGCGAAGAGATCGGCAGCCGGCCGGTCGGGCAGTTCTCTTCTCGAGCTCGCGGTATGACCGCCAACCGCCTTCCGTCGGTCAGCGGGGAACAGATGGTTGCGGTCTTTAAAAAACTCGGATTCACTGTCTCGCGGCAGCGAGGGAGCCATATCGTCCTCAGCCGTGGTGAAGACATTCTCATCGTGCCGAACCACGACCCCGTCGCAAAGGGGACAGCCCGGGCCCTTATCAGGGACGCCGGCATCACCGTGGCCGAATTCAATCGCCTTTTACGGGGGCCGTGACAGGAAGCACAGGGGCTTCCCCTCAGAGTCGCCCGAAGTGCCTTTCCCCTGCCTGATAGCGAGAACCCTGTAGATGCTGATGGTCCCGTCCTATCCGCCCGGACGTGCCGGGGGCTTCATGGTTCGGAGGCTGTGAGGGGCGCCCCCAACGACGGGATCCCCGCGGCCTCGAACGCGTCCACGACGGCCTGGATCTGCCGGCCGACCCGCCATCGACCTCGCGGCCGCGTAGAGATAGGTAGACGCAGTTCAGGTAGCCCATGACCTCTGCGGGCGGCCGGCAGTCGACCCGTGCCTCGAGCCGTCTGGGCCCTGTACCATCCGGACCCCGGAGACCGGCCAGTCATCTATCGGAGCCTGTTCCGTCGATTCCGGTGGACAACTCCCCTCCCGGCTCACCTCCGCCTTAGGAAAAGGGTCCGACCCGCCGGCGAACCGACGGGAGAACAGTGTGACAGTCCCCGCTTTGCTGGCCTTTCCCCCCAATCGTCGACAGAGGGAGAAAACGGGCCATTTTTCATGAAAATACGCCCGTATTAACGGTATTCCCCGGTTCGACCCCTGGTCGAGGTCAGTATCGGGATGGTCATGCCCCCCATGCCCCCAAAACCGTTCCACGGCCAATCGGAGCCCATTCCGTCGGTTCCTGTGAGCGAATCCCACGGCCGGCAGGGCATGGGGATAAGGCATCGGACTCGCCGGCGAACCGGCGGGAGAACCGTACGACTGACCCTGCTCCGGCCCTCTTCCGCATCGGCCGCCCAATGGGGATCGGAGACTGGCCATTTTTCGTAGAAATACGCCCGATATGACGATATTTCCAGGCCGGCCCCCGACCGCGGCCCGCGCCGACCCGGGCGGCATGGTCCGACCCGGAAGACGCAGGGGGGCCGGCCACCTCGGATCGGGGTCCGTTGCATCGATTCCTGCGAGCAAATCCTGCGGCCGGCCGGCCCCGGAAGGGAAAGCATCGGACCCGCCACCGGACAGGCGGGAGAATGCGTTGAGCGGCCCCGCTCCGCCCTCCATTTGCCTCACCCGGCGATAGGGGGCAGAATAATATCAATTTTCGTCAAAATACGCCCGAAATGCCGGCATTTCCGGGGTCGACCCCGGATCGACGGGGGAGGGGTGTGCCCCGGCCCCACAGCCCGATGGACCGACAGGCCTCGAGCCGGCACGGACGGCCCCGTTCACAGCGGCCCGGACCGGGGTGCCGACCGCAGCGGTGACCCGAGGGACCCGCACCTCCTCGAGCGGGCTCACCGGGACGGGACGTCCACGAGCATGGCGACGATCCGCTCGCTCGCCCCTGGTCCCGTACAGGGTGGACCGCGGTGCCACGGGATCGCCGGATCGGACCGCTCGCACGATCGCTTCACGCTCGGCCCTGGCCAGCACGTTCCATCCGTCGTGCACCGTCTCAACCCGTTCGGCCGTCTCCCGTAACGTGACGCAGGGCACGCTGAGCATGCACGCCTCCTTCCGGGCCCCGCCCGAATCAGCGAGGATCCGAGTGCCGGCCATCGGCCGGAGCATGTCGAGATAGGACAGTGGGCCGGCGAGCCGCACGTTCGCCGGCACCGGGCACAGTGAATAGTATCTTACAACAGGCCGGACTAAAAGAGAACTGATCCATGCACAGGTATCTTGTGATCATCGAGGAGGCCGATGGCAACTACTCCGCCTATGCGCCGGACCTCCCGGGCTGCGTGGCGACAGGGCGGACCCGCGAAGAGACCGAGGAACGGATGCGCGAGGCGATCGCGTTTCACCTCGAGGGCCTCCGCGATGACGGGATCCCGGTACCGGATGCGCGGACATACGCAGCCCATATCGCCGTGTGACCGGCCCCTCAGACTTCTCTCCGGCCAGGCGCAGGCGGTCCGCGCGCCATCAGAGACTGGATCGTTCGTGCAGGACAGCGTCGAAGTGTGAGGTCGCGAGCGGGAGGCGCTCATGGAACTTACTGAGGCGGGCTGGCAGCGTGGCGTCGGGCGGTTCGGGGCTCATCGGTACCATGTGTTCGCGCTCTGATGCTCTCTCCTTTACCCTCCGCGGCCGGTCCGGCGAGCTGGACGGACCGTCGCCCCCGTCGGATCTGTCGGGATTATCTCGGGTTCGTGTCCGGTGTGTCGGGTTGTACCGCCACGTCGCTCGCGAGCCCGTACGTCGCGGCCCGGCCGGCCCCGGTCAGGCGAACGAGACCCCGCGGGTCACCAGGTCGCTCAGGTCTCGCAGTGCCGTCCGGTCCGTCACGCCGATGACCTCCCGGTCGTCGCGGTTCGTGATGGTCTCACGCCCGTGCATCGCCGCAATTGCCGTGACCTGCCGCTCGGAGAGCCCCCGCTCGCGCAGTCGGGGTGCCGAGAACGGGTCCTGCTCGAAGGTCACCGAAAACGGATCGTCGCGCGAATCGAAGGCCGGGGCTGGAAGCCCCTGCTCGCGGCAGGCCGCCGCCAACAGGTCATACATGCCTTCCGAAGCGTACGAGCGTCCTCCGGAACGTTTTCAGGCTAAGATTTATTGATGGAACCCCTATACTAGGGTATATCCATCAGGATATACACTGGGGAATACGATACCTGAACCAGAGGATCTGGCAGGAGGAAACCATGGCAAAACCGATCGAGATCGGGTTAGAACTTCACGGGCAGGATGCGCGGCGCTTTCATGAGTACATGGAACAGCCGACTATCACCAATGAGGGGCGGGCACTCATTCGCGAGGCGCTCAAACGAGCATCGAAAGAATCACTGTAGATGCCGCATATCGATTACCAGGATCTCGAATTTCGACATCTCTCTGATCGGACCAATCTCTCCTCTTTTCGCTGCAGCGATCACGATCTCGAAGAATTCCTGAAGGATGATGCGCTGAACAGCCAGAACAACCGGCTCTCGGCCACACGCCTGGTCTATTGCCAGGATGCGCTTGTCGGCTACTTCACCCTTGTAAATGACAGTCTCGTCGCGGATGCAGTACCCCCCGGAGATGGAGAGAGGGACTATTCATACAGGAAATATCCCGCCGTCAAAGTTGCCCGCCTCGCAACGCACCGTGATTACGAGAGAAGGCACATCGGCAGCAACATGCTGATAAAAATATTCAACATGTTGATCAAGATCTCCCAGCATACCGGGTGCCGCATCATCACTGTTGATGCGACAAGCAATGCGGCGGGTTTTTATTCGAAGATGGGTTTTAAAATCGCTCTGCAGAAACCAGGAGATACCATACCGTTGTACATCGATTTCCACCGGTTCGTCTCGGAAGAAGAGAGCGGACAAACGACTACCCTTTCTACCTGACTGAACCTGCGGGGGGTTGACCGCCCTCGGAGGTCAATGCATCAGGGACATTTCACCGTTCGGGAGTACTGTTCCGTGCACAGGTACCCGGGGACCTTCGAGGGAACGGACGACCCCTTCTCCGCGCTTCATCCGTGAAGCACGCCCTCGGCCGCGAGCACGTCCGCCGGCCGGACCAGCAGGTCGATATCGCTCGACTGCCGCAGCGCCGGGTCGGGGTAGACAGTCCGCGCGAGCGCCGGCCCTTGAGCAGCACCGACGGGATGCCGGCGGCATCGAGCGCGTCGACCACCACCTGTATCTGCCGGCCGGCCCGCATCGTCCTCGTGGCAGCGTAGAGGAAGACGCGGTTCAGCCAGGCCATGACCTCGGCCGGCAGTCCTCCGGCCAAACGCGGAGGCGGTACGCGAGGAGGGAGAAGACGCCGTGCGGGCGGAGGAGCTCGCGGAACTCCCGCCACTCGTCGCGCGAGAGCGCCGGCGCCGGCTGCGGCGTGTCGCGGAAGGTACAGCAGCCAGTCGTCCGGGGGAGCGCGAGGAGCGCATTCGGGGGGTCGCCGGCGAGCGTGGAACCCGCGCAGTCGCGCAGGGAGCGAGGAGTCGGGGGGTTCGGGGCTCATCTCTCCTCAGCGTTACTATCAGGGCACTCTATGGTTTTCCTCCGGCAGTACATGCGATAACGGACAACCAGGGCTCTCCATCAGAGCCGTCCGTAGCGTTTGTGCGCCTGTTCGATGGTAAGGATCTCGTAGACGTTGACGGTCTCCGCCCCCGTGTCCACTCCGTAGAACGCGGTATAGGTGCGGGCGATGTGGAGCCGGTAGACCTCCCGGCCGCCCCCCAGGGCAAGGAGTTCCTTGTCCCCGCCGCTCCCCGGAAACGGATTTTCGCCGAGACCTCTCAGGGCTGCCGTGACGATACGCCGGGACTTCTCCGGCAGGGCGTCGATGAAATCGGCTACTGTCCTTTGCACCCTGACTTCGAAGGTCACTCCTCGAGCTCCGACAGCGGAACGTATTCGGAGTCCGGGCAGCGTTCCCAGGCTGCAAGGTCCTCCTCGAGGCGGGCCTTCTTCGCGCGCTCGATCAGGTCTTCGAGGAGGTCGTCGTACGTCTGGCCGGCCCCCTTCATCGCGCCGAGCTCCTTCCAAACCGGCTCAGAGACCGGTATCCGCTTGACTGCCGACATGATCATGCTGTAAATGCTGTAAACCCTTAAAATAGTGCCGGCCGGCACAGGCTCTGCGGACTGTGAGGGCAGGAGAACGCTCGCCGCAACCGCCGGGCCGGTTTCCGATGCATGGCGGCACTTTGTAACCTGGACCGAAAACCGGGCCCGTTCCGCTTCGAGCATGCCGGCTCCCGCGGGCGGCCCGCGTCGATCTCGCGTCCGCGTAGAGGAAGACGCGGTTCAGGTGGCCCGTGACCTCCCCCGGCGGCCGGCAGTCCTCTGGCCCGGCTCGGAGTTAGAGCGCCGGGGGCTGGAAAGGCTCCGTGCGGCACGAGCCGGTCGAAGAACGCCTGCCACTCCTTCGGCGAGAGGGCCGGCGCCGGCTGGGGCGTGTCGGGGAGGACGGCCGCGAGGGAGAGGAAGCGGTCGTCGAGGAGGGAGAGCAGGGCGTTCGGCGGGTCGCCGGCGAGCGGGAGGCGGGCCTGGAACGCGCGGAGCCCGCGGGGAGCGGGGGGGCCGGCCGGGTGCGGCTTCATACATTTGTTATATGCATAAAATCAACATTTTATCGCTCTATTCTCAATCGGGCCCCACACTATCGGACGTGCGGTAATTGCCCTCTTTCTGTTAAGAAGGTGTTAAGACCTCTTCAGACGATAGCGGCGCTGCGATGAAGCGCCCTCGGCGACGAGGAACCCGTCAGGCCCTGACAGGCGTTTGAGATACCGGGGGGTTCAACTGAAATGCGCGCGGAGTCCACTTCCTTCAGGTGGGGGAGGAAGCGCGCTCGACGTACATGAAGACATTTATGCTAAATCGGGTGAATACACCGGTGTCACATGGCCACGCTGACCAAGCCAGTTCAGATCAAGGTGATCACCGATGATCCTGCGCTCGATCGCACGATCCGGGCGTTCACCGACGGTATGAACTTCGTTTCTGGTATCATCTTCGGCTTCGGCAAGCCAAAGGGGTCGAATGCCGTGCAGCACCAGGTCTACGGCGATCTCCGGAACCGGTACGGCCTCAAGTCGCAGATGGCCTGCAATGCCGTGCGGCAGGTGGTCGGCCCGTACCTCGCGCTCCGAGAGCAGATCACGATCGGCCAGACGGTGTGGCAGCAGCTGACCTTCCGGCCGACCGCGATGACGTCGTCGTACCACCGGGACTTCACGATCACCGAGACAACACTCGGGATCACGACTCTCGACGGTCGGAAGTCGTACCCCCTCAAGATGTACGACAGAGCCAGAAAATTCTTCGACGGATCGTGGACGTTCGGCGCATCGAAGCTCGTTCGGCACCGGAACGGTCAGTATTACTTCCATCTCTGCTGCGAGAAGGAGGTTTCCCTAAAACCGATCGAGAAGGCAACGACCTTCATGGGCGTCGACGTGGGCCAGAACTATCTCGCCGTCACATCGACAACGGATCAAAAATGCCGGTTCATCTGCGGCGGTGCCGCCAAGAACCTTCATCGTGTCTATTCTCAGATGCGGAAGCGGTTACAACAGAAGGGCACTCGGTCCGCGATGCGGGTTCTGAAAAACCTGTCGGGGCGAGAACAACGGCTTATGACCGCGATCAACCACGACGTCTCCAGGAACCTCGTTGCCTTCGCCGTACAGAACAGGGTGGATGTGATCGGCCTGGAGGATCTCACCGGGATCCGGACGCACACGAAGCAACCGAGGGACGACCGGTATACCCACCACAGCTGGGCGTTCTTCCAGTTGCAGCAGTTCATCACCTACAAGGCGCTGGAGCACGGTATCGGGGTGCTCTCTGTTGACCCCCGATATACGTCGCAGACCTGCCCGCGCTGCAGTCACATCAGCAAAAACAACCGGCATGGGCGATCGTTCCGCTGCGAGTGCTGCAGGTACGATCTCCACGCCGATCTCATCGGTGCTCGGAACATCGAGTCCAGAGCACGGGATTCACGGTATACCTGTGAACTCCAGGGGCGCCTGTCAACCGCCCATACGGAACCGACCAGCTGAGTTCCAAGCCCCGTCCTTCAGGGCGGGGTAGTTGACCCTGGGCCGAACTGGATTCGCCGAGGTTCAGGAGAGCACGGCACTCCCGGTTAGTGATGCTGCCTGGTGCCAGCCTCGGGGGCAGCGCTGAACCTTCTCGTTACTAAAAATTACTGAAATGTGAGAAACGAGTAGTTTGCCGGAGAGGGAACCGGGTGGAGAGACGACGTCAAACTAATAAATACTAAAATGTAACAAATTAGTAATTAGTGGTGGGGAACGCGTGAACAAACTTCCCGAGAGACCGCCTTCCGATTGGGACCGGCTATTCGCGACAGGGAGGGCCAGATGCGCAGAAGACCCCGGGCTCCTGGAGGAAGCAGCCGAAATGAACCGTCGGTATCTCTTCTGGGACGAGTTGAGGTACCGGATCCCCGATCCCGAGCGGAGAAGAGCGACGTGGGGGATGATGAAATTCCTGAGGGCCGTGAGGAAGGAACCCGTCCTGTTCGAAGGGCTCTCACTGTCGTACTCGCTGATCCCGGAGCTGGTAAAGGGCCTCCATATCATCGACAGATATCTCTCGGGGACGCTGCGCATCCATAACAGGACCATCAGGCTGGAAGAATCGTACATCAACAATGCTCTCATGGAAGAGGCAATCGCATCAAGCATTCTCGAGGGCGCGGCCACCACCCGGAGGGCAGCCAAGGAGATGCTGCGGAAGGGAAAGCAGCCGAAGAACGACTCCGAGAGGATGGTCCTGAACAACTATGATGCAATGCGGTTCATCACGGAGAAGAAGGAAGAGGCCCTCTCGCCGGCGTTTATTCTCGACACCCACCGCATCGTGACAAAAGGAACGATCGCAGATGAGTCCGTCGGGCAGTTCCGGACGAGCAACGATATCGTCGTGGCAGACCCCCGGACCGGCGTCGTCTATCATACGCCGCCTGATTTCTCGGAGATCGGGAGGTTCGTCGAAGAGATCTGCAGGTTTGCCAACAGCGACGAGGCGATGACTGCGGACACCGATACGTTCATCCACCCGGTCATCAAGGGCATCATTCTGCACTATCTGATCGGATATGTACATCCCTTCGATGACGGAAACGGCCGTACCGCGAGGAGCATCTTCTATTGGTACGTGCTCTCGCGCGGGTACTGGCTCTTCGAGTTTATGCCGATCTCACGCATCATCCTGCGATCGAAGAAGCACTATGCTCTTGCATACCTCTACACTGAATTCGACGAATCGGACCTGACGTACTTTTTGAAGTATAATGTTTCCTGCATCGGTGAAGCCCTCACCGATCTTCTCGAGTATCTCGAAAAACAGCAGAGGGTGCAGAACGCGACGAAAGCCATCATACGGGAGATAAGGGGGATCAACCCGCGGCAGGCCGGGATACTCCGCGAAATGATGGAGCATCCCGATGAATATTTCACCATACGGCAGGTCATGCAGATGCACGGGACGGTGTATCAGACGGCCCGAACCGATCTGCTGAGACTTGTAGGGTTGGGATATGTCGTACAGGAGAAGCGCGGCAGGGAATACCTGTTCATCTTTAACGACAAGTCCGACCTATGGCAGAATGGCGCCCGAAAGGAGAACTGAACCATACACAGCTGCGTGGCGATCATCGAGGAGGCCGACGGCACCTGCTCTGCGTACTCCCTGGACATCCCGGGCTGCGCCGCGGCCGGCAGTCGGCCGGCCAGGCGCGGAGGCGTACGCGAGGAGCGGGGAGACGCCGTGCGGGACCAGAAGGTCGTGGAACACCCGGCACACCTTGAGCGGGAGAGCCGGCGCCGGCACGGGCGTGTCGCGGAAGACGGCCGCGGAGTAGAGAACCTGGTCGTCGGCAGCGCGAGCAGGGCGTTTGGTGGATCGCCGGAGAAGGGCAGCCGCTCGTGGAACGCGCGGAGGCGGGCCGACAGCGTGGGCTCGGCCGGGCAGGTTACCGCCTGGGTCCATCGCCATCGTGCTCTCTCTCCTCACTCGGCCGGACCGTGGCCGCGTCCCCGGTAACCGGGGATGGGCTTTGCGCCGCTGCCGGCCGGCCGTCTCAGACCGGTCTGCCTCCTTCTCGTTTGCGTCCATGTCACAGCCGGCCGGTACGGAGTTGTTGCGCACGTCGCCATATAACGCACTCCCGGACGGCTCGGTTACGACGGCCCCGGACGTACCGGTGCTCGTCGCGGACATCGCGCCGCTCGATCAGCGAGAGGGCCGGCGGTGGCTGCGGCGTCTCGCGAGGCAGGGCGACGGAGGAGTGGCACCGGTCGTCGGGGAGCAAGAACGGCGTTTGACAGCTCGGCCCGTGACGGGGGGCTGTACATGGAACTCCCGGAGCCGCACGGGAAGCGCGAGGGAGCGGTCAGTCCGGTACTCGTCGCCGGGCGGTTCATCTCTCAAGCCCCCTGCCGTAGCGCGGCCTCGCTTCGGAGCAGAAAATGGGGTGCGATCGCGGCAGACGGGCCGGGTCGGCGGCTTAAAGAACGAGGATGGACGGCGGGGGAGAGTTCCCGCCGTGGTTTTTTTCTGTCGTTCGCTCAGACCACCTGGAAGGCGGCGATCGTGTAGACCCAGGTGCCGCCGGGGCCCGTGACGTAGACGTCGTAGAGACCGGGCACGGCATCCCACGGGACGATCAGGGTGCACGTGACCGTGGTCGAGTTGATCCGGGTCTCGTCCGTAGCGTCGATCCACGTATGGCCGCTCCGAATGGAGACCTGGACACCGGTTGTGAACCCGGTCCCAGAGACATGAACGGTGGTCAGGGTCTCGTCGACGGCCGCACTCTCCGGGGAGATCCCCGTGACGGTCGCTGCCGATGCGGCCGTCGTGATGGCAATCAGTGCCAGAATGATGCACGTGATGATATCGAGCGTCGTATCGATTTCATGGTCTTTCAGATCCCTCTCGGCCACTCGGAGCGGGACGCTGGTGGAGGTTCGCTGAAAGTCAGGAACCGCCCGGGTGCGACCTTGATCGGGCCCTCCTTTCCCAAAGAGGTTGATATACCTATGCCTCTCTCCGTCCCTAATCCGGCGGTGTCGGCAGTCGACCCAAAACTCGATGGCGCGACCGGGACGCGCAGGCCGTCCTGCCTGCGGCGATACGGTCTGTCCGGTGAAGCCGCGATCGCTGAAGAGATCCTGCTGTCGGCGGGGTACACAGGTGGATCGCGGTGGCCCTGCAGACCCCCATGGAGGCGTGGGATCGACGCCCGTGGCGAAGGCATAATACTCCCGGGGGTCCGATCTCTTCTCCTGTGATTCGCCACCGCCCTCTCCTGATCGTTCTGCTCCTCCTCACCCTGCTTGCGACCGCCTCGGCCGCCCCGATCTGGACCCACAACGCGAGCGACCGCGTCACCGGCGTCGCCATCTCGATGGACGCCGGCACGATCGCGCTCTCGGCCGACCACCTCCGCCTCCTGGACCGGACGGGCGCCGAGCGCGGCAACACCTGGCCCGTCGACGCCCTCGCGGTCTCGAAGGACGGGAGCCGGGTCGCGGTCGGCAGCGCGGAGGGGGTCCGGCTCCTCGACCGGAACGGGACCGAGCTCTGGAGCCGGGGCCCGGGGCCGGCCACGGCCGTCGCGATCTCGCAGGACGGGAAGGTCGTCGCGGCCGGCACGGGCCAGGGGGCTCTGCAGGTCTTCAATGCGACCGGGGGCCTGGTCGGGTCCGCGATCCTTGATAAAAAGGTCCAGGGTTCCGTGGTCGGCGTCGCGATCGACAACAGCGGCTCGACCGTCGCCGTCGTGGACGAGAGGGCCTCGTTCATCTACTCCCGTGCCGGCAAGCTCCTGGGCCGAAACGAGCGCTGGACCCCGCTCTCGGTCGCGATCGCCGGCAACGGCACGGTCGCCATGATCGGACAGGCGGGCGGGGTCGCGTTCGTGCGCGGCAACGGGACGCTCCGGAACGAGGTCCGGACCGGGACCAGGGTCACCTCGGTCGCGATCTCCCGGGGAGGAGACCTCGCCGCGTCGGGCGACGAGGCTGGCATGCTCGCCGCGTACGGCACGGGCGGCACCCAGCTCTGGAACATGACGGCGCCGGGGCGGGTGACTGGCGTCGGGGTCTCGGAGAACGGCACCCGGGCCGGGGCTGCCTGGACCGACCGCAGCCTCAGGGTGCTGGATGCGAACGGCACTGTCCTCGCCACGGAGACGCTGTCGGGGACGCCCACGGCGTTCGCGTTCTCGGCAGACGGCCGGTACCTCGTCGTCGGCTGCCAGGACGGCACGACGGCACTCTTCCCAGCGGGCGGACCAGGGGCGCCCCGTCCCACCGCAACGACGGCGAACGCGACGCGTGCCAGGGCATCATCGAGCCTGAACGCGACGACTGTCCCGGCTCCGGCAGGGAACCTCACCGCCATTGCCGGTACCGCGGCAACCAATCGAACCCCATCCCCCCCGAACGGTTCCATCTCCTCGCCGGTGACGGGCATCTCCGCCCTGCCGGGCGAGAACTCATCCGGCCAGGTCACGGCGACGGCGAGCCCACTCGTCCCGGCGACCAACGAGACCCTCGGGATCGCGACCCTTGAGACACTGCCGAGGCCGGCTGGAGCGATGCCGCTCACGGCGTGCATGATCGCGCTCGGTGCAATCTGTGCCATGTACCGACTGCGGATTCGCTGAGAGAACCGATTCCGGTAGGGCCACGACCGACGGACTCGTCGGCACGCTGACAACGGTCCGCCCCTGAACTCATTCACTTCCATCCGGGTTCGATAGGGGCCTCTTTCATTGATGCGAGAGAGCGAACTCATCGATCGTTGCCATGCGGGCGACCGGCCGTTAAGACCCGATCCGGGAATGTTTGAGGGGAGGGTGAGGACCGTCTCCTTGCCGAGGGTGATGGTATCGACAAAGAACCGGGTAGCAAGAGTGATGGCCAGAGCCAGCATGCTCGTGACATGTCCCCAGAGCAGCCCGGCCAGGTACCGGAACCAGAGCGGGCGCATATACCGGTAGATTGGTTTGAGGGTGGAGTACGGGGTCTTCGCGGTCGGCGTCTTATCCTTGAAGTGAATATACTCCCGGACGAACCTCAGGAACGGGCCGGTGCGGAACTGGGGTCGCTCCGCCTGAGAGACTAATCGTCTCCGGGCATGAGTGCGTGTGACGGCCGATGTTTATGCCGGTGCCGAACCCGGGCCTATCTCGACTGCACCAAACAGGGCAGTGTTCGAGGACGACTCCGGACCGTGCGGGAGAATACCGGCGTGTCGTCTCGTCCGGCGCGCTCCGTGGTCGATTCACCCGCACCGGGGATGACCGCGCGGGCTCGTCCGATCGGGGCCGCGGCACAGGATGGGGTCAGAAAAGAGGAGTGTGTAGCCCCCGCGAATAAAAACACGGGGGCAAGCTGGACGCGGGTTAGCCGGGTCAGGGCTCGACCGCGATCTCGACCATGAACGTGTTCTCGTCGGAGGACGTGTTCTCCCACGAGCGCCGGTACAGGCCGTCGATCTGCTGGAGGCCCTCGGCGATCGCTTCGATCTCCCAGCGGTGCATCCCTCCGGTACCGACGGCGTTCGTGCCGCTGCCGGACGCCACGTACTCGTCCGAGACGACGCGTAGCCCGTCGGTGATGGTAAGGTTCCAGGCATAGCCTGTCGAGGGGTTCTCTTCCAGCTCGAGGGCGAAGCGGGTGTTCAGTTTCACAGCAACGGCGGACTCGTTCATCTCCTTGTTGAGAACGGTCGGCGATACGGTCGAAGAGCCAGACCCGGAGTCGGCGGGCGTGCCGGTGACGGTCACGATCTTCGATGTGGTCGTTGTACCGGTCGGGGTCTCGGTCCTAGTGGTGGCGGGAGTACCCGGCACGGTCTCTGTTCCCGTCACGGCGGGTGTGATGAGGGCGGTAGGGGTCGTCGCGGGCGTCTGGTCGCCGAACGACGTACATCCCGCGACCAGGAGGGTCGCTGCCACGACCCCGATGATCGCCAGGAGTTTGAGTATATGCACCATGTCCATTGCCCATCTGTGGGGTGACCAGATAGTTTTTGGGATCAACGCCCGGTGCGCTGCTACCACAAGCGCCGAGAGGGGGACGAGGGCGAACGGGAAGCACTGCCTTCGCCTGTCGAGCGCCCTCGCATCGTGTGCCGTTGAGAAAGAGCCGGAGCGCCCGGACCAGGACAGTGCCCCCTGGACAACATCGCGGAAAACCGGCTCCCCGCCTCACGTGGCGCAGGGAGTGATGGCACCATGGAAATCAGGGTCGATTTGGATCGGACAAAGGGGCTGTCCGGACATACTCTCAGCGACCTACCTCGATACCCAGCATCTGAAAGGTCCAGGCGTCGGGTTCGCCGCTGAAGTACGTCTCCAGCAATCGATGGAATACGGAACCCGGATGAGATACGACTGCAAACAGAGCGGCACACGATCTCAGCTTTCGATCATCCGGGGAGCCGAAAAATCGTGCGCCGAGCTCCCCTCGACAGCGAGCACCGCTTCGGCGCAGGTCCTAAATGGGGCCCCAGCACAGGGTGTCGCAGGTACGCTTCACCTTGTGCGAGGGTCGAGATCGAGTACTTCAGCGAGGTGGAACTGCGACCTGGTCCTGGCAGTCGGGGGAAGACGAGCCACATTCAGTGGATCTCTATCGGCCGGCGCCGATCTCGGACGAAGCATTTTCAGAGCAGCCCCCCTGCGCAAGGACGAACCGGCCGGGTCGTCCAGGTCGTTGATGGGCATCGAAGCTCGCCTCCGATAACAATGAATCCACCTCTCTCGGTTCAGGTCATCTCGGGATCAGAAGCTCTCCGCGATGAACGGCCCGAAGAGTCCAGCCGAGGTCCGTTCATCATTGCGAACACGTCGACTGTAGTGAAGGCTTGAAGGCGACTGAAAAAGGAGTGGG
>SISS01000010.1 GCA_004332335.1 Methanoregulaceae archaeon UXB-2016 | reverse complement strand
GCTCCATTCCTGCACTCAGAAAACCGGGATAGTCAAAGGGGACGGGGAGCACTGACGAATGAAAGATGACACGGAGGGAAATTAGCGAAGTACTGATGCTGTAGCCGACGAGGTCCGCTCGTCCGATGCCGAGGTGGCGGAGCAGGGCGACCGTGTCCTCGGCCATCTGCTCGATGGTCAGGGCACGATCGATGTCGGCAGTGTGTCCGTGCGCCTGCTGCTCGACGGCGATGACCTGCCGGTCCCTGGCCAGGGGCGGCAGGAGCGCACCGAACGAGGTCCCGATCGCTGACAGAGCGCCGTGGAGGAGGACCAGGGGTCGGCCGGCGCCGTGGACCTCGTAGTACATGTCGAGGCCGTTGACGGATGCGTAGGCTCCCCGGCCGGTTCGAGTCGTATCGGTCACCTGCTGCGGTGTCACGACATCGCCACTATTGCAGGTCGACCGGCCCCCCGGATAATTGTTCGCAGGAGCGGTTCGGGGTCGCCGGCGCCGTCGACCGAGGCGAGGTAGTCGAGGACGAAGTGCAGGGCCTGGCCTGGACTGTCGCTGCTGTACATCTCGGTCGGACTGTCGAAGCCGTAGAACCGGAGTTTGACGCGATGGGAGGGATCGGCATTGTACGCCCGCATCCACTCCACGAGCTCCCGGTTCGCCTCGAACCGGCCGAAGCCGTGGCTGAACCCGGCCTCCTGCACGGCCTCGTACGATGCCGGGCCGCGGCCGGCCACGTACTCGTTCACGACGTGCGCCCGGGGGAAACTGCTCTCGAGAGCGATGGTGCTGTAGCCGTGCGCCTCCACCAGGCGCCGGAAGAGCCGGTTGCGGAGCAGGAGGATCTCCTCGCCGCCGTGGAGCGCCTTTCCGAGGCCGAGCACCTCCACCGTGTCGCCGAGCGAGGCGATCACCCTGTCGACGGCGGCGTTGAGGGTCTCGGGCGAATCGACGGAGAACGGGATCGGTTCGTGGAGAATCCAGTCGTCGAGGGTCGTGTACTCCGGGTCCGAACCGCTCTGAAGCGCTGCACTTTTTTCCATCTGCTCACGACCTCCTCGTCATCGGACACAACCAATCATTCTCTTTAAATAACCGTTTTTCGTTCGGGGTCGACGGCCCCCAGTGCTCCCCGTGCCGGCCGTCACGGGACGATCGACGCCTGACGCGATAGGCTTGGGGCAGAGGATCGTCTCATGCAGTGTTCATTATTCCTCAGTCGACAGGAGGGTGGATCCTGCGCCGGCATACGTTCCGGGGTCGGCGAGCCTTCGCATTCCGTACTGCTCCCGGGTCTTCATGGTGTGTCAGGCAAGGTATGCGTCCGCCTCGCCGGAGAGCCCCGTTGATCCAATCGCGCCGTCACACTTCGGGTCTCCATGCGGCGACGCACTCCCGGGTGGTCCGTTTCACAGGGCGCGGCGAGTCCAGAGACCACCCGCTCAAGGAGATGAAACTGCCCGAATGATTCAAACAGAAAAGTGGGATACCCCCGTCCAGATTCGAACTGGAGTCGCCGGATCCAAAGTCCGGCATGATTGACCGCTACACTACGGGGGTTCCGGGTTCCTGGGCCACTGCTCGATTCATGACCATCGAGACGGACATCGAGTCCTCCGTGGCACTTATTATTATACTGCGTAGTATTTGGGCATAATCCTGGAAGCAATCACCAGTACCACCCGAATCAGAGCCGATTGTGCCCGAACAGACGCATCCGCCCGGAGATACGGCACAGGAAGAAGACGGTGGCGGTAGGCCCGGCGTCGGATCCGGCCGGCCCCGGATGCCCGGATCCAAGGGTCGGGGCGGATTTCTCCGAGACGATCGCGAGCGACGGCGGCGTCCGCGAACGACCGGGGTCACCGGTCGACCCATCGGACCGCGGCGATCGGCACGCCACCGATGGATCGGTCGAGGTCGATCCGGCGACGGCCCGATCGTCCATGCACGAAGATCTGGTTGCAGGCCGGATCTCCGTGTTCTGCGCGGAGACGACCAGATCCCGGACCGACGCGGCCGTTTCCGCCAAGTTCAGCAGTTGTCACCGTGGCGGAAACGGACCTGTCCTTCGGACGCCGGCCGCGCCCCCGGCCGCACGGTCGACGAGCCCGCCAGCATCGGTTCGACCCGTTTCGGGGAGTACGAAATTCCCGTCCGTTCATTTTCGCGCTGCGAGCGGGAAGATTCCTCCACTTTCAGTTTTTAATAAAGCGCAATAAATAGATCCAATGCGAACTCTCTGCGTCGATCGCGCTGAGATCCACTGAAAGATGGAGACCGAGATGAACGCAATTCATCAGTCGAAGTAGACCCGGCGGAGAGCTGGAGGAGGACGAATGTCGAACAGGAGCGGAGGCCCCCACCCTCGAACTGCCTTCCACAACACGAACGAGGGACGGGAACCGATTGTACGGATTGCCGCCGATCGTCTTAGGCTTTGCGGTCCGCGCCGGGAGATCCGGCCATGAGCCCCGGCACGACGATCGCGGACTCCCAGGACAGCATCCGCGACCGCCGCTACAGCCCTTCGGCCCCGGTCGAGCGGCGCCGGCTCCTCGGCTTCCGCTCGCCGACTCAAGCCCGGCGGCTCGAGCCCGGGGATGCCGGGCCGGCCCCGACATCGCCTGCGACGGGTGGGCCCGCGTGGCCGTGCTCGCCAAGACCTTCGCCGGATCGCGGTCGACGCGGCCTGCCACATCGCCGTTCTCGCCCGGTCAGGGCTCGAGGCTCCGCGACGGCCGGCAACCGGATCGCGATCGTCACGGGCCTACCGCAGTCGGCCGCCGAGGTCCGCCCGCCGTCGGTGAACGGTACGGACCTGGCCGGCATCCCGGTCGAGCCCTGCCGGACGGGAAGGAATAACGGCGGGAGCCCCGCCCCCATCTCTCGGGGTAGAGAGCGGTCACCGCCGTTCGCAGATATATTCCCATAACTATTTTTTTCCGCACGAGATAGTGGAACGCGAGAGGGGATGGAATGAGAGTTCTTCACGGAATCCTGATTCTGCTGTTTCTGTGCGCCGGTGTGCCGGCCGCGGCGGCCACAGAGACGTATGCCCTGACCGGCCAGATCTGGTTTGAAGGCCAGAGCAATAGCGGCGGCATCGCAACCGACGAGGCGGGAAACGTCTATGTGACCACCAGGTTGAACAAGGTCCAGAAGTTCTCCCCGTCCGGAACCCTCCTCATGACCCTGGGCGGGAATGGACCGGGCCTTTTCGGCAGCGGCACGGAGTTCGGCCAGTTCGACAAACCCCTCGGCGTCGCGGTTGACGGCAGCGGCACCATCTACGTCGCGGACTCGGGGAACCACCGGGTCCAGAAGTTCAACGCAGCGGGAGGGTTCGTCACGGCGTGGGGCGAGTCCGGCCCCGGCCCCGGCCAATTCTTCAAGTACCTGCCCGGGATCGGCGTCGACCGTCATGGAAACGTCTTCACGGTCGACCGGGACTTCAACGGACACCAGCGGGTTCAGAAGTTCACGTCGACCGGCGGCTTCATCACGAGCTGGGATCCTCCGGCCGACGCGACCTACATCGCAATCGACAGCGCCGATCAGGTCTATGTCTCGACGCAGCAGGGGGTACTCGTCTACACGCCGACGGGCGCCCTGGTGCGAAGCCTCGGGGCGGGCACGTACATGTGCGGCGTCACCGTGGACGGCGCCGACAACGTCTACGCGGGCGAAAAATCGCAGCGCCGAATCAGGAAGTTCACGTCGAGCGGTGCAGAGATCACGCAGTGGGGGATCGCGCCGGACGATGCATGGGGCTTCCCGGGGCCCCTGGACCTGGCGGCGGACAGCGCGGGCATCGTGTATGCGCTCGACGACAGTGCCAACCGCGTCCTCCAATTCTCACCCCTCGAGCCCCGCTTCACGGCGAGCCCGGTGATGGGCTTAAACCCTCTCACCGTGCAGTTCACCGATACCTCGCCCGGCACCCCGACGTCCTGGAGCTGGGACTTCGGCGACGGCCACACCTCCGCGACGCAGAGCCCGAGCCATGCCTACGCGAACGCCGGCACGTACTCGGTCACGCTGACAGTCACCTACCCCGGCGGGATCACGAAGTCGGTCACGAAGACGAACCTGGTCAACGTCTTCCAGTCGCTCCACGCGGCGTATACGGTCGGTTCGCGCATCGGGTATGCGCCGTACACGGCGGTCTTCACGGACCAGACGACCGGTACCCCGACGAGTTGGCACTGGGAGTTCGGGGACGGCCAGACCTCGACGGCCAAGAACCCGGTCCACACCTACGCGACCAGGGGGAACTACACCGTCCGGCTGACCGTCTCGAATCCGTACGACACGAAGACCGCGACAAAGGCGGACTACATCCGCGTGCTCGCGCTCTGGAACGGTCTTATCCGGACTGAGGCCGAGGACTACGACTACGATTACCCGACCGAGGGCGTCGGGTACCACGACATCACGCCCGGCAACAGCGGCGGCGCCTACCGAAATGACGATGTGGACATCACGCCCATCTCCACCATCATGAAATTTGGGTATGTCGTGACAAACACGGCCGAGGGCGAGTGGACCCGGTACTGGGTCACGAGCCCGGCAGCCGTTGAGTACGACTATCCGCTCAGCCTCCGCGTCGCGGGTTGGGCCGCCGGCCAGACGATCACGGCCACCGTCGTCGGGATGACCGGCTCTATCGATATCTCCGTGCCGAACACCGGTTCGGCCACATCGTATACGATCGTCAATACCATGCTCCGGCTCGGGCCCGGCATGAACATCGTCCGGTTCACCTATCACGGGTGCGCCATGAACTTCGATTACTTCACCCTCGACCCCTCGGGCATCCCCGTCGTGACGCCGACGCCGACCCCCTGGCCGGTTCTGACCATCCCCGGGGGGTCCGGCCTGCCGACATGGATCACGGTCGCCGGGAAGTACGACGACGTGAACGGCAACGGTCGTAAGGACTTCGCGGACGTCGTGCTCTACTTCAACCAGATGACCTGGATTGCGGCGAACGAGCCGGTCGAAGGCTTCGACTACAACGGAAACCGAAGGATCGACTTCGCGGATGTGGTCGCGCTCTTCAACGCTCTTTAAGGTCGGCGCCGGCTCTCCCCCACATCTTCTCTGTCCCGCCGTGGCCGGGCCGGGAGCCGGTAACCAGCCAATCGGATCGGGAGGATTCGCGATTGAGACTGACCGGCCGCAGTCGGCTCTCGAGATTCACTCACCGTCGGTCCACTCTGTGAGCCTGACAGGCGTGACGGTCGATTACTGTCCGCCACGGCCGATCCCGACAGGGTGAGGATGTGAGCCAACAGGTGCGGCGGAAGGTCGCAATCAGTGAAAGCGGCTGTCCCGCAAAGATCGCCTGCGAATCGATGCAGACGGCGGGTGCCCTGACCCCTCGAGACGATCTGTCCGGACGCCGGCTATGGACGGCCGTGCCCCGCCATTTTGAGCGTCATAAATCTCCCGAAATGCAATGAATGATCAGTGCATTGCACCAGGAGAAGAGAGAGATGGGAGATTTCGTTCAGAGATCGGTGACCCGATCGGCGGCCCGTGTGCTCGCGACCCCGATCGAGGACGCGGCGACGTTCAACACGATCGTCGCGGGGGTGATCTCGGGCAACCCGTTCGGGTGCACCGAGTATCAGTACGGCTCTGAGACGCATCCGGCCGTGGAGAAGACCAGGGAGCGGTACACGGCGAAGGTCGCGTACCAGGACATGGGGGCGAAGACCGTCGGGCTCGTCTCGGCGCAGTCGCCCTCACTCGCGGCGTACACTGCGAACGTGACGGCGATCCTCGCGAACGCCGCCGTCGCCACCGCCATGGGCGGGACGGCCGTGCACGCCCTGGAGGACGACACCTTCTCGGCCACGCTCAAGTGCCACGCGGCGAGCGGCGAGATCTTCACGCTCATGTTCTCGCGGACGGCGGTCACGCTCGCGTCCTATGAGGACGACGCGATCCGCACCACGGTCGAGGCTTGGGCCGACACCGTGCCGGCGCTCGCATAAGGGCGCATGGATCTGGTTGAGATCGGTATCGGTTCCGTCGTGGGGTTCCTGGTGATCCGGGTCCTGCGGCGGCTGGGGCTCCGGCCGGCACGGGGAAGAGAAGCGACCCGGTTCGGCTCGATGCCCGGGTGAAGCGAACAGTCGTGAGACGGGCTGGTGGTGTCACATGGGATCCCGAATACAGGGATCCCTCTTTTCGTATTCCGCTCCCGGTCCCATCTCCGATCGGCAGGAGAGGGGAACGCTCACGGCCGGGGACATGTCGACGAACGCCGGGCAGCGGCCTCTGTGCGAGATCCGATCGGCGAAGATTTTGACACGGACATGCCTTCAAACCGTTCGCGGTCGTTGAACTCTCCGGCCTTCGGTCTGGTGCATTGCCTCCCCGATGTCGGTATCCGTATCGGGACCTGCACGAGACTCGCCGGGTCGAGTCCATGACCGTCTCATGAAGGTCGAGCCGAAGAGCCTGGGGATAGCCGGACCCGGGGCTCGAGGTTGCGGACGCGCAGGCCGTACGGGTGGCCCTACGCATCCCCGTCGTCGACGGCCGCGAGCGGGAAGTGCCGGCGGTAGACCTCGCGCCGCTCCTCGAGGTCCGTGTGGAGGTAGACCTCGGTCGTCTTGATCGAGGTGTGGCCGAGGTTCTCCTGGACGACGCGGAGGTTCCGGCTCCGGCGGTAGAGCTCGCTCGCATAGCTGTGCCGGATCGTGTGCGGCGTCACGCCCTCGGGTGCGTACTTCTTGAAGAGGAGCTGGACCGTGCGCGTCGAGATCGGCTTCTGCCCGTAGCCCACGAAGAGCGGGCCGGCCGTGCGCTCGCCGACGAACTCGTCGATCGCGTCTGCGGTCGCATCGTCGAGGAAGACCGTCCGCTCCTTGTTCCCCTTGCCCACGACCCGGATCACGCCGTCGTCGAGGTCGATCGCCTCGATATACATCGCACAGAGCTCGGAGACCCGTACCCCGGTCGCGTAAATCAGCCGGACGATCAGGCGGTCGCGGGGGTCCTCGATCGTCCGCAGCAGGCGGGTGACCTGGCGGTGCTTGAGGCAGTGGACCCCGACCCTGCCCACCTTCGGCCGCTCGACCCGGGCGACCGGGTTCGCGTCGACGATGCCCTGCGCCACCAGGTAGCGGAAGAACGAGGAGTACGAACAGATCACCCGGTTCAGGGTACGGGGCGAGAGGCACCGCCCCTGCGAGAGACGGGCGAGGTGGTCGTAGAGTGCGGCCGTCGTGACCCCCGTCGGCGGGGGGGCGAGGCCCGTGTCGCTCCGCTCGGCGAGCCCGGCCGCGAGCGCCCGGAGCGATCGCCGGTAGGTCGCAACGGTCCGTTCCGAGTAGTGGCGCATGCGCAGGAACTCGACATAGCGGTCGATCCAGTCCTCGAACGATTGGTCCTCCACGCAGTAGCATTGTGCGCCGCACCTCCAAGATGATTTCGCAGAATTCTCCCTCCCAACACACGAAGCCGTCGGGTCACGCGGCTCGATACAGCATCGAGCCCCGGTCGAGCAGGGGGGGGGCTCCGGGCCGAACTCTTTGATGCCCGGATCGCTGTCCGGCATCGGGGGGGACAGGGAGACCTGCAGTTCGTCCGGGGGACCTGCCGGTCCCATCTGCCGGCATCAACGTCGGGCTCCGGTCGCGGGAACAGCGGACCTTCAACGCCGCCGCCCTCAAGGTGAATGGCCGAGCCCGGTCGACCGCGAACGTGAAGGGGGGCCGAATTGGTCTCTTCCTCCGCTGGCCCCAATTCTTCAACCTGCCTGTCGCGAGCCCGGCGGATCTTACGATCCGGGTACCGCCGCAGACGATCTTTCTCTTCACGAATCCATATAGCATCATATGGTTTATGGGGCGGTCGGAAGGTCTCCCCGTGCCGGCCCAAGCGACGGACTCGCCGCGATCCGCGATAAAGAGAGCTCTAGGAGCAAGCCGCCCGGGTCGCGACCCCCGCCCCCGGCCGACCCGGGGGCAGGCGCTTTGGGCATCCTCAGTACTGCGGGGCGGGGGACACCGGACGAGTCTATCCGCGGCACACGGCACCCCGCAGATCGACCGGATAATTCAGCACCGTATCAGAAACTCCGGGAACCGACTGAGTGCCCCGCAGCGATGTCAGGCGGCAGTGCCGATCTCCACGATAGCATTATCCGAACAGCACCAGAAATCATAAGCGTGATCCGATCGAAGGAGGACTACCGCTTTTATCTCGAGGCAGACCGAATCGCGTTGAACATTCAATCCTGGTTTCCACAATACTTCACCCACGAGGTCTGGCGATTTCAGAGGCGCCTCCGCCGGTTAGAATATACCAAGAACTGCCGCACCTCGATCCTCTTCAGGCCATACTACTATTACCTCCTCTGGCGTCATACCCGGGCCGAACGCTATCTTGGGTTCCAGATCCCCCCGAATGTCTTCGGCGCAGGGCTCTCGATCGCTCATGCCCACCTCGGGTGCGTCGGGGCCTGCCCCGGCGCGAGGGTCGGCGAAAACTGCCGTATCCACGTCGGCGTGCAGATCGCGACCAAGGCCGGCACTCACGGCGTCTGTGCGACGATCGGCAACAACGCGTTCATCGGGCCGAACGTGATCATCATCGGCGATCAGGTGATTGGGGACGACGTCGCCATCGGGGCCGGGGCCGTCGTGACCAGGTCCTTTCCCGAGAACGGCATCACGATCGGAGGCGTGCCGGCGAAGAAGATCGCGGATAAAGGCTCTCAGGGCATGTACCACCGATCGACCGACATCCTTCGTCAGCGCGTCGCAGAAGGTAAGTGGAAATAGAGAGTCATTCGGGCCCGTAGCGCCGTATTTCGCAGAATCTCCATTCTGCGAAATTGGGTATCCGGTTGCTGAACGCCCCATTTTTCAAGATCATTGTAGAAGCGAATTGCGCCGTTTTCAGCCCACGACCCCCCACAATCGATAAAGGAGTCGACCGGGGGCATAAAACCCCATGGAAACGGTAGGAGAAAGGCGATTTTCAGAGAGATTTCTGAGCTCGCTCCGAGAGTGCCAGGACGATGCATTCGCGGAGCGATCGGGCCGCGACCGCGATCTCCGGAGCCGAGACCACGCTCGAGATCACGGCGCAGCCGTCCGCACCGGCCCGGATCACGTCGGCCGCAATCCGGAGATCGATCCCGCCGATCGCGAGCACCGGGATCCGGACCGCTGCCCGGACTGCGGCAACGGTCTCGAGCCCGTGACCGGGCCCGGCGCCTCCCTTCGAGGACGTGGCGAAGACGGGGCTGATCGCGACGTAGTCGGCGCCCTCGCGTTCGGCGCGGAGGGCCTCGTCGACCGAGCCGACCGATGCCCCGATGATGAAGGGGCGCGGTGCGAGCCGGCGGGCGGCCTCGACGGGGAGGTCGTCCTGCCCGAGGTGGACCCCGTCCGCGGCCAGCAGGGCGAGGTCGAGCCGGTCGTTGATGATGAAACGCGCCCCGGCCGCTGCCGTGACCGGCCGGATCGCCTCCGCGATCGCGAGGAGCTCCCGGGCCGAACGGCACTTGTCCCGGAGCTGGACCACGCCCGCACCGCCCGCAACCGCCTCGCGGGCGACCTCGAGGTGGGAGCGTCCGCAGGCGAGGACCTCGTCCGTGACCACGTACAGTGCCCATTCGGAGGTCATGCGAGCCGTATCCGGGCCTCCCGGGCGAGATCCTCGGGTTCCAGGGAGGCGAGTGCATCCATGAGCTTGAACCGGAACGAAGCAGGCCCTTTTGCCTTCAACCCGGCCCGTTCGCCCGCGATCCCGAACAGGGCCAGGGCCGCGACCGTGCCCTCGAAGCGATCGTCCGAGACCGCGCTGAACGCCCCCGTGACAGAGGAGGCCATGCACCCCGTCCCTGAGACCCGACCCATCAGGGGGTGCCCGTTCTCGATATATGCGATCCTCCCTCCGTCCGAGACGACATCGACGGCCCCGCTCATGGCGACGACGCACCCGAGCCGTTCGGCGAGCGCGCAGCAGATCTCGCCCGGATCGCCGGTCACCCCGACCGAATCCACGCCGCGGACCTCGGCGCCGACCCCGGCCAGCGTCCCGATCTCGCCGGCATTTCCCTTGAGGACCGCGATCTCGAGGGCTTCGAGCAGCCGGACGACGGTCTCTGTCCGGAACCGGGTGGCGCCGGCCCCGACCGGATCGAGCACGACCGGGCGCCCGAAATCGTTTGCGGCCCGGCCCGCGAGCAGCATCGCCTCGACCTGGTCGGCCGAGAGCGTACCGATGTTGAGGACCAGGGCATCGGCCATGCCGGCCATCTCGGCGACCTCCTCGGGGGCCTCGGCCATCACCGGCGACGCGCCGGCACAGAGCGTGACGTTCGCACAGTCGTTCACGGTCACGAAGTTCGTGATATGGTGGACCAGCGGGCGGGCCAGGCGGACCCGGCCGAACAGGGATGAGATGGTTTTCGTCTCCATGATTGATCCGGGGGAATGCCCTGAGCATCCCTCTGTTCTGTACATATGTGCCGGGGATGCCATTTAGGGGCTCCGCCGATCATCGATCCCGCCGTTCCAGGACGAGAGCCGGTCGAGAACGTAGCCCATAAACCATATGTTGCTATATAACTCGCGAGACTCTCAACCCCATCCTCCAGCACATCCTGCGCCCACCTTCAGAGCTGATCTGATACCTCCATAAGGCTGCAGGGGCAACAGTTCAGGAATGTGGCTGAGGTATCAGAACGTTCAGACTGGGAACCCGGACATGCTGAACCTCGACCTGATTGAAGAGATCGGGATCACCGAGGACAGCGAGATGATCGATCACTACGCAATCGCGGCCTACACGCAGGGAAGCGACGACCCGCTGATTCTCTTCCGGTCCCCGTCCTACCCCGAGGTGGCCCAGCGGTTCGACGAGATCGCGGCGTTCGTGGGAGCGCGAACCCTGAAGGAACAACTGCCGATCGAGTGACGAGGAGAAGGGAACAGCCCTCCTTCAGGAGGCCCTTCGAATCCGACCGTCTGTCGAGTAGCAGGGATGCGGTCAGCACGACAACGACGGGAGCGGAGCCTGCCGCCGAACCCGCTCTGAACAGGTGCAGGATCGGGCGAGAAAAAAAAAGAGAGCGGGCTCAGGCCGCGTACCCGAGCAGGGAGGCCCCGACAAAGAGCCCGGACAGAACCAGCAGCAGGACGATAGCGGCAAAGTCCCGACGCTTCAGGGACCGGTCCCTGAGCGAGACCCGGCGCGGAGTCCGGTAGCCGCGGAGATCGATCGTGAGCCCGAGCACGTTCGCCCTACCGAGCGAGTTCGAGACGAGGGGCACGATGATCGGGATCAGGGTCCTGATCACGCCCCGAAGCCCCGTGCCCGGGTTATATCCCCGGGCGAGCTGCGCCTCGTTGATCCGTTGCCCCTCGAGCTGCAGGCTCGGGATGAACCGGAGCGCGATCAGGAACATGAGCGCGTAGTCCACGGGGAGCCTGAGGCGCTGGAGCGCGTGGACCAGGTCGTGCGGCTGGGTCGAGATGACCAGCAGCTGGAACCCGAAGAGCATCGCGATGAACCGGAGCGAGAGCAGAAGGCCGAACTCGACCGCGCCGGTCGTGATCGGAAACGCACCGCCGATCAGCGGGACGGCGCTCGGGATCATGTGGCCGATCGTCTCGCCGGCCTGCATCGAGAGGACCGTCAGCAGGAGGAGCGAGAGGACGAGCGAGACCAGGAGCGGCAGCTGCTGCACCAGCGGCCGCGAGAGCCGCGTGGCGACCGCTGCGAGAAAGAGCGCGACCACGAGGAGCCCGAGAAGGGCGAGGCTGCTCGTGCTGACCGCGAGGACCGCGACGAGCACGATCATCAGGATCTTGGTCAGGGGATTCAGACGGTGAAAGATGCTGCTTCCCGGGATGTACTGCATAATCTCTGGCATATGACCTCTTCACCTCCATTCTGTGAATCCGCCACCAGGTCGCCGTGCTCCAGGAGCACGATCCGGTCGGCATAGTCCTCGACGATCCGCATGTTGTGCGTCACCATCACGATCGTCCGCCCCTCGTCGCGGAGGCGGGACGCGAGGGCCATGACACGCGTCGACTCGGCCGCGTCGAGCCCCGTGGTCGGCTCGTCGAGCACGATCACCTCCGGTGCCATCGCGATGATACAGGCCACGGCCAGCCGCTGGCGCTCTCCGCGCGAGAGCGACCGGGGATAGTCCTGGCGGTGGGCCGAGAGACCGACCTCGTCGAGAGCGCGTTCGACCCGGCCGGCAATATCGTCCAGGCCCAGGTTCGTTGGGCCGAAGCTCACCTCCCGCTCGACCGTCTCCTCGAAGAGCATCGTATCGGGGTTCTGAAAGACGAGGCCGACATGCCGGGCCATCCCCGTGATCGTCTCGTTCTGCGTGTCGTGCCCCGCGACCGTGACCCGCCCCTGCGTGGGCTTCAGCAGCCCGACCAGGTGCTTGATCAGCGTGGTCTTGCCCGAGCCGTTGTCGCCGATCACGGCCACGAACTCGCCGGGCTCGATGGAGAGGTCGAGCCCGTTCAGGGCCCTGACGCCGCCGTACTCGTGGACCAGCCCCTCGATCCGGATGATCGGGGCCGTTGTGCCGATCGCGCCGGCCGATCCCTCCGCACCGAAACGGCAGAAGGACGGCGTCTTCGGGTTCGTGTGCAGGACCGCGCGGATTCGTTCGTCCCGGAGGAGGTCGTCGGGCGTCCCCTCGGCCAGGATCCGACCCCCTTCGAGGAAGACCATCCGGTCCGCGAGCGAGAAGAGGGCGTCGAGCTTGTGCTCGACGATCAGCACGGTCTTGCCCTCGGCCTTGAGCCGCTGGATGATCCGGAAGAGCATCTGCGTCCCCTCCTCGTCGAGCTCGGAGGTCGGCTCGTCCAGCACCAGGATCTCCGTCCCGAGGGCGAGCGTGGCCGCGACCGCGACCCGCTGCTTCTGTCCGCCCGAGAGTGTATGGGGCGCCCGCTCGCGCAGGTCCGCCGTGGCGGTCAGTTCGAGGACGTGCTCCATTCGCTGAAGGAGCACCTCGCGCGGGAGGTCGATCCCCTCGAGGCCCGAGGCGACCTCCTCCTCGACGGTCGTGAAGATCAGCTGCGCCTCGGGGTCGTCGAAGACCACGCCGACATGCCGGCCGATCGCCGAAAGATCGGCGTACTCCTCGACGGGTCGGCCCATCAGGAGCGCGCGCCCGGCGGCCGTTCCGCCGAACTCGTGTTTGAGGATCCCGGACGCGGCCAGGCAGAGCGTGGTCTTGCCCGCACCCGTGGGACCCGTGACCAGCAGGACCTCGCCCTGCCGGACCCGGAGCGAGACCCCGTCGAGCGCCGGCTCGGACCGGCCCGGATAGGTGTACGAGTAGTCCTCCAGGGCAATCATGCCCGGCCCCGCATCAGCACCCGTGCGGCCGGCTTGTACAGGAGCTGCGCGATCACCGCATTGACGATCGCGGCCGTCAGGATGATCGGGACCACGACCACGGCGTAGGCGCCGAGGGTGGCGTACTTCGAGAGGATCGTGGGCCCGACCGCAGCGAGCGAGATCAGGACGAAGGACGAGCCCGAGACGACGGTCGCGATAAAGGTCGTCACGCCCTCGGAGCCCGGCATGCGGTCCTTCAGAAGCCGGTACACGAGCAGGCAGACCACGGCGCCGATCGGCTCTGAGATGAGGTTGCCCGGCGGAAAGACCGAGTGGCTGATCAGGGCCGAGACGAGCCCCGCGACGAACCCGATCCCGATCGCCTCGGTCAGTGTCGGCAGGACCAGCAGGACCGCGAGGCAGTAGAACGCGATCACCAGGTTGGCCACGATCGGCCCGGGGATCAGCAACGAAAGGTAGCGGACGATCGCACCGATCGCGAGGAGAATGCCCACGATGGCGATATCCCGCGATTTCATGACGACACCCCGATCAGGCGTGTGGGTTCGTACCCGGACTCGACAACACAGATCATACCGTTCCGGGCCGCAGGGATCGAGATGACCTGCTCACGATTCAGAGATGGACACGATGATACCATAATGTATAATTATGTTCATCAATGATTTAAGCATAGCGATATACGGGACGGCACACGAGAGAACGAGTCAGGGGGTAAGGCCGCCGTCCTCGCCGAGCAGGGCCAGGTCGTCGACGCGGTTGATGTTGGTGAAGGTCCGGAGCTCGGGGTCGAGCGCCCGGAGCGACTCCACGGAAACGTACAGGCAGTCGAGGGCGCGGATCATCGCTCTGAGCGAGAGCTCGTGGTGGTCCTCGAGGTACCGGCGGAGGGCCGCACGGTCGTAGACCGCGTGAAGCGGCTCGAACATGCCCTCCCGCCAGCACGGGATCACGGCCTCGCGGCCGTCGAGCAGGGAGAAGAGGTGGGCGACCACGCCGGGGTTGACACAGGGCATGTCGCAGGCCACGACGAAGAGGGCCTCGCCCGAGGCCGTGAGCGCCCCCGCGTGCAGCCCCCCGATCGGCCCCAGCCCGCACCGGCGGTCGACCGTGCACCGGACCGTCGGATACCCGGCAAAGCGCGCGCACTGGTCCTCGTCGCGCGCGACCAGCACCACTTCGTCCGTGACCGGCGCGAGGGCACCGATCAGCCGGTCGAGGAAGGTCGTGCCCCGGATCGGGAAGAAGTATTTCTCCCGGCCGCCGGCACGGGTCGCCTCGCCGCCCACCAGGACCACGGCCGAGCGCGTCACGCTCACGTACCCTGCAGGGACTCGCGGAACCGGACCTGGTCGGAGATGCAGCGGTTGACCGGCGCCGGGACCCCGTGGCGGTCCGCGAAACCGGCGATCGCGCCGTTCAGGAACCCGATCTCGGTCCGCCGGCCCCGCGCCAGGTCCTGGAGCATCGAGGAGTGGTGGCCCGCCGTGTTCGGCAGCTGCGTGCCGGCCAGGAAGGCGAGGTAGGCCTCCGGGTCCGGCCACGCGAGCTCGACGCCCTCGGCCCGGGCCACGGCAAAGACCTCATGCACGATCGCCTCGATGATCGACCAGGCATGGGGCTCGACCAGGCGGCCGTACGGCACGTTCATGAGCGCGCCGAGGGGGTTGAGGGCGCAGTTGTACATGGTCTTGCCCCAGATCTCGGTCCGGATGGCGGGCGTCCCCTCGACCGGGATCCCGGCCTCGCGGACGAGCCCGACCAGCTGTAGGACCGCCGGGTCCATGCCCGACGGAAAACGGCCGAGGCGCATGGGCCCGCCCTCGACCGAGACGTGGACCGCGTACTCGGCCTGCCACTCGAAGCCCGTTATGATCATCCCGCCGATCACCCGGTCCGTGAACCGGGCCAGGACCTCCTCGTTCCCGATCCCGTTCTGGAGGCTCACGACCTCGGCCTGGCGGAGGGTGTCGGCATACTCTGCGGCGATCGCCTCCGTATCCGTCGACTTGGACGCGACGATCACGTAGTCGAACCGCTCGCCGGGCTCGAGCGAGCTGCGGACCTCAAGGTCGTAGCGGGCCTCGCCCCAGCGGCCGCTCATGCAGAAGCCGTTCTGCTCGATGGCGCGGACATGCCGCTCGCGCGCCACCGCGACCACCTCAGCCACGGTCGAGAGGCGGGCTGCGACCGAGAGGCCGACCGCACCGGCGCCGAGCACTGCGATCCTCATGCTCCCTAAGGTTCCCCCCGGAACTGCTTAACGGTTGGGGGCGCTTCGTCGCTCCATCGCGAGCAGATACTCCTTGATCGCGACCGAGGGGGTGAAGCCCCGGATCGAGCCGTCGGCCCCGATCACGCGGTGGCACGGGATGACGAGCGGGGTCGGGTTGCGCCGCATGGCCTGCCCGACCGCGCGGGCCGAGGTCCCGACGAGCCGGGCGATCGTGCCGTAGGTCGTGGTCGAGCCGTACGGGACCGCGCAGACCTCGCGGTAGATCTCGGCCGACTTTCCGGGCTTCTCGAGCGGAGCCGGGCGGAGGGACGAGAGGTCCGCGGGCTCGCCACGGCAGTAGGCAGCGATGGGTTCGGGGACCGTACCGCAGGGCTCCTCGTCCACGAACTCGACCCGGGTGACGAGCCCGTCCTCCGTGACGACCCGCACGGCCCAGTCGCCGAGCCGGCAGACGCCCTCGCTCATCGCCATCGCGCGATCGCCCCCCGGAAGCCCGCGAGGTCGACCGGCTCGAGCTCCTCCTGCATCCACGGCGGGAGGCCCGACCGGACCCGGTCCTCGAGGAACCGCTGCTCGGCGAGCACGAGCACGCCCCGGTCCTCGGGGGTGCGGAGCACGCGCCCGAGGGCCTGGAGCGCCCGGTTGATGGCCGGAAGGGTGTACGAGATGAACTCGCCCTCCTCGCCGAACTTCCGGACGAAGTAGTCGATCACCATCCGCCGGACCCGGTTGAACGGGGCGAGCGGCAGGCCCACGACCATCGCGCCGGCGAGCATCTCGCCCCGGTAGTCGAGCCCCTCGGACCACTTGCCGCCGGTCACGGCAAAGAGCACGCCGGCCTTCCCCTGGCCCGGCAGCGCGAGGAACTGGCGGAGGGACGCGCTCGCATCGGCCGCCTCTTTCGGCTCGACAAAGACCTGCTTGGTCCGGATCCGGCGCGCACACCGCTCGGCGAACTGGTCGAGGAGGTGGTACGAAGGGTAGTAGACCGCGAGGTTGCCCGGGGCCGCGGCGAACGCGACGATGTAGTCCTCGATCAGGGCCGTGTTCTCGCGGCTCTGCCGCTGCGAGAACGAGGTCGTGATGTCGCGGGCCGTGAGCACGAGCCGGTTCTCGCGCGGGAAGGCGTTGGGGAGGTTGAGGGTCCGGACCGGGAGGTCGGCGAAGTAGTACCGGCGGTAGGCCTCGACCGGCGAGAGGGTGCCGCTGATCAGGACCGCGCACCAGTGGAGGCCCGCGACCTCGGAGAGGCGGGGGGCCGGGTCGATGTTTCGGACGGCGAGCGCGTGCCGCTCCTCGTCGATCCGCCGGAAGACCGAGAGGAAGGCCGGGTCGCGGGCGGCCCGGTCGACCCGGTAGAAGAACTCGGTCAGGCGCTCGATCGCGGTCTCCTTGTAGTCGCCGGCCTCGATGCTCTTCTCCCGGATGAAGTCGCGGATCTCGGAGAGGTCTTCGACGACCTGGGCCGTGGTCTGGTAGAGCGAGCCCCGGAGGACCATGCGCGAGAAGATCGAGGGGTCGAACCAGTCCATCGGCTCAGGCGAGGCCTGGAGGCCCTCGATGAACCGGCCAACCCGGGGAAGCAGTTCGAGGATCGCGCCGGCCGAGGACTGGTACTTGCGCATGCCCGTCAGCTCGTGGCCCGCCTGCTCAATCGTGCCCGCATCGCACTCGACCGACTGGATCTCCTGGACCACGTCACCGCAGTTGTGGGCCTCGTCGATCAGGAGGAGCACGTCCTTCGGCGACTCGATTCCGAGTGACTGGTAGAGGGACTCGCGGATCTCGTCGTCGAAGAGATGGTGGTAGTTCAGGATGATCACGTCGGCCGTCCGGGCCGCCTGGAGCATGGCCTCGTACGGGCAGCAGTCGCCGCAGAGGACGCCGAGGTCCTTGGGGCTGACCGCGTCCGCCGCGAGCCGGTCCGCGCGGGCGCGGAGCGAGGCGGACGGGACCATCCGGAGGGTGGTCGACTCCTCGGCCTGGACGAAGTGGCGGCTCGCGATGAAGTGAGGGCAGAGCAGGGGATGCTCGGGGTCCTGCTTCTTGAGCTGGAGCCGGATCGTCGGGTCGCGCGACGGCACGAGCGAGCCCTTCAGGGCCCGCTCCTTCATCAGCGCGGTCGAGAAGGCCTTGACGCCCTCGCACCGCCGGTAGACATCGCCCTGGCCGGGGAGCGGGCACATGCTCCCCTTGCCGATCAGGTAGGCGAACCGGAGGGAGGGCTGCTTCTGCCGGACAAGCGAGAGCTCGCGCACGAAGGTGTCGAGCTGGCTCACGGTCCGGACCGCGACCAGGACCTTTCGGCCCGCCCGGGCCGCGAGCATGGCCGAGATCACGCTCGACTTGCCGCTCCCGGTCGGGGCGTCGATCATTGCGATGCCGCCCTCGCGGGCGACCGAGCCGGCGAGCTCGAGCATCTCGCGCTGGTGGGGGCGGAATGCTGGGTACGGGAACCAGGCCTCGAGATCGTCCATCCTGATCATATATGTGCTCCGTCGGCTTTGCTCTATTGGACGGGGCCGTCAGGGGATGATCTCGCAGCCGTTGTACTTGAGGTGGGCAAAGTCGGCGAGCGTGACCGTCCCGTCGTCGAGCGCGGCACGGATCCGCGGCAGGGCCTCGAGGAGGGCGCCGTGCAGGTTCCGGACCGTGCCGCAGACCTGGTCCCGCTCCTGTGCGGGCCATGGGGAGGTGACCGCCGAGTAGAGGCAGCGCCCGCCGCAGAAGGGCTCGAGCTCGCAGCCGGTGCAGGCCCCCTCGACCGGGACCCTGGGGAGATTGCACGGATCGGCGTCACGGATGTGGCCGAGGTAGAAACCGGTCATCCCCGTCATGATCGGGCATGGCACGATCCTCCCGTCGGTCTGGATGGCGTAGTTCGCATACCCCGAGCCGCACCGGAGGCGCGAGGAGCGGCCGAGCAGGAGGTCCTCGGCCGTATCCAGGAACGGGTACCAGCGCGGGACTGCGCCCCCCTCGATCCGTTCGGTCCAGTGCTCCACCAGCCGGCGGATCCCGGGGTTGTAGGACTCGGCGGCCCAGCTCCCGAAGTCTCGAGACGCGTGATCCCCCCAGAAGTTCGCGTCGAGCTGCCAGTGGACGGCCGTGAACGGCAGGGTATCGCAATGGAGCACGGCCTCCTCGATCGGCGTGGCCTCGTCCACGGTCATGCGGGCGATCAGCTCACCCGAGAAACCCGCGGCGAGGAGACGATCCACGTTCTCGAGGATGCGTGCGTACACCCCGTCGCCCCGGTGACGGTCGGTCAGGGCCTCGGGCCCGTCGATCGAGACCAGGATCGTGTGGAATCGGCGGACGAGCTCGGGCGAGAGTCGGTCGAGCAGGACGCCGTTTGTCTGGAGCATGAACCGGCAGTCCGGGGCCAGCTCCATCACGGCCGCGACGAGGTCCGCGCGCAGGAGCGGCTCTCCGCCGTAGAAGGTCAGGGTCGGGTCCGGGTCCCGGGCGAGAAGGCCGGCGAGGTCCTCGAGCGAGGCCTCGAAGTCGACCGGCAGGGCCGGGTCGTAGGCATACGGACGGCCGGGCTCCGTGTGCGGCTCGAAGGCCTTTCCCCGGCAGTACGAGCAGCAGAGGTTGCACGCGTCGGTCAGGATCAGGTGCCAGAACATCCGTCCAGTACGGGTCGCCCCGCACGCCGAAATAGCCATCGGATAGGCCCGCCCTCCTTTTTATTACCCCGGGTCGAATGTACAGGCACTATGGCGATCCATCCGATCGAGTACCGGTACGGTACACCCGAGATGCGCGCGGTCTGGGGCGAGGAACGCCGCTTCGAAGCGATCGTGGCGGCCGAGGTCGCGCTCGCCCGGGCCGAGGCGGCCGTCGGGATGATCCCGGCCGAGGCGGCCGAGGCGATCGCGGCCGGTGCGACGCGGGCTTCGCTCGCGCGGGCCAAGGCGATCGAGGCCGAGATCAACCACGACATGATGGCGATCGTGAAGGCGATCGCCGAGAAGTGCGGCGAGGCCGGCCGGTACGTGCACCTGGGGGCGACCTCGAACGACATGCTCGACACCGCTACCGGGCTGCAGCTCAAGAGCAGCCTCGCTCTGATCGAGGAGAAGCTCCGCAGGCTCCTCGGCGTCCTCCTCCGGCGGGCAGACGAGACGAAGGGGCTCGTCTGCGCGGGCCGGACCCACGGGCAGATCGGAGTGCCGACCACCTACGGCCTCAGGTTCGCGATCTGGGCGGCCGAGGTCGGACGGCACCTCGACCGGCTGGCCGAGCTCCGCCCGCGGATCGAGGTCGGACAGCTGACCGGCGCCGTCGGGACGCAGGCCGCTCTCGGCGGGCAGGCCCCCGAGATCCAGGAGCGGATGATGGCCCTCCTCGGGCTCATCCCGGTCGAGGTCTCGAACCAGGTGATCCAGCGCGACCGCTATGCCGAGTACTTCTTCCTCCTTGCGAACGTGGCGACCACGCTCGACAAGTGCGCGATCGAGGTCCGGTCCCTCCAGCGCTCCGAGATCGGCGAGGTCGAGGAGGCGTTCGGCGCCAAGCAGGTCGGTTCCTCGACCATGCCGCACAAGCGCAACCCGATCCGGAGCGAACAGGTCTCGGGTCTCGCCCGGATCGTTCGGGCCGCGGTCGAGCCGGCCCTGCAGAACAACACCCTCTGGGACGAGCGCGACCTGACCAACTCCTCGTGCGAGCGGGTCCTCTTCCCCGAGGCCTCGGTCCTCTGCGACCACATCCTCCGCCTGATGGCGACCGTGCTCGATGGCCTGGTCCTCCACGAGGACCGGATCGACCGGAACCTGCACATTCTCCAGGATGTGAACATGGCCGAGTCCGTGATGATCGCCCTCACCCAGCGCGGAATGGACCGGCAGGAGGCCCACGAGCGAATCCGGATCGCCTCGATGGAGGCGATCGCCTCCCGGCAGCCGCTGGCCGAGGTGCTTCGGAATCTCCCCGATGTGACGGCACTCGTCGCGCCGGGGGAGCTTGAGACCCTCCTCGACCCCGGGCGATACACCGGGACGGCCGTCCTCCAGGTGGAGCGGCTTATCAAGCGGCTGGCGCCGCGGGCCCTCTGACCCGACAGTTTTATTGCAGTATCGCCCCACTTTTTACAAGAAATCTGAACTTAACGAAAGTAAGGTTGTTTAACCCCCTGGAGACAGCATGCACATTATGGAAGGGTTCCTCCCCCCGATCTGGGCCGCGTTCTGGTTCGCGCTCGCCCTGCCGGTCGTCGCGTACGGTGTCCACCGGATCCGGCGGCTGGTCGCCGAGGACCGCCAGCTCCTGCCCCTCCTCGCCGTCTCCGGCGCCTTCATCTTCGTTCTCTCCTCGCTCAAGCTGCCGTCGGTGACGGGCTCCTCCTCGCACCCGACCGGGACCGGGGCTGGGGCCGTCCTCTTCGGCCCGTCCGTGACCTCGGTCCTCGCGACGATCGTACTCGTGTACCAGGCGCTCTTTCTCGCCCACGGGGGCTTCACGACCCTCGGCGCAAACGTCTTCTCCATGGGGATCGCCGGCCCGGCCGTCGGATACGGGGTCTATCGGTGCTGCCGGGGCCTGGGGATCGGCACCTGCCCGGCCGTCTTTGCAACCGCAGTGGCGGCGGACCTGGCCACCTATCTCGTCACCTCGGCCCAGCTCGCCCTGGCCTTCCCGGCGACCACGGGCGGCGTGCTCACGTCACTCGTCACCTTCGGCGGGATCTTCGCTCTGACCCAGGTCCCGCTTGCAGTCATCGAGGGGCTGGTGATCACGCTCGTCTTCCGGTACATCGTCACCCTCCGGGGGGACGTGCTGGAACGGCTGGACGGGCTTCGCCGGGAGGCGCCCTCACCATGAACCTCCTGCAGGACCGCCGGCTCCACCTCGTCGGCCTGGTGCTGGTCGTCCTCGGGCTCTCGGCCCTGCCGGCCGCCCTGAGCAGCCTGCCGGGCACGGGGACCGACGACCATGCGGCCGACGCCGTCACCGGGCTGACCGACGGGGGGTATACTCCGTGGATCGAGGCCCACGGCATCCCCGGCGGCGAGCAGAACACCCCCCTCTTCTTTGGCCTCCAGGCCTTCCTCGGCCTCGTCGTCCTCGCCGGCTGCCTCTGGTACTGGCGCGGGCGACAGAGCGAGGCATGAGCCATGGACCATCACCTCCTCGAGACCTGTGCGCATGAGAACGCACTCGGACAGGTCAACCCCCAGCTGAAGCTCGTGCTCGGCCTGGGGCTGATGCTGCTCGCCCTCGCGGCCACCGCCCCGATCACGCTCGCCTTCGTCTTCCTCGCCGCGGTCGGGCTGACCGTCGGCGCCGCCCGCATACCCCCCGGCCTCTACCTCCGCGTCCTCGCGATCCCGGTAGGGTTCGTCGTCGTCTCGTCCGCCCTGCTCGTGGTGCTGACCCAGGGAGGGGCCGTACTGGCCGCGTTCGACCTGCCCTTCGGCCGGCTCGTGCTGACCGAGGCCGGAGTCATGCTCGGCCTCGTCCAGGGGCTTCGGACCTTCGCAGGCATGGCCGCGCTCCTCTTCGTGGCCATGACCACGCCGATGGTCTCGCTCTTTGCCACGGCCAGCCGCATGGGCGTGCCGGCCGTGGTCGTCGACCTCGCCATGCTGATCTATCGATTCATCTTCGTGCTCCTCGACGAGGCCTCGAGCGTGCTCGACGCCCAGACGAGCCGGCTCGCCTACGGCCGGCCGCGGGGGTCGATCCAGGCCTTCTCGATGCTCGCGGGCGCCGTCTTTCTGCGCGCGTGGCGCTCGGCGGACGAGCTCGTGCTCGCCATGGACGCTCGCTGCTACGACGGGCAGCTCGAGCCCTCGACCGAGCAGCCGCCGCTCCGGCTCCGGCACGCCCTGGGGGCGGCAGGGGTCCTGGCGCCGCTGCTGCTCGTCGTGCTGCTCTGGCCGACGGGGGGAGGCCCGTGAACCCGGCCCTCGAGGCCGTCAGGGTCCGGTACACCTACCCGAACGGCCACGACGCGCTCCGCGAGGTCTCGATCGAGGTCGAAGCGGGAGCGAAGGTCGCGCTCGTCGGCCCAAACGGGGCCGGCAAGTCGACCCTGCTCCTGATGGCGAACGGCCTGCTCCGCCCGACCGCGGGGGAGATGCGCCTCTTCGGCGAGCCGTTCCGGTACGATCGGAGGAGCCTGCGGGAGATCCGGCGCCGGGTCGGGCTCGTCCTGCAGAACTCGGACGCTCAGCTCTTCGCCCCGACCGTGTATCAAGACGTCGCGTTCGGACCCCTGAACCTCGGCCTTGCCGGGGCCGACGTCCGCCTC
This sequence comes from Methanoregulaceae archaeon UXB-2016, assembly GCA_004332335.1. Lineage (GTDB taxonomy): Archaea > Halobacteriota > Methanomicrobia > Methanomicrobiales > Methanospirillaceae > UBA288. The sequence goes on along the minus strand of SISS01000010.1, from coordinate 4,322 downwards.
GCCGTGACCGACGCCCTCGCCGCGGTCGGGCTCCGGGGCTTCGAGTCGCGGCCGCCGCACCTCCTCTCGGGGGGTGAGAAGAAGGCTGTCGCGATCGCGGGCGTGCTGGCCATGCACCCCGAGGTGCTCGTCTTCGACGAGCCCACGAGCGCGCTGGACCCCGCCTCGGCCCTCGAGGTGATGGAACTCCTCGACGAGCTGAACGCGTCCGGCACGACCATCGTGGTCTCGACCCACGACGTCGAGCTCGCGTACGGCTGGGCGGATCGGGTCGTGCTGATGGACGGCGGACGCGTACTCCACCAGGGCCGGCCCGACGAGGTCTTCCTGAACGGCGACCTGGTCCGTGCAGCCAAGCTGCGGCTCCCGGTCGTGCTGGAGCTCCATGCCGAGCTGACCACGCGGGGATTGGTCCGATCGGGCGAGCCGCCGCGGTCGGTCCTGCACCTGATCCATGCCCTCGATTCGACCCGGCCAGCGGACGGTCACGGCACGGTACTCCTGGTCGACGCCGGGCAGGTCGGGCACGTCGAGCTCCTGGGCCTTCTGGCCGGGCATCCCGGCATACATGTCGGGGCCATGGGGACCGCCGCAAAGGCCCTTGCCGATCGCGAGGGGCTCCGGCTCGAGTTCGCGTCGGGAGTGATCGACCGCTGCCTCCTCAAGGCCCTCCTCGGCGAGGACTCGCTCGTCCTCTGCTCGTCGCCGATGCTGGCCCACGTCCGCGACCGTGTGGCCGCGTTCGAGGCAAGGACCGGGCTCGCGGTCGCGGTCCGCAACCCGTTCGAGGCGGATTGACATCGGTGCGGTCCGGCATGCTCAAATCATACCCCGTTGAAGTACGTGGAAGGTACCGTCGTTATGGATAAGACCCAGAGACGATGGACGTGGCTCTCGATCGGCTTCTCGCTCCTCGTACTCGGGGTTGTCCTGTACCTGACCGTCGACCGGACCACGCTCGAGCTCCTCCTCGACTTCAACCCGCTCTACTTGCTGCTCGCCCTGCTCCTCCGGACATTCTCCCTGGTCTTCTGGGCCTATCGCCTCACCGAGCTCTCCAAGGCCCTCCATTACCGCGTCAGCGCACGAAATGCGTTCCTGATCGTGACCGCGAACCTCTTTGCAGGCGCGATCACGCCCGGGCAGGCCGGGGGTGAGCCGGTCAGGGTCCACGGTCTCTACAGGACCGGCGTGAAGATCGGCGATGCGACCGCGGTCGTGCTGATGGAGCGGGTGCTCGACGGGGTCGTGCTCTCCCTGATGGGCGCCGTCGCCATGATCGCGCTCGGAGAGGTCTGGCTCTCGCTCCCGCTCTCGATCATCGTGGCCATGGGCCTGGCCTGGATCTTCATGGTCGGGCTGATCCTCCTGCTCGCACTCGCGGTCCGGCGGCCCGAACGGGTCAAGTCCCTGGTCATGCGCGTGCTGGGATGGGCCGAGCGTCGGTTCCCGGGAGAACGGATCCCGAAGATGATCGCGAGCGCAAACCAGGAGACCGACAACCTCATTACAAGCCTCCTCTACTTCACCTCGAAGGGCCGGCGTGGGCTGGTCATGGGCGGGCTCTGCACGGCCGCATTCTGGGCCTCGGAGTTCTTCGTGGCGTCCCTGATCCTGGTCGCCCTCGCCCAGCCGCCGTTCATCGCCCAGTCGTTCCTCTTCCAGCTGATCATCGCGATCGTGATGACGGTCCCGCTGACCCCGGGTTCCTCGGGGATCGCCGAGCTCTCGGCGACCTCGCTCTATGCCCTGATCATGCCCTCGGCGATCGTCGGGGTCTTCGTGCTCCTCTGGCGGGCGCTCCTCTACTACTACAACATCGTGGTCGGGGCGATCGGATCGGTCGTGACGGTCCGGCGCGAGATGGAACGGAGCCGATGTCGGGAAGAGCCGGAACAGGAGCAGATCCGGGAAAACTAAAACCGTCAGGCTTTTTTAGACCGACGAAGGATAGTTATAGTCTCGCAAAATTACTAGTGAGCATTAATCCTACAACCTTCAACAGTGTGCCGGAGAGGTGACCCATGTATATACATTTGGTGCTGACCGGTGCCATCGGCGTGCTCGCGCTCGTGGTAGCCGGAATCTTTGCAATGCAGGTGATGCGGGCCGACACGGGCACGCCAGGAATGCGCGAGGTGGCCGCGGCGATCAAGGAGGGAGCCCTGGCCTTCCTCCGCCGCCAGTACACGACCATCGCCGCGCTGGGCGTCGTCACGGCCCTGCTCCTCGTCGGGATCTTCTATGTGACCGGACGAGCCGACCTCGCACTCCCGACCGCGTTCGCATTCCTATTCGGTGCGTTCCTGTCCGGGATTGCGGGCATCATCGGAATGTGGACCAGTGTCCACGCGAATCTCCGTTCGGCCGCGGCCGCACGGACAAGCCTCGGTAAGGCGATCGTCGTCGCACTCCGCGGCGGCGCGGTCTCGGGCCTGACGATCGTCTCGCTCTCGCTCATCGGCGTCTCGATCGTCTTCACGCTCCTCGGCGGCGACCCCGAACGGACGCCCTCGCTGATCGTCGGGTTCGGCTTCGGCGCCTCGTTCATCGCGCTCTTCGCCCAGCTCGGCGGCGGGATCTACACGAAGGCCGCCGACGTCGGTGCGGACCTCGTGGGCAAGGTCGAGGCCGGTATCCCCGAGGACGATCCCCGTAACCCGGCCGTCATCGCCGACCTCGTGGGCGACAACGTCGGCGACTGCGCCGGTCGTGGCGCCGACCTCTTCGAGTCGACGGTCGCCGAGAACATCGGGGCCATGATCCTCGGTGTGGCGCTTTTCTCCGTCTTCGGCGTCAACGGGGTGCTCTTCCCGCTGGTCGCGGGGGCCCTCGGCCTGATCGCGACGATCATCGGGATCCTGACCGTGACCGAGTCCTCGGGCAACTCGGGCAACCCGATGGACGCCCTGAACCGCGGCTACTACGTGACCGCGATCCTCTCGGCCGTCTTCATGTACTTCGCGGTCATGTGGCTGCTCGGGAACGTCTGGTTCTTCTACGCAGCCGTGATCGGGCTCGTCCTCTCGGTGGTCTTCCTCTACCTGACCCTCTATTACACGGACAGCAGGTATCGGCCCGTCAAGGACATGGCCAAGTCCTCCCTGACCGGGTCTGCGACGAACATCATCACGGGGATCGCCGTCGGGTTCGAGACGACCGGGATCGCGGCGCTCGCGATCGGCGGTGCGCTCCTCGCGTCCTACTACTGCGGCACGATGTCCGGCATCGCGAACGGCGGCATCTACGGCACGGCCGTAGCCACGATCGGGATGCTCGCGCCCGTCGCGTACATCCTCGCGATGGACACCTTCGGCCCGATCGTCGACAACGCCGGCGGGATCGTCGAGATGTCCGGCGAGACCGACGTGGTGATCGACCGGATCGCCGCGCTCGACTCGGCCGGCAACACGACCAAGGCGCTCACCAAGGGCTATGCAGTCGGGTCGGCCGCACTCTCGGCCTTCCTGCTCTTCAACGCCTACATGTCCGAGATCACGACCCTGATCGGCAGGCCCTTCGAGGTCGTCAACCTGGCAAGCCTGCCCGTCTTCGTGGGCGCGCTCTTCGGCGCGATGCTGATCTTCGTCTTCGCGTCCCTCGCGATCAGTGCGGTCGGCAAGACGGCGGGGTACATCATCGAGGAGGTCCGGCGGCAGTTCAAGGACCCCGGCATCCTCGCCGGCACGGTCAAGCCTGACTACGGCCGCTGTGTCGATATCACGACCAAGGGTGCGCTCAAGAACATGGTCGCACCGGGCGTCGTGGCCATCGCCTTCCCCGTGCTCGTCGGCTACTTCCTGAAGTACGAAGCGATGGCCGGGTTCCTCATGGTCGCGACGATCGTCGGGATCATGCTCGCGCTGGTGCTGAACAACTCGGGCGGTGCCTGGGACAACGTCAAGAAGTTCATCGAGTCGGGTGAATACGGCGGCAAGGGCTCGGACGCGCACAAGGCCGCAGTCGTCGGCGACACGGTCGGCGACCCGTTCAAGGACACGGCTGGCCCCTCGCTCCACGTGCTTGTCAAGCTCCTCGCGACCACGACCCTCGTGCTTGCGACGCTCTACATCTAATCCCTTTTTTATCCGGGCCTTCCACAGCCCGTTCGGAGGGCCCCCATGGCGCCACCGCCGATCGTCGGCTACAACCGCGGGAACAGGGACCTGCGGCCGACGGTATCCGTGAAGTGTCTCCGATGGCGGTTTCACCCCTAACGTGGCGAAGACTGTCATTCCGCACTAAATTTTCAGTCGATAATATTTTTCACACGCCGGCCCAAGCAGACTAAGAATCTTGTTTAAAACATCATTGAGGCCCAG
>SISS01000009.1 GCA_004332335.1 Methanoregulaceae archaeon UXB-2016 | reverse complement strand
CGACCGGTTCTTCGTCGACCTCGAGGCGGCCGGCGCGGAACTGCTGAAGGAGGCACCATGCCGGACCTCGTGATCGCGGCCCGGGACGCGAGCCCTGGGGACAGGGCCGGCGCCGACATCGTCTGCGACGGCCGGACCGACGTGGCCGTGCTCGCGAAGGCGCTCGCCGTGCCGGACCGCGAGGTCGAGCTCACGGCCGGCACCTTCGACGCGAACGCCGGGTTCACGGCGGCCGGCAACCGTTACCTCCGGCCGGCCGAAGGCGTGACCGTCCGGGGCGCCGGGCCGGGCCTCACGCGGCTGGTGGCCGAGCGGGAACCGTGCCGGATCGCGGTCGACGCGCCCGACCACGCCGCAGACCTGGGCCGGTACCGGGCTCGGGGCTACACCATGAAGAACAACCGGATCGAGATCACCGTCGATCGGCCCATGGAAGTCGTCGAGGTCCACCCGCCGTCGGTAAACGCCGTGAACATATCCGGCGTCACGGTCGGGTACCCCCCCGCCCCACCCATCTCCGGTCTGAGAGACCGAAACGTGGCCACGCCTCCGACCTCTCGCTGCGATCGCTTCAGGGTTCCCGGACCGTTCAACCATCGCGCGGGAGCCCGGTCCCGCGTTCGAGGATCGCGAGGTACTCGCGGAACTCGTACCGCTTGTACCGTTGCTTGCCCGTCGTCTCGCGGAGGATGCCGGCCTTTACAAACCGGTTCACCAGCGCATTCCCGGCCGGCTGGCTCAGGCCCAGCAGGTCCGTCACGTCCCTCGCCGTCACGATCGGCCGCTCGAAGAGGTTGTATGCGAGCCGGACCGCGCCGGCACCACCGATCTCGTGCGAGAGGAGCCGGTCCACGACCGACTCCCGCAGCACGATGATCTCCTGCGCAGACCGCTCCGCCTCCTGCGAGACCTCGATGACGCCCCGGAGGAAGAACCCGAGCCAGTCCTCGTACGCCCCCTCCGTCCGGACCGCGTTCAGGAGCGCGTAGTACTCCGCCCGGTTCCGCTTCAGGAAGAAGCTCAGGTACAGCAGCGGCCGGGACAGGATCCCCTTCCTGCAGAGGTAGAACGTGATCAGCAGCCGCCCGATACGGCCGTTGCCGTCGAGGAACGGATGGATCGTCTCGAACTGTGCATGGATCAGCGCGATCCGGACCAGCGGCGGGATCTGGTCGTCCTTCTGGATGAACGCCTCGAGCTCGGCCAGGGCCGGCCCGACCTCCTCGGGGGGCGGCGGGACGTAGACGGCCTCCCGGATGGAGGTCGCTCCCGGCGGCCCGAGATAGTTCTGGTCCCTCCGGATCTCGCCGGGGAACCTGTCGGCGCCGCGGGTGTTGCGAAGCAGGAGCCAGTGGATCTCCGTGATCAGCGCGACCGAGATCGGCTCGGTCCGCACGGTATCGAGGCCGTACCGCATCGCGTCGATGTAGTTGATGACCTCGCCGATCTCATTGAGGTCCTCGCCGGTCTCCAGGGAGGCCTCGACCTCGAGGACACCCCGGAGCGAGGCCATCGTCCCTTCGATCTGCGAGCTGAGCAGCGCCTCCTTCTTGACGTACATGGCGATGAAGAGGTCGGGGTTCGGCAGGACCCGGCTCATGCCGTCGAGCCGAGCCATGGCCCGGTCGGCAGCGGAGAGGAGGGACTGGAGCTCGGTGTCATACCGGATCTCCGGCGGAAGCGGGTTCGGGACGAAGGCGGCGTAGCCTTCAGGCTGAAGGACGTACTGGCCGGCGCGCTCGCTCTGCTCCATGTATGCTCTGGGATTGGTCGGTCGGTAAGATAAGTATTTTTATTTTAGATTCTGTCCCCGGCTCCTGGTATAACCTGCCTTATGCTAGGCGACGGTCCTCTTCCCTATGATAAGCGAACGTGTGGCAATCTCGTTCCATTGCGGAGAGGCCGGCTTCGGTGGTGAGTACCGACCCACGGCGAACTGCGTTGACAGGGCAGGTGTCACGGTCGAGCACTGTCCGCCGCGACCGATTCCATAAATGGCTTGCGTTAGTTCCGAGGCTGCGAAGAGAAAGGGGGCCCGAGCCCCACTCACGAGGTCGGATTGACGTCGCAGATCTCGTGATAATCGCAATACATACAGTCGCGCGACTCCAGGGGCGGGAACTCACCGGCGAGCACGTCGCCGATAACCCCCGATAACCGCTCCCTGAACGGCCCGACGGTCGCCTCGGTCGGCGCATACGAGAGCGTCTTCGTCTCTCTCAGGTAGAGGTGCGCGGCCTCGACCGGGAGCTCCTCGAACTCCTCGTAGATTGCCAGGGCGTAGAGGTCCAGCTGGGTCTCGTCCTTCAACCTGATCTTCGCTGGCGCGTTGGAGACCTTCCCCGTCTTGTGGTCGACCACCACGAGCTTCCCGTCCGGCCGCCGGCTCGAGCCGGTCGAGGCGTTCGCCCGTGACCACAGGCGAGGCGCAATGGTCTCACACGCCCGTGAGAGACGGTCGACACCTTCATCACGGACTTCACGGTCGCGATGGGGACGGGCAGGCTCAAGGCCGGCGCCCCTGTCCGCGGCGAACGGGTCGAGAGGTACTACCGGCTCCTCCGCTTCGAGGAGGAGATGGGCGACGCGGCCGGATATCCCGGACGCGCTGCGTTCGGCGTTGACGACCCGCACCCTCTCCCGGCTCATCTGCTCGAGCATACGATCGCCGGGCCCGTCCGGGGAGTCGCCGCGGCCGATACCTTCAAATTTCTTCGAGGACCTGTTTGGCTGATGCGGAGGAGGCGGGCGGTGGACGAGGCGCTCGCGTGGCATGCGCTGGACCGACCGACGCTTCTCGACCGGCTCGAGTCGAGTGCGGCCGGCCTGAGCGACGAGGAGGCCGCGCGCCGGCTCCGGAGATTCGGGCTGAACCGGCTCCCCGAGCGGCCGTCGCTTGCCCTCCTCTATCTCACCCAGTTTTGAAGCCCCCTGATCTACATCCTCCTGATCGCGGCCGGCATCTCCCTCGCGCTCGGAGATGCCACGGATGCCGCCTTCATCCTGGCCGTGGTGCTGGTCAACGCGGCCGTCGGGACCTTCCAGGAGTGGAAGGCCGAACGGAGCGCCCAGGCCCTGCGGACTCTCCTGACCACCCAGGCGACGGCCCTTCGTTCGGGCAGGACCATCGAGCTCGCGGCCGAGGACCTGGTCCCGGGCGACGTCCTCCTCCTCGATTCGGGCCGGCGCCTCCCGGCGGACCTCCGGCTCCTGGAAGCCCGGGACCTCCGCGTCGACGAGTCTCTCCTCACGGGGGAGTCGGTCGCGGTCGAGAAGGGAGCGGGGGGGCTCGCTCCCGACCGAGACCCCCGTCCCGAGTCCCAGGCGAATCACGTCGTTCCCCGACAAACGTAGGCGGGCGAAGGTCGGGCCGCTCGCGGGTCCCCGCGTTGGTCGTACGGTGCGGGCCTGCGCCGGCAGCGTGGATCGGTGATGCCGCCCGGTTCTGCGGGGGTATTTCCCTGGGGAGAGGGTGAAGGTCGAGCGGCCCACTCCCCTGACCCCCGGTGCGACCGATCCGCTGCATCCTGCTCCCGTCCGGCACGCTCTGCCCTATAACTCACGCAACGTCGATTGTTCGCTTCACGAGACTGCTTCTATGCCTTTTCGGGCGCACGAACGGATCACTTCGTTCTTAGTGTGGGGCATTGCATGCAGTCTATGGTGAACGCGACTCATTTACGCATGCGTGTGCCGTGAAGACACGGGGATCAGTGAGAAAAATGAGCTTGCGGTATCTTGTCTGCCTCCTTCTCCTTGTGGGCGGGATGATCGGTCCGGGAGCGGCGAACGTCGTCATGACCAACCTTCCGATCATTTCTCAGACGGGGCATGCTTACGCTGCCCAGTGGGGCAGCCCGGGGACGCAGAACGGCCAGTTCGATACGCCCGGAGCCGTCGCGGCGGACGCCACGGGTAACGTGTACGTCGTCGATGCCGGGAACCACCGTATTCAGAAGTTCACGTCCTCCGGTGCATTCATCACGTCATGGGGAAGCCGGGGATCGGGCGAGGGCCAGTTCAACGACATGGGAGGTATCGCTGTGGGCGGTAACGGCACCGTGTACGTCGTCGACTCCGGGAACTATCGAATCCAGGCGTTCACCTCCTCGGGCGACTTCATCAATACCTGGGGGACCCGGGGCTCGGGAGCAGGACAGTATCTTGAGGTGAGCGATGTTGCAGTCGACGAGACCGGCAGGGTCTATGCAGTGGACTCGGGGAACCGCCGGGTTCAGACGTTCGACGCGGACGGCGATCTTGTCGCGACGTGGGGAACCCCGGGCTCGGGTCCCGGAGAGCTGACATCTCCGAAAGCCATTGCCGTCGATCGCACGGGTACCCTGTATGTGATCGACTCCGGGGCGGCCCGGATCAAACTCTTCATGTCGTCGGGGGAGTTCATCTCGCAGGTGATGGTCGACGGAACGAACGGTGGGCTGTCTTTCAACCCCGTGGATATTGCTGTGGATGGAGACGAGATGGTCTATGTCGCCGACAGGGACAGCGACCGGGTATTCGTACCGGCGATATGGCCGGGGGCCAATAATTCATATATGGAGATGTGGGGCAGTTCCGGGACGGGGAACGGGGCGTTCCGGGAGCCCACGGGCATCGCGGCGGATAGCAGAGGTTCGATCTATGTGGTCGACTCCGGGAACAACCGAATTCAGCGATTCGATGTGGTCCCACCGACTCCGACCCGGGGAAGCGGCATCGAAGCGCCGTTTGTCCTCCTGCCGATCGCGGTTGCGCTGCTGGTGGCGCACCGTCTCCCCGGATGGCACAAAAAATAACTCTGCGCCCCTCATCTTTTCGCAGTATTCTCTCCTATGATCATTGCGAACGGCTGTCTGGTCGCCGCTCGTAGGAAACAGGTCGGAATCAGCAGGTGCGGATGCGGCCGGCCCTGCGACGCGTGCTACCAGCGTAAGGGAAGGTGGGGAGTTGGCGCCGGAACCGGATCGACGAATGCCATTCCGCAGCGAAATTGAATCCCGAGAACGATCATCCTCGGTACGATGAGGATGATGGCGCGTTCGGGAGGAAAGAAAATAGCAGCAATGATAAATATTCGGCAACCGATTGCCCATTATGGTACTGCGCTGGACACTGCTCGTCTGCGGGCTCGCGTCCCTGGTTCTCCTCGCCGGCGGAGCAGGTGTCGGCCCGATCCAGATCACCGATCTCGACCTCGATACCGAGACTGTCACCGTGGCGAATACCGGTACGGCGCCCGTCGATCTCACGGGGTGGTGGATCTACGACGAGGGATACATTCACCGATTCGTCTTTCCGTCGTTCATGCTTCCCGGCCGGGGAACGGTACGCATTCACACGGGCTCCGGCGCCAACACCCCAACCGATCTCTACTGGGGACGGAGTTCGGACGTCTGGAACAACGACGGAGACGACGCGACGCTCTTCACCGCACCGGGGGAGCAGGTCTCCGTACGGACGGGCAACCCGGTCCTGGTCCGGATCCCGGGCACCCTGAAGCCCGCCACCATGCCGCCGACCCCGATTGCGACGACGCCTGTCGGCGGTGCAAGCGCGTCCCGGGCCTACGCCTACTACACGGCCGGGAATACGGCCTGGAGCAGGGCCTGGGGCGCGAGCGAGATCGGGCAGATCCGGCAGTACCTGTTCGAGGCGGGGAACGAGTTCGCATTCTGCATGAATGAGGCCAGCCAGACCCACGACCCGTCGAACGCGACGGATCTGGCGCTCATGCAGTCGGTCTCGCGAGCCTACATGGACCTGTCGTGGGCGGGTCTCGCCATGTACGACGGCTCGGACCTGTACAGCGAGGGCAGGGCCCGGATGGACGTCGGGAACTACTCCGGCGCCGCAGCTGAGTTCCAATCGGCCGGCGAGCGGTTTGCGACCTCGCAGACGTTCTTCCGTCAGGCCAGGATCGGACTCGAAGGCGCCTCCTATGTGGGGACCTCGTTCGGCGATGGGACCGCCTACACGGCCGCGATCGTCCCGGTCCTGAACAGCAGGTGGGACTATGTGGGCGAGTTCGGAACCTACGTTCGCGGGTGGGAGCTGACGGCCCTCGCCTACCAGGTCCACGCGAACGGCGACGAGATCACCTTCCGGACCGTGGCGACCCAGGCCATGAGCATGTTCGACTCCCTCAGGACCTCGCCCACGTTCGGCGCGGACGCGGCGAGCAACTATGAAATCCTCGCCCGGCTCCTTGCGTGAACCGGCCTTCCCCGATCCGGGTCGAGTCGACGCCGGGCGAGGGGTCGACCTTCTTCTTCACCCTGCCGGCAGCGTAGATATCGTGCGCGCCCGGGAATCGGCGGTACGGAATCTCCCCGGCATCTTCACCGAGCCAGGGCCGGTGAAACCGCTGTTGCAGTGAGACCGTCGAGCGGGAACAGGCACAGCTCGCACCCTTGCCCGGCATCGCCGACCTGTCGACCATGACGCGAAGATCAGAGTACGCCTCGATCGAGACAGCCCCCCTCTGGTCGAGAACTGCGTCGGCCTCGCCACACTCCCGAACTCTTTTTCGCGCTCCTGCGGAACAGTATCCGGCAACGGCATGCGGAGACCCGAACTGGTGGAGAGGGGTGGGGGAGGTCGTCCCGTTCCTGGAGGAGGCCGAGAGGGGACCCCGGTCGTGCTCGTGCACGGCTGAAACAGCCACCCCGGGGTCTGGAACCGCCTCATCCCCCTGGCTCGAGGCGGCCTTCATCTCACTCCCCTCTGAGGGGTCCCGGTTCTTCAAGCGCCGTGCATCCGCCAACCATTATCAATGGGTAATCCAAAGCATTCGAAATCCCGGGGCGAATCCGTGATCACCGTTCTGTATGTGGATGACGAGCCCGACCTGCTCGAGCTCGGGCGACTCTTCCTCGAAGCATCCGGCATCTGCCGTGTCGAGACCGCAACTTCGGCTGCCGAGGGTCTGGAGCGACTTGCCGGCGGATGCTTCGACGCTGTTGTCTCGGATTACCAGATGCCCGGCATGGACGGCATCCAGCTGCTGGCCGAGGTCCGGGAGAGATTCGGGCTGATCCCGTTCATCCTCTTCACCGGCAAAGGTCGAGAGGAGGTGGTCATCCAGGCGATCAACACCGGGGCGGATTTTTACCTCCAGAAAGGAGGGAACCCCTCGGCGCAATTTGCCGAACTCTCAACCAAGATCCAGTATGCGGTCTCACGGAAACTGGCGGAGGAGACCTTACGCAAACGCGATCTCCAGATCCGCAATATCTTTGATAATATCCCCATCGGGGTGTATCAGTCGACGCCAGACGGCAAATTCGTCTTTGTCAATCCGGCCATCTCCACGATGTTCGGGTACGATTCGCCCGAAGACCTCCTGGCGACGGTCAATAGAACTTCGATCGCGGATGTTCTGTATGAGCACCCCGAGAGGCGTCCCGAATTTATCCGCGAGGTGCTGGAGGCCGGGGGCTCGTGGAAGGCCTTCGAAAACCAGTACCGGAAGAGAGACGGAGCGATCATCGACACGCTTCTCCTGTTCTCGGAACACAGCGATCCGGTCACTGGCCAGAAAAACCTATTCGGATTTGTGCAGGACATCACCGAGCGCAAGCGGTGGGAGGGGACGCTGTTGGAGAGTGAGGAGAAGTTCCGCTCTCTTGCGGAGAGCAGCCCGGATTATATCATGCGGTACGATCGAAACTGCCGTCACACCTACATGAACCCTGCAGCCCTCCGGGCTTCGGGACTTGCAGCTGAACACATTATCGGTAAAACACATGCCGAGAGCGGATTCGACGAAACCCTGAGCCGGTTCTGGGAAGAGAGGATCACCCATGTCTTTGAGACGGGGGAACCGTACCAGACCCAGTTCTCATGGGAGAGTGTGGACGGACCCGTTGTCCTCGATTGGATGCTGACACCGGAATGGTCCGAAGACGGAGGGGTCCGATCTGTCCTGGGCGTATCGAGGGATGTTACACTCCTCAAAGAGGCTGAAACAGAGCTGATTGAGAGAAACGCGGAGCTCCAGGCCTCCCATGCGGAACTGGCGGCATCCGAAGAGGAGCTTCGCGCCAATATGGACGAGCTCTCTCACGCTCATGAGGCCCTGAGCGAGAAAGACCAGCGGATCCACTGGATCCTGGAGAACTCGGCAGAGGTGCTCTTCCGGAAAAACTACGCTACCGGGAGATACGACTACATGAGCCCCGCGGTTACCGGCCTTACCGGATATACCCCCGACGAGCTCATCGAAATGTCGTACCAGGACGTGCTCTCCATCCTTCATCCGGACGACGTGGAAAGAATTCTTGCCGTACTGAGCGAGCATATGTCCCTTCGCCGCGTGGACCCATTCTCTCTCGAATATCGCATCCGGCACCGGAACGGCTCGATCCGGTGGATCAATGAGACCGGGACGATTGTGTACGATACTTCAGGACAGCCGCAGTATGGTGTCGGCAGTCTCCGAAGTATTGAGGACTGCAAGCAGGCTGAAGATGCGCTCCGGGAGAGCGAAGAGAAAAACCGGGGCATCTTTGAGACGATCAACGACGCGCTCCACATCCATGAGATCGCCCCCGACGGGAGGCCCGGAAGATTCGTTGACGTCAACGATGTCGCCTGCCGAACCCTGCAGTACACCCGTGAGGAGCTGCTGAAGCACGGGCCTCTCGATTTTGTCACCGGGTATCACAACCGGCCTCTCGATGAGATCCTCGAAGAGTTATCCTCGACCGGCCACGCAATCTTCGAGACCGAGCACCGAAGAAAGGATGGATCCACGGTTCCGGTCGAGATCAATAGCCGCGTGGTCAGTCTCCGGGGAAAAAGGCTCATGGTATCGGTGGTCCGGGATATCACCGAGCGCAAGCGAGTGGCGGAGGCACTGCGCAATAGCGAAGCCCGTCTGCACACGCTGGTGCAGACCATCCCGGACCTGATCTGGCTGAAGGATACGAACGGTGTCTTTCTCGCGTGTAACACCATGTTCGAGCGTTTTTTTGGTGCCGGCCATGCCGATATCGTAGGAAAAACCGATTACGACTTCGTTGACCGGGACCTGGCCGACTTCTTCCGAGAGCACGATCGCCGGGCCATGGCGGCGGGGAAGCCCACGAGCAATGAAGAATGGATCACCTTCGCAGACGATGGTCATCGAGCCCTGCTCGAAACCATCAAGACGCCGATGCACGATGCCCGGGGAACGCTCGTCGGCGTGCTGGGCATCGGGCGCGACATCACCGATCGAAAGGGGGCGGAGGACGCACTCCTCGCGAGTGAATCCTTTAACCGTGGTCTGGTGGAGAACCTCCCCGATTACATCGCGGTATACGGACAGGACGGGACGGTCCTGTATGTGAACCCTGCTTCAGTGGGAGCAATGGGGTGTTCTGCAGAGGAGCTGGTCGGCACGTCCGTGCTCTCGTATGTCGCTCCTGAACATCGCGAGGTTGTCACCGCCAGGATGGCCACGGGTCATGAGGGGCACGACTGCTCTGCCTACGAGATCGACATCGTCTCCAGGGTCGGACTCCGGAGATCGGTTATCGCAAAAAGCACGCCGATCCGTTACCACGACAGGGCCGCCATACTCCTGCTCCTGATCGATATCACCGAACGCAAGCGTGGGGAGGAGACACTTCGGCAGGCGAACCGGAAACTCAACCTTCTCTCTGGTATCACCCGGCACGATATCGACAACCAGCTGACAGTTCTGCGGGGATACCTCACCCTTCTGGAGAGTAAACAGCCCGACCCTTCAGTTAAAAAGGATTTCGAGAAGGTTGCCGCCGCCGCCGAACGGATCTCTGCCATGATCCTGTTCACCAAGGAATACGAATCGATCGGCGTCAATGCCCCTCTCTGGCAGGACTGTCGAACGCTCGTGGACATAGCAGCACGGCAGGCCCCGCTCGGAAAGGTCATGGTGAAAAACGATCTTCCTCCCGGCACGGACGTCTTCGCCGACCCGTTGATTGTCAAGGTCTTTTACAACCTGATGGGCAATGCGGGACGATACGGCGGTAGGATCACAACCACGCGCTTCTCTGTTGAGGAGTCCGGTGACGACAGGCTCATTGTCTGTGAAGATGACGGCATCGGAATCCCTGCCGAAGAGAAAGAGCGGATCTTCGAACGGGGATTCGGGAAGAATACCGGTCTTGGTCTGGCCCTCTCCCGGGAGATCCTCGCAATTACGGGTATCACGATAACCGAGACGGGCGAACCGGGAAAAGGCGCCCGGTTCGAGATGCTGGTGCCCAGGGGGATGTACAGATGATCGCGCTCCCTACACTCTCACGTCCCCGCCCGCTTTTCCGCCTCCACCGCTGACATGTATGCGTGCGTCCCGGAAGACGTGGCGTCGCTCGCCATCGAGGTGGACGTCGAACGAGTCTCAGGGCCGTGTGGTTGCGGCGTGGAACGTCAGATTCTCGAACCGAACGCTTTTTCGTGGGCCCATGTCAAAGAATCCGGCAACGGCATGGGAAGGTATGGGCGAATGGAGAGACGACCAGAGGACGCCTCGTTCTCGAACGAGGCTGAAACGGGATTCCCGGTGGTGCTCGTGCACGGCTGGAACAGCCACCCCGGGGTCTGGAACCGCCTCGTCTCCCGGCTCGAGGCGGTCTCGCGCCCGCACTGGCCCTTCGACCACTCGCGGATGGCCGACAACGGCCTCCAGGGGAGGGCGAATGCGCTCGCGACCTTCATCGGGGAGCAGCGCGCCGAGGCCGGGTACGACGGCCCCGTCGATATCGTCTGCCACTCGTTCGGGACCTGCATCGCCCGGGAGTACCTCGAGGTCGTCGACGGGGCCGCCCGGCGGGAACGGGTCCGGCAGCTGATCGGCCTCGGGCCGCCGAACAACGGCTCGGCCCTTGCCGAGCTCTTCAGCGATCCCGTTCACGGTCCCGCGATCATCGCACGAATGACCGGCGTCTTCGTGCCCGAGGAGTTCGACCCGCTCGCCGATCCGATCGTCCAGGACGTGCGGCCCGGCGCCCTGCCGATGCAGCGCCTCCGTGCGGCCGGCCTCCGCCCGGACATCGCCTACCGGGTTCTCGTGACAGGCAACCCCGGCGCAGACCACGAGTTCTTCCCGTGGCTCGATGGCCGGACCTGGGAACAGGGGGAGGGCGAGGGCCGGCGGACGACCCTGAAGGGCGACGGCTGCGTCGCCCACAGCGAGTCCGCATTGCCCGGCGTTCCCCTGGAGGCCCTCGTGCCAGAGCCGAACGGGTCCGTCCCGACGCTCCAGTACTGCCATATCTATCTGCCGAGGAACCCCAGGGTGATCGACCGGGTCATGGAGTACCTGGTCAACGCCGATCCGTGAAGAGATCGGCATGATGGTCCCGGCGCTCGACTATCTCGAGGCCGACCCGGAGCCAAGGATGGTTGGAGAGCTCGGTTCCTCCTGTCCGCCTCTCTTCTTTGGCGCAGCGGCACGATCTGCGGCAGTCTCAGGCGGCGTTCGGGTCGTCCTCGAAGAGGCCGAAGTGATTTCCCTCCGTATCCCGGCAGATCGCGAGCCAGCCCACGCCCGGGACGACCGTCCGCGGCATGAGTATGGCCCCGCCGAGCTGGGTGACCTTCTCCTGGTACTCGGTCACCATCGGGACCCCGATGTAGTTCGTGATCAGCTGGTCGGGGGCGCCCCGCGGACCCATGCCCCCGGCGACGCCGGGCGAGCCGTCGGCTCCTTTGGTCGCGATCCGGTAATACTCGATCTCCATCGGGCCCTGGTACTTCTCGAAGGTCCAGTCGAAGAGCTCGCGATAGAAGGTCTGCGCCCGTGCGAGATCGTCGGCGGGCACGTCGAAGTGGACGATGGTCGGCATGGTCAATTCCAACCCCTTCATGGCAGCTCCAGATGAAAAAAGTGCCGCCGGGCTGTCATCAATATGTCTGCTGGATCACGGCGGCGAGCTCGGCCAGGTCGCTTCCGACCGCGAGCGCCTCTCCAATGTCGGCGACCCGGACGTTGTTGACCGTGATCGCGAACGCAGTCTGCCGGCCGCTCGCGCAGTCGGCGTACCCGGCGAGGGCCTTCGCCCAGACGATCGGCTCCTCCGCAAGTCCATCGCCGGCGATCGTGGTCCCGGTCTTCGCCCGTATACGGCCTGCGGCCGGGTGGTCGGCCGGCACTGTCGAGGCGAGCGAGCCGTCGACTCCGAGCACAGGGAGTGCAGCGAAGAAATGGGGATAGTTCGACGACCGGTGCATGCCGCTCAGGAGCTGCACCGCCGCCCGCGGGCTGATCCGGTTGCCGTCCGAGCCCTCGCCGTCGACGAGGCTGAGCCCGTCCGTGGCGACGCCGAGATCCTCGAGGAGCGGCCGTTCGAGGGCAATGCCCTCGGCGAACGTCCTCTTTCCGCTCGCCGCCGCGATCAGGAGCACATAGCTGTCCGCAGGCAGGTTCTGCGATACCTTCAGCGTCAGCATCACGTCCCCCGAGAAGGGGGGAGAGATGAACGAGGCGACCTCTGCCGCGCCGGTATACCCGGCAGGCAGGAGGTCTCCCGCCGGGTTCGGCCCGGTGGCGTCCGCGCGGACACGGACCCCTTCCCGTTCCAGGGCCTCGATGAAGAGCGTGCGGGCGAACGCAGCCGGCTCCCGCACGGTGAAAGTCCGGTTCGTGACCGCCCCGGCCGGGACCGAGCCGGAGACCGTGACCACGCCCTGTCCGCCCGCACCGATCTCCAGATCGGCCGGCACTCCCGAGGTGGAGGTCACGTTCGAGACGATCTGAAAGGCGGCGGTCTCGGGCCGGGACCGCACGGTGGCCGGCCCGCCCGGTGTGGCGTTCCCGGTGACCGTGAGGTCGATCACGTTGTCGTTGATCACGATCGGCGAGGTGACGTACGCCTTGCCGATATCCGTCGTCTCAAAGAGCCGGTCGTCGATCATGACGTCCGCGACCTCCGCGATCCCCGCCCCCTTCACCTCTCTCGCAAGGTCTCTGAGCCCGGCGAGCGGATCGCCTGGCGTCAGCTCCGCGCCGCCAAGCGCGTTCGCATCCCCGTGATCCACGTCGGTGTAGTCGATCGTGCCGTTCGACCCTGTTCGGCCGCCCATGGAAAGGTCGCCCGAGGCGACGAGGACAAGGGTGTCGTTCACGCGGTAGACGGGTGTCTCGAACCGGTGCTCGGGCCCGATCGCGGCGAGGGCGGCGGCCAACGTGAACGATTTCGTGGTAGATCCCGGCATCAGCATCGCATCGGCGTCACGTTCGAAGAGGGTCGTGTTGTTCGCGAGATCGACGACGAGCACACCCCAGGTAGCGTGCCGGTACGCCGGCTTCGCGGCCAGCGACGAGAACGCGGCCGCCAGGGTCTCGTTCGCAGCGGCAGCCGGAGCCGTCACCGTGACGAACGGGGAGGCGGTCGTATTCGTCGTCTGGGAAATCGTCGTGCAGCCGGCCGCAAACAGGATGGCGACGATCAGGAGGGGAAGAGACCAACGGCTCATGATGATTGTCTCATCGCGAAAGGAATAAAGCGTTGATACTCTGCCTCAGAACGACCTGAACCGAGAAAGAATGGCCGCCGAGGGGTGCCAGCATATAATCGGCCAGGAACCCCCTCCCGACTTCAGGGATCCTGCCAGCAGTCTCCCTGATCCGTCGGGACGAGACGGCAGGAGGATCCAGCGCCACCAGGCCTCCTCCATAGGGCATCCTGCTGGGCGGCAGCCGGCTGAAGAATCTCAAGCTTTTTCTCTCTGTCTGGGGTTGTACATAAGGATAAAGGAGGCAGTATCATTCACGACAGGAGCACGTCCGCCCGCGAGATGAAAGTCGGTGCGACGGCTGCGGAACTCTCGGCCGACGCCCACCTCGTCATTGCAGCCCTTCCTCACCCGATCTTTCTCTACGCCCCCGATGGCATCATCGCCGCCGCGAATCCCGCCGCCGAACGTATGGCCGGCAGATCGCTTGCCGGCTGCACCATTGAAGGGGTGATCGCCTCCCTCTCTGTCCGTCACCCCGACGGCACCCCCCTTGCCGCTCACGAGCTCCCGGCCGCCCGGACCCTTGCCAGTCGGGCGGTTGTCGACTGTCCTCTCAGGGTGACGGCTGCCGACGGGACGGTCTTCGCGATCCGGGCCTCCTCCTCCCCCATCCTTCGTGACGGCGTCGTCATCGGGGTCCTCTCGAGCTGGCCCGATATCACCGCCCTCTCCGAGGCGCTCGACGACGAGCAGCGGCGCCGAAACGAGGCCGAAGCGCATGCGCAGCGGCAGGAGAAGATGGCCGAGACCCTGGCGCAGCAGAACGAGGAGCTGCAGGCGCAGGACGAGGAGCTCCGCCAGCACCTCGACGAGCTGGCGCGGAGCCAGGCGGCGCTTCGGGAGAGCGAGCAGCGGGTGCGGCGCACGCTCGAGCACCTCCTCTCTCCGGGGGAAGACCTTCCTGACCTGGAACTCGTCGACATCCTCGACCTGCCTGCCCTGCAGGAGCTGATCGAGGGGTTCCACCGGCTCACCGGCGTCCCCGTGAGCGTCATCGATCTCCGCGGCCGGATACTGGTCGGGGCGGGATGGCAGACATGCTGCACGCAGTTCCACCGGGTCCACCCCGAGACCTGCCGCTTCTGTGTCGAGAGCGATCTCGAGCTCTCCGCGGGGATCCCGCCCGGCGAGTCCCGGCTGTACCGGTGCCGGAACAATATGTGGGACATCGCCACGCCGATCACGGTGGGCGAGCGGCACGTGGGCAACATCTTCTCCGGGCAGTTCTTCTTCGAGGACGAGTCTCCGGACTACGACCTCTTCCGCGCGCAGGCGAGAAGGTACGGGTTCGATGAGGAGGCGTATCTCGCCGCAATCAGGGCCACTCCCCGGCTGAAGCGGGAGACGGTGGAGACCGGGATGGCCTTTCTCCGGCGGCTCGCCGGGCTCATCTCTTCCCAGGGCCACAGCAACCTCCGGTTGGCCCGGGCGCTCGTCGAGCGCGATGGTCTGACCGCGTCGCTGGAGAGAAGCCGCGCTCACCTCGCCCGGGCGCAGGAGATCGCGCACCTCGGCTCCTGGGAACTGGACCTTACGACGAACAGCCTCTCCTGGTCCGACGAGGTCTACCGAATCTTCGGCCTCTCACCCCAGGAGTTCGATGCGACCTACGAGGCGTTCCTCGAGAACGTGCATCCGGACGATCGGAAGGCGGTCGACGGCGCGTACTCGGGCTCTCTGCGGGAGGAGAGGGATCGCTACGAGATCGAGCACCGGGTCCTGCGGCAGGCGACCGGCGAAGTGCGCTGGGTCCATGAGAAGTGCGAGCACCAGCGGGATGCGACCGGCCGGATCGTCCGTTCGATCGGCATGGTCCATGACATCACCGAGCGAAAACGGGCCGAGATAGAACTGCACCAGAGGAACGAGGAACTCGGCGCGCAGAACGAGGAGCTGCAGGCGCAGGAGGAGGAGCTCCGGTTCCAGGCGGAGGAGCTCGCACGGCTCAACGCGGACCTCGGCTTCCAGCACGACCTGCTCGACACGACCTTTGCCACCCTGCCCCAGCACGTCAGTGTCTGGGACCGGGACGGCCGGTACGTCTGGATGAGTCAGCGGGTCGCCCAGGAACTGAAGCAGTCACGCGACGCGCTGATCGGGAGGACCTGGCAGGAGATCGGCCTCGACCCGACGACGATCGAGCCGTTCATGGCCGAGGTCCGGGAGGTGATCGCGACCGGGAAGCCGATCTCCCATGAGGTGATGTACCCCTATCCCGGCGGCGCGCAATGGCGCAGCTACTCGGTGGACCGGATGCCCGGGAGCGATCGTGTTGTGGCCGTCTCCACCGATATCACCGAGCGGAAGAAGGCCGAACAGGCTCTCGAGAACTATGCCGAACGGCTCCGGGCGAGCAACGAGGAGCTGCAGCGGTTCGCGTACGTCGCTTCCCACGACCTGCAGGAGCCGCTCCGGTCGATCGTCAGTTTCAGCCAGCTCCTCGACCGGCGGTACCGGGGGCGGCTCGACCAGGATGCGGACGAGTACCTCGGGTACGTCGTCGAAGGAGGTCGGCGCATGCAGGCCCTGATCCAGGACCTCCTCCAGGTCTCGCGGGTCGAGACCGGCGCCAAGCCGCTCATGCCCACCGAGACCGGGGAGATCGTGGCCGACGTCGTCAGGTCCCTGGGGATGCCGCTCTCCGAGGCGGGCGGCAGCGTGGTCGTCGACCCGCTGCCGACGGTCCTGGCGGACCCGTCACAGCTCGAACTGGTCTTCCTGAACCTGATCGGCAACGCCCTGAAGTACCGCCGTCCCGGCGTAGCCCCCGCGATCCGTGTCTCGGCCGAACGTGCGGGAGCGTTCTGGCGCTTCGCCGTGGAAGACAACGGCATCGGGATCGAGTCCGAGTACTTCGACCGGATCTTCGTGATGTTCCAGCGGCTCCATACGAAGGAGAAATACGAGGGCACGGGGATCGGACTTGCGATCGTCAAGAAGATCATCGAACGACACGGCGGACAGGTCCGCGTCGAGTCGGCGCCCGGCCAGGGCAGCGTGTTCCTCTTCACCCTGCCGGCGGTATAACCCCATTCACCTTCTCCACTGTATCACTCGCAGCCAGGTCTCCGATCGTCCATGATCTCGCCATCGTTCCAGGAATGTTCATGCCGGCCTCAGAAGAGCTGGCCCTTTCCCTCTCCGGCGCCCGTGCATTCGCGCCCCCGGCCCTGGGCGGAGCATGGCTCCGGTTGCCCGAAGCGCAGGCCAGCGAGATCGGTCGGATCCTGGGCCGGCCGCTGGTTGCGGGAGGCCCCTCCTCGACAGAGACCCTGGCCCTTCGCTACCATAGCGGGCATGCTGCCTCCCCCTACCTCATTCTCTAAGTAGGGAGGCCGATCTCCTGTTTCTCCCGTGATGAACCAAAAAAGGTGGATCAGATGGACTGCTCCCAACCCTGGCCCATGTCCACGATCGGCCGGATCTCGGTGACCTCGAAGCTCACGAGGGCGTGGATCATGGATGCTGCGGCTTCTCCGGCGACCTTGGCGAGCTCCTTCACGTAGCCGTCGAACCCCGGTCCCGACGTCGCCAGGTCCTTCAGCGTCAGGTAGACCCGGACCCCCTTCCAGTCCATGAGAGTCTGCCCCGGCTCCATGATCATGTAGACCGCCTGCGGGTTCTGCTTGAGATTTGCGAGGGTGCGGTTCGACCCGGAGCCCAGGACCACGGTCTTCTCATCGGTCATGCGCGGGGAGCCCATGACCGCGACATCGACCTTTCCGTCCGCTCCGGCCGTGCTGATCGTCCCGATCCTCGGCTCCCTGTTGAAGTACTCCATCAGCTGCGACGACATGACTGCCACTCCTCCGTTTCGTAATCGGCTCTCGCACGCCGGGGCTTAACTGTTGTGGTTGCCCTGCGATCGCGGCACGTGTTCGGGATCCCCCAGCACGACGGTCCGAAGAGATCGCCGGATCTCGTGGCTTTCAGGCTGCCCGTGCCCGGAGCTTCTCCAGGACCGGCGAAACATCCATCATCTTCGGAGAAAGAGTGGCGGGCAGGAGTTGATGCGGCAGATGACCGAAACGATTCCCTACCAGATCACGGGGAGGACCGGCGAGATCGAGTCTCGGCGCTATCCTCCTCTCGTCCTCGCGACCGTGCAGGACGACGGAGACGACAGCGGGTTTCGCCTGCTCTTCGCCTACATCACCGGGAGCAATCGCACCCGGAGCACGATTCCCATGACCGCACCGGTCATCACGTCTGAAACTATCCCCATGACCGCCCCGGTCATCTCGGGCTCGGGCTCGGGCTCGATCTCGTTCGTGATGCCTGCAGGAAGGACCGAGGACCAGGTTCCTGCTCCGCTGGACGATCGGATCCGGATCGCGACGACTCCGGCCCGGGAGATCGCGGTCATACGATTCGCCGGTCATGCCGGACGGGAAGCGGTTGAGGCGGACGCGTCCCGATTGGAGGAGGGCCTGAACCGAGCCGGGATCGCGTCGCGGGGCGCACCGCTCCTGATGCGGTACAACCACCCTCTGACCCCCGGGTTCCTCAGACGAAACGAGGTCGGGATCGAGATCCGGCGATGATACCGGTTGAGCCGTAGATACCCTCCGATACGGCCTCACCCTCATCCTATCCGACGGAACGTACCTGCCGGATAACAGGCGGAGATCCTCGGTGGTGATGCGAGAGCCGGTCCAGCGGCCCCGCCCGGAGATCGTCACACCCCGGGACGGCAGATGCAGCCCCAGTCGCAGCTCGCACACCGCGTCTCCTCCGGCATCTTCGGGAACTCCTGCCGTCGGATGCCGGCGATCATGGCGCCGACCGTCGCCCGCGTCTCGGCGAGCTCCTCCGACCCCACCGCGACCTCCGCGATCGAGCCCGTGTCGAAGTGGTAGATGCTCGCCCTGCTGACCTCGTGCCCCAGGGTCGTGGCCGCAAGAGCGTAGAGCCGGAGCTGTCGCTCCACATCCGGCCGGAATTCGGCCTCCCCCTCCTCGGTCAGCTTGAAGTCGCGGAGCTCGACACCGTCTCCGTCGCTCAGCATCAGGTCCATCGCCCCGCTGACGAGCCCCTGGCCCACCGCGATCGTGAACGGCAGCTCGACTCCGCCTATCCGCCCGAACTCGTGCCGGCTCCGCTGCACGTAGCGCACCGTCTGCCGGGCGACGATCCCCCGGACACGTTCGATCGTCTCGGGCGTGGCGAAGCGGAGGAGCAGGTGCTCGTCGACCATGCCCGGCACCTCCGCGATATCGAATGCCCCCTCGGCCGCCCGGGCATGCACCGCGGCGAGGACCGAGTGGACGGCCCGTCCGAGCCCCATCTCCTCCTTCGGCGTGGGGTCGAAGCCGTAGACAAAGCGGATCTTATAGTCGTACGGGCAGCGGGCGTAGTAGCGGAGGGCCGACCAGCTCGTCTCCACGAGGGGCGGGTGCGCCGGCCCGCCGCCGTCCGGCTCCCCGGGGTCTTCGTTCGCCGACGGCACGGGGAAGGTGTCGACGGCATCGTCTCGGGGGTACTCCTCGAAGAAGACCGACGGCTGTGCGGGCGGCAGGTCTCCGCCGCGGTCGTGATGACCGGAGAGGAAGAGGTGCTTCTCGCTCCGCGTGATCCCGACGTAGAAGAGCCGGCGTTCGTCCTCGAGCCCGGTCGCATACCGGTCCCGGTCGAAGAGGTCTCCGGGGACGAACCACACGGTCTGGTCCTCCCGGCCCGACGGGAATTCGCCCGCGTTCAGGCGGGGGATGAAGACGGCGGGAAACTGGAGTCCCTTGGCCTGGTGGAGGGTCGCGACCGTCACCGCGTCGGGGGCGGACCGCTCGTCCGCGCCCCCCTCCTCGGCCCGCCCCGATGCATGACCCTGGACGTACTCAAGGAAGAGATGGAGCCCCATCGGGGTGATCCGCGGATAGAGGTGTTCGAACGCGGTCACGAGCCGGGAGAGCTCGCCGAGGTTGTAATACCAGGTCTCGGGGAAGGTGCTGCGGTCTCCGCCCATCGCCCGAAGGACCTGGTGATAGAGCGTCTGGAGGCTGAGGTCCTCGGCGCGGTCGGTCTGCCGGCGGAGCGCCGTCATCGCGTCTCGGAACGCGACCGGGTCGGCCTCTGCGAATCCGAGCGCCTTGTAGTTCTCCTCGAGCCGGCGGAGGTTCACGGGCACGGGGCTTCTCAGGGGGTACGGATACCCGCCCAGGAAGGCAAGCGCGCACATGACGGCCGAGACCTCGGGGCGGTCGAAGAGCCGGCCGCCGCGGACGACGTACGGGATCCCGGCCTGCTCGAGCGCGGTGAGGAGCGGCCGGGCGCGGGTGCGCACCGAGCGCATCAGGACCGCCATGTCCCGGTACGCGAGAGGCCGCCGGTCGCCACGGTTGTTCGCATACGCCCGTCCGTGCAGCGCCCGGATCTGCCCGAGGATTGCCGCGACCTCTTCGTCCTCGCAGTGGAAGAAGCAGGCGGCGATGTCGCCGGGCTCGGTCCGGGCCCGGCCCTCCGGCCAGGGCTCCATCGCTTTCGGGAGCCGGCCCTCGTTCCGGTCGATGACGCGGGCCGCCGCGGTGACGATGCCCGGGGTCGACCGGAAGTTCTGCTGGATCCGGATCGTGGCCACGTCGGGGTAGCGTGTCCTGAACGAGATGATCTTCTCGTAGTCCGAGCCCCGCCACTGGTAGATGCACTGGTCGTCGTCGCCGACGACGCAGAGGTTTCCCTGCTCGCCGACCATGAGCCGGATCAGCACCTCCTGGAGGGTGTTGACGTCCTGGTACTCGTCGACGATCAGGTGGCGGACGCGGCCCCGTTCGCGGGCGAGCGCCCCTTGGTCGGCCTCCAGGGCCTCGACGTAGTGGGCGATCATGCCGGCGAAGTCGAGGTAGTGGAGGTCCCGGAGGCGGTCGAGGTACGCGGTGTAACAGTCGCGGAAGGGCGAATGAAGCCGGGCGGGATCGATCCGCTCGTCCCGGACGAGGTCGGCGTTCCGGCAGAAGTCGTGGATGACCTCGTAACGGGAGGGCTCGCGTCGACGCGGGCCGTACCCGTCCAGGAGTTGTTCGAGGCCCAGGTCCGCATAGTGTCGGCGACAGAAGAGCGGCCGCATGGCGTCGTCGAGGAGATCGAAGGACCGGTACTTCGGCGACACCTCCCTCAGCCGCTGGGAGCAGTAGGCGTGGATGGTGCCGACATAGAGGCCGGCGAGGTCTGCCTGTCCCGGGGCCGGGTCGCAGAGGTGGCCCCGGACGCGGGATGCCATCTCGCCGGCTGCCCGATCGGTGAAGGTGAAGGCGACGATGGACGCGGGGTCCGCACCGTCGACGACGAGCCTGGCGATCCGTCGGGTGACGGTCTCGGTCTTTCCCGAGCCGGCGCAGGCGATCAGCAGCAGGTTTCCGTCACCGAAGGCGACCGCCCGCGCCTGTTCGGGAGTGAGCATGGGTTAATGCTCACTGTATTGCTCGAAGAATGTTTCCCGGGACGTCCTGGGACCTCAGACACCTTCAGCGAACTCCGTTCAACCGCCCGCAGTGCGAAGGCAGCGGTTACGGCCACTCAATCATTATCCGGGTTGGGGACGAAAGGACGAGTCGTGCCGAACGGCACGGGAACGTGAACCATGGCGGACCAGCAGCAACAGGGAGGCCTCGGCGGCATGCTCGGCGGCCTCGGGCAGAAGATGGGAGGAGCCGGCGGCGCGCTGAACGAGCAGATGATCCGGGGTCTGATCATGCAGGCCCTGAGGGACCTGAAGTACCCGCTGGGCAAGCAGGACCTGACGGCCGAGGCCCAGAAGCGGAATGCCCCGCCCCAGCTGACGGAGCTCCTCGGCCGGATGCCCGACCGACAGTACACGTCGCCCGAGGACGTGGCCCAGGAGGCCGAGAAAACCCGGTGACGCTCTCCAGGTCGGACCCTCATCTCCGCACCGGGCGGCTCCCGGAGAACGACTTCAACCACGGATATTCCGTTGAGGTCCGGTTGCAGGTGGAAGAGATTACCCCATCTACTAACCTGGCGGGCCTATCTCCTGCCGTAGACCGTCCTCCGATACACTGGAACGGACCACCCAATCTTTTCTCGCCCGCCGGGTGATCCGCCCGTTCGACTCCCGTTCTCCCGGGAGGGCAGGAGCTGTCCGCTCGACGAAACCTTCACCCGGGAGCGGCGGGCCGGTCCCGGTCCACCCGTAGTTTCGACCATCGGTCTGATCGCCTCACGATATCCGGATAACGGCGCATCTCAGGGCGGTGGGGCTACGGGGTGTCACGTTCGTCCAGTGCTCCTCCCTGCCGGCCCGGATCGTCAGAGAGGGTTCGGAGGCTGCTCCTTCCATCCGATCCAAAACCGATATCTCTCCATTCGATGAGGATCAGTGATGCTCTCGGTGCTGTATGTCGACGACGAGCCGGCCCTGCTCGAGATCGGCAGGCTCTTTCTCGAGCGGACCAGCCAGTGCCGGGTCACGACCGTTTTGACGGGCGAGGAGGCCCTGGGCCTGCTCCGTCGACAGCGATTCGACGCCGTCATCTCGGACTACCAGATGCCCGGCATGGACGGGCTCGAACTTCTCCGGCTGGTCCGGGCGTCCGGCGCCGGCACGCCGTTTATCCTATTCACGGGCCGGGGACGCGAGGAGGTCGTGGTCCGGGCGTTCGAGCTCGGGGCCGACTTCTACCTTCAGAAGGGCGGCGACCCCGGGATCCAGTTCGCCGAACTCCTCCACAAGGTCCTGCAGGCAGTGCGCCGGCGCGAGGCCGAACGGACCGCGAGGGAGAACGAAGACCTCTACCGGACGACCGTCGACGCGATGGCCGATCTGGTCCACGTGATCGACGCCGACCGGCGTCTCACGCTCGTCAACCGGACCATGGTCCGGATGTGCCTCGAGTTCGGCTTCAATCCGAATCCGATCGGACTTCGAGTTGAAGAGGCCTTTCCGATGCTTCCGTCCGGCGTGCTCCGCGAGTACGACCGTGTGTTTGCCCAGGGGGCCGTTGTGACGACGTTCGAGACGCTGCGATTCGGTGACCGGGAGTTCTCGACCGAGACCCGGAAGATCCCGGTAGTCGAGGACGGGCAGGTGCGGGCCGTGGTCACGGTGATACGTGACGTCTCAGAGCAGCAGCGGGTCGAGATCGGAATGCGGGAGGCGAACGAGCGGCTTGCTGCGGCCGCAGAGGAGCAGCGACGGCAGTACGCACAGCTCGAGTGTGTCGAGGAGCACGCCCGCGAGAGCCACCATCTCCTGCAGGAGATGGCGGACAACGTCCCGGGCGTCCTCTACAGGTATTATGTCGAGCCCGACGGCACGCAGGGGATGGAGTACGTGACCGACCGTGCCGGCTCCATCCTCGGGCTCCAGGCAACCGACGATGACCTGTTTGAGAAGTTCCTCGAGTGTCTCCATCCCGATGATCTGCGGTCCTTCCGGGAGTCGATCGACGAGGCCGTCCTGGAGTTCACCCCCTGGGAGTGGGAGGGCCGGTTCCACCACCCCTCGGGCAGGACCATCTGGCTCTCAGGCTCGGCCCGACCGCATCGGCGCGGCAGCCGTCTGATCTTCCACGGCGTCCTGTTCGAGACCACCGCGCGGCGCGAGAGCGAGGAATCCCTTCGCATGATCCAGGAACGGCTCGCCCTCACCCTGGATGCAGGCCGGATCGGCCTGTATGACTGGGAGCTCCAGGCCGACCGGTTCTTCTGCTCGGACCTCTTCTCCGCTCTCTTCGGTCTCTCGTCCGGCACCGGCATACCCTCTGAGAGCGAGTGGCTTGCGCGCGTGCATCCCGACGATCGCGAACGGGTGAAGCACCGGGTCCACGAGGCCCTCGAAGGCCGGCCGGTCGAGGACGTCGAGTACCGCGTCATCTGGCCCGACGGCACGGTCCACTGGCTCGGCGAGCGTTCGACCGTCCTCCTGGAGACGGCCCGGCCCGTCCGGATGATCGGTGCCGTGAGCGATCAGACCGACCGACGGGCGGCGACCGGAGCACTAATCGAGAGCGAACGCCGGCTCTCGACCCTGATGGACAACATCCCCGGACTTGTCTATCGGTGCCGGAGTGACCGGGACTAGACCATGCTCTTCGTGAGCGATGGAGCCCGCGAGCTGACAGGGTATGCCCCGAAGACCTCGTCGACTCCCGCCGGGTGACCTACAACGACCTGATCCATCCGGACGATCGCGAGCAGGTCTGGACCGAGATTCAGGACGCCCTCGGCCTCGGTCAGCCCTTCCGGGTCGAGTACCGGATCCGGACGGCCGAGGGGGCCGAACGGTGGGTCTGGGAGCAGGGCCGGGGTGTTCCGATCGGGGGTCTCCAGCCCGACTTCCTTGAAGGAGTCGTGATCGACGTCACGGATCGGAGGCAGGCCGAGGACCATCTCCGCTGCGCCAACGATAACCTGGCTGCTGCCGAGGAGGAGCTCCGCCAGCAGCTCCTTGATCTCGAGGCGGGCCAGGCTCGCCTTATCGAGAGCGAGATGCGCTCACGGTCCCTCTTCGACGGCATCGGGGATATGGTCTTCATCCATGACCTCGACGGTACCATCGTCGATGCAAACCCGGCCGCATGCGAACGGCTCGGGTACTCGCGCGAGGAGCTGCTCGGCCTCTCTGCGGCCGAGATCGACTCTGCCGATGAGTTCGTGCACTGCAACGACCGTGCTCTGCATCCCCGTGCAGACGACCCGGCAATCTTTGAGAGCATGTACCGCACCAGGGACGGCCTGTCGATCCCGGTCGAGGTCTCAACGAGGCTGATCGAGATCAAGGGCGCTTCGATGGTGATCAGCACCTCTCGTGATATCTCGGCTCGAAGAGAGGCCGAGGAGGCCCGTGCCGCCTCGGCGGCCGAACTCGACCGGTTCTTCCGTCACTCGATCGATCTCTTCTGTATCGCGGATACGGACGGGCATCTCCTCCGGCTCAGCACTGAGTGGGAGCGCACGCTCGGGTACAGGCTCGAAGATCTCGAGGGTCGGGTCTTTTTCGAACTCGTGCACCCCGACGACCTCGTGGCGACCCGGGAGGCGGTCGGCGGATTGACCCGCGGAGAGCCCCTGGTCAACTTCGTCAACCGCTACCGCCGTGCCGACGGCGAGTATCGGTCCATCGAATGGCGATCGTTCTCCCACGGCGACCGCCTCTATGCCGCCGCGCGTGATATCACGGACCGGAGGCGGACCGAGCAGGCCCTCCGGCAGGCGAACGAGCAGCTCAACCTCCTCTCGAGTATCACGCGGCACGACCTTCAGAACCGGCTCGCGGTCCTCGCCGGCTATCTCCACCTGGCGCAGGCAACCGACGACGTGGTCGTGCAGGCCGAGTACCTCGACCGGGTACGCCAGCACCTCCAGGTGATGGAGGCGCAGCTGCGGTTTACGAAGCACTACCAGGACCTGGGGATCAAGGCGCCCACCTGGCAGGAGGTCCAGACCGTCTTTCTCGCCGCCGCATCCAAGGCGGAACTCAGGGGCGTCGCGGTGGAACTGGCGGGCGCCCGGGTCGAAGTGCTCGCGGACGCGCTGCTTGGTCAGGTCTTTGCGAACCTGCTCGAGAACGCGGTCCGTCACGGCGAACGGGTCACCCGCATCCTCTGCACGATCGAAGGGCGGCTGGACGGCCTCCTGGTCAGCATCGAGGACGACGGAGTCGGCGTGCCTGCCGACGAGAAGGAGCGGATCTTCGAGCGCGGGATCGGGCACGGGACCGGACTCGGTCTCTTTCTCACCCGTGAGATCCTCGCGATCACCAGGATCGGCATCAAGGAGACGGGCCTGCCGGGCGCAGGAGCGCGGTTCGAGCTCACGGTGCCGCGCGGGGCGTTCCGACCGGTCGGACCGGCGGGATGAGAGCGTGTCGGGTTCGCCCTCTCAGAAAAACCGCTCGTCCCGATCTCTCACACCTCGGGCTCCGCGAGGGCAGAGACTCCGGTGTCGGTGCACGATGAGCACGAACGGTCGGATTCTGGTCGTCCGGTGGCCGACTCGACCGGCAACACTACATAATATCCGTCCCCGTCGCCTATGCCCGCGGTGACGGGATGATGGAAGGCGACAGGATCTCCTATCATGACTCGGTCCGGACCATGTTCGAGCGGCTGAAGGCCGACGGCAAGAGCAACGTCTGGGACCGGTACGAGGCGCAGGGATTCGGCGGCGACCCCGACAAACGCTGCGGCTTCTGCATGGCCGGCACGCGCTGCGACTTCTGCTCGAACGGGCCCTGCCGGGCCGACGCCGAGAAGGACAAGCGCGGCGTCTGCGGCATCTCGGCCGACGGCATGGCCATGCGTATGATGCTCCTCCGGAACATCATGGGCGCGACGAACTACCACTACCACTGTCAGCAGGCGGTCCGGACCCTCCGCGAGACGGCGCAGGGGACCACGCCGTTCCAGATCGCTGAGCCGGCGAAGCTCCGGACCTTTGCGGCCCGGCTCGGGGTCGGGACCGCGGGCACGGACGACGAGGTGGCGCTCCGGCTCTGCGACGCGGTCGAGGCGGACTTCCACCGTTTCACCCACGAGCCGAGCCAGATCGTCGAACTCCTCGCACCGATCGAGAGGAAGGAGGTCTGGCGCAAGCTCAACATCTTCCCCGGCGGCATCAACGGCGAGACGGTCATGGACGCGGCCTCCTGCCTGACGAACGTGGACGGCTCGTACGTCAGCCTCGCGAAGAAGGCGATGCGCCTCGGGGTCGCGATGGCCTACCAGTCCCAGGTCGTGCTCGAGATGATCCAGGACATCCTCTACGGCACCCCCCGTCCCCACACGATGCAGGTCGACCTCGGCGTGCTCGACCCCGACTACGTCAACGTCCTGCCGAACGGCCACGAGCCCTTCCTGGGGTTCGCGATGGTCGAGCTCGCCCGAGTCCCGGAGTGGCAGGAGAAGGCGAAGGCGGTCGGTGCGAAAGGCCTCCGGGTCATCGCGAACATCGAGACCGGCCAGGAGATGATCCAGCACTGGGAGCAGGACGAGGTTCTCTGGGGGTACACGGGCAACTGGCTCAGCCAGGAGGCCGTGATCGCGACCGGCGCGATCGACGTCTTCGCCGCGGACATGAACTGCTCGATGCCCCTCGACCCGGCCTACGCCGAGAAGTACCACTTCCAGCTCGTCCCGGTCACGGAGGTGCTCGCGTTCGAGGGCGAGAAGCACAGGCTGACCTACGACCCCTCGAAGGCGAAGGAGCAGGCGACGCTCCTCCTCCAGGTGGGGGTCGACAACTACCAGGACCGTCGCGCGAGCGTGACCCCCGTCACCGGCCTGCCGGTCCGCGAGGCGGTCGTCGGGTTCTCGAACGAGTCGATCGTCGAGGCGCTCGGCGGCTCGCTCGACCCGCTCCTGAACCTGATCAAGGACGGGACGGTCCGCGGCGTGGTCGGGCTCGTCTCCTGCACCGCCCTCCGCGAGTACGGCCAGGACGTGCACCAGGTCGCGGTCGCGAAGGAGCTGATCAGGCGCGACATCCTGGTCCTCTCGATGGGCTGCGGGAACGCGGCGATGCAGGTCGCGGGGCTCTGCTCGCCCGAGGCGAAGGACCTCGCCGGGCCCGGCGTGAAGAAGGTCTGCGAGCTCCTGGGCGTGCCGCCCGTCCTCTCGTATGGCACCTGCACGGACACGGGCCGGCTCGCGGACCTGATCGGAGCGATCGGTCACGCCCTCGGAGACGTGCCCGTGACCGACCTGCCCCTTGCAGCGGTTGCGCCGCAGTACATGGAGCAGAAGGCGACGATCGACGCCCTCTTCGCCCTCGCCTACGGCCTCTACACCTATGTCTTCCCCGTGCCGTTCGTGACCGGCGCCCCGAACCTCGTGAACCTGCTCACGCAGGAGCTCCCGGGGATCACGGGGGGCAGGCTCGACGTCGAGAAGGACCCGGCAAAGGCGGCCGAGAACATCCTCACTCATATTGAAGGGAAGCGAACAACCCTGGGGATCTGAATGAGCACACACTCACGCGAGGAGCTCGGGGGCAGAGTCCTCCGGCTCGAGGACCTCGTCGACTACCGGGCCGGCACGGTTGCCAGCCGGATGATCGTGAACAACCCGGCCGGGTCGATCACGATCTTCTCGTTCGACGAGGGCGAGGGCCTCTCCGAGCACACAGCCCCGTTCGACGCGGTTGTTACGATCCTGGACGGCGAGACCGAGGTCTGGGTCGCCGGCGAGACCCACCAGATGAAGGCCGGCGAGACGATCATCTTTCCGGCCAACGTGCCGCACGCGCTCTCGGCGGTCACGCCGTTCAAGATGGCGCTCGTCATGATCCGGGGGTGAAGGCATGGGCAAGGAGGACGAAGGGGTCTACTGCACGATCTGCGGGGGCATGGTGAGCGAGGCGCCCGGGGTGCGGCGGATCCCGATCGACGGGATCGAGACCGGGATCACTGGCCTCGACGAGTGCATCGCGGCCGTGAAGGCGCTGGGTCTCGGCGACGACGGAGCAGTCGCGCGCGAGCTCCTTGCACGCCTCTCGAAGGGGAACTACATCCCGACGAAGAAGCGCGATGCGTATGCGGTCGCGCTCCTGGAGGAGTACGGGCGGACCCCCGCCTGACTTTTTTTCCGACCAGCAGCGACTCCCCCGACTCTCAAGCCAGGAGTGGCGCGACCGCGACCTGTCCCATGCCCGGAAAGCGTGCGATGAACCCTTCGGCCACGCTGCGGTCCAGGTAGAGCCGGTTTCCCACCAGCTCGCGCCGTCCGTGGAGCAGCCCGAGGACGCGGAGGGCCGTGAAGGTGTCGGCGCTTATGATGAAGCAGCGGTCTCCGTCGTCCAGGTCGACAAAGAAGAGGACGGGAAGGAGGAGCCGCCAGTGGAGAGATGCCGGCAGCGAGGCGGCGAAGTCGCGGAGCACGAACAGGTCGAACCGGTACTCGGAGCGATCGTGGCAGGTCGTCGAAGGAACGCGTTCGAGGAGGAGCTGCGTGAGGGGCTTGCGCTCCAGCGCGATCCCGCCGTTGACCCGGCGGAGCGCGGTGCTCACCCGGTCTTCGGCCTGGTGTGGCCCGGTACCGCCTCGCTCCATGGTTGATAGAGGGTCGGCGGGCCGGTACATATGCCTTCTCATCCCGACTCCCCATCGTCGGGCAGCCGCCGGATGTCTGCGGCCCGCAGAACGGCCTGTGCCCGCATGCCCGAGAAGAGGACCTCCCCGAGGTCCGGCCGGGCAAAACCCGTGAGAGCGGCCGGCCCTCCCGGTCCCGCGATCCGGAGCCGGACCCGGGAGACCGGGCCGAGCGGCTCGACCGTCTCGACGATCCCGGTCAGCACGAACGCCTCCGGCGAGCCGGGATCGTCCGCCGGCCCCACGATGACGACCCGGGCTGCCGGGACCGTGCACCACCCCCCGGCCCCGGGCTCGACAAGTCCGACCCGGAACAGGTTCGGGACCCCGAGCGCCCGGGCGGCCCGGAGGTCGGGCGGGTATGCCGCGAGGTCCGCGTACGCGCCGTCCGCGACGAGCTCGCCGCGATCGAGGACCACGGCCCGGTCCGCTCCGGCGGCGGCCTCGTCGGGTGCATGGGTGACCTCGAGCACGGTGAGGTCGAGTGAACGCCGGAGCTCCGTGAGCTCCGAGCGGCAGACGGCCCGTATTCCCGGATCGAGGGCGGCGAACGGTTCGTCCAGGAGCAGGAGATCCGCGCCAGCCACGAGTGCCCGGGCGATCGCGACCCGCTGCTGCTCGCCCCCCGAGAGCGTGCCCGGCCGGCGGTCGGGGAGCCCGGCGCACCCGAGCCGTTCGAGCATGGCGCCGGCCTCCCGTCGCCGCTCCCGCCGGCCGACACCTCGCATGGCGAGACCGAACGCCACGTTATCGAGGACCGAGAGGTGGGGGAAGAGGCTGTAGTGCTGAAAGACGAGCCCGATCCGCCGTGACTCGGGCGGGAGGGCGGCGGCCTCATCGCCCCGGAGGCGGATCGAACCCGTCTCGGGCCGCGCCAGACCCGCGATCGTGCGGAGGAGGAGGCTCTTGCCGGCGCCGGACGGGCCGATCACGAGGCAGTGTTCGCCCCGGGCGAGCGCGAACCGGTCGAGCCTGAGGAGGAAGTCGCCGGCCCGGACCCGGCAGTCCTCACACCGGAGCATCGGGCCTCCAGAGGTGCGAGGCCGCACGGCGCAGGGCGAAGAGGACCGCTCCGCAGACGACGAGGAGCACGAGCGCGATCGCGACCGTGTCGGCCAGCCCATACTGGGTGAACCGGGTGTAGATCAGGGTCGAGATCACGAACGGGTGGTAGGCGATCATCACCACGGCCGCGAACTCGCCCACCGCCCGGCCCCAGGCGACTACGGCCCCGGAGAGGCACTCTCGCCCCGCGAGGGGGAGGGCGACCCGGAGAAACGCGGTGCCGGGGCCGGCTCCGAGGGTCCGCGCGACCTCCTCGAGCTCGAACGGGACCTTGGCAAACCCGTCCCTGGCAGGCCCCACATAGTAGGGGATGCCCACAAAGAGCATGGCCACGACAATCCCCGGGAACGCGTCCTCGAACGAGAGCCCCACACTGCCCAGCGCCGACCCGAGCGGCCCGTTCCGCATGAAGAGGAGGTAGACGAGGAGCCCGGCCACGGTGTGCGGGAGGATGAGCGGCAGGTCGACCACGGCCTCGACCAGGGGGAGGGCCCGGCTCCTCGTCCGGCTCATCAGGTACGCGAGGGGTGTCCCGAAGAGGACGAGGAGTGCGACCGCGAACGCGGCCGCCCCGAAGGTGACGGCGATCGCGGAGTAGACGTCCGGGTCGGCCGCCGCGGCTCCGAGCGCGTCCGGGTCGGCGGCTGCGCGGAGACCGAGGGTCAGGAGCGAGAGCACGACGAGGCCGACGAGGAGGCCGCCGGCGAGCGAGAGGAGCGCGCGGGCCGCCCCTCCTCCCGCCCGTCGCGATGCGATTCCTGCCACCGCCATCTGGATCCGGTTCGCCATCCATGCTGATAGTGGAATGGGTTAATTTTACTTGATTTACCCCGTGGATAAACAGCAACGCATTAATGGCATGTCTTCCGTACGCGTCCACATGACCGGTGCATGGCGTTCGATCGCGATGGTGACCCTGGCCGTGCTGCTCGTTTTCGCCGTTCCCGCCGCGGCGGCGCAGACGACCTCGCTCGAGCTGGTCCGCTACGGCTGGGACAACACCACGGTCAAGAACAGCACGGTCGTCGACGTCTCGTGGATGAAGGCCCATCTGCCGATCATGGGCGACGGCGTGACCCATTACCATCTCCAGGGCCCGAGCTTCGTCCCGACCGACCTCTGGAACCCGGTCGAGAGCCTGAACCTCGAGAAGATCAACGAGACCGTCAAGGGGACCTCGCTTCGGGACCTCTGCGACCTGGTCGGGGGCATGCGACCCGGGGACGAGGTCCAGGTCCGGGCAGCGGACGGGTTCCGGAAACGGCTGAACTATACGAACGTCTACACGCCGCCGTCCCGCCAGGGGCCGCCCGTCCTCGCCTGGTGGAACGCCCGCAACGGCGAGGCCTGGACCGACGGCATGCGTCTCTTCTTCCTCGCAGACGATTCGTCCAATCCGAACCACTGGCATGTCTTCGGCAACGAGGACATGCGGGCCTGCCTCGCGCCGGCGTACTGGCACTACTTCTCGGACGGCAGCGTCAACTACCCGTCGGCCGCCGGCCTCTCGATCTCGCGTGTCGCGCGGATCGAGATCTTTCCCGTTCCCACTCCCCTCCCCGTGCCGCCCCTGACCGCAGCGCCCAGCGACCTGAACGGCGACGGGCGGTACGAGGATGTGAACGGCAACGGCCGGAAGGACTTTGCGGACGTGGTCGCCCTCTTCAACGGCCTCGCATGGTGCGCACAGAACGAGCCAATCACCGCTTTCGACTTCAACGGCAATAACCGGATCGACTTCGCGGACGTGGTCCGGCTCTTCGAGAATCTCTGAAATCAAGTTGATTAAATTAATTTAATTAACTCCAATTGGAAATAACAATCTATTTACCAATCCCCATCGAGACTTCTGTCGTTCTGATTTCGGTCCGGGGGCGACCACGCGGTTGTTCCTGCTGACCGGAGGAGTTTCGATGAGATACACGCACCTTCTGCTGCTCCTGCTCGTGGTGCTGCTCGTGGCCGCTCCGGCCGCGGCGCAGACGACGCAGTTGCAGGTGATCCGGTATGAGAGCGACGGCACGACCGTCGCGAACCAGGCGACCCACGACGTCGCCTGGATGGAAGCGAACCTCCCCATCTTCGGGGATGGCACCACGCCGTACCTGTTCCAGGGCCCCATCGTGGAGTCCCAGGCCAGCGATCCGGCAAAGTGGAATCCGACCGAGGACAGCAACCTGGGCAAGGTGAACGAGACGATCAAGGGGACCTATCTCAAGGACCTCTGCGATCTCGTCGGCGGGATGCAGCCCGGCGGCGAGGTGAAGATCAGCGCGAGCGACGGGTTCTCGGTCAAGCTCGGCTACGACAACATCATCACCCCCATGGCGAGGCAGGGCCCACCGGTCATCGCCTGGTGGACGGCCCGCGAGGGCTACGGCTACCAGGAGGGCATGCGCCTCTTCTTCGGCTCCGATGACTCGACGAACCCGTACGGACTCCATGTCTTCGGTCATCAGGACATGAAGGAGACCATGGACGAGAAGTACTGGGGCTGGTACGGCGGCAAGGACAACCTGCCCTCGGCCGCCCAGCTCTCGAACAAGTTCGTCTCGAGGGTCGAGATCTTCCCCGCGCCGTCGAGCGACTGGACGGTCCTGCTGAACGGCTCGATCCAGCGCGACATCACCAAGTCCTACTTCGAGCAAGGGCTCGCATGGTCGGGTCACCGGGCTCAGTACACGGACGCGACCGGCACCTGGGAGGGCATGCCCCTCTGGCGGCTCGTCGGCTATGTCGACGACGACAACGAGCACGGGACGGTCGCCTTCAACCGAACGCTCCTGGACCTGGGCTACACCATCTCCGTGATATCAGGCGACTACTCGAAGACCTTTTCGAGTGCCGAGGTCGCGTTCAACTCGAACTACATCGTTGCGAACACCCTGAACGGCTCCCCTCTGCCGACGCAGATCAACGGCAAGGACGTCTGGCCGCTCAAGCTCGTGGGCGTGAACGCGACCGGCGGCAAGTCGGTCGGGAACATCACCGAGATCCGGCTCAACGGCGTGCCGCTCACGGTCCCGACGGTCTCCCCCACGGCAACGACGACAACGACGACTACAACGACCACGCCGGCCCAGCCCTGGACCCTGAAGATGGTCGGGTACACCAACTACACGGTGACCAGCCAGTACTGGGACGAGGCCATGTCCTGCGGCGGGCACACCGGCATCTACACCGATGCGACCGGCGAGTGGATGGGCCTGCCCCTCTGGCGTCTCGTCGGCCTCGTCGACGACCAGCTCGGCCACGAGGTCCTGATCGGCGCCTACAACCAGACGCTCGCGGACCAGGGCTACACGGTCCGGGTCGTGGCCGGCGACGGCTTCTCGAAGACCTTCACGAGCCAGGAGATCAAGCGGTCGGGCAACTATCTCCTCGCCTCGAAGCTGAACGGCTCGGCCCTGCCCGAGAAGATCAACGACAAGAAGACCTGGCCGCTCAAGCTCGTCGGTGCTAACGCGACCGGCGGCAAGTCGGTCGGCAACGTGGTCGAGATCCAGCTCGAGGGCCTGCCGACCGCCCCGGTCACCCCAACCTCGACCCCGACCCCGACGGTCACGACCACCCCGACCGGCGGGCAGGACGTCCTCTTTGACGGCGACCTGGACCTGAAGGACGGCACCTTCCCGTGCACGGCCTCCAACTCCGGCTCGACCTACCAGGTCCAGAACCTGACCCCGAACGGCGCGCTGGAGCTCGCATCGAAGGCCGGCAGGTTCGACTACAACGTGACCGACAAGAAATGGGTCACGATGGGCACGATGCTGCTCGACGGGGCCGGCGGGTACAACCTCGACACGACCAGTAACCTGGCCTGGGCGTACCGCCTGAACGGCGTCATGAAGAACGACTTCTCCTCGACCGAGGGGATCAGCGTCTATCGCCTCGCCGACGGCGACCGGGTCGAGTTCTACTACGGCACCAAGGGTGGCACCTTCGAGGATGCCAGGGCCGTGATCCGGGCCCGGGTCCATGTCCGGCAGCAGACAACGGTCTACGACGGCTCCGTTACTCTCGTGGACGGCACCTTCGGGGCATACGCCTACAACTCGGGTGCGACCATCCCCGTGAACAACCTGACGGCCCACGGCGCGCTCGAGCTCGCATCGAAGGCCGGCGGCTTCACGTACAAGGCGACCGACAAGAAGTGGTCGACTATGGATACGTTCCTGCTCGACGGTGTCTCGACCTTCGACTACAACAAGACCGAGAACACGGCCTGGGCCTATACCCTGAACGGGGTCGCGATGAACGACTACTCCGCCGACCAGGGGATCAGCGTCCAGCCGGTACGGAACGGCGACCAGCTCGTCTTCTACTTCGGCGTCAAGGGCGCCGGCCTCGACGCGGCAACGGCCGTGGTCCGGGTCCGGGTCTTCGTCGCGTCCGACGCGGACTACTCGCTCCAGCTGAAGGGAGCCAAGACCGTCTCGGTCACGAAATCCGAGTTCGAGGGGGCCAAGGGAGCCGGGTTCAGGACGACCTACTCCGACGTCTCCGGCGCATGGGAGGGGCTGCCGCTCTGGTTCCTCGTCGCGGCCGTGGACGACGTCGAGTCCGGCCGGAGCTTCAACGACACGCTCGCTGCACAGGGATACCTGGTCCGGGTCTCGTCCTCCGACGGGTACAACGTGACCCTGAACTCGAGTGAGATCGCACGCAATTCGAACTACATCATCGCAGACGGGCTCAACGGGGCCCCGCTCGCCGAGACGATGTGGCCGCTGCGGCTCGTCGGCGCTTCTGTGCCGCCGAACCGCTCGGTCGCGAAGGTCGCGACGATCGAACTCCTCGGCCTTCCGACCGGGGACGTCGTGGCGAACTTCACGGTCGATAAGACGACCGGGGTCGCCCCGCTCGTGGTC
Organism: Methanoregulaceae archaeon UXB-2016; assembly: GCA_004332335.1. Taxonomy (GTDB): domain Archaea; phylum Halobacteriota; class Methanomicrobia; order Methanomicrobiales; family Methanospirillaceae; genus UBA288. The sequence continues at coordinate 22,524 of SISS01000009.1, read as the reverse complement.
CGGTTCACGGACCGCTCGACGAACGCGCAGACCCGGGTCTGGGAGTTCGGCGACGGTTCCCGCTCATACGTCCAGAACCCCGTGCACATCTACCGGACACCGGGGACCTACTGGGCCTCGCTCCGCGTGACTGGGCCGAACGGCGGCGGCACGCTCTTCCAGGAGATCCTGGTCCTGCCCACCGGAAATGTCACCCCGAACACGACGGTGACGCCGAACACGACGGCGACCGTGGCGCCGACGGTCACGATCGAACCCACCGCCACTCCGAACTCGACCCACCAGGCATACACTCCCCACGTCCTCCCCGGACGGGTCGAGGCCGAGGACTACGACGTCAACGGCTACAGCGACACCACGCCGGGTAACGCTGGCGGCGTCTATCGGAACGACGACGTCGACATCGAGCAGAACCCGTGGGAGCAGACCCCGAACGTCGGCTGGATCCGGAACGGCGAGTGGCTCGCCTACACGGTCGACGCCCGGGAGGGCGGCATCACCGCGATGACCGCACGGGTCTCGAGCCCGGGAGCCGGTCGCTCGATCCGCGTCCTCGTGGACGGGGCCGAGGCGGCAGTGATCCCGGTACCGAGCACGGGCGACTACTCGCGCTTTACCACGGTCTCCGTCCCCGTCACGCTGACGGCCGGCAGCCACGACCTGCACCTCGAGTTCGTCGGCGACGGCCAGAACCTGAACTGGGTCGAGTTCGCGACCGGCACGGTCACGACGCCGACGGTGACGCCGACGCCGGGAGCGGGCGGAGCCTCGTTCACGGCCACGCCGAACCCCGTGAAGAAGAGCTCGGCGATCAGGTTCACCCTGACCCCGGCGGCCGGCAAGAAGGTCAAGTCCGCCTGGTGGACCTTCGACAGGGTCGGCCACTACGGGACGTGGAACTCGCGGGCCGTCAACCCGACGTTCTTCTACTCCAGGACCGGCACGTACACGCCGCTCGTGAAGATCACCTACACCGACGGCTCGACCGAGACCGTCGAACGGGTGAACCACGTCACGGTCAGATAGTGAGGAGGCGATGGAGCCTCACACCCCCCTTTTGTCCTCGACTCTTCGCTGGTGCGGACTGGTCCTCTGCCTCGCCCTGCTCGTCGCCGGCGCCTCCGCAGTCTCGTCCGAGGTCCGCGTGGTCAAGCTCGCGGCCGACGGTAAGACCGTGCTCGCCGAGCGGACCGTCGACTACCGCTGGCTCGAGACGAACCTGCAGGTCCGCGGCGACGGCTCGACCCATTACTACCACCAGGGACCGACCTTCGACGACGCCGATCTCTGGGATCCGACCGAGGGCAAGAACGTCCAGGACAAGGACATGGGCGCCGTCAAGGGGACTGCGGTGCGCGACCTCTGCAGTCTCGTGGGCGGCATGCAATCCGGGGACACGCTCGCGGTCCGATCGGCCGACGGGTTCTCGAAGAAGTTCTCGTACCGGACCGTGTACTCGCCCTCGGCCCGGCAGGGTCCGATGGTCCTGACCTGGTACAGGGCCGACGAGGGCTATGTCCCGTCCTACTCGACCGGCATGCGGATCGTCTTCTATGCCGATACCTCGACGAACCCGTACGGCCTCCACGTCTTCGGCAACAGCGACATGAAGGCCTCGATGCCGCAGGACGAGTGGCACTACTTCAACGGGGTCTACCCGACGACCACGGGGCTCTCGGTCCAGTCCGTGAGCGAGCTCCGGATCCTCTCGAGCCTCTCCGCATCGACGACCGTCCCCGTCACGACGAAGGCGACCGTGGCCCCCACGGCCACCCAGAAGACGACGCCGACCTGCACCGTGAGCCTGCCCGCGACCGGGACGAAGACGCCGTCGGCGACGGCCTCGCCGTCCCCGGCGGGCTCCGTCGTGCCGACCGTGACGACGCTCCTTCCGGCGACGACTGCGGCATCCGGGACTGCAACCCCGGTCCCGTCGGGTGCAACGACCGTGCCGACCGGGACCATCTCCGACGGCAGTGGAACGGAGCCGACGGCGACCGCCACGACCGCGACTCCCACGACATCGGCCCGGACCTCGACTGTGTCTCCGACGCCGACGGCCGTGCCGAACGGGACTGCGACGACGACGTCGACCCCAACCGCGAACCGCTCCGCGATCCCGACCGAGCCGGTATCGACGACCCCGACCGGGTACTCGAGTTCGACGGACTGGTCCTACGCGAGCAGCGTCGATTACACCACGACCGCGAGCGGGACCGTCACCATCACCGCCACCCCGACACCGACCCCCGAACCGACGGCCGCTCCGACGATCACCGTGGCCACGGCCCAAAGCGGAGCGCCCGCGGCGACCCTGACGACGATTTCAGCCCCTGCGGGAACACCCCCCCCGGCTCCGAGCGAGGCCGACGAATCGTACAACCGGACCGTGACCCGCTCGCTCGGGTTCACGTTCTCGTTCTCGGTCCGCGAGAGCGGCGACGGCCCGCAGGTCTCGCCGCCCGGGGACGGCAGGGCCGCGCTCATCCCGCCGTACTCTCCGCTCGGCGCCATCTGGGCCGCCGTCAAGGCGCTCGGCGCCATGATCGACCCGTTCTTCACCTGAGGTGATTCTCCTGATCCACCGACTTCCATTCCACGCGGCGGCCCTCTGCCTGGCCGCCCTCCTGGGCCTGCTCCTGCTGGCCCCGGCCTCGGCGCTCGCCGACCCGACCTCCTCGCTCACGATCACCGAGATCGGCCCCGACGGCGCCGTGCTGAACACGACGACCGTCGACTGCCGCTGGCTCGAGGCGAACCTGCCCGTGCAGGGCGACGGTGTCACCCATTACTACCACCAGGGCCCGGCCTTCGAGGGCGACAAGTGGGACCCGAACGAGACCGTCAACCTGAAGGACCGCGGAGCCGTGAAGGGGACCGACGTGAAGGACCTCTGCGGCCTCGTGGGCGGCCTTCGTCCCGGCGACGAGGCGATGGTCGCCTCGGCCGACGGCTACAACGTGGTCTACGGGTACGAGACCCTCGTCCGCCCGCCGTCCCGCCAGGGCCCGCTCGTGGTCGCCTGGTACAACGGCGCCGACGCCGCTGCGGGCGAGAAGCAGGGGACCGGGTATCCACCGGACTTCTACACGGGGATGCGGCTCGTCTTCTTTGCCGACACCTCGACGAACCCCGAAGGCCTCCACGTCTTCGGCAATACGGACATGAAAGAGGCCCTGCCCGAGAACGCCCGGTACTTCTACAACGACCTCCTGCCCTCGACGAGCGGGATCTCGGTCAAGTGGGTCTCGGAGGTCCGGGTCTACCGCGGCGGGTACCCGGGCGACCGGAACGCCCCCGTGAAGTCGCTCCAGGACGCGAACGCGACCGCTACCCCGTCGCCGGCGCCCTCGGCGACGAGAGCGGCCGGGCTCCTGCCGGCCGTCCTGCTCGGCCTTCCCGCGGCGCTCTTCCTGAGGAGGCGGTGAGGTGCGACGCGCCCTGCTCGCGGTCCTGATCGCGGTCGCTGCCGTCCTTGCGGCCGGCTGCACGGGGACGGCTCCGGCGAACGCCACCCCCTCGTCCACGCCGAACGCGACCCTCGTCCTGAACGGAACGACGAACGTCACGCTCGACTATGCGGGCGTTCTCGCCCTCCCGTCCGTGTCCGGCGTCGGGGGCGCGGTCTCGACCACCGGGATCAAGTACGGGCCGTTCCAGATCAAGGGTGTCTCGCTCCGGACCCTCGCCGACCGGGTCGGGGGGCTCGGTTCGAACCAGACCCTCCGGGTCCACGCGCCCGACGGGTACATGTGGGTGATCGACGCGGACCAGGTCGACGGGAAGGGCTTCGTCCCCTTCTCGCCCGAGCTCAAGGAGCTCGCGTCGCCCCCCAAGCTCGTCCCGGTCCTGATGTACGAGCAGAACGGCACGCCGCTCGCTGAGGAGCAGGGTGGGCCGTTCCGGATCGCGGTGCTGAACCCCGACGGAACGCCCGTCATCACCGAGGGCTCGGGGTGGGTCAAGTGGGTCGACCGGATCGAGGTCCGGTGAGGGCGGCCGCAGCGGCGGCCCTCGTGCTCCTGCTCCTGTTCACGGCGGGGTGCGTGTCGGCGCCCGCCGCCAGGACCCCGGTCAGCTGCATGGTCGCGGGCTCGCTCGTGGACCCGCTCGCCGGATTCGAGGCGGAGTACGAGGCGACGCACCCCGCGGTCGACATCCTGGTCGAGGGGCACGGCTCGATCCAGGCGATCCGGCAGGTTACCGACCTGAATCGGTCGGTCGACCTGGTCGCAGTCGCGGACGCTTCGCTGATCCCGGACCTGATGGCCGGCTCAACCGGGGCGTACACGACCTTCGGCACGACCGAGATGGTGGTCGCGTACACGAACGCGAGCCGGTACGCGGACGAGATCGACGAGGCGAACTGGGCCGACGTCCTGGCCCGCCCCGACGTCCGGGTCGGGATCGCGAACCCGGTGCTCGACGCGGCCGGGTACCGGGCCATGCTCGTGCTGCTGCTCGCCGAACGCGAGGAGGGCCGGCAGGTCTTCGGCCCGGTCCTGGGCGACCACCTCTCGCCCCCGCTCTCACCCGTCGGGAACGGGACCGGGCTCGAGCTGCGCCTACCCGAGCTCGTTCGGCCGGCGACGGGCGGCAAGGTCGCGATCCGGGACGGCTCGATCTTCCTTCTCTCGCTCCTCGAGGCCGGCGGGGTCGACTACGCCTTCGAGTACAGGTCCGTGGCCGAGGGGCACGGGCTCCGCTATCTTCCCCTGCCGCCGTCGATCAACCTCGGCTCGGCCGCGTACGCGGACCGCTACCGGAATGCGACCGTGTACCTCGGGTTTCAGCGCTTTACCGCGATCGGGACCGAGCGGATGGGCCAGCCGATCGAGTACGCGCTGACCGTCCCCGACAGGGCGTCGCATCACGCCGAGGCCCGGGCGTTCGCGGACGCGCTCGTCCGTGCGGCAGGCGAGGGCCGGGCCGGATGGCCCGCGCCCGTCGCACCCGTGACGGTCGGGCTCGGGTCGCAGTGATCGCTCCCCGGTGCCACGAGTACGGGCCGGGTGCGTGGGACGGCTCCCGGCCCCCTGGTAAGACTGGATAAACAGGTCCATTTCACGCCTGTTCGAACCCATTGTCCAAGGCAATTGTGGCCAATACAGTTTTTTTATGATCATATCTATATACTCGTATCCGGAATGTGCATGTATGCGCTATCTCTTCGCAGTCATCCTTCTCCTGCTCGTCGCCGTCCCGGTGGCGGCGGTCGATTCGTCCCGCTTTGTGGCCGGGGACATCCTCGGGTGGAGTACCTCGAACCAGACCGGATATCTCGCGATCGCGAAGGTGGTCGACGGCACGACCCCGCTCTACACCACATACGACGTGGTCCTGAACGGGACCCGCTGGGAGATCCCGAAGTACTGGCATGGGGAGCTCGAGGTCGACGAACAGAACCTGATCGCGAACCTGCACGCGAACCGGGTCGCCCATGTAGATCCGATCCTGGTGACCATCACGGATCCGACGATCACCGGCGGTGACATGAAGTATACCGGACTCTCGCTCGCCGAGGCACTGGCCGGCGTGGTCTATCCGATCGAACCCGCGCCGGGCGAGCCTGCGGGCATCTCCCCGCTCTACGTCGTGGGCGATATCCTCGACGTCGGGCTGGTCGCGAGCGTGTCCACTTCGGGTGGCCAAACGTCGTATCGCACGTACGACAGTCTGGTGAAGAAAGGGGACTTCTGGATGATCGAGATGTACTATAACGGCGATTTCGGCTGGCCGGAGGAGATGCTGATCAGCCAGGGACACCGTCGCATCGGGCATACGGACCCGCATCTCGCGATCGTGAACGACACGACCACCAGCACGGGGGAGATCGGGTGGTACCGTCTTTCGCTCGCCGAGGTCGTCGCCGGAAAGAGCTATGACCACATGGCTCCGCCGCGCTACCTCACGGGGGACATCCTCGGCAACGATACCTCGGCGACCCGGCACGTGGTCGCCCGGGTGGAAGGGCTTCCGGATATGGCCCCCGTCTATACCACGTACAGTGCGGTGAAGAACGGAACCCGCTGGGAGATCCCGAAGTTCGTTAACGGCGAACTTCGTCTCGACTCACTCGGTCTCTCCAGCCAGGGCTGGAACCTGGTCGATCATGTCGACCCGCATTTTGAGATCGTAACGGACGAGACGATGACGCAGGAAAACATCACCTACCTCGGCCTCTCGATCGGCGAGCTACTGGGCGGTACCCGGAGCTTCCCGCCCGGCGAGACACCGGGAACCGGCTCCACTCCGTACAGACCGCATACCCTCCCGGTTCGGATAGAGGCCGAGGACTACGACCTCGGCGGCGAGGGCATCGCCTACCACGATACGACGCCGGGCAACAGCGGCGGCGCCTACCGCCAGGACGACGTGGACATCGAGGCCAATCCCTCCGAACTGAGCCCGAACGTCGGCTGGGTCCGGGACGGTGAGTTCCTGGCCTACACCATCACGGTCCCTTCGACAGAGACGTGCAATCACTACTGGCTGACGGCCCGCGTGGCAAGCCCGAACAGCGGCCGAACCGTGGTGATCTCGGTCGACGGGGTTCTGGCATCGACGATCGCGGTCCCGAACACCGGGTCCTTCGCTTCATATGCCTCCGTCCAGGCTCCGATTGCTCTCTCTTCGGGGTCCCACGTCCTGAGAATGACCTTCCAGGGCGACGGACAGAACGTCAACTGGTTCGAGTTCGCGCAGGGCGGCATATCGCCGTACAAACAACACACCATCCCGGGCCGGATTGAGGCCGAGGACTACGACCTCGGCGGCGAGGACATCGCCTACCACGACACGACACCGGGCAACAGCGGCGGCGCCTACCGCCAGGACGACGTGGACATAGAGACGACCGCCGGCGAGGGAACACCGAATGTCGGCTGGGTCCGGAACGGCGAGTGGCTCGCCTACGATGTGAACGTCTCGAGGACCGGGCCGACGGTGCTGACCCCGTACCTGCTGACGATGCGTGTGGCAAGTCCGTATGCCGGTCGGACCGTGGCACTCACTCTCGACGGCGAGGCCGTCGGGACGATTGCGGTCCCGAACACCGGGTCCTTCTCCAGGTACACGACCGTCCAGGCCCCCGTGACGCTCAGGGCAGGGCAACATGGTTTGAAGATGACCTTCCAGGGCGACGGTCAGAATGTCAACTGGCTCGAGTTCTCGACCGGTACGGTGACCACGACCCCAACGACGCCGGCTCCGTCCGGAGAAGCCTCGTTCACGGCCGCCCCGAACCCCGTGAAGAAGGGCGCGGCGGTGAAGTTCACCCTGACTCCGACGGCTGGCAAGATAATCCGCTCGGCCTGGTGGACCTTCGATAAGGCCGGGCACTACAACACGTGGAACTCACGTGCCGTCAGCCCGACGTTCTTCTACCCGGGAACAGGCACCTTCACGCCCCTTGTGAAGATCATCTACACGGATGGCTCGACCGGGACGGTCGAACGTGCGAACTACATCCGGGTCATCACCTGACCCCGGTTATATTTTCGGTCCCGCAATCCGCACCGTTCGTCCTGCTCGCCGCTCGATCGTCGCGGCCGCAACATCCGTCCGCCGTGGGTATTATCTCTCCCTCCACCGTATCCATCCCGACGGCTATGTACGCGATCCGGTTCTACCGCGTCTACGACACGGGTGACGAGATCGATCTCGAGGCGCTCGAGTCCGCACTCTCGTCGGCAGGGACGACTGCCCGGGCCTCGTTCACCCGGGTCAGCCCGAAGTCGATCTGGATCGAGCGCCCGCCCCTTCTCGTCCGTCTTCCGTCCGTGACCGCCACGATAGGGAATGCGTCGTATCTGCTGACCACGGTCGCCCGGGTATACCAGATCGGCGCGATCAGTCTCTGTTTCATCCTCGAAGACCAGCTGGCGCCTCCGGAGGCCATCGTGCAGGTCGGGCTCGCGTTCGCGGGGCAGCGGGGCCTCGACAGTGCCTACCTCGACTCTCTCGGCGTCCTCCGCGAGGTCCTCGGCCCCGAGCTCGGGGCCCGCCCGCTCGACACGGACTTCTACGAGGACTACACGGTCTACATCGTCGACCGCGACGACCCGGCCATCGACCCGGTCGCGCTCCTTGCGGGCGAGGAGATCGCGTTCTCGGAGGCGACCCGCCAGGACGTGCTCCGCAACACCCTCTCGTACGCGGCCGACGACCGGGCCGTGCTCGCCTGGGACGCGGCCTTTCTGGTCGCGCCCGAGCCGCCGGCGGACCTGGTCGAGCTGATCGAGTACGCGGTCGTCCAGGTCCTCGAGCTCCGGCACTACGACCGGGTCCTGACCCTCCAGATGCAGCGCATGTACGACGACCTCGAGGCCGGCGGCCGGATCGGCCGGTTCCGTCGGCGACGGGGGTACGGCGCGTTGCTCAACCGGCTCATGGAGACCTACGCCGATGTCTCGGAGGTGACCGAGGGGATCGAGAACCTGATCCGGATCACCGAGGATGTCTACTACGCGAGGGTCTACGCGACCGCGCTCCGGGTGCTGAGGGCGGACTCGTGGCGGGCCTCGGTCGACCGGAAGATCGACGTGATCCGCGAGAACTACCAGATGCTCTCGGACGAGGTGAACCGCGAGCACGGCCACTTCCTCGAGTGGGTGATCATCGTGCTGATCGCGCTCGAGTTCGCGTTCGCGATCTGGGAGGCCTTCCGGGGCTGACCGGCGAGGCGAACGGACCGCCTGCTCCTGGACCGTCCCGTCTCGATTCGGGCCTCGCGATCGGCGGAGTGCCTCCATCCGACGATGGCTCCGAACATTTTCGCAGTTATATAAGCAATTAAGTATGATAACTACAAATAGCAATGTGCCCCACGTTGGGGCGATTATCATGAAGCAAATGCCGAAGCTCCTGTTCATTGCCGGGCTTGTGCTCGCGGCGGCCCTCGTCGCCGGCTGCACCACGGGCGGCGACCGCCCACCCTCTACGACCGTACCGACGACCACAACCCCGCTCTTCCTGAACGAGAGCGCGAACGGCACCACTCATGCGGTACCCCTGAACTCCACCATCAACCTCACGCTCAACGAGAACCCCACCACGGGCTACGTGTGGAACCTCACCACCACGTCCGGTCTCCGGATCGTCTCGGACAACTTCGTCTCGGACGACCCCGGCGCGACGCGGTCCGGCGCCGGAGGCGTCCACCACTGGCAGATCGCCGCGATCGCCGCGGGTCTCCAGGAGATCCGGGGCGTGTACGCGCAGCCCTGGAACAACTCGACCGCGGATGCGACGAGCTTTTCGGCCGAGTTCTCGGTCACACCGTAGTCACCTACCTGCCCACTCGGAGATCACACCCTCTCCGGGGGACCGCAGAGGTCCTCTCTCTTTTTCAGTGCCGATGCCGGTGATGGATGTCCGGCGTGTGGGGATGCATATGCTCGAGCCGCTGGTGGACATGGGCATGCGCATGCACCTCGGCCTCGTTCCCGTCCTCGTGCCCGTGCCGGTGGTGTTCATCGTGCCGGTGGCGATGTGCGTGCGTGGCCGGTTCGTGGATATGGAGATGGTCGTGGTGCTCCCGTGCGATCAGGAGGGCCCCGAGGCCCATGAGCGGCAGGGCCACGATGAACTGCCAGTCGGGGAGCGCGGGGGAGATCAGGAGCGCGATGCCAGCGCCGATGAACGGTGCCAGGCCGAAGATGCCGGCGGTCCGTGAGGCCCCCAGATGGCGGAGGGCGAGCAGGAAGCTGACCATGCTGATCCCGTAACAGACCGCGCCGAGGACGAGGACGAGCAGAACGGTCGTCAGGGGCGGCAGGGGGTTGCCGAGGGTGAGGGCGACCAGGAGCGAGAGAAGGCCGGCTCCGAGGCCCTTCACGGTCCCGATCGCGAACGGGTCCTTGCCCGAGATCTGCCGGGCGCAGTTGTTGTCGAGCCCCCAGAGCGCGCAGGCGCCGACGACCCCGAGGGCCCCGAACGAGAGCCCGAGCGTGCCCGCCGGGTCGAACGAGAGGACCATCCCGGCGGCCGTGATCAAACCGAGCGCGGCCGTGAGCCGCCGGCCGATCCCCTCCGAGAAGAAGGCGGCCGCGAGGAGGGCCGTGGCCACGGCCTCGACATTCAGGAGGAGGGAGGCGGTCGCGGCCGGTGTGGCCGCAAGCCCGAACATCAGCAGCACTGGCGCGAGGAAGCCCCCCGCGAGCGCGCTTCCCGCGAGCCACGGGAGGTCGCGCCGGACCAGCGGGGCCTCGCGATCGGTCCGGCCGCGAAGGAGCCGGACCCCGACCACGGCCAGGCCGGCCCCGATGTAGAGGAGGGCCGCGAGCATGACCGGCGGGACCGTGTCGAGGAGGACCTTTGCCAGGGGAGCGCTGGCTCCGAAGAGGGCGGCCGCCAGGAGTGCGAACAGGATCGGGGTGCGCGTGCCGGTCGCCATCGTACCTCCTGAGGTGGACTCCGGGCTCCGATATGCGTTGCGCCGGTCACGGCCGAAATACCTATGGGCGATGCCCGTCAATCGAGAGGGTTATGCACGACCGCGCGGCGATCAACCGCGAGAAGCGGAGGACGGCGCGCCTCTCGGTCGCCTCGAACACGGTCCTCCTGGGACTGAAACTCGTGGTCGGGCTCTGGCTCGGCTCGGTCGCGATCCTCTCCGAGGCCGTTCACTCCGGCATCGACCTGGTCGCGGCCGTCATCGCCTGGCTCGCCGTCCGGGCCTCGGGTCAGCCCCCCGACCCCGAGCACCACTTCGGCCACGGCAAGCTCGAGGACCTCTCGGGCCTGATCGAGGGAGCCCTGATCCTCGTGGCGGCCGGCCTGATCATCTACGAATCGGTCCAGAAGCTCCTGGCCGGGGGCGACGGGCTCGCAGTCGAGGCCCTCGGCGCCGGCATCGCGGTGATGGGCCTCTCCTCCGTGATCAACTGGTACGTCTCGAGCCGGCTGATGCAGGTCGCGAAGGCGACCGAGTCGATCGCGCTCGAGAGCGATGCCTGGCACCTCCGGACGGATGTCTACACCTCGCTCGGGGTCTTCACCGGGCTTGTCGCGATCAGCCTGACGGGCATCGTCGCGCTCGACGCGGTGATCGCGATCGTCGTCGCCCTCTTCATCCTGAAGGCCGCCTACGACCTCTGTCGGCGTGCGTGCCGCAACCTGATCGACGAGCGCCTCCCGATCGAGGAGGAGGACCGCATCCGGGCGATCATCGAGGAGCACGGCGACAATATCGCCGAGTTCCACAAGCTCCGCACGCGCCGGTCGGGCCCGGACCGGTTCGTCGACCTCCACCTCTGCGTGGCCCGAAGCCTGACGGTCGAGGAGGCACACAGGCTCGCGGACCGGCTCGAGGAGCAGATCCGGGATGCGCTGCCACGTACCTCGGTCGTGATCCATGTCGAGCCGTGCGACGCGCACTGCGACACCTGCGGCTCGTTCTGCACGGTCCGGCTCGTGCCCGAGGAGTGATCAGCGCTCGCAGGCGCCCGATGCCAGGTAGTGAGCGAGCACCTCTTCGCCGACGGCGTCCGCGAGGACAGTTTTTATCCTCCGGATGAGCGCCTCCATGTCCTCCTCCTGGACGCACCCGAGGCTCTCCGAGCCGTCGAGGATCCGGTCGACGAGCCACTGGAGGTCGGCCGCGTTGAGGTTTTCGAGGCGGCGCTCGAAGTCCTCGGCCGACTCGGCAAAGTGGTTCGAGACCGGCGGCAGGATCGACTGGAAGGCGTGGCCGGAGCCGCCGCAGGTCATGTCCCCGCACTCGGGGGCGAGCTTCACGAGGACCTCGAGGTCGCGCTCAGTGAGTTCCCGGGCCATATGGATGTGCATTCGCGCGCCCGTGACTAATACCCGCCGGTCGCTTTTTCATCTCCGGCCCCCGATCTCTTCTGATGGACCCGAGCCTCTCTCTCCGGATCGCCGATGCGACCGCCCGGGCCTTCGCCCGGGCCGTGACGACGCTCCCTCCCGACGTCGAAGCCGCGCTCGCAAAGGCCCTGGACGCCGAGACCGACCCCGTGGCACGGGGCGAGCTCGAGAACATCCTCGAGAACATCGAACTCGCCCGGAGGAGCGGGCTGCCCCTCTGCCAGGACACGGGCGTCCCGGTCGTGTACGTGACCCTGCCCCCCTCGGTGCCGCTCGAGCAGGGGCTCTACGCCGCCGTCGCGGACGGCGTCCGGCGGGCTACGACCGCGGTCCCGCTCCGGCCGAACGTGGTCGACCCCCTCACGCGCCACAACTCGGGCGACAACACGGGCGAGGGGATGCCCGCGGTCCACGTCCGGCCCGGCGACCGACTCTCGGTCACGGTCCTGCCCAAGGGCGCCGGGGCCGAGAACATGTCCCGGGTCGAGATGCTCCTGCCGTCCGAGGTCGCGCGAATCCCCGAGGTCGTGGTCCGGTGCGTCCTCGAGGCCGGCGCTCGCCCCTGCCCCCCGGTCGTGCTCGGCGTCGGGATCGGAGGAACCTTCGACCTCGCGGCCGCGCTCGCGAAGGAGGCCCTCCTCGAGCCGATCGACGCGATGGACCCGTTCGAGACCTCGCTCTGCGAGGCCGTGAACCGCCTCGGGCTCGGGCCGATGGGCCTCGGCGGGGCCACGACCGCGCTCGCGGTGAAGGTCCGGCGCGCGGCCTGTCACACCGCGTCCCTGCCGGTCGCGGTGAACGTCCAGTGCTGGGCCAACCGGCACGCGACCGAGTACGTGGAGGTGGCCTGAGATGGACCTCGTCACCCCGCTCGGCGACGAGGTGCTCGACCTGGTTGCGGGCGACCGGGTCACGCTCTCGGGGGTTGTGTACACGGCCCGCGACGAGGCCCACCTGAGGATGATGCAGGACGGAATCCCGTTCGACCCCGTGGGCGCGGTCGTCTACCACTGTGGGCCCGTGATCGCGGGCGACCGGGTCGTCGCGGCCGGCCCGACCACCTCGGCGCGGATGAACCGGCTCTCGGGCTTTCTGCTCGACGCCGGCGTCCGGGCCCTGATCGGCAAGGGGGGGATGGACGCGACGGTCACGGAGCAGCTCCGGGGGCGCGGGGTCTACCTCGCGTTCACGGGCGGCTGTGCGGCCCTGGCCGCGGCACGGATGCGACTCGAGGGGGTCTCGTTTCCCGAGCTCGGCATGGCCGAGGCGGTCTGGGCGATCCGGCTCGACCGGCTCCCGCTCGTGGTCGGGATCGACAGCCACGGCCGGAACCTCTTTACCGGGGTCCAGGCCCGGGCCGAGGAGGCGGCGGGCCGTCCCTGATGGCTCCTCCCCTTCAAATACCTTTTCGATGTAGCGCGCTCATACCATACGCAGGAAGGGATCGATGAAGCTCGTGATCGACGAGAACCGCTGCAAGGGGTGCAACCTCTGTACGCAGGTCTGTCCGTACCGGATCTTCAGCCCGGGCGCTCGGGCGAACCGGAAGGGCATCCTCGTACCCGTGCTCGACCGGCCCGAGCGGTGCACGAACTGCCGGCTCCAGGCGCTCTACGGCCGAACCCTCTGCGGGGTCTGCCAGCTGACCTGCCCCGACCAGGCGATCGGCTGGGTCTCCGAGCGACCGTACGAACCGGTCCGGATCGAGGTGGAGTATTGACCAGGATCGAGTTCATGCAGGGCAACGCCGCCTCGGCCGAGGGGGCGCTCGCAGCCGGCTGCCGGTTCTTCGGCGGCTATCCGATCACCCCCTCGACCGAGGTGGCCGAGCTGATGGCCCGGAAGATGCCGAAGCTCGGCGGGGTCTTCGTCCAGATGGAGGACGAGATCGCCTCGATCGCGGCCGTGATCGGCGCAGCCTGGACCGGGAAGAAGGCGATGACCGCGACCTCGGGCCCCGGCTTCTCGCTCATGCTCGAGAACATCGGCTTCGCCATCATGACCGAGACTCCGCTCGTGATCGTCAACGTCCAGCGCGGCGGCCCCTCGACCGGGCAGCCGACCATGTCGGCCCAGGGCGACATGCTCCAGTGCCGGTTCGGCTCGCACGGGGACATGGCGATCCTCGCCCTCGCGCCGGACTCGGTCCAGGAGATGTACGACCTGACCGTGAAGGCCTTCAACCTGGCCGAGCGTTTCCGCTGCCCCGCGTTCCTGATGGCCGACGAGATCATCGGGCACATGCGCGAGCGGATCGACGTTCCCGATAGGGTCGAGGTCGTGGACCGCAAACCCTTCGTGCCGGGCCGGCTGCCCTTCGAGGCCGACGACGACCGGGTGCCGGGCTTCCCCACGTTCGGGCAGGGTCACCACACCCACGTGACGGGCCTGACCCACGATGCCCGCGGGTATCCGGTAACGACCGATCCGGCCATGCACGACGCTCTCGTCCGGCGGCTCGTCGGCAAGGTCGAGGATGCCCGGCGCGAGATCGCGGACTACCGGGTGACGAACCCCGACGCGGAGGTCGTCTTCATCTGCTACGGGGCGCCGGCCCGCACGGTCCGGCAGCTCGTGGCCGACCGGCCCGACGACGGGATCGGCGTACTCCGCCTCCGCCTGGTCTGGCCCTTCCCCGAGCACGCGCTCGCCGAGTTCCCGAACGCCCGCGCCTTCGTCGTGCCCGAGCAGAACCTCGGCCAGATTGCACGCGAGGTCGAGCGGCACGTCCGGGTGCCGGTGATCCCGGTCTCGAAGCTCGGCGGCGAGCTCCACACGCCGGACGAGCTCGCCCGGGTGTACGAGGAGGTGCGGGCCCGATGACCTTCACGGACTGGCTTCGCGCCGACCGGCTCCCGCACATCTGGTGCAGCGGTTGCTCGAACGGCACGATCCTGAACTGCACCCTGGCCGCGGTCGAGGCCGAGGGCTGGGACCGGGACCGGACGGTCTTCGTCTCGGGGATCGGCTGCTCCTCGCGGGCCCCCGGGTATGTCGCGACCGACTCGCTCCACACGACCCACGGGCGGGCCCTCGCGTTCGCGACCGGGGTCAAGCTCGCTGAGCCCTCGCTCAACGTCGTGGTCTTCACGGGCGACGGCGACCTCGCCGCGATCGGCGGCAACCACTTCATCCATGCCTGCCGGCGGAACGTGGACATGACCGTGGTCTGCATGAACAACCTGATCTACGGCATGACCGGGGGTCAGGGCTCGCCCACGACCCCCCTCGGGGCACTCTCGACCACGACGCCGTACGGCGCCAGCGAGCCGGCGTTCGACCTGGTCGCCCTCGCGGTCGCGGCCGGCGCGAACCACGTGGCCCGCTGGACCGCGTACCACGTCAAGGAGCTCGAGAAGGCCGTCAAGACCGGCCTCGAGACCCCCGGGCTCTCGTTCATCGAGGTCCGGGCCGGCTGCCCCACCAACTACGGGCGCAAGAACCGGATCCGCGAGGTCACGGACATGGCCGATCACTTCCGCACCAGGTCGATGCTGAAGACGAAGTACGACCGGCTCGTCGCGGAGGGAAAGCCCGTCCCCGCCGACGCGATCGTGGTCGGCGAGTTCGTCCGGCGGGCGAACCCCGCCATGGGGGTGGCCCCATGAGACGCGAACTCCGGCTCTCGGGCTTCGGGGGCCAGGGGATCATGCTCGCGGCCGTGGTCCTGGGCCGGGCGGCCGTGATGTACGACCACACCTACGCGGTCCAGACCCAGGTCTACGGGCCCGAGGCGCGGGGCGGAGCCTCGATGGCCGCGGTCGTGATCGACGACAACCCGATCCTCTACCCCAAGGTGACCGACCCCGACCTCCTGGTGATCATGAGCCAGGAGGGCTTCGAGAAGTACGGCGCGAACGCCCGGCCGGACGCGCTGATGCTCCTCGACCGGGGGCTCGTCCACTCGCGCCCCGACTGCGCGTACATCGAGGTCCCGGCGACCGACGACGCCCGGAGCGTCCTCAAAAAGGTGATCGTCGCGAATATCGTGATGCTCGGCGCGCTCGTCGCAGCGACCGGGGTCGTCTCGCGCGAGGCGATCGAGCGGGCCGTGCTCGACCAGGTCCCGAAGGGGACCGAGGACCTGAATCTCCGGGCGCTCCGCCAGGGGTACGTCCGGGGAGAGGAGGCGAGAAGATGAAACTGCGTGAGTATGAGGGAAAGCGGGTCTTCGCCGAGGCGGGGATCCCCGTGCCGATGGGGCGCGTGATCCGGTCGGTTGAGGAACTCGGCGACCTCTCTGCGTTCGGAGAAGAGGTCGTCCTGAAGGCACAGGTCGACGTCGGCGGGCGCGGCAAGGCCGGTGGGGTCATCATCTGCCCGACGGCCGAGGCCCCGGCCCGAGCGGCCGCCCTCTTCGGCATCACGATCAAGGGCCTCCCGGTCACCGAGATCCTGGTTGAGGAACGCCTCCCGATCGCGCACGAGTACTACTGCGCGGTCCTGATCGACCGCTCGACCCGGCAGCCGGTCGTCCTCTTCACCGAGGCCGGCGGGGTCGAGATCGAAGAGACGGCGCGGACCGACCCCGATCGGATCCGGCGGATCGGCATCCCGCCGCTGATGGCCGAGCTCCCGCCGTTCGCGGTCCGCGACCTGGTCGGGCGGGCGCCCAGGGCACTCGGGCCGGTCGTGGCCGCGCTCTACCGCGCCTTCCTGGTGAAGGACGCGCTGCTCGCCGAGATCAACCCGCTCGTGGTCCTCGAGGACGGTCGGGTCCTGGCGGCCGACGCGAAGGTGATCGTCGACGACAACGCGCTCGCCCGGCAGGGGATCCAGCGAAACCGCGACCTCACCGAGCGAGAGGCCGAGGCCGAGCGGCACGGGTTCAGCTATGTCGAGCTCGACGGCGAGATCGGCGTGGTCGGGAACGGCGCGGGCCTGACCATGGCCACCCTCGACCTGATCGAGCACTACGGCCTCCGGGCCGCGAACTTCCTCGACGTCGGCGGCGGCGCCGACCGCGAACGGGTCGCGCATGCGGTCCGGCTCCTCGCCTCGTCCCCCGAAGTCCGGGTGATCATCGTGAACCTGCTCGGCGGGATCACGCGCTGCGACGAGGTCGCACTGGGAATCATCGAGGCTGGCGTCGCCCAGCGGGTGATCGTCCGCATGGCTGGCACGAACGAGGCCGAGGGCCGGGCCCTCCTGATGGAACACGGGTACGAGATGTACGACTCGATGGACACGGCGGTCGGCGCCGCCACGGAGGTCCGCACATGATTCTCGCCGATAAGAAGACCGGCGTGATCGT
The DNA here is from genome assembly GCA_004332335.1 of Methanoregulaceae archaeon UXB-2016. Taxonomy (GTDB): domain Archaea; phylum Halobacteriota; class Methanomicrobia; order Methanomicrobiales; family Methanospirillaceae; genus UBA288. Next base: position 5,441 of record SISS01000009.1, on the reverse strand, counting down.
CGCCGGCGCCACCGGGCGGCAGGGTCTCTTCCACATCCGCCTGATGAACGAGTACGCGCGCCAGGTCGGCGGGGCCGGCGTGGTCGCGGGGGTCACCCCGGGCAAGGGGGGCCAGGAGGCCGCGGGGGTTCCGGTCTACGACAGCATCCGTGCGGCCCTGAAGGAGCACGACGCGGACGCCTCGGTCATCTTCGTCCCGTCCGGCGCGGCCGGCGACTCGATCATGGAGTCGGCCGCGAACGGGCTCTCGCTCGCGGTCGCGATCACCGAGCACATCCCGGTCCACGACACCATGAAGGCCCTCGCCTATGCGAGGCTCTGCGGCACGACCGTGATCGGGCCGAACTGCCCGGGCCTCCTCTCACCGGGCGAGGCGAAGCTCGGGATCATGCCGCCCCACCTCGCCATGCCGGGCCCGGTCGGGGTGATCTCGCGCTCGGGCACGCTCACCTACGAGATCGTGGACGAACTGACCCGGGCCGGGATCGGCCAGTCGACCGTAGTCGGGATCGGCGGCGACCCCGTGATCGGCTCGACCTTCACGGACGTACTCGCCCGGTTCGAGCGCGACCCGGCCACGAAGGCCGTGGTGCTCGTCGGCGAGGTCGGCGGTGCGCTCGAGCAGGAGGGCGCGGCCTCGACCTCGCTCCCGCTCGTGGCCTACGTTGCCGGCGTCTCGGCCCCCCCGGACAAGCGGATGGGCCATGCGGGCGCGATCGTCGAGGGCGGCGAGGGCGATGCCCGGTCCAAGATCCGGGCCCTCGAGGCGATGGGGGTGACGGTCGCGTCGCGCCCCTCCGAGATCCCGGCACTCATTCGAACGTTCCTATGAGCCGAGACCAGCAGATGTTCGATGCGGGCCTCCGGCTCGCCGTCACCCTCGGCGCAAGGGCGGTCGTCACGTTCGTGGACGCAGAGATCCGCGATAGCTCCGTGCCCGTGCTCCGGGCGGGCGAGCTCGGGCTCGGTGCGGGCGCCTCGACCCTCGAGGGGCTGCACGATCTTCTGATCGAACGGCTCGGGCGAGCCGTCGGCACCCTCGCGCTCGGAAGCGACCAGACCGAGGAGGTCGTGGGCGTCTTCACCGACGGCCTGGTGGTCCTGACCCTGGACCGGGTCCGGTCCCGCTTCGACCTGGCCCAGTTCGACCCGGCCGCACCCCGGGGCGTGATGGCCGCGGCCCTCCGGCTCGCCCTCGAGATCGGGCGCGAGGGGCGCGAGGGCAAGCCGATCGGGACCGCATTCATCATCGGGGACGGCGATGCGATCCTGGGCCTCTCGCACCAGCTGATCCTGAACCCCTACCTCGGCCATCCCCCCGAGGTCACGACGATCCTCGCCCGCGAGAACTGGGAGTCGGTCAAAGAGTTCGCCCAGATCGACGGGATGTTCGTGATCGACCGGTCCGGCGCGGTGATCGCGGCCGGCCGGTACCTCGACGTCGACTCGAAGTTCGTCTCCCTCCCGAGCGGGCTCGGCGGCCGGCACCGGGCGGCCGCGGCGATTACGACCCTCCTGCCGGTCGTGGCCGTGATCATCTCCGAGAGCGGCGGCACGGTCCGGGTCTTCCTCGACGGCGTCTGCCGGATCGAGCTCCGACCCGACCTCGGCGCGGTGCGGGGATGCGCATGAGCCGGCAGGTCTCGATCGTCCGCTGCCCCGACTACGTGCAGGACCGGGTCGAGGCCGCGCTCGCCGCGTGCCTTCTGCCCCTCGGCGGCATGGAGGCCTTCGTCAAGCGCGGCACCCGGGTCCTGGTCAAGCCGAACCTGCTCGCGAGCCGCGCCCCGGACGGGGCGGTCACAACCCATCCGACCGTGGTCAGGGCCGCGATCCGGGCGATCCAGGCCGCCGGCGGAGAGGTCGTGCTCGGCGACTCCCCCGGCGGGCGAAACACCCCCGAGGGCTACGCTGCGCTCCTCCGCCGGACCGGCCTCGCCGCCGTCCTCGAGGAGTGCGGGTGCGAGGCCGTCTTCTTCGACGACACGACGGCCGAGCTCTCCTCCCCCGACGGCCGGGTCTACCGCCGGTTCCAGGTCGCGCAGGCGGTCGCAGATGCGGACGCGATCGTCTCGCTCTCGAAGTTCAAGACCCATCAGTTCACCCTCTGCACGGGTGGAGTCAAGAACTGCTTCGGGTATATCCCGGGCGTTGCGAAGGCCGAGTATCATCTCCACACGGGCCAGGACCCGCGGAGGTTCGCGAGCCTCCTGCTCGACCTCTACCGGGCCCGGCCCCCGGTCCTCTCGGTCATGGACGCCGTGGTCGGGATGGAGGGAAACGGCCCCTCGAACGGCCGGCCCCGCGAGGTCGGGCTTCTCCTCGCAAGCCCGCACGCCCCCGACCTCGACTTTGTGGAGGCCCTGCTGATGGGCTTCGACCCCCTCGAGGTCCCGACGGTCGCGGAGGCGGCCGAACGGGGGCTCGGCCCCAGATCTGCGGACGAGATCGAGGTGCACGGCGTCTCGCCGGACGAGGGCCGGGTGCCCGGCTTCGCCAGGCCCGAGGCCCACCCGGTCTCGCGCATCCCGGCCCCGCTCCTTGCGGCCGTGAGCCGGCTCTTCGCGGTCCGGCCCCGGATCGTCGAGGACCGATGCCGCGGGTGCGGGGCCTGCGTCGAGAACTGTCCCCCCGGTGCGATCGACTTCAGGGGCCCGGTCCCGCACATCCGGCATGCCGATTGCATCCGGTGCTTCTGCTGCCAGGAGCTCTGCCCGGCCGACGCAATCGCGATCGATCGGCCCCTGCTCCGCCGGCTGATCGGGTAGCCCTATCTGCTCGGCCGCCCCATCTTCTGGGCATGAGATACGGGTATCTGCTCTCCCTCCTCGCGGTCGGCCTGCTGCTCGCGGCGGGCTGTGTCCAGGCCCCGCCCGCAGCGGAACGGACGGACCCCGCCGGCCTCTGGCTGAAGAGCACAGACGAGCCCGACCTCCTCCTGAACCTCTCGGAGAACGGATCGGCCGAGCTCCGCTTCGTGATCGACCTCGGGGTGGCGCAGACGATCCAGGTCCGGAACGGATCGTGGACCCCGACCGGAGAGAAGACCCTGAACCTCAGCTACCAGGCTCCCCTCACCAACGGGACGCGGGTCCTCTCCCTCGAACGCGACCGGGACGAGCTCCGCCTGACCCGGGTCTGGAATGAGACGGTCGAACTCCAGGGTGAGACGAACCTGAGCTTCAGGCGCGTGATCGGGGACCCGGGCAACCGGTTCTACTTCGGGGTCGAGAACCCCTTCGGGAACATCTCGCCGGCATAACCATATATGCCGGTGGGCCCATACCTCGGCCTGGAGGCGTCTTGCCATGACAGAGACCGTGCCGACAGAGTCCCTCCTTGAGGAGGTCACCGACCGTACCTTCGAGGCCGAGGTGGTGAAGAGCGAGAGGCCTGTGGTGGTGATGTTCTACTCGGAGACCTGTCCTCACTGCAAGACGATCCTGCCGTTCATCCAGGGCTTTGCCCAGGACCTGGGGGACCGGGTGCGGTTCGCCCGGATCGACATCGCGACCAATCCCTGGACGGTCGAACGCTTCGGCGTCCGGTCGACGCCGACCTTCAAGTTCTTCTGCCACGGCCGGGCCGTCCAGGAACTGGTCGGGGCCGTGTACCCGGCCGTGATCCGGAGGCTGATCGAGGAGTTCGAGAAGAGCGGCTCTGAGTGCGTGAGAAAGTCGACCGAGATCGACTACGACATCACGGGGTACGCCTGAAGGGAGACCGAACTCTTATCACCCTCTGCGGATATCAGAGAGGCATGGCACGCACACCGTTGCTCGTGCTCGCACTCGTGCTCGTCGCCTTGTTCGCTGCGGGCTGCTGCGGCCAGTCCTCGCAGACCTCTGCGGGCAGTGGAAACGAGCAGCAGCTCCTGAACCGGATCGATGCCCTGGAGCAGGAGAACGCCGCACTCCGCACTCAGCTCGACCAGATGAACCTCTCGATTCGCAGTTACGAGGGCCAGCTCGCGTTCTACCGGGCTCAGCTCGGGGACACGCTCGCCACATCGCCCGGTACGGCCGGCCCCGCCCTCGGAGGGACGGCCTCGCTCGATGCGCCCGCCGTCATGCAGCGGCAGGTGACCGAGCAGGACGGGCCGTATGTCAGGGAACGGATCGAGCAGGTGGGCACGCTGATGAACGTGACGGTCGAGATCGTGCCCGGGCGCGGGCGGGTCCTGGTCAACACGATCCCGCTGATGGGCGAGGTCTTCCAGGACGCGGCGAACACGGCGGCCTATGTGGCGCAGCAGACGACCGGCCGGAACCTCTCCGCCTCGGACGTGATCGTCTCGATCGTGGCCGAGGACGAGGTCCCGGCCGTGGACGGCGGTTCGGCCGGAGCCCTGCTGACCCTGCTGATGATCTCGGCGATCGAGGGGACGGACCCCCGGTCCGACCTGACTCTGACAGGCACGATCGACCAGGACGGCCATGTCGGGGCCATCGGCGGCGTGATCGACAAGGCGACGGCCGCGAAGGAGCGGGGCAAGACCCTCTTCCTCCTGCCGCGCGAGAACAGCCAGCTGGTCCGGTACATCGAACGGACCCGCGACTACTATGGCTACAGCGTCATCCAGCGCGTCCCCGAGCGCGTCGACGCAAAGGAATACCTCGAGTCCGAGGTCGGAATCCGGGTCGAGTACGTCGACACGATCGAGGACGTGGTCCGGCTCGCCCGGTAACACCACCCTTTTGCGGGTCGCGGCCCGACGGGTCGCCTCGGACCACCCGCAGGCTTTTCTCGTCCGGTGGCTCACGACTCTTCGATGCAATCGGATACGAGCCCGACGCCCGGGCCGGGGAGGGCAGCATGAGCCGCGACCTCGAGCAGATCCCCGAGAGCGCGCGCTGGCAGGTCTGCTCCCGCCTGCTCGCGAAGCTCCCGCTCCTCTACGACATCGTCTACCGCCCGGTCGTGGGCGAGTCCTATGACGAGCGCGAGCAGGAGATCTGGATCGAGATGGCACGCGAGGCGAAGGATCTCGCCGATGCCTTCCACCTGCCGAGAAAGACTGCGGCCGAGCTCGCGGGGACGCTCTCGGTCCTGGGATCGGCCCTCTTCGGCCGGGACTTCCAGTTCGACCGGATCGCCGAGAGCGAGGAGGGCGCGGCCCTCAAGATCCGTCGCTGCCCCTTCGTCGAGGAGGCGGACCTCCTCGAGATCGACCACGGCCTGCTCGCAGAGCGATGCCTGGCCTTCATGATCCCCCTCGTCGGGCTCCTCAACCCGGCGTTCACGCTCCGCTACGTCCGAGCTGCCTGCACGGGGGACCGCGCCTGCGAGGTGCGCGTGCTCCCAAAGGAGCTGGCCGCGGCCGAAGAGGAGGAGGAGTAATCGGGTTCAGTAGTTCGCTAATTTTGTAACGGTTCAGATGGTGTTCTGATCGTTGATTTGAGGTCAAAATAGGAAGATCTATATACTTCGCAGGCTGCCCT
>SISS01000008.1 GCA_004332335.1 Methanoregulaceae archaeon UXB-2016 | reverse complement strand
TGCCCGTGCCGGCCTGGCCCGAGACCAGGACCGAACTCCCGCGGTAATACCCGCGGACGCCGAGCATGGTGTCGAGCCGCGGGATGCCGGTCGAGACCCGTTCGGTCGAGGCCTCGTGGTGGAGCGACATGGAGGTGATCGGCAGCACGGAGATGCCGTTGTCGCTGATCAGGAAGGGATACTCGTCCGTGCCGTGGACGCTGCCGCGGTACTTGACCACGCGGAGCCGGCGGGTCGCGATCTGATGGGTGACCTGGTGGTCGAGCGTGATCACGCAGTCGGCGACATACTCCTCGAGGCCGTACTTCGTGATCGTTCGGTCGCCGCGTTCGCCCGTGATGATCGCGGTGATGCCCCGGTCCTTGAGCCAGAGAAAGAGCCGGCGGAGCTCGGCGCGGAGGATCGCCTCGTTCGAGAAGCCGGAGAAGATCGCCTCGATCGTGTCGATCGCGATCCGCCTGGCGCCGACCCGGTCGATGAGCAGGCCCAGGCGGATGAAGAGCCCCTCAAGGTCGTACTCCCCCGCTTCCTCGATCTGGCTGCGGTCGATATAGATATGGTCGAGGACGAGCTGCTTGCTGTCGACGAGGGCCTGCAGGTCGATGCCCATCGAGGCGAAGTTCACCTTCAGATCGTCGACCTTCTCCTCGAACGCGACGAAGACCCCCGGCTCGCCGTAGTCGACGATCCCGCGGGCCACGAACTCCATGGCGAAGAGCGTCTTGCCGCAGCCGGGCCCGCCGCTGACCAGGATCGGCCGGCCCTTCGGCAGGCCGCCGCCCGTGATCTCGTCGAGACCGCTGATCCCCGAGGGCACTTTCTCAAGTTCCGGTGTTTTCGTTATCGTGGTTCTCTCGTGTATCAAATCGATCCCTCCTCCCGGCCGTGCGTGCTCCGAAAGACGTTCAATAAGCTATGAAGCACCTCAGAGAGTATAGATATTCGGATTTACTCCTTCTCGGGAGCGACGACAGGTGGCGGGAATAGAATCGAAAGATTCTTGTCCTCTTCGCGGCGAGGTAGTGCCCATGCCCTCTGATGCCGGAGCCGACTATCGGCTCCGGGATGACGAGACGACAGACCCTGAATCGACGGCGCTCCCTTCGGCCGCAGGGCGAGAGCACCGTCTGATCCCCGATGACGACTCACGGCATTTCGTCATCAAGCTGTACATCGCGGGCCGTGTGGCGAGATCGGTCCTCGCGATGGTGAACCTGAAAAAGATCTGCGAAACGCACCTCGCCGGCCGATATCGGATCGAGACCATCGACATCCGGGAGCATCCCGACGTGGCCCAGCGGGATCAGATCATCGCGGTGCCGACCCTGGTGATCGAGCGTCCGGCCGGTGGCACGAGGATCGTCGGCGACCTCTCGAACACGAAGCGCGTGCTCGCCGTCCTCGTCTCTCTCGATACCTGAACGGCAGAGATGCGATCAGGGCGCGCCCACACGGTTGTTTTCTGAACCGGGGCGCTCCGTGACTCCGAGGTCGACCCTCACATCCTGCGTCAGGCACGACCTCCCGGTGACAGCACACGTCGCAGAGCCGGCTGGGATCGCCAGGCCACTCGCAGCCTCGATCTCGAGTGCCGGGATCTCATTCGCGTGCACAACCTGAAGCAGGCCCGAACGCCACAGAGGCCCGAAGCGTGGCTTTGGGTTCGGCTAAAAATGAGAGGTGAGACCTCACGCGGGAACGAGCCGGGCCATGTCCTCGTCGACCGTGGTGTTCGGCGCGAGGTCGAAGTTCTCGACGAGGACCTTCAGGACGTTCGGCGAGACGAAGCCCGGGAGCTTCGGCCCGAGGGTGATCTTCTTCACCCCGAGGCTGAGCAGAGCCAGCAGGACGAGCACGGCCTTCTGCTCGTACCACGCGATGTTGAACGAGAGCGGCAGGTCGTTGATCCCGACGCCGAACGCGTCGGCGAGCGCCTGGGCGATGACGACGAGCGAGTAGCAGTCGTTGCACTGGCCCGCGTCGACGACACGCGGAATACCGCCGATCGTGCCGAGGTCGAGGGCGTTGTAGCGGTACTTCGCGCAGCCGGCGGTCAGGATCACCGTGCTCGCGGGCAGGGCCTTCGCGAACTCCGTGTAGTACTCGCGCTCGGGCTGCCGGCCGTCGCAGCCGGCCATCACGACAAACCGGGTGATGTCGCCCTTCTTCACGGCCTCGACGATCGTCCCGGCGAGCTCGAGCACGGCCTTGTGGGCGCAGCCCGTGACCAGGTCTCGCCCGCTGCCGGGCAGAGGCGACGGGGGGAGCGACGACTGCGCGACCCTGATGATCGGAGAGAAGTCCTTGGTCCCGTCGGGGCCGGCGGGGATGTGGATCACGCCGGGCCAGCCGACGGGGCCGGTGGTGTAGAGCCGGCCGATGTACGACTCCTTCGGCGGGATGATGCAGTTCGTCGTGAAGAGGACCGGGCCGTTGAAGGGCTCGAACTCCTCCTTCTGGTGGTGCCACGAGGTCCCGTAGTTTCCGACGAGGTGCGGATACTTCTTGAACGCCGGGTAGGCGTGCGCGGGCAGCATCTCGCCGTGGGTGTAGATCTCGATCCCGGCGTCCTTCGACTGTTCGAGGAGCTCGGCGAGGTCCTTCAGGTCGTGGCCCGTGACCAGGATCCCGGGGCGGTCCCCGACGGTGGTCTTCACGGACGTGATCACCGGGTCGCCGTAGGTCGCGGTGTTCGCCGTATCGAGCAGGGCGAGCGTCGCGACCCCGACCCTGCCGCACTCGAGCACGAGCGCGACCATCTCGTCGACGGAGAGGTCCTTCGTGGTCGAGGCGAGCCCCTTCTCCAGGAACGCCTCGACTGCGTCGTCCGTGTACCCGAGCACGGCCGCGTGGTGGTAGTACGCGCCGATGCCCTTCATGCCGTAGATCAGCATCTCGCGGAGGGAGCGGACGTCCTCGTTCTCGGTCGCGAGGACGCCGACCTCCTTCGCCTTCGCGTCGATCTCGGCGTCGCTCGCCGGCGTCCAGGTGGCCGCGTCGGGCTCGTTCGGGCCGGCCGGGGGCAGGGCGTCGCGGATCGCGACGGCCTTCCGGATCAGCTCCCGGATGCGGGCGGGATCGAAGTTGACGTTGGTGAGCGTCGCGAAGAGCGCGTCGGCGAGGAACCGTCGCGCCTCGTTGCTCCCGGCCTCTCCTCGCTCGCGTGCCGCGAGATCGCGCACCGCGATCCCCCGACAGAGGTAGAGCAGGACGTCCATCACACCGCAGAGGACCTCGTCCTTGCTGCAGACGCCGCGGACAGTGCACCCGGTGCCCCTCGCGGTCTCTTCACACTGGTAACAGAACATAGTGTTGTACTCCTTGTATGATTTCGATACAAAGTATTCATTCCATACTAAGATATAAATAGGGGTGAGTTTCACACTGGTAACCATGCAGGAGACATGCACGGTCAACCAGACGGTGCGGTACCTGGCCCGGAAGTGGACCCTGCTGATCATCCTCGAGCTCTACAAGGGGCCCGGGTACACCCGCCGCTTCTCCGAGCTCAAGAACGCCCTCGAGGGGATCACGCAGAAGGTGCTCGCAGAGCGGCTGCGCGAACTCGAGACCGAGGGGATCGTCACCCGGCACGTCGACGCTTCGGCGTTCCCGGTCAGGAGCGAGTACACCCTGACCGAGAGCGGGCTCGGGCTGGTCGAGGTGATCCGCGGGATCAAGGCCTGGGCCCTGACGTGGAAGCTCGAGAACGCCGAGTGCGGCGGCCAGGACTGCTCCGTCTGCGTGCTGTGAGACAGCACGGACGATCAGGAATCCTGTCCGCGGAGTATGAGCATGAAGGGATCGTCAGCATCGATGAAGCAGGCTGCACGAGGAGGCCGTGCATTCCGAACCGCCAGGTCCATGGAGTGGATCGGAAGGGAGATGCTCCGATCCGAGATTCTTTCATTTATTTCGAAAATACCCCCTGAGAGGTCGAATCGAGTATGAAGATCACCACTGTATCGGACGTGGTCTCGGGCCCGAACCCGCACCGCGTCGACGCCCGCAAAGTCTACGACTGCCCGCACGCGACGGCCGTCGTCATCACGCTCCAGCCCGGCGAGAGCCTGAAGCGGCACATCACCCCGGTCGACGTCTTCTTCTACGTGCTCGAGGGCGAGGGGATCGTCGAGATCGGGGACGAGCGCGAGACCGTCGGCCCGGACTGCGTGGTCGAGAGCCCGGCCCGCATCCCGCACCGCTGGTCGAACGAGAGCGGCGCGGTCTTCCGCGTGCTCGTGGTCAAGGTGCCGCGGCCGACCGAGGAGACGAAGCTGCTCTGACGGAGGCGTACCGGCCGTGGAATTCAGACAGGAAGAGCCTGAAAAGCAGGACAAAAAACGGGGCGACCTGCTGGGAAGAGTCCTCGATCTCAAGGACGTGGTCGCCTATCGGGACGGGACGGTGGCGAGCCGGATGCTCGTCAACACAAAGGCGGGGAGCATCACCGTCTTCTCGTTCGATGAGGACGAGGGGCTCTCCGAGCACACGGCGCCGTACGACGCCGTGGTCACGATCCTCGACGGGGAGTGCGAGGTCTGGGTCGCCGGCCAGACCTTCCAGATGAATGCGGGGCAGACGATCATCTTCCCCGCGAACGTTCCCCACGCGCTCAGTGCGATCACCAGATTCAAGATGACGTTGACCATGATCCGGGAGTGAGCGTATGGGCGGAGATGAGATGGACGGGTACTATTGCACGATCTGCGGAGGGATCCCTCCGGACCGGATCTCGATCAAACGTATCCTCGTCAACGGCATAGAGACCGGGATCGACCGGCTGGACTGGATCATCGCGGAGGTGAGGAAGCTGCAGCTCGCCGACGACACCGCCATCACCGAGGAACTCCTCAAGCGGACGAAGGCGCTCAACTATGTTCCCACGAAGAAGGCGACGGAGTACGGCGAGGCGCTGCTGAAGGAGTACAAAGACGAGGGGGCGTGACCGATGCTCGACCACTGTCCCGGCTCTGCGAACCTCAGGACCCCCACGCTCTCGATAAAGAGATGCCCGCAGTGCGGCGCGGAGGTCGAGGTCTTCTCGAACGATGTCTCGGTGGCGTGCAGCACCTGCGGCTTTACGGTCTATAACGACCTCCTCTCGTGTGTCCAGTGGTGCGCGTATGCAAAGGAGTGCGTCGGGGAGGAGATGTACCGGCGACTCGTGGAGAGGAAAGAGGGATGATCGGGTGTTCACTAGGGTGAGCAGCTTGGAGAAGACCGGGCGCAGGCACGGCTGACGCGGGAATACAGAGAGACAGAGGAACACAACATGACAGACCGGATGGTCTCTTACGAGAGCATCGTATGCGGATATGTCTACGACCCGACGATCGGCGATCGGCGGCCGGGATGGTGCCCGGTGTTGAGTTCGCTGCGTTGCCGGACGATTGCGTCTGCCCGGAGTGCGGGGTCGGGAGAGATCAGTCTGTGAAAGGTCAGGTCTGATCCGGCAACCGGGTGGGCGATACCCCGAACGGAGGGCGCATTCCTGGCGGAGTGAACGACGGCCGCCGGGGTTCACCCGTTGAAATGGTGATATTTGTACGTCTGCTCGATGAACTCCTGCTTCCTGTGCTCGCTCCCCTTCACCGGCGGCTTGAGGTACCCGACCTCCGGCGTCTGCCGGGCCGGGCAGAACGGGCAGAGCGCGGCGTCGACATCGTTTGCCTTCTCCCGGACCGGGCAGTAATACACCCCCTCGATGACCGCGACCCTATCCCCGCCGGGGAACGGCATCCCGACCGGATGGCCGGGGAGTCCCTGCACGAACATGCAGAACCCGGCGAGAAGGAACTTCAAGAACCGCACCCGGATCTGCTCTCCGTCCCCGGAGGCGCACTGCGCTGCCACCATCCGCCAGAAATCGGCTGCATCGGGAGCAATGGGTTCCCTCATGCTGGCGAAATTCCGGAGCTCGTGCATCCTCTGGATTGCCTGATAGGTCCCGTGGAGATGGCCGGCGACCGTCTCCTCCAGCTTCTCTCGGTACTCGGGTGGAAAGTCGCGTATCGACTCCGAGAAGGTCCGCCGCATCTGCTGCATGTCCCGGGGCGAGTACGACAGGACGAGGGCGGCGATGGCCATCCCGAGCTCCCCCCGGGTCTTCTTCGAGCCGAGTGTCGAGCATTCGTGGGCGATCTGATCATTGTCCATGGCGGGGTCTCCGTGCGGGGTCCGGAAGATGGAGGGGATGCTCGCTCTTCTCTCTTCTGTAGGCCGGGACCCGGTATTATGTTTCAGATCGAGGCCCCGTACCGTGCAGGATGCATGTGTTGGAGCGCCCTCCCCCTGGCTGGTATGGGATGGTGACCCCGTGTCGACACAGGCGAGGTGTGTGGCCCGATGGTGGCAAGGAGCCGCCAAGTCGCCGGCGATCACTGGTGCAGGCATTCCTGAACAGCAGGTCGTAGTCGACGAGGTTCACGGCCTCGACCTCGGCACCACCTTCCTGCGCCCCGTTGAGGACGGCGCGGATCAGGCGCATCGTAGCGCCGCGATCCCCACGGGGGATCCCATCGATACCAAGCACCAGCATCCCGATCAGCCTCGGTGAACGGCCCATGCTCCGTCCAATCCGATAAAGGTAGTGCCGCGTGGTCGTCGGTACCCTCGGGCACCCCGCTCGAAGAGGTTGCTCCAACCCTGCACCGGGAGGTTCCGGCTGTCTGCCGATCAAAAACCAGTGCGACCATAATATCGGTGGTGCGAGACTCGCAAGCGGACGACGATGCATCAATGCATCATGGGCAGATCGCTGAAACACGCGTCCGAGCCCGCGGAGAGGGAGGACGGATACCGGATCCTCGTCGAACGGCTCTGGCCGAGGGGCCTCTCCAGGGAGCGGGCGCACATGGACCTCTCTCTGGCTGAAGGACGCCGGGGCGAGCACGGAGCTTCGAAGGTGGTTCGGCCACGATCCCGAGAAGTGGGCAGAGTTCCGCCGCAGGTACTTCGACGAGATCGTGCAGCGGCCCGAGGTGATCGCGGAGCTCCGCAAGGCACTTCGCACCCACGACGAGAAGCGCAATAATGCCCTTGCCTTGAAGGAGTTCCCGGATTCAGTGGAGTGACTGAAACCCCACCTCGGCACGGAGACGTGCCTCGTCGACGGCAAACCCCAAACCGTCGGGGCGGCGGGCGTCGACGACCCCGGCCACGGCAGCGGCGAACTGGCCGGCGAGGGCCGTAGAGGAACGCCGGCTGCCGAAAGACGGTGATGGGACCACGGTTCAGCCCGGCACGGCACCATCTCCGTGTCCGAGTCACCGCCGCATCTCTCGCCGGTAGCACGCGTCGCAGAGCCCTCATCGCCCGGCACAGGCCCGGGGGAACGACCATGTCGGGCTCGGGAAGGACGAAGCGAAAGATATGATACCTGGCGGCGAGAGTGAAGACAGATATGGCAGCTCCGGTCCGGGTACTCTATGTCGACGACGAACCCGATCTCCTCGAGATCGGGAGGTTGTTCCTCGAGAGGGTCGGAGACTTTGCGGTCACGACCATCGAGTCGGCCACTGCCGCCCTCGACCTCCTCGAGCGCGAGGAGTTCGATGCCGTCATCTCGGACTACCAGATGTCCGGCATGGACGGCATCATGCTCCTGATCGAGGTGCGGAAACGGCACGGCCGGCTGCCTTTCATCCTCTTCACGGGCCGGGGGCGCGAGGAGATCGTCATCCAGGCGATCAACAACGGGGTCGACTTCTATGTCCAGAAGGGGGGCGATCCCGAAGCGCAGTACGTCCAGCTCTCGCACCAGGTCCGGATCGCAGTCGAACGACGGAGCACGGAGATGGCGCTCCGTGAGAACGAGCTGCGCTTCCGCTCCCTGATCCAGAACTCCTCCGACATCATCCGGATCATCGACCGTGACGGACGGATCACCTACGAGTCGGACTCCTCCCGTCGCATCCTCGGGTACCCGGAGGGGTACGCCCTCGGCCGGAGCCCCTTCGAGTTCATGCATCCCGACGACTGCGGCGAGGCGCGCCGGGCCCTCGCCGAGGTCTATGCCGGCACCAACGCCGGGACGCCGACCGCGTTCCGGATCCGGCGGGCCGACGGGCGCTATATCCATGTCGAGGCCGTGGCCACCAACCTCATCGGGGTCCGCGGCGTCGACGGCATCGTCATGACCACGCGCCCGGTCGACGAGCGCCACCGGGCCGAGGAGGCCCTGAAGCAGAGCGAGCGACGCCTTCGAAGGGCCGAGGAGATCGCCGGGATCGGCCACTGGGAGCTTCATCTCGAGACCGGGACCCTGCTCGCCTCGGAGGGAGCACAACGCCTGTACGGGCTCGAAGGGGAGAGGTGGCCCCTGGAGCAGGTACAGCGGCTCTCCCTCCCCGAGCACCGTTCCCTCCTCGACAAGGCCCTGCGGGACCTGGTCGAGCGGGGTCGACCCTACGACGTGGAGTTCCGCGTCCGCCACAGGACCGACGGCCAGGAGCTCGATCTCAACTCTCAGGCCGAGTACGACCAGGACCGGGGCATCGTCTTCGGGGTGGTGCACGACATCACCGCCCGGAAGCGGACCGAGACCGAGCTCCTCGCCCGGAACCGCGATCTCACGATCTCGTACGAGGAGATCGCCCTGACCGAGGAGGAGCTCCGGAGCACGATCGAGGAGCTGACCCGGCATGAGCGGGAGGCCCGGGAGAGCCGGGAGCGGCTGGCCCTCGTCCTCGAGGGGGGCGAGGTCGGCACCTGGGACTGGGCGGTCGAGACCGGGGAGGTCATCTACAACGAGCCGCGGCAGGGCATGCTCGAGTTACCGGACGGCATGGGGAGCCTCACGGTCGAGGCATGGCAGGGGCTGATCCATCCCGACGACCTGCCCCGGGTCCAGCGGGCCCTGCAGGAGCACCTCGACGGGCGGACCCCGATCTACGAGGCCGAGTGCCGGATCAAGACGAGGGTCGGGGCCTGGACCTGGGTCCAGGCGAGAGGCAGGGTGGTCGATCGCGACCCGGAAGGGCGCGTACGCCGCATTGCCGGGACGCACCTCGACGTCACGGCAAGGAAGGAGGCCGAGGAGATGTGGACCCGGTTCGGGCGGGTCCTCGAGGCCTCGCTGCACGAGATCTACATCTTCGACGCGGAGACGCTCCGGTTCCTCGAGGTGAACCGCGGGGCCCGGGAGAACCTGGAGTACTCGATGGAGGAGCTCCTCGCCATGACCCCGCTCGACCTGAAGCCCGAGATCTCGCGGGAGTCGTTCGAGGCCATGATCGCCCCGCTCCGGAGCGGCGCCCGGAAGAAGCAGGTCTTCTCGACGATCCACCGCAGAAAGGGCGGCTCGCAGTATCCCGTCGAGGTCCACCTCCAGCTCGTGCGGCACGAGACGGCCCCGGTCTTCGTGGCGGTGATCCTCGACATCACCGAGCGCATCCGGGGCGAAGAGGCGCTTCTCCGCACGAACCGGGTGCTCAACCTCCTCTCAGGCATCATCCGTCACGATATCGACAACCAGCTCACCGTGCTCCGGGGATACCTGAGTCTCCTCAGGACCGGGCAGGCCGATCCGGTGCTCCAGGCACATGTGGAACGGGGTTTGGCGGCGGTCGAGCGGATCGCCTCGATAATCCGCTTTACCGAGACCTGCGAGCATCTCGGGCTCCACGCCCCGGCCTGGCAGGAGGCCTGCGCGCTTGTTGAGACGGCCGCCGGGGACGTTGCCCTCGGAGGAGTGCGGCTCCTGAACGAGATCCCGGCCGGGCTCGAGGTCTACGCCGACGCGCTCATCATACGGGCCTTTGGAAACCTGATCGAGAACGCGGTCCGGCACGGCGGCACGGTCACGACAATCCGGCTCTCGTCCTTCGAGCGCGAGGGGGACCGGGTGCTCGTCTGCGAGGATGACGGCGTCGGGATCCGCGACGACGAGAAGGAGCGGATCTTCGAGCGGGGATACGGCCACAACACCGGGTTCGGGCTCTTTCTGGTGCGGGAGATCCTGGAGATCACGGGGATCACCATCCGCGAGACCGGGAGAGCGGGCCAGGGAGCCCGGTTCGAGCTCACGGTGCCAGGCAGTGCGGTCCAGTCGGCGGAGAACGGGAGCGGCCCCGCAGCGTAACCCTTAGGGGCCCGGCCAGAACTCCTGGAACCCGGGCGAGACGACCACGGCGAGCGCACCCGGATCCACGGCGACCTCAAACGGCGTGGACGGCCCGAGCTCGCCGCCGACGATCGTGGAGAGGCGCGGCACGGTCTCGATCCGGGCCCAGGAGCACCGGATGCGGCGGAGCCCCCGCATCCGGAGGTGCCGCCCGAGCGGGTACCGGAGCCAGAAGCGGATCCCCTGCCAGCGGCTGGTCGAGTCGACGGCGAGGATGTCGAGCAGCCCGTCGTCGACCCGCGCCGTCGGCGCGAGCCGGCGGGTGCCGTAGTGCGAGCCGTTCGCGATGATCATCTGCCGGGTCCGGAAGCTCGAGCTCCCCATATCCGTGGTGACGGTCACATCGAAGAGTGTCTGCGAGACGAGATAGCGGGCTTCGCAGAGGAGATAGGCCGCCCTCCCGAGCCGCCGTTTCAGCCCGGGGGGCGTCGCCCGGACCACATCAGGCGAGAAGCCGAGGATCGCGACATTCGCAAAGACCTCGTGGTCGAGTCGCGCGAGGTCGACCCCCACGACTCGCCCGGAGACCGCGAGCCGAACCGCGCCCGCGAGATCCTGCGGGATCCCGAGCGAACGGGCGAAGTTGTTCGCGGTCCCGAGCGGGAGGAGGCCGAGCGCGGTCTCGCGGTGCCGGAGACAGCCAGCGACCGTCCGGAGGGTCCCGTCGCCACCGCCGAGCACGATCAGCGGGACTCCGCTCGCGAGCGCCTCCTCGACCGAATTGATAAGGCGGGCCTGTGACTCGACCCCGACGGCCGACTCGAGGGTGAGCCCGTGCTCCTCGAGGAGGGTGCAGGCGTCGGCGAACGCAGCCCTCCCCCGGCGCGCACGAACGTCGACAACGAGCGCCGCCCGCCGCTCCTCGCGAATTCGCGCCTCGAGCGCGGGCCGCCGGGTCACGCCTCCCTCTGGAGCCAGACGAGGTCGAAGGGCATGCCGAACTTGGTGCCGACATCTCCGAGTCGCCCGACCTCGACAAAGCCGCGCTTCGCGTGGAACCGGAGGCTCGGCTCGTTGCGCGACGAGACGTTGACCACGAGAACCGTGCACCCGAGGGCCCGAGCGTCGGCCGCGAGCCGGTCGAGCAGGCGGGTGCCGAGGCCCCGGTCCGTGTATCCCGGCGCGATGAAGTAGGATAGGAGGACCGCGGCACGAAAAGCCGGAAACTGGAGGAGCGGGCGCACACACCCGAACCCGACCACGCGATCATTCTCCTCGAGGACGTAGCACGCGTATGCTCCCTCGCGGAGCTCCGCGTAGAACCCGATCGGGACCGGAACGGATGAGAATGCGGCAAAGCTGGTGGCCGCGTAGTAATTGACGAGCCCGACGATCCCCGCCGCATCGCAGAGATCCGCCTCGCGCAGCGTCGGCTCCTGCATCCCTTGATCTCTCATCTCCCTCTCACCAGGCCCCGTCCGGCCGGGCAGACGAGCGCGTCGCGAGGGAGGTCGAGCCCATAGGCCGCGTCCCGTGCAGGCGGTCGGAGGCGAGGGGCCGGCCGGCAGGCCACGGCCAGAGCGGCCCCTGCAGGATTAAGGGGGTCAGGCGGCATGGTCGAGACGCTCAGGGGCTCCTTAAACGGATCATGGCATAATGTTTCCCTCTCCCGGCAGCAGGGTCCCGCCGCACGCCGGGCAGGCGCGGTTTCGCCAGGGCCGGACCGGGCCGTCGCAGCCCGGGCAGCGGAGCGCGCAGATCCCGGTGACCGCGGGCGCTTCGTTCCACCGTTCCTCCGCCGGCACTCCCACAACGACCTCGCGGCACCGGCGGCAGAGCGCTGTGCCATCACCTGCGTCGTCCGGGATTGCGGCCGCATACCCGCAGTCCGGGCAGACGAACCGGCGCTTCGGCCTCACTCCCGGACCCCGTTCTCGAGCGGCAGGTACGGAGCGAACCGGAGCGCGGCATCGCCGATCGTCTGGTCCGTCATCAGCTCGAGATGGGTTGCCGCGGGCATAACCCTGCCGCCAGAAATAAGAACCCGGACGCCCACCTGCGATCGATGTACGACGACCGGGTCCTCCAGCGCTGGCTCCGGCTCGAGGCCGGCCGGATGAACGACGGGATCGCGGCCGAGCGCCCGACCCTGGCCGAGCTCCTCGAGCGGCCGGAGCCGGTCTCGGTCACTCGCGGCGGCGACGAGTACCGCTACGACCCGGCCGTGCTCCGCTCGATCGCCGACGGGCTTCCGCCCGGGCTCTGGCGCCGGCTCCGGCTGCCGATCCTCTTCTTTGCCTCGATGGAGGTCGCGGACAGTTGCTTTCTCACGGATCGGCAGGCGTTCGAGGCCCTCCAGGCGCTCGGTGAGGTCTCGACGCTCCGCGAGTTCCGCGACGGCCGGGCCTGGGTCGGGCGGGCGATCGCGTACGGGCTGATGACCCGCTATCCGACCGCGGTCCAGATCGCGTTCGCATGATGCCGGGTCAGGGCCCTACTCCCTGCCACGGGCCCGCGCGAGCTCGATGAGCGCGGAGACGACGGCCGCCTCGAACGGATCGTCGAACGCGGAGAACCCCTCGCTCACATGCTGCCGGGCGAGGCCTGCGAGCCGGGCCGCAGCGGCGCATTCAGCCGGGCGGACCGACGTGATCGCCCGTTGCCACCGCCCCGCGGCCACCTTCACACCCGGGCTGGGACTCAGAACGACGCCGGCCTATCACTCCGCTCCCGGTCGTTGGGCTACGGCCGCAGGGAGATGGCCAGGAGAGCTGCTGGCAGGAGTCATCACCAGCACGATCGGGCGGCTGGGAGATGAACGCGACGGCTCGCAGGGTGAAAGAGACGCAAGGCCCTGGGATACAGAGATATGCCTCCACGAATAACAGAGATGTTATAGTAACGGTGGGGCGATGGAGGAAGGCCGGAGGAGGGAGAGGGATGCAGGGCGCACGGCGGAGGAGGAGCGCAGCGCTCGTCGCCGTCCCGTCTCCTGGTTGGCCGTGGCGCTGGTCCTGGTGATCGTCGGCGGCGGCATCTTCGCCACATGGTCGGCGGCAAACGAGGCCGACGGCATGCGCCGGTCCCTCCTGATCAGTGGCACATATGCCCAGACCGGCATCAAGGCGGCCACGCTCCAGGAACTCAGCGGCTCGCCGGCCGACCTGGATTCACCCACCTACGTCGACCTCAAGGCGCATCTCGTCAAGATCCGCCAGGCGGTCGAGCCCGCGTGCCGGTTCGCCTACGTGATGGGCCGGCAGGACGACGGCACGGTCTTCTTCTATGCCGACTCCGAGCCTCCCAGGTCGAGCGACTACTCGCCGCCCGGCCAGGTCTACGAGGAGGTGACCGAGTCGACGCTCAGCGTCTTCTCCACCGGAACAGCCGTGACGACTGCGGCCGAGACCGACCGGTGGGGGACCTGGGTCAGCGTCCTCATCCCGATCACGGACACGACGACCGGACGGGTGATCGGGCTCTTCGGCATGGACGTGGACGCCGCCGACTGGCAGCAGCAGATGGCGACCGCGACCATCCCGCCGATCCTGGTGACGCTCCTGATCGCAGCCCTCCTCGTCGTCTTCTCGGCTTACTCGCAGACCGCCGACCGCGAGCGGGGGCGGCTCAAGGCGTCCGAGGCGGCCGTGCGCGCCTCCGAGACCCTGTACCGGACGATCTTCGAGAGCACGGGAAGTGCCACCTTCATCATCGAAGAGGACATGACCATCTCGCTTGCCAACGCCCGCATGGCCGAGCTCTCGGGGTACTCGCGGAACGAGATCGAGGAGCGGCTCCCCTGGACCGTCTTCGCTCACCCCGAAGACCTGGCGCAGATGATCACGTATCACCGCGCCCGACGCTCGCCAGAGGCGAACGGGCCGGCCTCATATGGGTTCCGCTTCCTGCGCCGGAGCGGCGAGGTCCGGCAGGTCGTGGTGCATGTCAGCGGGATCCCGGGCACGATGAAGAGCATCGCCTCGGTGCACGATATCTCGGACCGGATCCGGGCCGACGAGGGGCTCCGGCGCGCGAATCGGAAGCTGGTCTACCTCTCGCAGCTGACCAAGACCGAGCTCGCGAACCGGCTCTTCATCCTCCACGGCTACCTCGAGCTCACCCGGCTCCAGCTCCCTCCCGGGGACCCGCTCGCCGGGCTCCTCACCCGTTCTCTCGAGACGGCGACCGAGATGAGCGCGGTGCTCGAGATCGCCCGTGACTACGGGGACCTCGGGGTCCGTCGGCCGATCTGGCAGAACGTCCAGCTCACCCTCCTGCTCGGGGTCTCCCACCTCGCCATGGCCGGCGTCCGGGTCGAATGCGAGACGGGCGACCTCGAGATCTGTGCCGACCCCCTGCTGGAGCGGGCCTTCCAGGGGATCGTGCACAACTCGCTCCTCCACGGCGGGCAGGTGACGCTCGTCCGTCTCACGGCCTTCGCGGACGGCCCGGAGCTCCGGCTCGTGTACGAGGACGACGGCGAGGGGATCCCGGTCGACGAGAAGGAGACGGTCTTCTCCCTCGACGTCAGGGAAAGGGGGCGGGTCCGGGGGCTCGTGTTCGTCCGGGAGCTGCTGGACATCACGGGCATCACTATCCACGAGACCGGCATCCCCGACCGCGGGGTCCGGTTCGAGCTGGCCGTGCCGGACGGGGGCTGGCGCCACGCCCCGGGGTCCAGCGAGGAGGAGGCCCATGACTGAGGGATCGATCGCGATCGACCCGGTGACCGAGAGCGACCTGCCCGAGATGAACCGGCTCGTGAACGACCCGATCGTCTCGCGGTACCTCGACCTCGTCCCCCCGATCAGCCTGGCCCGGACCTTCGACTTCTTCCGCTACGTCCGGGAGGAGGGAGGGGCCTGCTGGACCATCCGGGTCGACGGGACGCTCGCGGGCACGGTCGGGCTGATCCCGGCCGATCTGTCCACCCGGCTCGGGCATACGGCCTCGGTCTTCGTCTACCTCGACACGGCCTGGTGGGGGCGCGGGCTCGCGGCTCAGGGGATCCGGGTCTGCGTGGACGAGGCCCGGCGCCGGCGACTCGTCCGGCTCGAGGCGCTCGTGGTCGACGAGAACGAGCGGTCGCGCAGGCTTCTTCTGCGCAGCGGCTTCGTCATCGAGGGGGTGCGCCGGTGCGGCTTTCGGGGGGACGACCGCTATCACGACCTCCTCGCGCTCGCCCTGGTGCTCGATACGTCCTTCACGAGCCCGCGGGCACCGGGCGGGGCGTGCAGGCCCGGCTCCGTTTCGTCACCCTTTTCTCCTGCGCCATCGACTGCATCCCCCATGGACGAGATCGAGATCGTTGACCTGCCGGCACAGGCCGTACTCGGCATTCGCCAGCGGGGTCCGTACTCGCGGATCCCGGAGCTGCTGATGCAGGTCTTCGGCGTGATCATGGAGAAGGGCGCCATCCCGGCCGGCGCGCCGGTCTATCTCTCGCACGAGACCACGAGAGAGGCGGCCCTCGACTGCATGAAGCGCGGCGAAGCGGACCTCGAGGTCGCATTTCCGATCGCGAACCGCGTGAAGGACGAGGGCGAGGTCCGGTATTACGAGCTGGCCGGCGGACGGTTCGCCAGGCTGGTCCACCGGGGCCCGTACAACCAGTGCGATGCGACCTATGACCGGCTCTTCGCCTGGCTCGCCGACCACGGCCTCCCGCTCACGGGCCCGATCCGCGAGTACTACCTGAACGACCCGAGCGAGGTCGCGCCCGAGGAGATCCTGACCGAGATCTACGCCCCGGTCGGCTGAGGACCTCTCTCGATCCGGTACCGGAGCAGGACGAGGCCCGACCGGTAGGTCCGGACCCCGGCAGGGGTCAGTGTGCCCGGCGGCAACGGCCCGTCGAAGAGGCGGATGCCCCCGCCGAGGAGCACCGGGACCAGGGCGAGCTCGAGCTCGTCCACAAGCCCGGCCGCGAGCATCGACTGCGCAAGCCGTGCGCCGCCGACGAGCCAGAGGGGCCGGCCCGTCCTCTCCCGGGCGGCCCGGACGAGGTCCGCCGGCCCCCCCGCGACGAACGAGACATCGGCCTTGTCCGGGGCCCGCAGGGGTCGCGAGCCGAGCACGAAGGTCGGCAGGCTGCCGTACGGCCAGGGGCCGAGCCCGAGCACCTGCTCGTAGGTGCAGCGGCCCATCAGCAGGCCGCCGATCCGGGCGAGGAGGCAGCCGTACCCGTAGTCCTCGTCGCCCCCCTCGTAGGGGCCGAGCCACGTGACCGAGCCGTCCGGCCCGGCGATATACCCGTCGAGGCTCATCGCGATGTAGAGAATGATCGGCGGGGGCATGGGACAGGACTGCACGGGCCGGCACATCAACCTTTGGTGCTCTGATCGGGCACGCCCCAGATCCCGGGTCCCGCGGGGTCGATGCCCCGGCGCGGAGCGCATTCGAGGTTCCATAAAACAGCATAACTCTTTTTCCTCCGCCGGGCGACCGCTGATCACAGATGGACCGGCCCGTTCTCCTCGTCCTGCTCCTCGTGCTCGGTGCCGCCGGCGCGGCGCTGTTCGTCGGCCACGAGCACCTCCTCCAGAGCGGGCCTCTCCGGGTCGGCGTCCTTCTTCCCCTCGAGGGGCCGGACGCAGTCGAGTTCGCCACCACGCTCGATTGGGCCGCGGCCGCGATCAACCGGGCCGGCGGGGTGAACGGCCGGCCGATCGCGCTCGTCTACAGCGACACCTCGGGCGGGCGACTCGAGGCGGCGGCCGGGGAGCTGCTGGCCGATCCCGGGGTCCGCGTCGTGATCGGCCCGTTCACGACCGGCGAGGCGATCGCGATCGGCCCACGGTTCGGAGCGGAGGAGCGGCTCCTCGTCTCGCCCACGGCGACCGGGGACGAGCTCTTCCGGGCGTTCGCAGGCCAGGGATATGTCTGGCGGACCTGCCCCGACGACGTGGCCCAGGCCAGGGCGACCGTGGACTGGCTCGCCGAGGAGGGGATCGGGGAGGCGGCCCTCGTCTACGAGAACACCTCGTACGGCGCGACCTTCCACGACTGGACCCCGTTCTTCGGCCGGGAACAGGGAGTCCGGCTGACCGAGGATCGGGCCTTCGAGCGCGGCGCGGCGCCGATCCCAGGGTCCGGCTGGACGACCGCGGCGGCTCTGCCCGCCGACGCGGCCCGGCTTGCCGCGGCCCTTCCGAGCGACGGGAGACTTCTCCTGACCGACGCCGGGTTCGGGAGCACGACCGCTGCCGCGAGCGAAACCGGGACGATACGGGCTCTTGCACCGGCCGCCGACCCCACCTCGGGCTTCGCGGTCGCGTTCGCCACGGAGTTCGGCCGCCCCCCCGATCCGCACGCGCCGCAGGCCTACGACGCCCTGCTCTTCGGCGGGGCCGTGCTGACCCGGCAGGCCGGCGCACCGGGCGAACCCCTCGGTGATTCGGCCCGGTTCGTGGCCCGGGGCGAGGGGACGCCCGTCTCCTGGGACCCGGTTCACGCGGCAGCCGCGTACGGAGCCCTCGCACGCGGCGAGGCGGTCGCCCTGAAGGGCGCCACGGGGCTCCTCTCCTTCGACCGGGAGGCCGGCGTGGACCCGGTCGGCGCCTACTACGGCCGGTACGTGCTCGAGGCCGGGGCGTTCCGGCAACGGGGCACGGTCCGGGTCGACGGGACCGGCACAACCTCGCTCGCCCGCTCGGTTTCGGGCGTGCCGCCCGTGGTTGCGAACGGGACCGCCTCGGCCAGGCTCCCGGCCCGGACCGGGCTCGTGGCCGTGATCGCCGCGACCTCCTCGGGCTGGGAGAACTACCGCCACCAGGCCGATGCGCTGGCGGCATACCATCTGCTCCGGTCGAACGGCCTCCCCGACGACCGCATCGTCCTGATGCTCGCCGACGATCTCCCCGGGCTCGCACAGAACCCGCTGAAGGGCGATGTCCATCGCGTGATCGGCGGCCCGAACCTCCGGGACGGGGCCGACGTCGATCTTGCGGGCGAGGCCGTGACACCCGACCACCTCCTCGCGGCCGTCCGGGGCGGGGCGGGTGCCGAATCCGGCCCCGGCGACGACCTCCTCGTCTTCCTCGTCGATCACGGGACGGCGGGGGAGATCCTCTTTCCGCACGGCCGGACCCTCGACGGCGACGCACTTGCAGGGGCCCTCGACTATCGCCGGCAGGCCGGGGGATTTCGCCGGGCGCTCCTTGTGGTCGACGTCTGCGACGGGGCGAGCCTCGCCCGGAACCTCTCGATCCCGAACGTCCTCTTCATGACCGGGGCCGAGGAGCACGAGCCCTCGCACGCGGCCGTATACGACCCTGCGATCCGGCAGTGGATCGCGGACGAGTTCAGCCGCCGCTGGCTCGCCGAGGTCCGCACGACCCCCGACCGTTCGCTCCTCGACCTCTACCTCGCCTGCTACCGGTCCGTGATCGGCTCGCACCCGGCGGTCCTGAACGAGGAGCATTTCGGCAGCCTCAATACCGTGAGCATCCGTGATTTTACCACCCCATGAACCGATACCACCTCGGGCCGATCGGCCTCGCGGCCGTCATCGCCGGTGCGCTGATCGTGCAGTTCGCCCTCGTTCCCCCTGCCGCGCCCGATCGGCCCCTCGCGTGGATCGTCTACGCTGCTGAGAAGGGTGACCAGTCCTATGTCGACTCGGCCTGGACCGGGGTCTACCGCGCGAGCCGGAACAGCTCGTTCGCCTTCGAGGAGTTTATCCCAGCCGACCGGGACCGGCTCGAGGCGGGGCTTCGGAACGCGACCGGGCGCCCCGGGCTGCTCGTGCTCCAGGACTCGGGGGCCTGGCCCGGTGCGGCCGACACCTGGGCCGCGGCGCATCCGGAGATGCGGTTCTTCGTGATCGACGGCGCCGTCGCGCCCCGCCCTAACGTCCGCTCGGTCAGGATCGCCGCTCGGGGAGCCTCGTACCTTGCCGGAGCCCTGGCCGCGGCCGGCGGCGGGGGCCGGCCGGTCGCCGGGCTGGCGGAGATGCCGTCCCCGGTCATGGACGAGTACATCCAGGGCTTCTCCGCCGGTGCGGGTGCAGCCAGGCCGGGCATGCCCGTCGCCGTCCGCTACGTCGGAAACGACACGGGCGCGTACGCCGACCCGGACCGGGCCGCCGTACTGAGCAAGGAGCTCTACCGGAACGGGACGGCCGTCGTCTACGCGGCCTGCGGGGGCTCCTCGGTCGGGGTGATCGAGGCCGCGCAGGAGTCGCCGGGACGGTTCGTCATCGGTGTCGACCGCGACCAGGCCGACCTGGGGCCGACCGTGGTCCTGGGCTCGGCTCTGAAAAGAGTGGATCGGGTCGTCGAGCAGGCGCTCCTCGACCATGTGAACGGGAGCTTCACCCCGGGGGCCGCCCTGATCGGCCTCACCGAGAACGCGACCAGGCTCGTGCTGAACCCGCGCTTCGCGGAGTTCGCGCCCGTGCTCGAGCAATACCGGGCGACCGCCGGGGGCATGGACCGGTGATCGCCGACCTCGTGGTCACGGTCCTGGTCCGCCGGGGCGGCGGAGTCTTCTCGGCCGAGTGCCCCGAGTTCGGCCTCTTCGCGACCGCGAGCTCGGCCGGGGACGCACGCGAGGAGCTGCTCCGGCTCGTCCGCCGGCGTGTCGAGGAGCTCGGGGCCACGGGCGAGCTCGAGGCGTTCCTCGCCCGGGCCGGGTTCGTGGTCGACAACGGGGTCCTCCGGACCGAGCGCCGCCTGATCTCGGCTGAAGAGGCCACGGTCCCGGTCCCGTTCTGAGCCCCTATCGCCCCAGGGCGAGCAGCATCTCCTCGAGCGACGGGGAGTGCGACTCGACGCGTTCGACCCGCCCCCCATCGGCCGCGATCGCGGCCGTGACACCGTGCATCGCCTCGATCGTCTCCGCCTCGGCTCGATAGCCGGCCCCGTCGGGGACCGCGGCCAGCGCCGGATCGGGCCGGACGCCGGCGGGAAGCGAGAACAGGATCCGGTACGTGACCGACCCGAACCGGTCGCGGAGCTCGTCCATGCTTCCGAACGCGGCGATCTTTCCCTTCGAGAGGATCAGGACGTGGTCGCAGAGGGCCTCGACCTGGTAGAGGTTGTGGGCCGAGAGGACGATCGTCTTGCCGCGGGACCGAAGCTCGGCCAGGTAGTCGGCGATGTACCGGCTCGTCATCGGATCGAGGCCCGAGGTCGGCTCGTCGTACACGAGCAGGGACGGGTCGTGGATCAGGGAGCGGGCGATCGCGACCTTTCGCTTCATCCCCTTGGAGAGCTCGGCGCAGCGCTTGCCCCCGTGGTCGAGGGCGAGGGCCGCGAGGAGCCGCTCCTGCCGCTCGCGGACCGTCGCCCTCGAGAGGCCGTAGAGCTCGCCGAAGAACCCGAGGTAGTCGGGCACGGTCATGGTCTCGTACAGGCGCGACTCCTCGGAGAGGTAGCCGAGCCGGGCCTTGAGTGCGACCTGGTCGGCGACCACGTCGATCCCGTCCACGAAGAGTGTCCCCTCGGTCGGCTGGACCAGGCCCGCCAGGCACTTCAGGAGGGTCGTCTTCCCCGCCCCGTTGTGCCCGATCACCCCGAAGCACTCGGCCGTCCGGCAGTCGAACGAGACCCCGTCGAGGGCCGTGAAGTCGCCATAGCGCTTGATCAGCGCCCGCGCCTCGATCATCAGATCTTCCTTGCGCCGAACAGATGTTATTACTTCGTGCACGACCAAAACATGCTGATCGCCCGTGCACCCCGTCCTCACGATCGCGAAGTACGAGCTCCTCCGCTCGGTCACGCAGATGCGCCGCGACCTCCTCCCGGTCGCGGTCGGCCTCTTTCTCCTGCTCGTGCTCGTGACGGGCTTTGCGGCCGAGAGCGGGATGCACCTCTCAGACGGCCTCTACACGATCGGCGTCGACGACCACGGCCTCGCGACGATCGTGGCCGGCGACCCGCGCTTCGTGGTCTACCAGGTCGATGGCGCGACCCTCGCCCGCGAACGAGGGGCGTACGACCTCGTCGTGATCGACGGGCAGGCCCGGGGGGCGGCCACGCCGCGGGGCCAGGCGGCGCTCAAGGCCCTCAGGAACGACTACGCCGGGTACGTCGCGGCCGTGTACTCGGCCGAGCCCGACCTCTTTGCCGCGTACCCGCTCTGGGTCGATGCCGAGGAGCTCAGGAGCGAGCTCGACTTTGAGGCCACCGGGGCCGGGCAGCAGGTCGGCCTCCGGCCCGGGACCGGGGCCCCGGTCCCCGAGGGGACGATCGAACAGGTCACGGCTCCGCCGGCCGGGATCGGGGTCACGGCCGAGGAACTCCGGCGGGAGCTCGTGCAGGACGCCTCGACCGACGACCGGCTCGCCCGGTACACGGACGTGCTCCAGAGCGGGACCATGGGCGAGTACCGGACGCCAGCCCAGCTCTCGCCGCCGCTCCCCTTCGACTCGATCGTCCTGATCTTCGTCTTCATCTTCCCGCTCTACTTCTCGAGCCAGTTCTTCATGATGGCGATCATGAACGAGCGGATCGACCGTCGGGGCGAGGCCCTGCTCGCGGCGCCGGTCCACCCGGCCCTCCTCCTGCTGGGCAAGGCCCTCCCGTACCTCGCGGGCATGCTCCTCGTCTCGACCGTCCTCCTCCTCGTGCTCGGGGCGCCGCTCGTGATCCTCGCCGCGCTCCTGCCCGTGATCCTCTTCTTCCTGGCCGCGGCCCTCCTGATCGGGATGACCGCGCGCTCGTTCAAGGAGCTCTCGTTCGTCTCGATCTTCTTCTCGACGGTCGCGACCAGTTACCTCTTCTTCCCCTCGGTCTTTGCGAACGTCCACGTGATCGCGCTCGTCTCGCCCATGACCCTCGTGGTCTACGCGCTCCAGGGGACGCCGATCACCCTCTCCGACTACCTCTACTCGACCGTGCTCTTCTATCTCGTCTCGGGCGTCCTCTTCTTTGCCGGAGCCCGCAACTTCACCGAGGAGCGGCTCTTCTCCCAGTCGCGCCCCCTCACGAGGATCCGCGAGTTCATCGGCTCGGCCCTCTCGGACCGGCACCCGTACGCCTCGCTCTCCCTGCTCTCGGCCCTCCTGATCCCGTTCGTATTCATGGCGCAGATGATGGCGCTGACCCTCTTCTTCAACCTCCCCATGCCCTGGTCGGTCCTGCTCCTGCTCGTGGCGGCCGCGTTCATCGAGGAGCTCGCAAAGTCGCTCGGGCTCTACGCCCTGCTGGCCAAGCGCGAGCGCTTCCGTTCCTGGCGCGTCCTCGTCCCGGCGGCCGCCGTGATCGCGATCGGGTTCCTCGCCGGCGAGAAACTCCTGCTCCTGGCCACGCTCGCCCAGATCACAGAGTCGGTCTTCGGCGCCGTCCTCTTCACCTCCCTCCAGGCGCTCTGGATGCCGCTCCTCCTCCACCTGGCCGGGGTGCTGATCGTGGGCGGGGTCGTGCTCGCGGGCGGGCGGCGGGCCTACATCCCCGGGCTCCTGCTCGCGACGGGGGTCCACGTCCTGTACAACCTCGCCGTGCTCCGGGGGGCGATCGGATGAACCGGCGCCACGTCACCCTGATCGCGAAGAAGGAGCTCCGCGGCCTCTCCCAGGAGCGGACGATCCTGCTCGCCGTCCTCCTCCAGGTCTTTGTCGCGGTCTTCTCCTCGTTCCTGATGGTCGGCCTGACCTCGCTCTACGATCCGGCCGCGCTCTCGCGCTCGGTCACGACCGAGTACGGGATCGGGTACGCCGGGAACGAGTCCCCGCTCCTGGCGCGGCTCGAGGCCGCAGACGGCGTCCGGGTCTATCCGATGGACCTCTCGACCGCCCTCCAGGCGCTCCGCGAACGGAAGCTCTCGGCCGTGGTCCACAGCCCCGATACCCGGCCAGACGGCGAGGAGCCGGTGAAACTGACTCTCTACACCCTCCAGAACGATCTTACGGCCTCGGTCCTGAACGTCCGGCTCAAAGAGGTGCTCGGGGCGTACGAGGCCGAGCTCCGCGAGCTCCGTGCCGACCGGCTCGAGAGCACCCCCATACCCCTCCGCCTTCCCGTGCCGCGCGGGGCCGAGTTCTTCGAGTTCGTCTACGGCCTGCTGGTCCCGCTCCTGGTGCTGATGCCGGCGATCATCGCGGCCGCGCTGATCATCGACCTGATCACGGAGGAGTACCAGCAGCGAACCCTCGAGACCCTGCTCGCGACCCCCGTGACCTTCACGGAGGCGCTCTGGGGCAAGGTCGCCGCCTGCCTCGTGCTCGTGCCCCTCCAGGCCGGGGCCTGGCTCGGCCTGCTCGGCCTGAACGGCATCCGGGTCGCGGCCCCGGTCGAGATCGTGCTCCACGCGACCGCGGCCTCGGCCGTGCTGGTGCTGCTCGGCGCCCTCGTCTCGCTCCACTACCGCGAGCGGACCAGCGCCCAGTTCGTCTTCTCGACCGGGCTCGTGGTCGTGATGCTGCTCGCGCTGGCCATGCCCGCGAACCCCCTGAACCTGATCGCGCAGCTCTCGGTCGGTGCGGCCGGCGCCGGCCACTGGGGCGTGCTCGCAGGGGTCGCGGCGTTCGCGCTCCTGCTCGGCTGGGTCATGACGCGCTACGCCCGGGTCGTCGCCCGGGCCTTTGTCGAAGGATAGGGTGTCGGTCAGGACGGGACCGCGGCCGACGGGGCGAAGCGGACGCCCAGGCAGGCCGCGGCCTCGTCGGCGAGCCGGTACCGGTCCTCCTCGAGCCGGCGCAGGTGCCAGGAGACCGTCGAAGACACCTACCGTCTCCTGGCGGAGTCGGTCCCCGAGGGCTGGTACGTCCGGTTCAGGGAGGCCGCTCTGTACCGGTACGAGGTCGGGAAGGGCGAGACCTGCACCATCCCCCTGGTCCTCTCGAACACGGGGACAGCGGGGGCGCTCTCGAAGATCCGGGTGAACGTCTCGACCCCGGAGGGCTGGTCGGCTGAGGTTGTCCCCGCCGAGATCGGGAACCTGCCCGAGGGCGAGTACCGGACGGTCGAGGTGCGGGTCGCGCCGCACGCGAACATCGTCGCGAGCGAGTACCAGATCAAGGTGGGCGTCGAGTCGGACCAGACCGGGCGCGAGGACGAGTTCCGGGTCGTGGTGGGCGAGGGGCCGATGCTGCCTATCCTCGGCCTCCTGGTCATCGCGGCGATCGTCGGAGGCGTCCTCATGACCCCGCGTCGGCACCGGCGGCGGTGAGGATCGGAAGAGACCCCGGTCGCCATCCCCGGTTCGCCATGGCTGACGTACCGGGTCCGTCAGGGGGCGTGATGCGTCCCCTGACGGGAATAATAAAGGGATCAGGATTTGTTCACAACCACGGTCACAGGCGGCGGGTTGTTCACGACGATGTCCGGCGGGTTGTTCACGACGATGTCGGGCGGGTTGTTGACCGTCGTGGTCGAGGTGCAGCCGGCCGCAAGGCCCGTTGCGACGAGCAGGGCCACAAGGGCGAGGTACACGAAAACTCTACGGGACATATAGTGTTGCTAATGCGACAAAGTATTTAGGTTTTTGTAGAAGATCGGACTGAAAAGGGAGGAGGGCATGGTCGGGGTGAAGAGCCCGCCGGCGCTGGCACCGGATGTGCCAGATCCGGAGGTCCCCGAGGTGCCCCCGGCGCCGGTGCTACCGGTGCCCGGAGTTCCCTAGCCAGTTCCGTAGCCCGAGTCCGCGCCGCCGATGATGCCGGCCGCCGGGGGGGAGATCTGCTGGTCTGCGCCGTAGCCCGAGCCCGTACCGCTGCCGGCGCCTCCGCCCGCTCCGGGGGAGTGGGGGTGGTCGTCCCCGAGGTGTTCGTGGTCGTGCAGCCCACGACGACCAGGGCGATTGCGAGCACGAGAGCCCCCCGATGGCAAGGAGGAGTCGTCTGGTCATGGTCCCAACAGAAGGGCTGGCGGTATAAACTCCTTCTGCTCAGTCGGCCCCTTCAAGGACGTACATGGCCCAGCCGACATACTCGCGGCCGTACCCGAGGTACTCGTCCTGGATCCGATCGAGGTAGTCGCGGACGGTCTCGTCCTCGGGGTCCGCCCGCAGCCGGGCCCGGCAGGCGGCCCAGATCGCGCCCTCGTACGCGTCGAACTCGACCTCGGTCGAGCGGACGATCCCCGCGAGGGAAAAGCCCTGCTCGCGGGCGATGGAGAGGAGCTCGTACTCGGTCACGCAGTCGGAAAAGTCGCGGGCGAACTCGGGCGGGACGCGCTCGGTCCGCCAGTATCGCTCGCCGAGGATCGCGCGGCCGCCGGGGGGCAGGAGCCGGCTTAGGGCGCCGATCGCTCCCTCAACCCCGCCGAAGGCCGAGGCTGAGCCGAGGCAGAGCGCGACCGTGACGCCGTCGGGCAGGTCCCCGGGGTCGGCCGCGTCCCCGCAACGGACCTCGACCCGGTCCCCGCAGCCGCCGGCGGCGATCCGTGCCCGGGCCGCCTCGACCGCGGCCGGGCGGCGCTCGATCCCGAGTCCCCGGCACCCGAAGCTCTCGGCGAGGAGGGCGAGGGCGCCGCCGCTGCCGCACCCGAGGTCGAGGACCAGGTCGTCGGCTCCGATCCCGGCCAGCCGGGCCGCAGCCAGCACGCGCCCGGGCGTGGTCGGGTTCATGATCGCGAGATCGGCCTGCAGGTTCCAGGCGAGTGCATCGTCCATGCACCAGCGTGGATGTCCCGGGGATATCAAGGTGCGGCCGTCGCCCGTCGATACTGCCGTGCAACAACGGAGTGCAGATTTCTATTATATGGCCGGAAGAGGGGGGATGGTCGAGGAGGCATCGACAGGGAGAGGAGAGAGATGACAGAACTGCAGTCCGTCAGCGAGCTGGTCTCCCGGCTCGTGCAGGGAACCACCTACGAGATGCTCGATGCGGCCGAGGCGATCGGCCGTGAGGGAGAGACCGCGGTCGTTGCCGTGGCCCCGATACTCAGATCGGACGACCGCGAGCCCGGTGGCGTGCCGCGCTCGCGCTCGTCGAAAACCTGAACGGAAAGACCGAGTGCTGCCGCTGGATGGGCCGCGTCCGCCCTCTCGAGGATCGGCGGAGACCAGGAGCGCACAGCGGTGGAGAACGCATTTGCCGGCGACCCGGCCGGCCCCCGCGGGATCGTCGAGGAGTTGATCGTGGGCTCCTGAACAGCAGGGCGACTGCACGTCGCCGGATCAGGGACTATCCCGGGGGCTTTCCCCGGGCTCTTTCTGCATCGCCAGATTTTTCCACGAGGAGCGCCACCCAGGTGCATGCGTCCGCATATGGCTGCCCTCGTGCTCTGGGTTCTCATCACTCTCGCCGCGGCCGGCTGCTGCGTCTGTGTGGGGACGTCGGGGCCGGTCCCGCTCGGGTGAACGGCCTACCCCACGCGGAAGGTCTCGAGGACGGTCCGGAGCCCGGCGGCCATCTCCTCATGCGCCGCGGGCGGAGCCCAGAGGTGGAACGAATACCCGACGTCGTTCTGTGTCGTGACCACGAGGATGTTGCGGTAGGCCATCTCGTCGTACCGGACCGCGTAGAGCAGGCGGTGGGCCGGGTTGCCGGCGACCATCTCCTGTCTCTCCTCGATCACCACGGCCCCGACGTTGAGGAGGTGGGCCCGGCTCTCCGTGAACCACCGGTCGAGGGTGTCGAGCCGTCCGGTCGACGGGAACTGGGCCGAGAGGTTCGGCGTGGTCGAGACATATAGCATGCTTCCCCCCCCGGCGTCGAAGCTCAGGGTCACGTTTCCGCCGGCGTCGGCCTCGTCGGAGGTGAGGTTCCAGGCCGGCGGATAGTCGAACGAGAAGCCGTGCTTCTGGTAGATCGCGAGCTCCGGGGCCGAGCAGCCGGCACCGAGGACGAGCGCGACGAGGAGGGCTCCGACAGCGAGGAGGAATGGGCGCATCAGAAGAGGGTTTGGCGCGGAAGGTAATGAGGCCTATCGGTCGGGGCCCGCAACGGTTATCGGATCACGCATGAACCGTAGACCATGCGGATCGTCACGCCGAGCGCCGTGCTTCGCCCCTGGAATCCCGGGGACGTGCCGTCCCTGGCAAGGCACGCCGACAACCCCTGCATCGCAGCTGGGATGCGGGACGCGTTTCCGTCGCCGTACACCGTCGACGACGCCCACCGGTTCATCGCGCTCGCGACCGCGCCCGGCCCGGCACCGGTTTCTCGCGATCGAGGTCGAGGGCGAGGCCGTGGGCGGGTGCGGGGTCCACCCGCTCGACGA
Organism: Methanoregulaceae archaeon UXB-2016; assembly: GCA_004332335.1. GTDB lineage: Archaea > Halobacteriota > Methanomicrobia > Methanomicrobiales > Methanospirillaceae > UBA288. Next base: position 284,249 of record SISS01000008.1, on the reverse strand, counting down.
CGTGCGCCACCGGACCGCGGAGCTCGGGTACTGGCTCGCCGAGCCCTGCTGGGGGCGGGGGATCGCCACCGACGCCGTGCGGGCGCTCGTCCCCGTCGCATTCGCGGAGTCCGGGATCGTCCGCCTCGAGGCCGGCGTCTTCTCGAACAATACCGCCTCGATGCGGGTCCTCGAGCGTTGCGGCTTTACCCGCGAGGCCGTGCACCGTCGGGCGATCACCAAGCACGGCGTCCTCCTCGACGAGGTCGTCTACGTCCACTTCGGCCCGTCAGGCGGATAGGTGTGGCTTCAGCGATAAATAGAAAAAAAGTTACCCGAAGGCCTGCCGCGAACGCTCGAGCGCGTCGACGGCCGGCAGGGTCTTGCCGGTCAGAAACTCGATGCAGGCCCCGCCGCCGGTCGAGATGTGGGTGAACCGGGAGTCGATCCCGAGTTTCTCGACGACGGCCGCCGTGTGGCCGCCGCCGATCACCGAGAAGTCGGCCTCCGCGGCCGCCTTCAGGAGCTCGTGGGTCCCGACCGCGAAGAGCGGGTCCTCGAAGACCCCGGCCGGGCCGTTGAAGACGACCGTGCCGGCCGTCGAGAGGACGCGGGCGAGCTCGGCCACAGCGCCGATCCCGGTGTCCATGATCGGGGCGTCCTGCGGGATCCGGTCGAGCGGATACTCGGCGCGCTTGCCGTCCTCGCGGACCGCGACCTGCTCCGGCAGCACGATCCGGTCGCCGTAGGCGGCGAGGAGCTCGCGGGCGACCGCGACGAGCGGCATGTACTTGAGCTGCTCGACAAGGCCCGTCGAGGGCCCACCGATCGGGATCCCCTTGGCCAGATAGAAGACGTTCGCGACCACGCCGATCGCCATGACCGTGTCGGCCACGCCGTTCGCGAGCACGTGCCGGGCCACGTCGATCGAGTCGTCGACCTTGGTGCCGCCGAGCACGACCACGACCGGACGCGGCGCCCCCTGGAAGACCCGTGAGAGCTGCTGGACCTCACGCTCCATCAGGAGCCCCGCGGCCGAACGCATCACCATCGGCAGGCCGACGACCGTCGGCTGCGACCGGTGGGCCGTGCCGAACGCGTCGTTCACAAAGAAGTCGCCGAGGGCCGCGAGCCGCCTGACGAGATGGGTCTTGGCCGCATCCTCGGGCTTCATGGAGAGGTTCTCCTCCGCCATGAACCGGACATTCTCGAGCATCAGCACGTCGCCGCTCGTCATCCCTGCCACGGCCTCACGGGCGCAAGCGCCGAAGACGTCGTCGACGTACCCGACCGGCCGGCCGAGCATGGCGCCGAGCTTCTCGGCGTGCGCGGCAAGCGTCGTGTAGTCCTTCTTGCCCGGACGCGACTGGTGGGTCAGGATCACGACCTTCGCTTTCGCCAGCGCCCTGATGGTGGGCAGGTGCTCGCGAAATCGCTTGTCGTCCAGGATCGCGCCCGAAGACGGGTCGATCGGGGAGTTCAGGTCGAGCCTGAGGAGGACCGTCCGGTCCTCGCAGGGCAGGCTCGCGATCGTGCCGATCTCCATCCTCTCACGCCCCGACGGAGCGGGCCTTGATCTTCTTTAACCGGAAGAGCTCCTCGCGCTCCATCTCGTCGAGGCGCATCTTGATGAAGTCCCGGGCCTCGATCTGCTCGGGGATCACCTTGAACTCGAGCGCGTTCACGCGCCGCTTCGTCTTCTCGATCTCCTCGAGCAGGCGCTTCATCGTGGTCTCGATCTCGGCCGAGTGGATGATCTGCTCGACCAGATCCTCGAACGCGGCCGCCGTCTCGTCGATCGTGGACGAGGTGCCGAGCACCCCGTACCCCCGGTCGACGAGCGGCTTGGTCACGGACGAGCCCTTGATATCGGGGACCACGACGCCCATGATGTTCTTCTGCTTGACCGTGATCTGCGGAACCTCTTTGACCGAGAACGCGGCCGACTTGACGCCGATCGCACCCTCGACCGTGTTCGCCACGGCCATCATCTCCTCGGCCCGGGCGTAGGCCGCGAGGAGCGCGCCGCGCGAGTCCTTGGCCTGGGAGAGCACCTTGAAGAACTCCAGGATCAGCCCGTCCCGTTTCATCTTCAGGATCTTGTACCCCCGCTCCGAGAGCTTGATCCGCCTCTTGAGATCGATCAGCTCGGACCGGGTGGGCTTGATGTCGCGGAGTGCCATGGAACCCTCACTTCGCCCGGAACTTCGGGTGGTACTTCTCGATCAGCTCGCGGTCGATACGGCTGAGCTGCTCGACCGGGATGGTCGCGAGAAGGTCCCAGCCGAGGTCGAGCGTGCCCTCGCCGATCGTGCGGTCCTCGTCGATCCCCTGCCGGACGAAACGCTGTTCGAAGAGGTCGGCGAACTCGAGGAACATACGGTCGCGCTCGGAGAGCGCGTCCTTGCCGACGATCGCGACGAGGCCGCGAAGGTCGTTGCCCTCGGCGTAGGCCGCGTACATCTGGTCCGAGACCTTTTTGTGATCCTCGCGGGTCTTGCCCACCCCGATTCCGAGGTTCATGAGTCGCGAGAGCGAGGGCAGCACGTTGATCGGCGGATAGATCCCCTTGCGGTGGAGTTCACGCGAGACCACGATCTGACCCTCGGTGATGTAGCCCGTGAGGTCCGGGATCGGGTGCGTGATATCGTCGCCGGGCATGGTCAGGATCGGGATCTGCGTCACCGAGCCCTTGCGGCCCTTGATCATCCCGGCCCGCTCGTAGATCGAGGCGAGGTCCGTGTACATGTACCCGGGGTAGCCACGCCGACCCGGCACCTCTTCACGGGCCGCGCCGATCTGGCGGAGGGCCTCGCAGTAGTTGGTCATGTCCGTCAGGATGACGAGCACGTGCATCCCGAGCTCGAACGCGAGGTACTCGGCCGTCGTCAGGGCCAGGCGCGGGGTGATGATCCGCTCCACGGCCGGGTCGTCGGCGAGGTTCAGGAAGACGACGGCGCGCTCGAGAGCACCCGTGCGCTCGAAGTCCTGCATGAACGCGTTCGCCTCCTCCTTCGTGATCCCCATGCCTGCGAAGACCACGGCGAACTCCTCGACCGAGCCCGGCACCTTGGCCTGGCGGGCGATCTGGAGCGCGACGTTGTTGTGGGGCAGGCCCGCAGCGCTGAAGATCGGGAGCTTCTGACCACGCACGAGCGTGTTCGTCCCGTCGATGGTCGAGATCCCGGTCTGGATGAAGTCGGCCGGCATGCCCCGGGCGTACGGATTGATCGCGGCGCCCGTGATGTCGATCCGCTTCTCGGGCACGATCTCGGGGCCTCCGTCGATCGGCTTGCCGCCGCCCGAGAGGATCCGGCCGAGCATCTCATGGCCGACCGGCATCTTGATCGCCTCGCCCGTGAACCGGACCCCCGAGTCCCGGCCGAGCCCGGCCGTCGACTCGAAGACCTGCACGACCACGAGCTCGTCCGAGGTGTCGAGCACCTGGCCGCGCTTGGTCGAGCCGTCCGAGAGCGTGATGTTCACGAGTTCGCCGTACCCGATCGGCTCCGTCTTCTGGACGAAGAGCAGGGGGCCGGCAATCTTACTGATGGTCCGATATTCCTTCATGCGCTCGACCTCAGCTGGGTGAATTCGGTCTCCATCGCCTTCATGATCCCGTCGAGCATGGGCTCGTAGTCCTTTGTGAACTTGATCTGAGGCAGGTCGTTCTTGGCCTTGATCGTGATGATCTGCGTGGGCGGCACACCGGCCACCTGGGCCGCGTAGGCCTGGTCCGCGTAGCTCCGGATCGCCTTCATCATGTCGTACTGCTTGCCCATCGAGCAGAACGTGTCCACGGGATCGTAGGCGTTCTGCTGGAGGAAGACCTCGCGGATCAGCCGGGCCACCTCGATCGTGATCTGCTCGGTCTCGGGGAGCGCGTCCGAGCCGACGAGCTGGACGATCTCCTGGAGCTCGGCCTCCTTCTGCAGGACCTCCATGGCCCATGCCCGGAGGATGTTCCACTCGGGCGAGACCTCGCGGTCGTACCAGGGGCCGAGCGTGTCGAGATAGAGCGAGTAGGAGTTGAGCCAGTTGATCGACGGGAAGTGCCGGCGCTGCGAGAGCTTCGCGTCGAGGGCCCAGAAGACCTTGACGATACGGAGCGTGTTCTGCGTGACCGGTTCGGAGAAGTCGCCACCGGGCGGCGAGACCGCGCCGATGACCGAGACCGAGCCCGAGTCGCCGTTGAGCGTGGTCACGAGGCCTGAGCGCTCGTAGAACTCGGCGAGCCGGGCCGCAAGATACGCAGGATACCCCTCTTCACCGGGCATCTCCTCGAGCCGGCTCGAGATCTCGCGCATGGCCTCGGCCCAGCGCGAGGTCGAGTCGGCCATCAGCGAGACGTCGTAGCCCATGTCGCGGAAGTACTCGGCGATCGTGATCCCGGTGTAGACCGAGGCCTCGCGCGCCGCGACCGGCATGTTCGAGGTGTTCGCGATCAGGATCGTCCGCTCCATGAGCGGCTTGCCCGACTTCGGGTCCTGAAGCTCGGGGAACTCGGTCAGCACCTCGGTCATCTCGTTGCCGCGTTCGCCGCAGCCGATGTAGACCACGATCTCGGCGTCGGACCACTTCGCGAGCTGCTGCTGCGTGACCGTCTTGCCCGAGCCGAACGGCCCGGGGATGGCGGCCGTACCGCCCTTCGCGATCGGGAAGAGGCCGTCGAGGATCCGCTGACCCGTAATGAGCGGGATCGTCGGGTTCTTCTTCTCGCGGACGGGCCGCGGTACCCGGACGGGCCACCTGTGCATCATCTTGAGCTCGGTCCCATCCTCGAGGGTCGCTATCGTCTCCTCGACCGTGTAGCTGCCGCCCTGGATCGCGCGGATCGTCCCGCCCTTCGCGTTCGGGGGGACCATAATCCGGTGGACGATGTTCGTCTCCTGGACCTCGCCGATGATCGAGCCGGGGACGACCTCGTCGCCGGCCTTCGCCAGGGGCTTGAACTCCCACTTCTTGTCCCGGGAGATGCCGGGGGCCGAAACCCCACGCTCGATGAACGAGCCCATCTTATCGACGAGCACCTCGAGCGGGCGCTGGATCCCGTCGTAGATCGAGGTCAGGAGGCCGGGGCCGAGATCGACCGCGAGCGAGAGTCCCGTGTTCGAGACCGGCTCGCCGGGCCGGAGACCCGTCGTGTCCTCGTAGACCTGGATGATGATCGCCTCGCCGTCGACCTTGATCACCTCCCCCATCAGCTCTTCAGTGCCGACCTTCACGACGTCGTACATGTGGGCATCGAGCCCGACGGCCGTGACGACCGGCCCGGCAATGCGTTTGAGCTTGCCGCCCGTTCCGTTCTGTCCTTCGTTCATTTCCACAGATCAACACCCACTGAACGCTTTATCTTCTCTCTGAGGGACAGGCCTCCCTCGTCGCCGCCGATCGCGATCACGGTCGGGCGGACCGACTCCTCGAGCTGGACGCGGAGACGCCGTGGGACGCGCTCCATATCTTTGGAGGAGAGGACGAGGATGCCGACCTCGGGGTCGGCGATCGCCTGGTGGACCGCCTCTACAAGGCGCGGTTCGTCGTCGACCGCAAAGGTCTTGTGGATCCCGGCAAGCCGGAATCCGAGGATGAACTCACTCGTGCCGATGACTGCGATCTCCATCTAGATCACCAGGTACTCCTGAATGCGCTCCGGCGCGAGGTTCGCGGCCTTGCCCCGGGCGATGGCCCGGAGGTTGTAGACCTCGTAGCGTTTCCGCTCGAGGTAGACGAGCACGGGCGAGATCGAGAACGGATACCGCCGGCTCATCCGATCCATCTGTTCGAGCTTGAACCGGGTCAGCCGGTTCTCGATCTGCCGGACCGAACAACCGCAGCGCAGCTCCTCGATCGCGTCCTGGAGGGCCGAGATGTTCGTCCGCTTCTTGAGCGAATCGACGATCTCGTCGACCGTCTCGGCCGTTGCGAGGCGGTTGAGCTCGTCGACCGGTATGCGGCCCCCCGGGATCAGGTAGTCACGAACCTCCTCGATCGCTCCGCCTGCGCGAAGACGCCAGAGGTTCTGCATGTTCGTGATGTCGATCTCGAGCTGGATATACTGCAGGAACTCGCTTCCGCCCTTGATCCCGGCCCGGGCCGCCCTGATCAGGTCGGCGAAGTACTGCTTGTAGAGCTCGTTCTCAAAGCGGGCAAAGGACCCGGACTCGACCGCGGGGCCGAGCTCCCGCTCGACCACCTGGTAGAGGTGCGTGCCGCGCAGCCCCTCCGCGATCCGCTCGGGCGACTCCTCGGTCACGATCCGGTCGAGGACCGTTCGGTCGAGTGCTCCGGCCGGGATCAGGACCTCCTTGATCTTGCCGGGCTTGAAGCCCTGGAGCCGGCCGCGCAGGATGGTCAGCACGTTCGCGATGTCCCAGCGTCGGAGGTACTCGGCCGTGAAGCCGGCCATGGAGCCGGGAGTCAGGGCGAGCACGTTCTGGTACTCCTTCGCGAGGTTCCAGCTGAGCGCCACCTCGACCAGATCCACGCCCGAGAACGACGGCGCAAGCTCGTCGATCTCGGTCTTGTACTCGAGCTCCTCGATGTATCGAGTGATCTCGGGCAGGCTCATGTTCAGCATGCGGTTATACTCCTCCGCACGCAGGAGCTTCGCCCTCCGGACCCGGAGGCGCGTGCTCACGTAGATATACGGGGCCGGTCCTGACGTTACCTCTGCCATGGCCGGCTCACCTCACCCGAACAGGAGATCCGAGGCATCCTTCAAGGAGGACTCCCAGACGCGGTTCAGATAGGTGCGGTACGAGTGGTCGACCTGGAAGGCCCGGTCGTTCGATTCGGCCAGGAGCCCGCCCTCGATCTCGGCCAGCTCACCGACCGTGAAGACGTCGAACCCGGGCTCCTTGACGAGCGCCTCGATCAGGGGCAGGTCGATCCGGCTCACCCGGACGTGCCCGCCGCCGATCTCGGCCTTCGCGGTCGCGAGGAGTCGCCGGAGCGCCCGCTCGTGGAACGCGACCGGCTCCTTGCGGAGGGCCGCGAGGGCCGCGGCGTAGACCTGGTCCAGGAGTTCCTTCTCGGCATTCAGGGTTGCACGCTTCGTGACCAGGTTCGCCGATGAGGTCTCCTGGGCGAGCACGTGCTCGACCTGCCGGGTCAGCTCGGTCTCGACGGAGAGCTTGATCTCGTCCGAGCGCTGCTGCGCGTCGCGCAGCACCCGTTCGACCTCGAGGTCGCCCTCGCGCCGGATCCGGTTGGCCTCCTGCCGCCCCTTCTGCTGGATCTCACTGATGACTGCTTCCAGTCCCATAATGAGTCTCCATCAGAACAGCAGCAGCAGCGCCACAACGAGACCGAAGATGACGATCGTCTCAGGAATCACAGTGAAGATGAGGGCCAGACCGAACATGTCGCGGTTTTCGGCGGTCGCACCGACGGCGGCCGTACCGATACACATCTCGGCGAGCCCGGTGCCCACGCCGGTCAGTCCGACGGCGAGCCCGGCGCCGACGGCCTTCAGGCCGGCCTGCGAGGCGGTGATCATCTCAGGGGTCAGTACAGTGCTTGCGGATACAGGGTCAACCATTTCTTTATTCCTCCGTAGTATACAGTCTCTTCATCCCAAACGGGTTGTACTTTTTTCCTCCACCCTTGTAGAACTTGGTGAAGAACTCAACATAGTGAAGACGGATCGAGTGCAGCCCGCCGCCGAGAATACCGAGCGCGGTATTCAGCGTGTGGCCGAGCAGCAGCACGACAATCCCGACGAGGATCAGGACGATCCCGACCGGGGTCAGGTTTTCGAGCGCCGGGTTGATGAACATCCCGAGCGCGATGTAGTTCACGACCATCGCGATGGCGACGGACGATAGCCCTACGGCGACCAGACGTGCGTAGCTGAGCACGTGCGACACGACCGTGGGCAGCTCGACGAGCTCGAGCGCATTTTCCTGGCCGACCGCGACGACCCCGAGCAGGATCATGACGGCGCCGAGGACGCCCGCGAGGTTCAGGCCGAGCACGATCGGGCCTCCGACGGCCCCGAGGTTCGGCATGAACGGGATCGGGAACATGGACCAGATCACGATGAGCAGCCCCCACATGAAGGCGAGCCAGCCCAGCTGGGCGATCACGGCCTGGATCCGGTGCCTGCCGTGGTCCATCCGCGAGTGGTTCACCACCGAGATGAGCCGGCCGAGCGTGATGTGCAGGATCCCGATCCAGATCGCGATGATCAGCATCGAGGCCGCATCCGGACCGTGACCGTGCGCCTCTCCGCCGATGTTCAGGTGACGGGAGAAGACGAGCGGCTTCCAGGGCAGGGCAAAGCCGAAGATCTCCGAGTAGATCAGGCCGAAGATCGTCGATGAGATCGATGCGTTCCGGAGATTGTCGAGCAGCAGTTTGCCGGCCTCGCCAGCGAGGTACTTGCGGAGCAGGAACGAGAGCGCGAGCAGGATCAGGCCGTACCCGACATCCCCGAGGATGATCCCGAAGAACACCGGGAAGACGATCGAGACGAGGAGCGTCGGATCGACCTCGCGGTAGTTCGGCCGCGAGTAGACGTCCATCAAGAGCTCGGTCGGGTGCGAGAACGACGGGTTGTTGTACTCCACCGGGACCGCGTCGTGATCGTAGTCGATCGCGAGCTCCTCGACATGGATCCGGCCCTGGGTCACGCGCTCAAGGGCGGCCGTGATCTCGGGCACCTCGGAAGTCGGGGCCCAGCCCTCGGCCACGAAGGCGAGGTCCGTGACCGCGAACCTGAGCGGCGCCTCGGCGCGCTCGACGTCCGTGGTCAGGAGTTCGTCCGCTGCAAGCAGGAACGAGGCGTGGATCTCCTTCAGGTTCCCGAGCTGGCGGTTGATCCCCTCGACCTCCTTCTCGCTCGAGGCCTGCTCGGCCCGATACCGGGCGATCGCATCGGCCGCGGGCCCGGTCTCGTCCGGGATCCGGACGGCCGAGAACCCGGCGTCGAGGAGTTGGCGTTCGACCGCTTCGCGATCGGCTATCGGAGTGAAGACGGCGATGAATCCGCCCTTCTTGTCCCCGAAGAAGGCCTTCTCGTGCTGGGCCGTGATCGCGACGTCGGTCGGGAGATGGCCTGCAAGCACCGCGATGCTCTCGTACCCCCGGTAGAGGTCGAGGTCGATCGGCAGCGCCGCGAACGGCTCGAGCTCGGCCGACCGGGACTCGAGGTCCTTGGCCCGGGTCTCGAGGCGCGTCCGCCGAGTCACGAGTTCGTCGGCCTGGGCATCGAGCTCGGGCAGCTCGGTCTGGAGCTGGCGCCGGAGCTCGGAGCCCGAGACCGGGCGCCCGTGCGGAGCGCCGTCGGTCTGAACGCCGAACGCGTTCGTCGCAGCCCGGATCGTGATCAGATCGTTCGAGGCTTCGGTCGCGCCGGCAAGCGGCATGCCGAGCTTGAAGCCCGCATACTCCTCCTGGCCGACGAAGTCCTCGATATGGAAGAGCCGGTGACGATAGAGCTCGGCGATCACCGCGCCCATCTGCTCCTTCGTGCCCGCGATCAGGAGCCGGCTCATCTGCCGTGGCGCAAGCATCAGGACCGTCCCGTCTCAGGCACCGGCATCGAGGGCTCCCCTGAGCCTGGAGACAAGAAGCGCCACCGCGCCGTCCAGGTTCTGCCGGCCCCGCTCGCGGAGCTCGGCCGCCCGGGCCTCGCCGTCCTTGATGATCTGGGCGTGGCGGCGTTCCGCCTCCGCGTGGGCCTCTGCGAGCTTCCGCTTGCGATACTCTTCGGCGTTCATGGTCGCCTTCGCGATCAGGTTGTCGGCCTCGAGCTCGGCGTTCTGCACGCTCTTTCTCCTTTCGGCCTCGGCCTGGCTGATCGCGGCCTTGTACTCGTCCTCCGTCTTCTTGATGCTCTGCAACACCTCTATCTTCATCCAACCCTCCTTACACAGTATAAATGGCGAAAAGCGTCATATTAATTGTTTGTATTCTTTGTTCGGGCTGTATGACGGCCCGTTCAGGGTTCCAGGGGCAGGGCCGGCAGGGTGCGGATCTCGAGACCTGCTGGCACACCCTCGAGCTCGACCCCGCCCGCGACTCCGCTGAGCCGGAGCCCGGCGAACGCGTCGGCACCGCAGAGCACGTCCTGCTCGGGATGGGTCCCCCGCTGGATCCCGCACACGATCCGGATCGCGGGGCCGGCCGAGACCACGACCGAGAGCCGGCGCGAGCCCGGATGACCCTTCGGCAGGACCACGAGCGGCTGCCCGTACCGGCGCACGAGCTCGATCAGCATCAGGGCCGGCATCAGGGGACCGCCGCCCGGGGCCGACGCGGCGACCAGGTCGTCGGGGGCGAGCCCCTGCACGACCTCGCCCTCGACGGTCTCGATGCAGAGCGGGAGGCGCCGGAGCGCCCGCCCGACCACGAGAAAAGAGGGAGGGGCCTCGAGCACGAGGTAGCCGTCGTCGAGGGGGGCGAACATCGGGGGGGTCAGATCGCGTCGACCGTGTCCGACTGGCACGAGGGGCAGACAGGATGCTTGCCCACGCCCTCGAACGACTCCCCGCAGTCCCGGCAGCGGTACTTCTTCCCCTTCACGCGTTCGTTGTACTCAACGTCCATGGGTCCGCCTACGGTGCACATCCATCCATCACCGTGCGTGAGGTCGGGCGTTCACCGGGATAATCATATCGGTCCGGCCGCGGCCCGGATCGTCACGATCGCTCCGATGGGACGGCCGACGGGTCTCCATCGGGTCCGAGATCGTGGCGGCGCCATGTCCATACGACCACCAGGAGCTGCAGGGCGACCGCGGCGCCGTAGGCCGCGATGTCGCTCCATGAGAAGAGGTGACCTCCGATGAGCGTGCCCATCGCGCAGGTCGATGCCCAGGCGAGCGGCCAGAGGACGAGAAGGTTATCGGTCAGTCGAAAGACCGCGCAGAAGAGCATTCCAAAGAGAGCGGAGGTCACGACCATCGAGATTGGGCAGGTGCCGACATGATAGAGCCCCTGACTGGCGCCGGCCAGGACGATGCCGGGGACGAGGCCCAAGGCTCGACCGAACTGAAGCCCGAGCCAGCCGAAGATAAAGGACGGCTCCCAGAGGACGAGGGCATTCGCGAGCAGGTGGGGGACGAGAGCGCCCGGCCCGAGTCCGCCGAAATGAGCGAGGACGATCCAGAGAAAGATCCCGCCCGTGACGGCGCTGATGGCCAGGCACTGCTTCCAGCGGCTGGACGTGATGCCGAGCTCGGCGAGCGGACGCCCGCGGTGCCAGCAGAGCCACCAGATCGGGCCCGCCATAATGGCGACCGTGGCCGCGAGCCCAGGGAGCGTGTGGCCCGGCTCGTCGCGGAGGTGGACCTGCTGGGAGTTAGTAGACCGCCGTCCAGGCGATCACGGTGAGGAGACGCCACGACCGTGTCCAGCGTCGGCGCTTCCATGCGGACCACTCGCATCCGGGGTCCCTGTGGCGCAAGGCCGTGTTCATGGTGCAGGATTAGCCGTGGCAATCGGTAAATAGTGCGGGTCCCGGCACCAGAGGCGGCGGCTCAGGGGTGACAGACATCACATCGCCGGGCCCGCCCGCCGATCATCGATCGGCACGGCTCGACGGTCAGAGCGGCGGGGACGCGACCGTGTTGAACGCAACGAGCGCGATGATCAGCATGATGCAGGCGTGCTTGATCCCCGAGAGGATCGAGGACTCGCCCATCTGGCCCGCGATCAGGCCCGAGAAGAAGCCCTGGAAGAGGCAGGCATGGTAGAGCAGGACCTGCAGCAGTTGAAGCGGGATCGACCCGAGGCCCGAGAAGGCCTGTCCGCCCTGGGCCAGGCCGGCCGTGTTCATCTTGCCGAGCTGGACCAGGAACTGGTTGTTCAGGATCGCGACCACGAAGATGAAGACGCCGAACGAGAGGTAGACGATCGCGACGTAGATGAACATCTCGGCGAGCCGCTCGCGCTTGAGCGTGTCCGACATCCGTGCGTCGGACGACGCGATCTTCAGGACCTCGTTGATCTGGCTCGACATCTCCGTGGCCTTCGTGATCAGGGTGACCATGCGGGCGATGATGGGGGTCGTGACCCGCTCCTCGAACCGGACCAGGGCCTCGGAGAAGTTCGCGCCCCAGTCCATGTCCCGGTTGATCCGACGGATCTCGTGGGCGAGCACGCCCAGGTTCGCGTTCATCATGATCGCGATCGCCTGGGCCACGGTCAGGCCGACCTGATTGATCCCTGCCATCCGGTCGAGAAACTCCGGGATCGAGGACTCGATCCCGGAGAGCCTGCGCTGCCAGACTTCGTAGAAGACGGCGAACGGAAGCAGGATGATCAGCAGGCCGATCACGATGTGGTCGTCGATCGCCCCGACATAGGCCTCGATATTCCCGATCCACTGGATCTGCGAGACCGTAAAGAGGCAGTACCCGAGCCCGAGCGGGATCGTCAGGATCAGGACCCGGATCGGCTTGGAGGTGAAGGCCTTGAGCGGGTCGCGGAGGAAGTTCCGGACGCCCATGGACTGGTCGTACCTGGTGAGCTTGGCAAAGAGGGACTCCTCGCCGCCGACCGGGAGGACCGTGACGTCCGAGAACTCGCTGAGCTCCTTCTTCCGGCCGGACCGGGTGACCATCTCGGTCTTGAGCGAGACGAGGTCGATCATCACCATGAAGATCGTGGTCCCGACCGGGAGCATCAGGTAGACGACCGCCGAGAGCTGGAGCACGGCGCTGCCCCCCATCATCCCCATCACGACCATGATGATGATCAGAAAGAGCGGGCCCGCGACGAAGAGGGTCACGTACGACTCGGCCACGAGGGCGAGAAAGCTGAGGAAGTTCTTCTGCTCGTACCGCGCCTCCTCCTGGAAGAGGTGGACCCGTCCATCGAGGAAGTTGGTCATGTCGCCGCCCGACTCGATCACCGAGAGGATGTCCTGGAGAAAGTCCTTCAGCTTGTTCGAGGGCGTGGTCATGTGGAGCTGCCGGATCGCCGAGACCACGTCGAGGCCGAAGAAGTCGGCGTCGCGGATGATCTGGCGGAACTCGAGCGCGACCTCGCCATAGATGTTCGCGTTCTCCGAGAGCGACCGGAAGATCGGCAGGAGCTCGGCGCCCCCCTTCCGCATCGCATACATGTACGCGACCGCGTTGTGAAGGGTCATGTTGATCTTCGAGGCGCGGGTCCCCTTGGTGATCGCAGGCCACTGGAGTGCGATCATGTAGGTGATCGAGGCTGCGATCAGGCCCCCGATCAGCGCCCCGACCGCCTGCGTGACCAGGGCCATCGGGATCGGGCCCAGCGCGTATGGCAGGTGGAACCCGGTCGGATTCGCGAACGAGGTCCCCTTGGCCTCGGTGAACGCGACCACGACCCCGGTCACGATGAACCCGACCACGAGGAAGACGAACGCGACCGCGATCGAGGCGATGATCGCGGTCGAGAGATACCGCTCGACCGTGACCCCTGAGCGGGTCGAGATCAGGTCCGCGTTCAGTCGCTGAAACCGGGCCGGGTCCCTCGCGACCCAGGCCTGGACCTGGCGCCCGAGGATCACACGATCGCCTGCCGCAGGTCGTCGATATGCTCCATCACGCTGGAGGGATCGATGTAATAGGACTGGAAGATCTGGGTGACCGACCGGTAGTCGCGGATCCGCTGTGCGTGCATCGCGATCAGGAGGCGTTTCCGGACCGCGATCTCCTCGTCGAGCTTCTCACGGGTCCAGCCCCGCCGCTCGGTGATCGAGGCGAAGACCTGCGACCGACCCGTGTAGTTGAGCTGGTCGCGGACCGCATCGTAGGTGAAGACGTTGTTGACCCGAAGGTTGCCCGTCGACGGATCGATCCCGATCACCTCGACGACCTCCTGACAGCGCCGGACCCGCGCCGTCCCCTGGTAGATCAGGGCCTGGATAGAGATGATGTTCAGGGCCTGGAGCATGTTCCGCGGCACGTTCAGGGGCTCGGACTCGAGCCGGTGGATCGCGGCGTCGACCGAGCCCGCGTGCATGGTCGAGAAGGTCGTGTGCCCCGTGTTCATGGCCTGGAAGAGGGTCTGGGCCTCGTGGCCCCGGACCTCGCCGACGAGGATGTACTCGGGCCGCTGCCGCATCGCCGACTTGAGCAGGGCGAACATGTCGATCGTGGCCGAGGCCTCGGCCGTCGTCTCGCGCGTCACCGAGGCGATCCAGTTGTCGTGGTAGAGCGTGATCTCGCGCGTGTCCTCGATCGAGACGACCTTGGCGAGCGGGGTGATGAAGAGCGAGACCGCGTTGAGGGAGGTGGTCTTGCCCGAGGCCGTGCCGCCGATGAAGATGAGGGACTTGTTGTTCTCGATCGCGAACCAGAAGTAGACGAGCGCCTCGGGGCTGAAGGTGTGGTACTCCATCAGCTCGATCGGGGTGAACGGCTCTTCGCGGAACTTCCGGATCGTGAACGAGGTCCCGCGGCTCGTCACCTCCTTGCCGAGGGAGAGCTGGAGGCGCGAGCCGTCGGGAAGGGTCGCGTCGATCATGGGACTGCCGATCGAGACGTGCTTGCCGCTCCGCTGCGCGAGTTTGATCGCGAGCGAGATCAGGGCCTCCTCCTCGAACCGGATGTTGGTCCGGATGTTCCGGTGGGTACGGTGATAGAGGAAGAGCGGGACCTCGTTGCCGTCGCAGGAGATGTCCTCGATGTTCGGGTCCTTCATCACGGGATCGAGCCGCGACCAGCCGATGAAGTTCCGGATCAGGAAATACCGGAGCTTGAAGAGCGGGATCAGCTCGAGTTTGATCCCGTACTCCTCGAAGAGCCCCTCCATCTTCCGGAAGAGCAGGACCCGCTTGTCCTCGTCGACCTCGGCGTCGGTCAGGATCAGGACGTCGCGGAGGTCCTCGAAGACCCGTTCGATCAGTTCGTACTCGAACGGGGTGAGGGTCGGCTCGTAGAGGATGTACTCCTCCTGCTTGGTCCGCCGGTTGTAGACGATATTCACCTGCGAGCAGCCCTCATCGACCCAGTACTGCTCGATCAGGTTGTACTCCTCGGGCAGCTCGCGGTCGACGAGCGAACCGTGGATGCCCGGATCGTACTCGATCAGCGTGGCCTCGGGCTTCTTTCGTGCGAGCAGCCGGCCCCGCTCCTTCGGCGTGGCCATGGGCCGGGCATCGGGCGGCGGAGTCATTACGCGCGGCTCCTCTGCCTTCTTTCTCCGCAGGCGCGGAAACTCCACCTTGATTCAGACCCCCCGCCACCGTGAAGGGCGTGCTTGGAGCATGCCCCTCCGTCATTGTGACGTCTATTGTTCGAGCTACTTTAACCCCCCCTATTCGCCGCAGAATATACAGGGAGACGGTTTTACCCGGAGCCCGGTCACAACCTTTATTCTCGCATCCGCGGTAACTATCATGCAGTGGACTCCATAGAGACCCTCCCGAAGCGGATGCCAACAGGGATCGGGTCATTCGACCCGGTGATGGAAGGGGGGGTGCCGCCGGGTTCGATCATGCTCCTTCTCGGCGATATCGGCGCCGGCTCGTTCGAGTTCGTCTACACCTCGCTGATCAACCTCGCGATGCTCCGCCGGCGCGACCCGGAGAACCCGGCCCTGCCCTCGGAGATCCGGTACGTCACGTTCACGAAGATGAAGGAGGACGTCAAGCGTGAGGTCGCGCTCTCGTTCGACGCGTCGCTCGCACGTGAGCTCGACGCCGAGTACGTCCGGTTCAACGACCTCTCGGAGCAGTACTTCGACACCTCGACCGTGCCGGGCGAGTGGTACACGTCCGAGGACCTGATCACGCGCCTGAAGCGCCGCTCGGAGCACAAGTCGACGCTCGTGCAGCTCTCGTCCGTGCTCGAGACCGTGCCCGAGCGCTCCCTGATCATCCTCGACTCCCTGACCGACCTGGCGGTCTCGTACTCCGAGCCGGCCGACTGGAAGGAGCTGGCCGCGTACCTTCGCGGACTCCAGCGGGTGACGAAGCGGTGGAACTCGACGATCTACCTGCTGATGACGCAGGGGATCATCGACCGGGCCCGGATCCAGGAGATCGCAGACATCGCGGACTCGGTGATCCTCTTCCGGTGGGAGGAGTCGATCGCAGCCCGGCGACAGCGGGTGATGTTCTTCGAGAAGTTCCGCGGGGTCATGACCCACCTCGAGGAGAACGACCTCGTCAAGTTCTCGATCAAGATCTCGCCGACCCTCGGCTTCGAGGTAAACAATATCCGGTTGATCATCTAAAGGTGGTGTGAAATGCCGACCGACGACAGGGTCGAACGAGTCAGGATGGGAATCGAGGGGCTCGACGAGATGCTCTCGGGCGGGCTCGTCCGGGGCACGATCGCCGCAATCGTGGGGACCTACGGCACGGGTAAGACCACGTTCGCGCTCCATTTCATCTGGGAGGGACTTGCCCGGGGCGAGACCGCGATCTACATCTCGCTCGAGGAGTCGGAGGAGTCGATCGTCCGGTACTTGACCGAGAAGGGCTGGCCGATCGAGCAGTACCGGAATACCTCGTTCTTCGTGCTGAAGCTCGATCCCACCAACTTCAACCTCTCGATCAACAGCATCCGGAACGAGCTGCCGCCGCTGATCAGGAAGTTCTCGGCGAGCCGACTCGTCTTCGACCCGATCTCGCTCTTCGAGGACCTCTTCGAGTCGGACGCGGCCCGGCGGTACGAGATGTTCCGGTTTGTGGAGATGCTCCGGGACCAGCGGTGCACGATGCTGATGACCTCCGAGACGGACAAGAACAACCAGTTCTCGAGCCGGCACAACCTGATCGAGTACCTGGTCGACACGGTGATCCTGCTCCGGTACATCCGGTCGGACGAGCAGACGCGGGTCCGCCTCGCGCTCGAGGTGGTCAAGATGCGCAGCTCGGCTCACTCGCGCGAGATCAAGCCGTACGAGATCGCGAACGACCGGATCAACGTCTACTCGCAGGCGAACCTCTTTTAGAACGGGGTGGGCGGGTCTTCACCGCCACTCCGGGTTCAGATACCAGATCGCCCCGTTCAGATATGCGGCAAAGGTCGTCCAGGCGATGTACGGGACGAGCAGGTACGCGGCGAGCGGGTGGACGCGGTAGAATCGCTCGATCGTCCCGAGGATCGAGAGCCAGAGGGCAGCGATCACGACGAACGCGAGCCCGAGCGCATGGAACGCAAAGAAGACCCAGGACCAGGCGAGGTTCAGCCCGAGCTGGACCCCGAAGAGCACGAGGCCGGTCTTCGCAGCCGGATGGTCGCGGCGCTGCCAGACGAGAAAGCCGGCCGTGCCCATCAGGACGTAGAGGAGGGTCCAGACCGGGGCGAAGAGCCAGCTCGGCGGGTTCAGGGGGGGTTTCGCGAGCCCGGCATACCAGGTCGGGATGTTCGGGGCGGTCGCGACCGAGCCGAGGAAGCCGGCCGCGAGGCTGCCGAGGACGAAGAGGGCGAGCACAGCCCATTCGACCGCGTTCCGTGGAAGCGTCATGAGTGTAGGTGGTTCTCGACTCGTCTAATACTTCCGATCTCTTCGAATCGGACACGCTCGTTGTCAGGGCGCCAACGAAAACGATCGATAGAGAGTAGGATCAGAACGCGATACCAAGGAAGTGGAGCACGATCACGATGATCACGCCTGCGATCCCTCCGATCGCCGAGATCAGGATCGACCAGATGTTGATCGCGACCGGTGGCGTGAGGAGGAGGTTCAGAAGCCAGAGGATCACCACGCCGATCACAGCGTTCACGACCAGGCCCACGATGTTCCGGAACACCTTGAAGAGGACGGCCACCACGATGATGGCCAGGATGAGTCCGAGGATCTCCCAAATCATACCAGCACCTCGCTCTCCGGGCATATAGTTCAACCGGGCTCTGAATGCCCGATGCTATCGCCACGGTGCAAAAAAAGGGGACTCCCGTTACGAGGGTATCCTCAGACGTGGAGCCCGAGGAAGTGGAGGCCGACGAGGGCGAGCACGCCGGGCAGGCCGCCGAACGCACAGACCAGCACGGCCCCAAGCGTGATCGGCACGCCCGGGGTCGGCAGGATGTGGAGCCAGTCGAGGCCGAAGAGGATCAGCACGCCCACGACCGAGTTGAGGAGGAGCGCGGTCGAGCGCTTCAGCACGAAGTAGAGGACGGCCGCGACCGCGAAGGCCGCGAGGATCGTGAAGACGACCGCGAGCACGGGCTCACCCCACCAGGGGCTGGCCGGCCACGCGGAGCGCAGGCAGGACCATCTCGCCGATGTTCCGCGTCTCGGCAGAGACCCCCTCGATCGCGGAGAGGAGGTCGAAGACGTTGCCGCCCCACATCGCAGTCCTGACCGGGGTCGTGAAAGCGCCGCCCTCGATCATCGACGGGTTCGAGACCTCGACCGAGAAGTCGCCCGTGATCGTGTTGGCCGTGTGCGCCCCGACCACCGATCGGACGTAGACGGCCGGCTCGGCCATCACGTCGGCGACCGGGCCCTCGAGCACGATGGTGTGGAACCCGATCGAAGGGGCACCGCCGTACCCGCCCCGGACGGCCGAGCCGGTCGTGGCGGCCCCGTAGCGATACGCGGTCCGGAGGTCGTAGGCGAAGCCCTCGAGCACCCCGTTGCGGATCAGGTCCAGCCGGCGCGTCGGGACGCCCTCGGCGTCGAACCAGGCGGCGCCGGGGCCCATCCGCCGGTGCGGATCGTCGTAGAGCGAGAGCCGTTCGTCCGCAATCCGCTCGCCGATCCGGCCCGCGAGACGCGAACGGCCCGCGTGGACGTTGCGGCCGACGAGCGCCGGGATCAGGACGGCCTCGAGGAGTTCGGCGAGCGCGAGCGGCGAGAGGACGAGGTCGTAGGTGCCCGGCGTGAGCGGTTCGCCCCCGACCCCGTGGGCCGCGAAGAACGCAGCCTGCTCGCCGACCCATGAGGGATCGAGGTCGAGCCCGTGGCTCGAGGCGAACTCGTACCCGGTCGAGGTTCCGGCGATCGCCTCGATCGAGCAGGAGGCGTGTGTCTCCTCGTCCGCGTACCGGAGCCCGTGAGTGTTCGCGACCTCGACCTTCGAGCGCGAGAGCCCGGCCGAGCCGGCCGTCACGGCCGCCTCGGCGTGGGCGGCGGCGCCCGACTGCATCGACTCCAGCAGGCCCGCGACCGTGCCGGGCGCAAGCGTCACGCTCGAATCGAAGGCGAGCGGGTCCGCGGGGAGGGCGACCGGGCCGGGCAGCCCCTCCCAGGGCTGTGGATCGGCCAGGCGCATGGCCGTGAGCGCCGCCTCGAGACAGGCCTCCCAGCGCGAGAGGTCGTTCGTCGACGAGGCCCCGACCCGCCCGTCCCCAAAGACCCGGATCCCAAGGCCGGTCGAGTACCCGGCCTGACCGATCCGGACACGGTCACGCGAGAGCTCGGCGCTGATCGATTCGCCGGTCGAGAGGTAGACCTCGGCCTCGGCCGCGCGGCTCAAGGCCGCCTTCAGGATTGCGTCAATCGTGTCCACTGCCACCCACCACCGCGTTCGAGAGGAGAATGTGCGGGGCGCCGTCTCCGACCGCGACGGCCTGCCCGCCCTTGCCGCAGTACCCCTGGTGCATGTGCCGGTCGTCTCCGATCAGCGCGATCTCGTGGAGCGTGCCCAGGATCTCGCCCGAGAGCGAGACGTCGCGGACCATGCCGCCGAGCGCCCCGTCCTCGACCAGGTACCCGAACTCAGCGTTGAACTGGAACATCCCCCGCCCGGGGTCGACCTGGCCGCCCCGCGAACCGATCAGGAGGATGCCGGTTCCGCATTCGGCCAGGCACTCGTCGTAGGAGGAGTCGCCGTTCTCGATGAAGGTGTTCGACATCCGAACGAGCGGGACCTCGCCCGGCATGCCCCGCGCGTGCCCCGCGAGGCCGTTTCCGACCGACGCAAGGGTCTCGCGCGTGTGCATGTATGCGTTGATCACGCCGTCTCTGACGAGCTCGGTCCGCTGGGTCGCCACGCCCTCGGCGTCGACCGGGTCGAAGCCGAACTCGGGGAGGGACGGGTCGTCGACGATCGTGAGACCGGGGCCGCCGATCCGCTCGCCGATCCGGCCGGCGAGGACCGAGTTGCCCTCGTGGATCAGGTCGCCTTCGGAGGCGTGCCCGACCGCCTCGTGGGCGAAGACGCCCGCGAGCTCGGGGTCGAGCACGACCCGCATCCGCCCGCCCTTCGCGGCCTTCGCCTCGAGGAGCGCGATCGCTGTCTCCCGGGCCTTCTGGCCGCAGGCAGTACCGGTCCGGAGGGGAAAGCCGTTCACGGCGTGGCGCCGCTCGTACCCCATCTGGACCACGCCGTTCTGCTCGGCCACGGCGAGGATGCTGTACCCCGACCGGCCGAGGTCGTAGGCGTACTCGACGCCCTCCGAGCTCGCGAACCGGATCGTCTCGTGCCGCTCGGTGTAGACCGCGCGGGTGTTCCGGACTCCGGAGCCCTTCGCGGCCTCCTCGACGTCGGCCAGCAGCCGGGTCTTCTCCTCGAGCCCGTACTGGCGCGGGTCGTCCGACGGCGCCGGCACGGGGAGCACCCGGTGCGGGGCCTCGGCGAGCTCGACCGCCTCGCCGGTCAGCCCAGCCAGCGCGAGGGCCTCGCCGATGAACCGCTCGAGCTCGCGCTCCCGGTAGTTGTCGACCGAGACCACGCCCCAGCCCGACGGCCCGAGGACCCGGACCACGGCGCGGTCGAAGAGAGAGGTGGTCGCGGACTCCACGACCCCGTTGTCGATATCGACGTTGGTTGATTCGCCCGCCACGTGGCGGACATCGTAGTAGCGATACATCTCAGGCAAGGGTCGGCGTCACCGGCCCGGGGTGGAGGGTCGCGGCCGACTTCTCGGCCATCTTCTTCACCTTCGAGAGGAAGCCTGCCTCGTCGCGCGGGACGAGCGCGTACTTCAGCACCTCGTCGATCCGCGAGACCGGGATCACCCGGATACCCTCGCGGTACCGCTCCTCGATCATCACGTCGTCCATGTTCGAGGCCGGGATCAGGACCGTGTGGATGCCGGCCTTCGCGGCCGCCTCGATCTTGTAGGTGACGCCCCCGACGGGGAGCACGTCGCCGCGGACCGAGAGTGACCCCGTCATCGCGACGTCCTGCCGGACGGGGATCCCCTCGATCGCCGAGATCACGGCCGTCGCGACCGAGATCGAGGCCGAGTCTCCCTCGACGCCCTGGTACGTCCCGATGAACTGGACGTGGATGTCGACGTTCTTGATGTCCGTCCCCGTGAACTTCTTGATGATCGCCGAGACGTTCTTGATCGACTCCTGTGCGATCTCTTTGAGCATCCCGGTCGCGATCACGGTTCCGCCCGAGGTGGACTGGGCCGGGGTCACCTCGGCCATGATCGGGAGA
This sequence comes from Methanoregulaceae archaeon UXB-2016, assembly GCA_004332335.1. GTDB lineage: Archaea > Halobacteriota > Methanomicrobia > Methanomicrobiales > Methanospirillaceae > UBA288. Next base: position 262,997 of record SISS01000008.1, on the reverse strand, counting down.
ACGGACCCCGAGTCCGAGCCGACGACCGCGAGGCCGTTGACCCGGCCGACGGCCGTGCCCTGCACGACCGAGAGGTCGTAGTCGCGCATCCGGCGGATGTAGTCGTCCGAGATCTGCTCCTCGACCGACCGGGCCGTCTCCTTCGCCGCGATCACGTGCGCTGACGTGGTCAGCTCGGCTCCCTCCTGCCGGGCGAGGTCGCCCGCGACCCGGATCAGGCCGCCCATGTCCCGGAGTTTCAGAGTCAGGTGGCCCTTCCTCATCGACCGCCGCCGGGCCTCGCGAAGGACCTCGCGAATGGCCGAGGCGTCGAAGTGCGGGATCTTCCCGTCGTTCTTGACCTCCTGGGCGATGAACCGGACGAACTTCTGCCGGTTCTCGGGCGTGTCCTCCATGGTCTCGCGCATGTAGACCTCGTACCCGTATCCGCGAATCCGCGAGCGGAGCGCAGGGTGCATCCCCTGGATCGCGTCCAGGTTGCCGGCCGCGATCATCACGAACTTGCAGGGCACGGGCTCGGTCCGGACCATGGCACCGGACGAGCGCTCGGACTGGCCCGTGATCGGAAACTCGCCCTCCTGGAGCGCGGTCAGGAGGTTCTGCTGCGAGTGCGGGGTGAGCGTATTGATCTCGTCGATGAAGAGGACGCCGCCGTGCGCACGGTGGATCGCGCCCGACTCGACCCGGTCGTGGGCCGGCGTCTCGAGCCCGCCCGACTGGAACGGGTCGTGCCGGACGTCGCCGAGGAGCGAGCCGGCCTGGGCCCCGGTCGCGTCGATGAACGGAGCGATGGCCGACGGGTCGTGGCTCACGAGCAGCTTGGGCACGAGCGCCTCCTCCTTCGGCGTCGAATACCGGAGGGCCATGAAGACGAAGGCCGCCGCGATGATGCCCATCAGCCACTGGAACGTGATGAACGAGTATCCGATGATCCCGATCAGGAGGAGCATCAGGAGCGTGTTTCGGAACTGGATCTTCTTGTGGGCCTCGGCCTTGTGGGCCCCGACGATCTGCTTGGCTCGTCCCGACGGGACCGTCCGAACGATCGGGTTGTTGGAGTCCTCCCCGTTCGGGTAGACCATGATGTCCTGGATCTCCTCCTTTGGCAGAAGCTCGGACATCGCCTTTGCGAGCATCGACTTCCCCGTGCCGGGGCTGCCGATCATCATGACGTGCCGCCGCTGGATCGCGGCCTTCTTGATCACCTCGACCGCGTGTTCCTGGCCGATCACCTGATCGACCAGGCGCGGGGGGACCTCGATCTCGGAGGACGTGTCTACGTCAACGTCGTCAAAGAGCGTGTCGTCCTGCGTGGAGACCGGTTCAATTGCTGATTCCATTGTGATGGTGACCTCTCGACCCCTGGTTGATTTATATTTTTTCGGGCCGATCGTTTAAGTACTTTCAGCTCAGGGATGTGGCGGAGATGAAGATTGTATGCACGCAGGCCTCGCAGGTCCTCGGCGCACGGCTTGCGGGCCGGCTCGGGGTAGATACAATAGATGTGAAGTATTCGCGATTTCCCGACGGAGAGTGCTCGCTCGTCCGGGGTCCGACCGATGACGAGACCGTGATCGTTGCGGCCGTGAACGATGCGGACGCGCTCGTGGAGCTCCTGCTCCTGGTCGACGCCTGCGACGAGTCGCAGAACACGCTGGTCCTGCCGTACATGGCCTACGCGCGTCAGGACCGGCGCTTCCGCCCTGGCGAGCCGCTCTCGGCCAGGGCGATCGCGCGGGCGGTCTCGGGCGGGGTCGACCGGGTTCTCACCGTGAACCTTCACGACCCGTCCGTGCTCGCGCACTTCCGGGCGCCGGCCGAGAACATCTCGATCGCCCCCCAGGTAGGGGCGTGGGTCGCAGAGCGCAACGGGAACGATCCACTCGTCCTCTCGCCCGATGACGGAGCCGCACAGTTCGCAGCCGAGGTGGCCGGCGTTGGAGGGTTCGACCACGACTACCTCGACAAGACCCGGCTCTCGGGGGAACGGGTCATGATCCGGCCGAAGTCGCTCCCGGCCGAGGGACGCGAGGTCGTGATCGTCGACGACATCATCTCGACGGGCGGAACGCTGGCGACCGCGGCGCGAATGCTCCTGGACCAGGGCGCGACCGTGGTCCGGGCCGCCTGCGTCCACGGGGTCTTCGCGGGCGGCGCCCTCCTCCACCTCGCGGCGGCCGGGGTCGACGAGGTCGTCTGTTCGGACACGATCGAGCGGGCCAACTCGTGCATCACGGCCGCGGACCGGGTGGCCACCGCGCTCCGGTGATGCGGCTCATCGACGGCGCGCACCTGGAGGGGGGCGGCCAGCTCGTCCGGACCGCGGTCGCGCTCGCGGCGCTCGGAGGCGAGCCCGTGACGATCGACCATATCCGGGCCGGCCGGGAGGCGCCGGGGCTCCACCCCCAGCACGTCGCGGCCGTCCGGGCGGTCGCGGGCTGCTGCGATGCCGCGGTCGAGGGGCTCGAGCGCGGTTCGGACCGGCTCGTCTTTCGTCCGGGTCCGCTTCGGCGCGTCGACCAGCGGATCGAGATCGGGACCGCGGGCGGCATCGCGCTCGTGCTCCAGGCCTGGCTCCCGGTCGCGCTCGAGGCGGGCGGGGCGATCACCGTGGTCGGCGGGACCGAGGTTCCGCTCGGCCCGACGATCGACTTCGTGGACCGGGTCGTCCTCCCCGTGCTCCGGGGGCACGGAGCAGAGGTCGGGCTCGAGCTCCGGCAGAGGGGATACGTCCCCCGCGGCGGGGGCGAGGTCCGGGTCGCGGTCGAGCCGGGCCGGCTCCTGCCGATCGCGGCCGACCGGGTCGAGCTCGGCTCGGGCGTGGTCTCGGCCGCCGCGAACCTGCCGGCCCACGTGGTCGAGCGGCAGCTGGCCGCGGCGCGGGCAGCCCTCGAGCCCGCGATCGGCCCGCTCGACGTGGCCGAGGTCGACCCCCGGACAGGGCCGTCGACCGGGTCGTCGGTCAGCTGCTGGGCCGGGCTTCGGGCCGGGAACGCTCTGGGACGGCGGGGCCATCCGGCCGAAGCGGTCGGGCGGGCGGCCGCGGACGCGCTCCTCGCCGAGCTCCGGCTCCCGGGCGAGGTCGACCGGCACCTCGCCGACCAGCTCCTGCTCTACCTCGCCCGGTACGGCGGGGAGTTCACGGCGACCGCCTGCAGCCGGCACGCGGCCACCCTCATCTGGCTCCTCGGGGAGTTCGGGCACGAGATCGAGCACGGGCCCGCGCCGGGCGGCGGGGAGCGATTCACCGCATGATCCTGGTGCTCGACGCATCGGCGTTCTTCGCCGGGGGCGAGGCCCTCCTCGCGGGCTTCGGTCCCGACGACCGGCTCCTGACCACGCCGTCGGCCGCGGACGAAGTCCGCGACGCGGCCGCCCGCTGCCGGCTCGAGCTCATGCTCGAACGGGGCCTCCGGGTCCTCGGGCCGGCCGCCGCATCGCTCGATGCGGTCGCGGGGGCCGCCGTGGCCGCGGGCGATGCAGACCGGGTCTCGTCGACCGACCGCGAGGTCCTCGCGCTCGCCCACGAACACGGCGCGACCCTGGTCACGGACGACTTCGCGCTCCAGAACACGGCCCGGAGGCTCGGGGTCGCCTGCCGACCGATCGCGCAGAGGCGGGCCGCACCCCGCCGGCGTGGATATCGGTGCGCCGGGTGCGGGCGGTACGGGGACGGTCCGGGCGACTGCCCGGTCTGCGGCGCGGCGATCGCGCCAGTGCGAAAGCGAGGCGGAGCAGGACGATAGCGGCCACGGATCGACAGGGCGTCTTTGATCTCCGCCGCCGGGCCGGCAGGCGGACGTCGGACCCCCGGACAATACTTAAATAGTCTGTAACGGACTCTGTTTCCATGACCTCGCTCGACGAGCTGATCGCAAAGGCTCGCCTCCTCCTCTCGGAGGGGCACTCACCCGGGCAGATCGCGGACGAGCTCTCGCTCTCGATGGAGACCGTGACCTGGCTCCTGACCCAGAAGAAGGGCGACGTGGCGCCGAAGGACGTCTCGATCGACTGGACCGTGGTCTCCTCCAACGCGCTCCTGCTCGACGACGTCGCGCGCCTGATGCTCCACCGCTACCACTGTGCGACCGCGCCAAAACCCGGGGAGAAGACCTTCTCGGCGAGCCTCGGGAACGTCGTGATCGTCGGGATCGCGATCTCGGGGATCCCGATCGCGACCCTGATCGCCCAGACCGAACAGGTCAAGCTCGCGATCTATCACCCGGCCAAGCAGTCGACCTCGGAGAAGCCGACGGGCTCGATGTCGGGGAACTTCTCCGCGATCGCGGGCGAACGCTGCATCATCGTCGACGACGTGATCACGAGCGGCAAGACCATGCACGAGGTCGTCGACCATCTGCGCCGGCACAAGGCGACCCCGCTCGCGATCTGGGTGCTCTTTGACAAGCGCGGCCTCAAAGAGGTCGACGGCGTCCCGGTCTACTCGGTCTTCCGCGTCTCGCGGATCGACTGACGGACCAGGAAAGAATATATAGAACAACAAATCACATTTTTAGCACTCTTACCCTACAGGGAGGTTATACCCGTGCTTTCAGGACAGCCGATCATCATTCTCAAGGATAACGTCGAGCGAACCCGCGGCCAGGAGGCCCAGCGCTCGAATATCGCAGCCGCAAAGGCGATCGCGGCTGCCGTCCGGACCACGCTCGGTCCGCGCGGCATGGACAAGATGCTGGTCTCGTCGACCGGCGACGTCGTGATCACGAACGACGGGGCCACGATCCTCCACGAGATGTCGGTGCAGCACCCCGGCGCCAAGATGGTGATCGAGGTCGCGGAGACCCAGGACGACGAGGTCGGCGACGGCACCACGACCGCCTGCATCCTCGTCGGCGCGCTGATGGAGCAGGCCGAGCTGATGCTCGCGAAGATGGTCCACCCGACCGTGATCGCGAACGGCTACACGATGGGCATGAACAAGGCCCTCGAGATCGTCGAGGAGAACTCGATCCGGATCGAGCCCACCGACCGCGAGACCCTCATCAAGATCGCCGACACCTCCATGACCGGCAAGTCGATCGAGCAGGTCAAGGAGAAGCTGAACGGGATCGTCGTGGACGCAGTCATGACCATCGCGGAGCAGAAGGATGGTGGGTTCATCATCGACCGCGACGACATCATGATCAAGAAGCAGAAGGGCGAGGCGATCGATGACGCGGCCCTGATCAAGGGGATCGTGATCGACAAGAAGCGGGCCTCCGAGTCGATGCCGAAGAAGGTCGAGAACGCGAAGATCGCGCTCGTCGCCCAGGCGCTCGAGATCACCAAGACCCAGGTCAAGGCCAAGATCAAGATCAGCACGGCCGACCAGCTCAGCGCGTTCGGCGCCCAGGAGCGCGAGGCGCTCAAGCAGCTCGCGGACACGATCGTCGCCTCGGGCGCGAACGTCCTCCTCTGCCAGAAGGGGATCTCGGACGCGGTCCAGTACTACCTCGCGAAGGCCGGCGTGCTCGCGCTCCAGGACGTCAAGGAGAAGGACCTGAAGTACGCGGCCCGGGCGCTCTCGGCCCAGATCGTGAACAAGGTCACGGACCTCTCGCCCGACGACCTCGGCTTCTGCGCGCTCGTCCAGGAGGCCGACGACGCCGAGCTCATGACCTTCTCGGGCTGCCAGAACCCGAAGGCGATCACGATCCTGCTCCGCGGGTCGACCGACTACCTGATCGACGAGCTCGAGCGGGCCGTCGTGGACGGAACCTCGGTCGTCGCGGACGCGATGGAGGACGGCACCTTCGTGGTCGGCGGCGGCGCGGTCGAGATCGAGCTCTCGCTCCGTCTCCGTGACTACGCGGCCTCGGTCGGCGGCCGGGTCCAGCTCGCCATCGACGCGTTCGCGACCGCGTTCGAGGGTGTCCCCCTGACGCTCGCCGAGAACTCGGGCTTCAACCCCCTCGACAAGCTCGTCGACCTCCGCACGGCCCACGCAAAGGGCGGCAAGCACATGGGCCTGAACGTCTTCTCAGGCGAGGTCGTCAACATGTTCGACGCCGGCGTGATCGAGCCAGCGCGAGTCAAGCGCCAGGCGATCCAGTCGGGCGCCGAGACCGCGATTCTCCTGATCCGGGTCGACGACATGATGGTCACCCAGACCAGAGCCCCCGGCATGCCGGGGATGTAACCCTCTTTTTCCCTCAGCAGTCGACAGGGTCTTGCGCTGCGGCAGACCTGCAGGACGACCGACATCACGGTTCGAGCGGGAGCGCGATTCCTACCGGTGACATCAACCTTCGGGAACAGGGTGCAGAAGAGCGATCCTCAGCCGATCCCGGGGCCGGTCCGGCCATCCGTTCTGCAGGGCGCCACATGAACTTCATCACCGTCGCCGATCCATCTCTCGGCGGAGTCCCATGGAGCTCATCGAACAGGTGCGGACCGTCGCCGAGGCCTGCGGCGCCGACTTCTTCGGCGTCGCCGATCTCACGGAGGTCGGCGACGTCATCCTCGCGCAGGGCGGCCCGTCCCTCGCCGGCTATCCCCGGGCAGTCTCGCTCGGGATCGGGCTTTCGGACGCCCTCGTCGATCATCTCAGCGAGTCGCGGGATCGAACGAGGGATGCCCTCTATCGCTACCATACCCATACGGTTGTGAATGCGATCCTCGACCAATGTGCTCTGCTCGCGGCGGGCTGCCTGGAGCGGGCCGGCTACCGTGCCCTGCCCGTGCCGGCCTCCCTCCGCACGGACGATGCCGGGATCGCGGGCCCGGTCTCGCACAAGCTCGCGGCGCACCTCGCCGGCCTCGGCTGGATCGGTCGAAGCTGCCTCCTCGTGACGCCGGGCCGAGGGCCCCGGGTCCGGTGGATCACCGTGCTGACCGACGCCCCGCTCGCCCCGACGGGGGGGCCGTCGGAGCCCCGCTGCGGCGAGTGCCGGGCCTGCGTCGACGCCTGCCCGATCGGGGCCTTTTCGGGTCGGCCGTTCGCTCCCGACGAGCCCCGGGAGGTCCGCTTCGACGCCGCTGCCTGCGACCGGCACTATCGTGCGCTCGAGGAGGCCGGCGAGCCCGCCGCGTGCGGCATCTGTGTCGCGGTCTGCCCCTGGGGAAGGAGGGGGACCGGGAGCCGCGGCTCCCCCTCTCCCCGCTGCTGACCGACTGCCGCCCGGGGATCGGCGGGGGGGGGCCTTATTGCCGAGCGGTACGGACGGCAGGGCGAGGGGGAACCGGCACCCCGGGGGTCCGTCACAGTCGGCCGGGCTCCGTGATCTCGCTCCGCAGCAGCGCGAAGAAAGCGTCGCGTGCCTGCCGTTCGATCCATGGGGTATGCCCGCATACCGGAAGGATGTGGACGCGCGGAGAGAGGCCGGCGGTTTCCAGCGGCCCGACCACCCCCTGGACCGGGTGGGGATCGGACGCCCCGTGGACCACCACCACCGGACAGGCGATCGATCGGGCCTGTTCGATGAAGTATCCCGAGGCTCGCAGGGCCGCTGCCTCGTCCCAGACCCGCCGATGAACCGCAACCTGAGGGGCAAAGCCAAGGGGTTCCGTCGCAATCGGGTCGATGGAGTCCGCCAGAGCGATCAGGTCGCCGTATCGGGCGAGATCTGCGGGGAGGGGGAGCTCCGACGGGTCGCCCAGTGCCTCCTGAAGGAGGAGGAGCTCGTCCCGGTCCTGAGGTGCGAGCCGCTCGAGGCGGGTCGCCATGATGCCGTCGGCGTACGTCGGATCGAGCGGCCCCGATCCGATCAGCACCAGTCTCCTCACAGAGGAGGGGTGCGCTGCGGCGACGAGGAGGCCGAGCATCGCACCCCACGAATACCCGACCAGGACCACGGGGAGGGACGCGTGCTCCAGGAGCTGCCCCGCGAGCTCGTCGACCTGTCCCGGGACCGAAGTCGACGCCTGGAACGGCTCGAAGATGCCCCGCGTCGCCGAGAGCTCCCGGGCGACCGGGCCCATCTCGCCGGGTGCGCCTGGGCCCCCGTGGGCGAGGGCGACCGTATACGGCGCCTCTCCCCAGGTCCGGTACGGGATCACGGCAGGATATCGGGCGTCGGAGCCGATAAACGATCGGTCCGGGGAATTCCGCCGCTCCCCAGCATCCCCTCAGACCGTGACCCGCCGGAAGAGGAACGATGAGACCGCGACCATCAGGCATGCGATCACGACGAGGCCGAGGAGGCTCGTCCATGCGACGGGCGGCGCCGCGAACGAGCGGATCAGGTCGATCGCGAACGAGACCGGGTTCACCCGGGCGATGGTCGCGAGCCAGGCCGGCATCACGTCGTAGGGCATCAGGGCCGAGGAGGTGAAGAAGAGCGGCATCGAGAGGACCGCATTGACCGCCGCGTACGAGTCGTGGTCCTGAACATAGAGCGCGACCGCGGTCGAGAAGGCCGAGAGCAGGACACCGAAGAGGACGAGAACCAGGTACGCGAAGAGTATCATGGCCGGGGTGAAGATCGTGGCCCCGAGCAGGACAGCGAGCAGCATGATCACCGTGGCCTGGAGGAGGCCGCGGACGGTGATGAAGAGGATCTTGCCGAAGAGGATCGCCTCGCGCGGCGAGGGGAGGGCGAGGAACTTGTTGAAGAACCCGAGGATCTTGTCGAAGATCAGGGACGAGCCGCCCTGCATCCCGGCCGAGAGCATGGTCAGGACCAGGATCCCGGGCGCGATGAAGTCCAGGTAATGGTCCGTGAACCGGGTGGGCAGAGCGAGGCCGACGAAGATGAGCCAGGCCGCGGGCATGATCAGGGTCGAGTAGACGTTGAGCCGGCCCCGGACCCAGCGGCGCATGTCGCGCACAAAGTAGACGAGGACAGGGTGCATCAGCGCCTCCTGAGCATGGTGCGAAAGCGCCGGTCGTCGAAGGCCCCGCCCTCATCCTGCCTGCCGGCGAGCGCGAGAAAGACGTCGTCGAGGGTCGGGGCCTCGACCTCGAGCCCCCGTACGCGGACGCCCTGCGCGGCAAGGCCGGCAAGGACCGTCGGCACAGCCTCGGCCGCGTCGTCCGCGTGAAAGACCAGGTGATCGGTCTCCTCGACCACGAGCCGCGCTCCATCGACCGGGAACGGTGTCACCGGACGATCGACCCGGACCGTGATCCGCTCGCCGTCGAGGCGGTGGCGGAGCGCGGCCGGCGTATCCACAGCGACGAGCCGGCCCTTCGCGATGATCCCGACTCGATCGCAGGCCCGGTCGGCCTCGTCCATGTAGTGGGTCGTGACGAAGACGGTCATGCCCCGGCGGCGGAGGTCCGTGATGTGTGTCCAGATCGCCCGGCGGCCAGCCACATCGAGGCCGATCGTCGGCTCGTCCAGGAAGAGGACCTCGGGCTCGTGGACCAGGGCCTGGGCGAGCTCGAGCCTCCGCCGCATCCCCCCCGAGTACTCCCCGGCCCGGTCGTCGGCCCGCTCCGCGAGGTCCATCACGCCGAGCACCTCGTCGACCCGGTCGCGGCTCCGGACGCCGTAAAGGGCCGCGTAAAACGCCACGTTCTCGCGCCCGGTCAGCTTGATGTCGACAGCCATGTCCTGAGGCACGTAGCTGATCCGCTCGCGGACCCGCGCCGCCTCGCGGAGCACATCGTGGCCCGAGACCCGGGCCGTTCCGGCCGTGGGCCGGAGGAGCGTGGTGAACATCAGCACGGTCGTGGTCTTGCCCGAGCCGTTCGGGCCGAGCAGGCCGAAGACCTCGTGGTCGACCTCGAGGTCGAGGCCGTCGACGGCCAGGAGCCCGCCGTAGCGTTTCGTCAGCCCCGCCGCCTCGATCATCGCCACCTCTTCACCGATCCCGCGTCCGCCCCTGCCCCCGACCCGCGATCGGTCCGAGCACTCCAGCAGAGATGCGCATACTCGTTCTCACGGAGATACTACAAAAACCAGACGAACGCGGCGGGTACAGGAGCCCGGAGGAGATGCCGGGCGGGCCGGCCACTGTTCGCGATGAACGACGCGGTCGAACAGAGCGGGGGGATCCGACACCCGGAGGGTCGACAGTTCCCGGAGGCTGCGAAAACAGAGGAGGTTCGAGCCTGCTGGGTTCGATACGCTTATATCAGCCCGTGCAGAAACTTGTAGGCCTCTTCTGCCGAGGTAGTCTAGTCCGGGAAGGCGTCGGCCTCGAAAGCCGATGGTGCCTTGCACCTCGGGAGTTCAAATCTCCCCCTCGGCGCTATTTCTTTTCAACGCGATGCTGCACGTGAACGGTGCTCCCCCCTCGAGTTCGAATGCCATCCCCAGAGCCTCGAACCGCCGCCGGTAAGCCTCGCATCGATGCAGGCCGAAGGGCTCCGCTCCGCACGGGTCACCCCGGATCATGACCGTACCCCCGTCGCCGACCTCGATCCCGACCTGCTCGTGGCCCGCGCCCGCGAGGTCCTCGAGAAGGGCCCGGAGCCCGTCGTCGAGCCGTTCCAGGTCGGTCACGATCGGGATCGGGCCGGACGCTGGCGAGAGTCCGAGCCTGTCCCCTGGAAAGAGAGGCGGGGCCGCGAGCCGTCGGACCAGGATCTCCAGGAACGCCTCCTCGTCGTCGGCCGCGTCGAGTACGGCCTCGTCCGGCACGGCCGGCCCGCCGACCGCAGCCGCCACCCCCGCGACGAGCTCGTTCAGGTCGACCGGAACCCGGGCGAGCGCAGGGGCGCCCTCGGTGACCGTGGCCATGAAATCGTCCGCAAGCCGCCGGAACCGCGCGAGCAGGGCGAGATCCCCGATGGTGGCAAGCCGGCCCCGGAGGAGGGTCGCCTCGATCCGGCGCGTGGCCTGCATGGCCTTGAGCACGAGCTGTGCCTCGACCCGCTCACCGGCCTCGAACTCCCGAGCGAACCGGCCGAACGAGGCGAGGCAGGGTTCGACCTCATCTGAGGCGAGCGTCTCCTCGATCCCGGCGGCCGCCTCCACCTCGCCGAGGGCCTCGAGGTGATGGGCGAGCACGATCAGCCTGCCGCCGATCACGGCAAAGAGCCTGTCGGCCTCGTCGAGGAGTTCGAGCGCGACCACCCGGGTCGCCGTGAGCCGTGCCGGAGTTATGTGCGGAACAACCGTGAGGCGTCCGACGGCCTCGGCGAGCCGGGCAAGGGCGGCCACCGCCTCGCTCGCCGGAAGCAAAGGGCCGTGGCCGGGGCAGACCTCGACGATGCCGCCCTCCTCAACGAGCACCCGGACCGCAACAATCGTGGATGCAAGCGCCTCGAGCTCGAACCCGGGCAGCCCCGCGATTCCCGGCTCGAGAGCGAAGAGGAGATCGCCGACAAAGAGGAGATCGCCGACCCGGATCACCACCGAGTCGGGGGTATGACCGGGCGCAGAGTAGACCTCGGCCACGGGGGCACCGTTGACGAGCAGGCGTTCGCCCATGAGCCCCGCCGCGCCGCAGGGGACGCGGCGAATGCCGTTCGGACCGGCCGAGGGATCGCCTGAGAAGAGGCGGAGCCCGACCTCGCACGTCGGCAACGCGATATCGAAGAGATGAGCCGCGGAGAGGATCGGGTCGCCAAGGGCGAGTACGGCCGCACATCCGGCATGAGCCGCGAGCACGGCACCGAGCCGGCCCAGCCGTTCGGGCGAGGCCACGGCCTGGAGCACATGATCGATGTGGCAGTGCGTCAGGAGCACGATGAAGGGACGCAGGTCGGCGCCGAGGGCCTCGCCGGCGAACCTGGCGAGCAGGGCGGCCTGTGCCGCGTCGGCCCCGGGATCGACGGCGATCACCGCACGGGGGCCCGCGGCGAGGAAGGCGTTCGAGCAGCAGATGTCGGGCCGCCGGAGAAACGGCAGGAACCGGACCGACGTGAGCCCGGGAACAGGGCGCCATGCAGCGGTGGCCATCTGTGAGCGGTTGACCGGCCGAAAGGATGAAACCGACGGTGCCGGGCGGGGAGATTCATCAGCTCGTCCGACGCAGATCACCTGTAATGACCGATCGGTTCGGGATCACCCTGCGGGATGACGGGGATGTCCGCGTCGTGGCCGTCGAGGGTCGGGCGGACGCCCTCGGGGCTCCGGCGCTCGAGGCGGCCCTCCTGGAGTCGGTCCGGGAAGGGAGGATATGGATCGTCGTGGACTGCGCCCGGCTTGCGTACATCAGCAGCTCCGGGTTGCGCGCGCTCCTCGCCGGGCTGAAGGCGGCCCGGGGAGGCGGGGGCGGGTGCGCGCTCGCGGCGCTCGCCGACGAGCCGGAGCGGGTCATCACGACGACCGGGTTCGACCGGCTCTTCCTCTACGGAGACGACGTGGTCGAGGTCGCCGCCCGGCTCCTCAGCTCGGTCGCCGAAACCTCAGGGTGAAGGCCGAGCCCTCAGCATACCGACCTGGGACCCGGTCTCTGACCTCCACGGTCCCGCCGTACCGCTCCATCAGAGCGGAGACGATCGAGAGGCCAAGCCCCGAACCGGAGCCCGGGGTCGAACTCGTCGTGTACCTCAAGAAGACCCGTCCCTTCTCCTCGTCCGGGATCCCCGGGCCGTCGTCCTCGACCCGGACCACGACCCAGTCCGCGGCCTCCTCCACGACAACCCGGGTCCTGGTGGCGCCGAACTTCCGGCTGTTCCCGAAGAGGTTCGCAAAGACCTCGACAAGAAGCGGATCGGCCAGGACGACGCCGTCGCCGGCGATCTCCACGGCCATCCCGCCAGCATCAGCCAGGGCGCCCTCGACGGCCGTCTTGAGCCGGATCGGCGCAAGGGCCCCGGCGTCCCCGCGCAGGCGGCGCAGGGTCCCGATGCTCCGGACCACGGAGAGCCCGCGGCGAAGCGTCTCGCGGAGCGGGACCAGCCCGGGGTGCTCGGCGGAAGCGAGGGTCTCCGCGAGGGCCTCGGTATAGGCGAGCGCGGCCGTCTGCAGGTTTCCCAGGTCGTGGGTGATCACGTCGAGATAGAGCTCGGCTGCCCTATGCTCGCTGACGACGGCGCTCTCGAGTTCGCCGCGCCGTACCGCGGCCCCCAGCTCGATCCCGATCGCCTCGAGCACGTCCCGTTCGAGGGGCGAGAAGCGGTAGAAGTTGGAGGAGGCGACCGCGAGCAGACCGATCGTGCGCCCGTCCGCGGATACCGGGACCGAGGCCGCCGAGAAGACCCCGAGCTCGCCCTCCTCGTGGGCGACATCGAGGTAGGTCTCGCAGTAGCAGGGCCGGCCGGCGAGGAGCGCATCGAGGGGCGGCCCGTCCAGCCGGAGCGTGGGGGCGCCCGCATAGATGAGGTCGCAGAGGCCCTGCGAAGCCCGGAGGTGCGCGAGGGCCGGGTCCGTGCCGACGAGGTAGACCGCGCCCGCGTCGAACCCCAGCAGGGCGAGCGTCCGCTCGAGGACCGCCTCCAGGATCGCGGCGGTCGTCATGCGCGAGGTCGACGCCCGGATGATCTCGTTCACGATCTCGAGCTGGGCCTGGCACCGGCTCCGGTCGGTCTCGGCCCGGATCCGTTCCGAGATGTCGGTAAAGGCGAGGAGCGCCGCACCGTCCCCCGCACTCGGAAGCGCTCTCACCGCGACCTCGTGGACAGGGCCCCCGTCGCGCGAGAGGGCGCAGACGGCCTCCGGGAGGCCCTCGCGGACTGCGGCCAGGGCCTCGTGCACCTCGGGTGCGTCGAAGTACCAGTCACGCAGCGAGAAGAGCCGGACTCCGGCCAGGGGGCCGTCGCCGAGGGCGAACGCAACCCGGAAGGCCCGGTTGCACCAGATGATCGCGTCCTCGGGCCCGATCGCTATCACGGAGTGCGGCAGGGCATCGACGAACTCCGGCTGCATGGCCCTGGATGGGAGACCCGGACAGAAATACCTATGGCCGTAGTCCCGCAGGCTTATCCGTCCCGGGGCCGAGATCGTTTCCATCCCATGGGAAACGAGTCCTGGTCCCTCCGGCAGTACCTGATCGCCTACAACATCGTCGTGGTCGTGCTCGTCATCGTCTTCCTGACCGGCCTCTCCTACCTCCAGGCGGTTGATCAGGCCGCCGAGCAGACCGGCCGGCTCCTGCTCTTCCACCTCCTGATCGGATCGGGCGCGATCGCGATCGGGGTGGTCTTCGCCTTCGGCGCGTCCCGGTACGTGACCCGGCCCGTTCGCGCGATCGTCGAGGACGTCGAGGCGATCGCGGGGGGCGAGCTCGACCGCCGCATCCGTCCGATACCCGGGCGCGAGTTCCAGGCCCTCGTCGGCTCGATCAACCGCATGGTCTCGACCATCCGCCAGTACGGCGAGGAGCTCACCCACGGGCGGGCCGAACGCGCAATCGCGGCCGAAATCCAGGCCGCATTCCTGCCCCGGGCCCTGCCGCCCGTGCCCGGTTTCGACTGCGCGGCCGTGAACCGACCGGCCCGCGAGGTCGGCGGCGACCTCCACGACCTGGTCTCGCTCTCGGCCGGTCGAATCGCACTCGTCTGCGCGGACGTCTCGGGCAAGGGGATGCCGGCCGCGCTCTTCATGGCCCTGATCCGGACCGTGCTCCGGTCGGCCGCGCCCCGGTACGCGTCGCCCGCGAAGGTGATGCGGACCGCAAACGAGGCCTGCTGCGAGGACGCCGGCGAACGCGGGACCTTTGTAACGACCTTCTATGGCGTGCTCCGGCCCGGGCCGCGGACGCTCCGGTATGTGAACGCCGGCCACAACCCGCCCCTGCTCCTCCGGGCTGCGACCGGCCTCTTCGAGACCCTCGATCCGACCGGGCCGGCGCTCGGGCTCCTCTGCGAGGTGGCGTTCACGGAGGCGGAGGTGACGTTCGCGCCCGGGGATCTCCTGGTCCTCTACACGGACGGCGTGGTCGAGGCGATCGACAGCACCGACACGGAGTTCGGCGAGGACCGGTTCCGGGCGACCATCCGAAGGCTTGAGGACGCACCGGCCGAGGCGGTCGTCGCGGGGATCCTCGCGGACGTCGCAGCCCATGCGGGCGACACCCCGCAGTTCGACGACATCACGCTCGTGGTGCTTCGGGCGACCACGACCGGGCCATGACGAACACGTTCCACCCGTCCTCTCGCCGGTACTCGGCCCGCTCCATCAGCCGTCGGATCAGATAGACGCCGAGCCCGCCGGTTGGCCGGTCCTCGAGCGGGGCGTCGAGGTCCGGCAACGGGGCGGCCAGGGGGTCGAAGGGCGGGGCACGGTCCGCAACCAGGAGCTCGACCCCGCCCGGGGCGGCGCGGGCGCGGACGAGCACCTCGCCGGGAGCCCCGGCATACCCGTGCAGGATCACGTTCGAGGCCGCCTCGTCGAGCGCGAGCAGGAGGTCGTCACGGGACGGGGAAGGGACTCCGTGATCGTCAAGCCAGGCCGTGAACTCGTCGAGCAGGCCGGGCAGGGCCTCCATCCCGGCCGTCAGGGCGTGCTCGAACTCCCCGGTTACCATCACGGAGTGATCGACGCCGGACACCTTTAAGTGTCCTCCTCGACCACCTCCTCTCAGGAGTGACCAGGGTGGCGATCGAGCGATATGATGAAGGAGGGGTCGCGGTCCTCGCGCCGGCCGGCCGGATCGACACGACGACCGCACCGGCCCTCGAGGCCGCGATCGGAGCGGCGCTCGACGGCGGGGCCCGGCGCCTGCTGATCGACCTCGGCGCAGTCCCGTACATCAGCAGCGGGGGGCTGCGCGTGCTCCTCGCGACCGCAAAAAGGCTCCGCGAGCCGGGCGACGGGTTCGCCCTGGCCGCACTCGCGCCCGAGGTCGAGCGCGTGATGCGCCTGACCGGGTTCACGACGATCCTCGCCTGCCACCCCTCACGGGTCGACGGGATCGCCGCGCTCGCGACCGGGTGATGGGCAGGGATCCTTCACGGCCGGGCGAATGCCTATCTGGTCCGGCGACGAGTCGTGATGCATGACGGCACTGCCACAGAAACGCGCGATCGGGGCGCAGACCTCGGTCGGGGTCCACCCAGTCCTGATCGTCGGCTGTTATGACAAGGCCGGCCGGCCGAACGCGATGGCCGTAGCCTGGGGTGGGATCTGCTCCTCAAAGCCCCCCGCAGTCGCGGTCTCGGTCCGGCCTGAGCGGTACACGCACGAGGGGATCACGGCCCGGAAGGCATTCACGGTCTCGGTCCCGTCCGAGAAGCACGTGGCCGAGGCCGACCTCTTCGGGATCGCCTCGGGGAGAGACCTGGATAAGTTCACCGCGACCGGCCTGACGCCGGTCCGGGCCGAACATGTCGACGCCTGTTATATCGGTGAGTTCCCGCTCGTGCTCGAGTGCCGCCTCATCGAGACGGTCGAGCTCGGGGCCCACACCCAGTTCATCGGAGAGATCGTCGACGTCCTGGTCGATGAGGACTGCCTCGGCGAGGACGGGCGGCCCATGCTCGACCGGCTCCGGCCGTTCCTCTACGACGCGTTCGGCTTCGGGTATCACGGGGTCGGGAACGAGGTCGGGATCGGATTTTCGTCCGGTCGCACGTTCCTGCCGCGCTGAGCGCCTCAGGCGATCGTCCGGACGATCCGCTCGCGGTCGACCCGGCCCACGAGCCGCGCGAGCACGGCGAGGAGTCCGCCCAGGATCAGGACCATGGCTGCCTCGGTCCACAGGGACGGCGTCTCGCCGGCCGCGACCTGACCGATGGAGAGGAGGGCGATCAGGCCCATCACGAGGCCGAGGTTCAGGATCTGGTTCTCCCGCAGGCCGAGCAGGAGCTGGACCAGCCCGAGGAGGCCGACCGCAATCCCGGTCACGAGCGGCAGCACTACGAGCAGGTGAAGGCCGAGCACGGGGGTGAGGGAGAGCGCGATCGGGGCCGCCAGGGTGGCCGCGATCACGGCCCCGCCCGTACAGAGGAGGGCGATCAGGGCCGCCGTTCCGCCTGCCCCGAGGACCTTTCCGGCCCAGAGGGCGCGCAGGGTCAGGGGCGAGGAGAGCACGGTCTCGATCGTCCCGTCCTGTTTCTCGCGGAGGAAGGCCTGCTGGGCGAAGAGGTACCCGAGAAAGATCCCGAGGACCGGGGCCTGGAGAAAGAGGCCTCCCGGGCCACGGCCCATGACGAGCGAGGTGAAGACCGGCATCCCGCCGATGATCAGGCCGACGAGCGTGCCGGCGCCGATGACCGATCGAGCCCGGAGCAGCACGCGGACCTCGCGCCGCGCCACGAGGAGGACCTGATTCAAGTCTCGGCCCTCCCCATGGCCGCGAGATAGACCTGTTCGAGCGACCGTGCCCGGTACCGGGCCTCTTCGACATCGACCCCGGCCTCGAGCAGGGCCCGGAGCAGTGGGGCCGGGGACTCGCCGGGCGGGAGCGCCACCACGAGCTCGTTCGGGTCCGGGCCGGGCTCGACCGGGCCGAAAGACTCGAGCACCGCCCGCGCCCGCTCCAGCTCCGCCGGGTTGGCGAGCACGACCCCGTACCGCCGTGGCCCTTCCCCCTGCCGGAGCCCGGCGACCGTGCCGAGCGCTGCCAGCCGGCCCCGGTCCAGGATCGCCACCTGGTGGCAGATTCGCTCGACCTCGTCGAGGTGGTGGGAGTTGACCAGGACTGCGGCGCCCGACTCCCGGGCCAGGCCCGTGATCAGGTCGCGGATGCCGGCCTGCGCGGCCGGGTCGAGCCCCGAGGTCGGTTCGTCGAGCAGGAGCGCCTCGGGGTTGTGCAGGGTCGCGCGGACCAGGCCGAGCCGCCGCTTCATCCCGGTCGAGAAGGTCCCGACCAGATCGTCGGCGCGGTCGAGGAGGCCCGCACGCCCGAGCCGGTCGTCGACGATCTCACGGGCCACGTCGTGGAGGGCCGCGTAGAAGTGGAGGTTCTCACGGGCGCTGAGCCGGTCGGCCATCCCCGACTGCTCGAGGAGGACGCCGACCCGCCGGCGGACGTCCGGGCGGTCGCCGAGCGGAACCCCGAGGACAAGGGCCTCGCCCCGCGTCGGCCGGAGGAGGCCGAGGAGGAGGCGCATGGTCGTGGTCTTCCCCGCGCCGTTCGGGCCGAGCAGGCCGAAGACCTCGCCGGCCTCGACTCCGAACGAGATCCCGTCGAGCACATGGCGCTTCTCAAAGGTCTTGGCGAGGTCCGCGACCTCGATCTGCGGCATACCCTCAGTTCTTGCACCGGGGAAGGTTAAGGCCCACGGTTCCGGATTCACCCGGGGCCGGCGTGCGAAAGAGCGGAGGTCCTCCCGGGCGGGCCGTCTCGATGGACGGGGCCGCGCCGGCCGGTCGAAGGCCGCCGGAGACGTCGATGCGCGGGCCACGGGGAGATAGGCTCATCCCCGCTCCCGATCCACTTCTCGTACGTTCATTCGCCCATGGTCACGCACAACCTGAACCCGACCCTCGTTGCGCGGTACTTCTTCTTCGAGTGCCCACGCTACCTCGGCCTCTCGTCCCTGCCGCTCGGCACCCGGCAGGTCGCCGGCATGCCGCCGGGGCAGCAGCGACCGAGCGTGGCCGCTCGTTTCCTGATGGAGCAGGGCGAGCTCTGGGAGGAGGAGGTCGTCCGGAGCCGGCTCCCCGGGCGGGTCCACATGAAGGCCACGCCAGGCACGCCGCACCCCGGAAGATATCGGCTCTCGCCGATGGAGACCCGAACCCTGCTCACGACGGCCGCGCCCGGCGAGTCCCTCTTCCAGGCGACCCTCATGCCCCCGCGGGATCTGCTCTCCCCCTGGGGTATCGACCCGGCCCTCTACCGGTTCAGGGACTGCATCCCCGACCTGCTCGTGATCGGGGACGACGAACGGATTCGGGTCGTCGACGTCAAGGCGAGCGAGATGCTCCGCGGGAGCCACCGGGTCCAGGTCGCCCTCTACGCCCTCGTCCTCGAACGGGTCCTCGAGGAGCTCGGAACCCCGCACGAGGTCGACCTCTCACAGGGCGGGGTCTGGCTCCACGGGAAGGACGAGCCCGAGTGGTTCGCACTCGAGCCGGGCCACCGCGTGCTCCGCGACTTCTTCTCGGACGACCTCGGTCCCCTCATCGGCACGGATCCGGCCGAGCTCAACTGGCACCTCCACTACCGTTGCGAGTGGTGCCCGTTCTACCACGACTGCCGTGCGGAGGCCGACGCGACCAACTCGGTCTCGCTCCTGCCCTACCTCTCGGTTCACGCCCGCCGATACCTGCACGAGGCTCCCTGGGAGGACGGCTCCCCGGTCGAGACCCTCGAGGACCTCGGCCGCCTCTTGAAACGGCCCGACGCACCCGCGATCTTCGCGCTCACGGGCTCTCTGCGGCACCAGGAGACGGCCTTCGGCCGGGCCCTCGATGCCCTCAGAACGAACGAGCCCGTCTCGCACGAGGCGGTCTCGATCGCATTTCCCAGGGGCGAGCAGCTCCGGCTGGTGCTGACCCTGCAGGAGGACCCGGTCTCCGGGGCCATCTACGCGGCCGGCTGGGACCGATTCGGCGGCGAGGACGTCTTCGGCTCGTCCGCCGAGACGCGTCCCTTCGTGGCCCGGCGGCAGGAGGACTGCCCGGCGATCGTGGCCACGTTCCTCACCGCCCTCCACGACCTGCTCCGGACCGTCCACGATTACAACGTGACTCACGCTTGGCACGAGCAGATCGCGGTCCAGACCTATGTCTACGACCGGTACGAGCTCGACCTCCTCGGCCGCCTCCTTCACGAGGCCGTCGGCGATCCCCTCCTCGCCCGTATGGCCTTGGCCCTGCTCTTCCACTACCAGGACCCCGGCCTGGTCGGGGCCGGTCGTCATCCCGCAGGCGAGGTACTCTTTCCCGTGATCGTCCTGACCGGCGTGCTCCAGCGGATGATCGCGCTCCCCGTCCCGGTCGCCTACGGCCTGCCCGAGGTCGGCGAGGCCCTGGGCTGCTCATTCATCTGCCGTCGCGACCCGACGTACTGGTTCGACCTCTCGAACCGGCTCAAGAGCGACCGGATACTCGAGGCCTGGCACAACGGGAAGCCCGGCCTTGTCGACGGCATAGAGGCCGAGATCGGGCGGCGTGTCAGGGCCGCCTCGGCCGTCGTGGTCGGTTGCCGCCGGACGCTCGGAGGCCGCGGCCTCTTCGCCTGGCCGCGGAAGTTCCACTTCCCGGCCGCATTCGCTCTCGCGGCCCCCGAGCTCTCGCGCCTCGCGTTCATCGTCCGGTACGAGGCCTACCTGGGTGCCCTCGAGCTGCGCGAGCGCCGCGCCGGGGCCTTCGAAGGACGGGTCGCCGACGGCGTCTCGGTCCCGCTCGTCTACCGTGGCGGGGACCGCTGGGAGGTCGAGGTCCCCCTGGACCGGTCCCGGGTCGAGCGCGAGCACCACCTGGACCACGACTCCTCGGTCTCGCTCCTGGTTCGGGCCGGCGAAGAGGGCGAGCGGATCCAGCAGTCCCATGACGATCTGCGCCTCCGGAGCCCGAAGGCCCGAGCACCCGAGGGCTCGTGGTACGTCCGCCTCCGCCCTGCGGGAGAAGGAGGGGATCTCCTCACCGCACTCGATATCCGGCTCCAGCCCCGCCCGGACCCGCCCCCGTTCCGGCCCGGAGACCGGGCCGTGGTCCATCCGGTGGCCAAGGACTACACCTCGGACCAGGTACTCGAGCGGCTTGCCGCGACCGACGCCGAGCCTGACCCGGCCCTGCTCCGCCTCCTCCGCGACCCGATGGGATTTGCCGTGCCGGTCGCAGAGGCCCCGGAGGTCGCGACCGACGCGAGGAGCCAGGCCACGGCGAGCGGAATGACGCCGAGCCAGCAGGAGGCCTTCGAGCATGTCCTCACCTCGCGCCTGACCCTGGTCTGGGGCCCGCCCGGCACAGGAAAGACCGCGTTCGTGGCAAAGGCCCTGCTCGCACTCGGCCGGGCCCGGGCCGCTTCCGGACGGGGAACCCGGGTCGCGGTCTCGGCCCTGACCAACGCGGCGATCGAGAATGTGCTCGACGCCCTGGCCCGGGAACATGGGAACCAGGCCCCGGCTGACGACCTGATCCTCGCCAAGCTCGGCGACTGGCGGGGCCAGGCTCTCCGCCACCCCACGATAAAGGTCTGGAAGGTCCCCCAGGTCTCGCCCGCGCGCCTGGCCGAGCGCGCGATCGCCGTGGTCGGAGGGACCGGGTACAGGCTCGACCGGCTCGCGCTCCAGGGAGCCTGGGCTGGGGCGGACGGCACGCTCTTCGACCTCGTCGTGATCGACGAGGCCTCCCAGATCCGTGCGACCGAGCTCGCCCTTGCACTCACGCTTCTCGCTCCGGACGGCCGGCTCGTCCTGGTCGGCGACGACCTCCAGCTCCCCCCGATCACCAAGGGCGAATACCCGCCCCCCGAAGACGGATTGCCCGGACTCGAGGCCTCGGTCTTCGCCTACCTGCGTGCCCGGGACGACTCCGGCGAGGCCGGGTTCACCCGTGCCCTCGTCGAGAACTGGCGCATGAACGCGACCCTCTCGCGGTTCCCGGCGACCACGATCTACCCGGCCAGCTATGCGCCCGCGACCCCGATCGTCGCGGCGAGGGCGCTCGCGCTCGTCCCGCCGCTCGGCGAGGCCGCCTACGGAGACCATTTCGACCTGCTCGCGTTCCTGCTTGCCCCTGAGTATCCGCTCGCGGTCGTGGTCTTCGAGGACGTCCGGGCCACGGTCGAGAACCGGCCCGAGGCCGAGCTCGTGGCCCTGCTCGCGACGCTCCTCCGCGGTCGGCTCGCGGACCCGGCCACAGGCCGGCCGTATGCCCCGACGGACGCGGGCGATCGGGCCTTCTGGCACGACGGGCTCGCGATCGTCTGCCCCCACCATGCCCAGATCCACGCGGTCCGCCGACTGCTCGGCGAGCTCCATGACCGGGCATGGGTGCCGTTCGTCGACACCGTGGACAAGATGCAGGGGCAGCAGAGCGAGGCCGTGCTGGTCTCGTACGGCGTGAGCGACGTCGAGACCGCGCTCTCCGAGGCCACGTTCATCTACTCGCTCAACCGGCTGAACGTCGCAGTCACGCGCGGACGGGCCAAGTGCGTGGTCTGCCTCTCCCGGCCGCTCCTGAAGGCCTCGCCAGCCGTCCTCGAGAACGAAGAGGCGCTGCAGGGTCTCTCGCATATGCTCGCCCTGGTCGAGTTCGCCCGGGCCCACGGCGAGGCCCGCTCGTTCGCCTGGCAGGGCGAGCGGACCGGCGGGTCTGCGCGAGTCACGGCGATTCGGGCGCGGGTTGAGCCCTGAGACCTCGTCAGCTGCCCGAGGTCGCCTTAAGACCCACGATCCCTCCCACGATCAGGACGAGGCAGAGGATGCGCACAAGGTCGCGGGGCTCGCCGAGGAGCAGGATGCCGACGAGTGCAGTCCCGACCGCACCGATCCCGGTCCATACCGCGTAAGCCGTCCCGATCGGCAGCTCGCGAAGCGCGACCGAGAGAAAGTAGAACGAGGCGACCATCGCCCCGATCGTGACGGCCGATTCAAGCGGACGCGTGAAGCCGTCCGTGGACTTGAGCAGGACCGCCCAGACGATCTCGAAGACGCCCGCGACCGCAAGGTGTGTCCAGGACATGGCCGTCCTATCGGCCCGACCCGGATATATAGCATCCGACAGGGACCGTGACCCGGTATCGGAGACCGCCGGCGGGCGAGGGCTCGGCCTCGATCCCGATCCCGGTTGTCCCGAGGAGATGCCGGGCGAGGAAGGGCGACGGGGCCGCATCGTCCGCCTGCCGGTACTCGAAGAGGAGGCGGAGCTCCCGTTCGGCAAGAGCAGGACCGTCATCGTCGATCAGGAGAACAGCTCCGTCCTCCTCAGTCTCGAACGATGCCCGGAACCGGATGCCAGGAGTGGCCCTCGCCTCGAACAGGCCCTCGAATGCAACCGGCGCGAGCGGATCGGCCCAGAGCCGGACCCCGACCGCATCGGCCGGCAGTTCTACACGGGCCGATAGGAGCCCCCCGAGCCCCTGCCAGGCCGGAGGAGTCGTGCCGAACTCGCGATAGGCCCGGGTGAAGGCAACGTGCCGGTCCACGAGCCCGGCCGCCTTGAGCGCCCCCCTGAGGAACTCGCGGCCCTCGCCGTCCGGGACCACGTCCTCGAGGAGCTCCAGGTATCCTGAGAGCACCATCAGCTGGTTGGCGATGTCGTGCCGGGCCTTCGAATCCATCGCGAGGACCGAGCGGTGGGCCGTCTCGAGCGCCGTCGCCTCGCGGGAGTCGAGGGCGGGGGGAAAGCGGCGGGCCTGGGCGACAGCAGCGCGGAGCTCGTCGGCGGGCGGTGAGGGAGGGAGCCGAACGTGCGCGGTCGGCACGGTCTCGTCCGAGACGACGACCCGGACCGGGCTGCCGGTCCTAGCAGCACCGGCATGTTCCCTGGTGGTCGGGGGCTCGTCCAGAAACATCAGGAGGTGGTCGGCAGTCGGCGTCATGGTCCCCGGTACAGGCAAGATTGGAAACCTGAGCGGATAAGGCTTCCATTGTCGTCTCGAGCCGGGACGCGATCCGCCGTATATAGAGACGGATCGATCCCGGGCCCGTTGGAGGGAAGGGCCGATCGGGCCGGTTATGCGCGGGCGGCCTTCTTCTCGGCCAGCCGCTCAATCACAGTCATGTCCACCTCGCCGCAGAGCTCGAGCCGGCCCGCGCGGACCGCAGCGTCGACGAAGCCCTGCCCGACCGGGGTCCGGACGAGGAGGGTCGTGCAGCCCGAGGCCGCCCCGATCGCGCCGGCCGAAAGATCGGCCTGCGTCGCCGTGAGGTCCGTGCAGGAGGCGCAGCCCGGGCGGATGCAGTCCTCGAGCTCCTTGAGGGGAAGCACGAGCGCGTTGCCGTCGTCGAGCTGCACCTCGAGCTTCCCCTTCACGTCGAGCCGGCGGATCTGCCAGGGCTCGACTCCGTGCTCGCGCTTCAGCTTCCCCTCGACGAGGCGCTCGTAGTCGAACGACTCGGTGCAGAAGAGCCCGACCACGAGCCGCACCGCGTTCCCGTAGGGCCTGAGCAGGTCGTTCTCCGAGGCCCGCATCCGGGCGATCGCCTGGACCACGCACGGCACCCCGACGACCGCGACCCGCCGGTACTTCCGCTCGATCACGGCCACCTTCAGGGCCGAGAGGAGTGGGACCCACCAGTTGTATCGCGACCCGGCCGAGGTGAGCAGGGCCTCGCCCTCCGTGATCAGGGCCGAAGCGGGCCGGCGCGTCCACCGGTCCTCGGTCACGGTCACGACCGCGTCGATAAGCCCCGCGCTGAGCGCGTGCTCGAGGACAGCCGTGACCGCCCCGCCGCTCTGGCGCCCAGCGATCTCGAATGCGGCCTTTGCCGAAACACGGCTCACGCACTCCTCACGGCCCGGGGGGCGCGCGGGGTCGACACGCGGGCAGACGTCGTGGCAGGCCCCACATGGGACCTGGTCGGTCTCGGCCTTGCAGTAGCCGATGTTCACGGGCGCGTCGGCGCCCTCGTCGATCCGGATCGCGTCGGCCGGGCAGACCGCGGCGCAGGCGCCGCAGCCCGAGCAGCTGCCCCGGTCCCAGACCGCGGCCTTCAGGTCCTTAAAACTCGTCTGGGTCATGCTCACTCCCATGCGTACTTGTTCGCGAACGGCCGGGCCGAGGCCGGCACGATACGTGTATACTCCTCTCTCTTCTCAAGCGGGGCCGGGTCGATCCCGAAGTGCCGGGCGAACTCCCGAATCAGGGAGAGGACCCGGGCCCAGTCGTCGTCCGAGAGGGGGATCTCCTTGGCGCCGACGCCGAGATACTGGGGGTCGATCCCGCCGCGGAGGACGATCTCGCCGCCGTGGATCCCCGAGCCGAGCCCGCGTTCGGCGATCGCAGGACCTCCGTGGAGCGCGAGCACCAGGACGGTTCCGCCGGCCATGTACTCGCCGAGGAAGGCGCGGGCGTACTCGCCGATGACGAGCACGGGCCGCTTCTCCTCGTACTGCTTCATGTGGATCCCGCCGCGGTACCCGATCGGGCCCTGTACGAAGATCCGGCCCCCGCGCATGGAGTGGCCGACCGCGTCGCCCGCTGAGCCGTGGACCACGATCTCGCCTTCGTCCATCGTGTTGCCCGGCGCATGCTCGGCATTGCCGTAGACCTCGAGCCTGGGTCCCGACATGAACATCCCGAGGTCGCCGCCGGGCACCCCGTGGATCTCAATCGCGACATCGCCCCGGACCCCGTTCGCGATGAAGCGCTGGCCCAGGACGTTGTCGAGCCGGATTCGCTTCACACCGGCCGCGACCGCGGCCCGGATCTGCTTGTTGAGCGGCGTGTAGTGCATCCCGGCCGCATCGATCACGAGTTCGTCCATCTCAGGCCCCCACGGACTTCACATCGAGCACGTCCATCAGCGCCTGATCGATCATATAACTCCGGAGCCGATCGCGGTTGCCGCGCAGGGACTCGATCGAGTTGATCCCGGCCGCGCCCATCAGGTCCATCAACTCGAGGGTCCAGCCGTGGATCAGGTTTGCGACCTGGACCCCGCCGGCCTCGGGGTCGAGCCGGTCCACGAGGTCCTGGCGCTGGGTCGCGATGCCCCAGGGGCAGAGCCCGCGGTAGCAGTTGCCGCAGACCCGGCAGCCGAGCGCGACGAGCGCGGCCGTGCCGATGTAGACAGCGTCCGCCCCGAGCGCGATGATCTTCACGACGTCGGTCGACTCGCGGATCCCGCCCGAGGCGATGATCGAGACCTCGTTCCGGATCCCCTGGTTCCGGAGCTTCGCGTCGACGGCCGCGACCGCGGCCTCGACCGGGATCCCGACATGGTCGCGGAAGACCCGAGGGGCCGCGCCCGTACCGCCCCTGAAGCCGTCGATCACGACCGCGTCAGCCGAGGAACGGGCGATGCCCGCGGCGATCGCCGCAACGTTGTGTACAGCCGCGATCTTGACGAAGACGGGCTTCTTCCACTCGGTCGCCTCCTTGAGGCTCCGGACGAGCTGGGCCAGGTCCTCGATCGAGTAGATGTCGTGGTGCGGCGCCGGGCTGATCGCGTCCGACCCCTCAGGGATCATCCGCGTCTTCGAGATGGCTGCATTCACCTTCTCGCCGGGGAGGTGGCCGCCGATGCCGGGCTTGGCCCCCTGTCCGATCTTGATCTCGATCGCGGCGCCGCGCTCGAGGTAGTCGATGTCGACCCCAAAGCGGCCCGAGGCGACCTGGACGATCATATGCCCCTGGTACGGGCGGAGCGGCTCGGGCAGGCCCCCCTCGCCCGTCCCCATGAAGGTGCCGGCTGCCGAGACCGCCTTCGCCATCGCGAGCTGGGCGTTCAGGGAGATGGCGCCGTAGGACATGTGCCCGATCATGATCGGGGTCTCGAGGCTGAGGTTCGGGGAGAGCTCGGTCAGGAGCTCGACCTCGCCGTCGTCCTTCTTCCGCAGGTCGAGCCGCTGGGGCTTCTTGCCCAGGTGGGTCCGGAGCTCCATCGGCTCTCGCAACGGGTCGATGGACGGGTTCGTGACCTGGCAGGCGTCGAGCACGAGCCGGTCGAAGATCATCGGGTAGTCGAGAGCGTTGCCCATGCCCGAGAGAACGATCTTCCCCGTCCGGGCCTGGTTGTAGATCGCCTCGCGCACGCCGCGGGTCCAGACCGGGTGCGACCGGTAGTCGAGGGGGCGCTCGCTGACATCGATCGCGTCCCTCGGGCAGTAGGCGACGCAGCGGTGGCAGGCCGTGCAGACGCGCGAGTTTGTCCGGATCCGGTCGCCGTCGATGCGGAAGGCGCCGTAGGCGCAGTTCTCGACGCAGCGGCCGCAGAGCATGCACTGGTCGCGGTCGACCGTGACCCGGTACTTCGGAGGCAGGGAGCCGATGGAGGGGCTCATGCGACGACCCTCCCGATGATCGGCTCGCCCGCGCGCGGCATGAAGACGTTCGTGATATCGGGGTCCATGGCACGGATCGCGGCCTCCTCAGAGGAGACGTAGAGCCGGTCGCCGTGCTCGGCGCCCACGAGCGGCCGGAGCTTGGACCGGTCCGTGAACGCGACCATCGTGTCCTGGTCCGCGACCACGATCGCGAACGGCCCGTTCATCATGGCCGAGCCGTAAGTCAGGCGCAGGGCGTGGTAGAGACGCTGGCGATCGCCCTCCATCTTGTCGATCTCGTCCCAGAAGGGCGGGGCGAGGGCCGTGACCGCGAGCTCCTCGGGCAGGTCGTGCCGCCGGACGAGAAGATCGACGAGGTACGCGACGACCTCGGTGTCCGTGAACATCGTGCACTTGTACCCGAACGACTCGATATAGCGGCGGTTCGTGCCGTAGCTCGTGATCTCGCCGTTGTGGACCACGGACCAGTCCAGGAGATTGAAGGGATGCGCCCCGCCCCACCAGCCCGGTGTGTTCGTGGGATAGCGGTTGTGCGCGAGCCAGCAGTGCCCCTGGTACTCCTCGATCCGGTAGAAGTCGGCGACCTCCTCGGGCCAGCCGGCGGCCTTGAAGACCCCGAGGTTCCTGCCCGAGCTGAAGACGAGCGCCCCTTCGATCGAGGTATTGATCCGCATCACGAGCTCGGTCACGATCTCCTCGGCCGGCGTGGTCGAGCGGGGCATCAAGCGTGTGTCCGGCTTGAAGAAGTAGCGCCAGGGGGTGTGGACCTTGCGGAGCCGGGGCAGGTCGGAGGTGGGGATCTCCTCGTCATGGACGACCCGGCCCCACTGGTGGAGGAGTTCGTCGACCCGCGGCTTGGTCTCATGGATATTGTCGAAGAAGACATGGATGGCAAAGTAGTCCTTAAACTCGGGATAGCACCCGTAGGCGACGTATCCCGCGCCCTCGCCGCTGCCGCGCTCGTTCATCATCGAGAGCGCGCGCCGGATTGCGGTGCCGTCCATCGTCTGTCGGCCCCGATCGATCACACCGATTATCCCGCACATAGAACCTCGTGGATAGAGCACAGCGTTCTGCGCTCCTTACCTAGTAGGTATGCTGAGAAGGGAATAAATAAGATCGGCTAGAAGCTATCTTCCAGTATGTCGACCGACATCGTGTCAGAGCTGCTGGAACGGATCGACGCGGACCTGGTGAAGTTCATCAGGCTCCAGTTCTCCGATATACAGGGGCTGCCAAAGAACGTCGCGATCCCCGCGGCCCAGGCCGAGAAGGCCCTGACCGAGGGGATCTGGTTCGACGGGTCCTCGATCGAGGGCTTCTGCCGGATCGAGGAGTCGGATATGCTCCTCAAGCCCGACCCGACCTCGTACTCGATCCTGCCCTGGCGACCCGAGAACGGGCGCGTTGCGCGGTTCATCTGCGACCTCGAGACCTACGGGGGCAAGCCGTTCGAAGGCGACCCTCGCTACATCCTCAGGAAGACGATCGCCGAGGCGGCCGCGATGGGCTACACCTTCAACACCGGCCCCGAGCTCGAGTTCTTCCTCTTCGCGATGCAGAACGGCATGCCCTCGACCGAGTTCGTCGACCACGGAGGATACTTCGACCTCGCGCCCAACGACGCGGCCGAGGACGTGCGCCGACAGATCGTGCTCGCCCTCACGGATATGGGCTTCGACATCGAGGCCTCCCACCACGAGGTCGCCGAGTCCCAGCACGAGATCGACTTCAAGTACGCCGACGCCCTCGTCACGGCCGACCGTGTGATCACGTTCAAGTTCGCGACCAAGGCGATCGCCCTCCGCGAGAACATGCACGCGACCTTCATGGCCAAGCCCCTCGCCGGGATCAACGGCTCGGGCATGCACACCCACGGCTCGCTTGCGAAGGACGGGAAGAACGCATTCTTCGACCCCGACGGCGACCGCGGGCTCTCGGAGACGGCGCGCCACTGGATCGGCGGCCTGCTCAAGCACGCGCCCGCGATCACGCGCGTCGCGAACCCGACGATCAACTCCTACAAGCGGCTGGTGCCGGGGTATGAGGCGCCGGTCTATATCACCTGGTCGACCGCGAACCGCTCGGCTCTGATCCGGGTTCCGGCCGCACGCGGCAACTCGACGCGGGCCGAGTTCCGGTCGCCCGACCCGATGTGCAACCCCTACCTGACCTTCGCGGCCATGCTCGCGGCCGGTCTCGACGGGATCAAGAACCGGATCGACCCCGGGGAGTCGACCGACGTCAACATCTACCACATGACCGCGGCCGAGAGAAAGGCGCAGAACATCCAGATGCTGCCGGGCAGCCTCTACGAGGCCCACCAGGCGATGCTCGCCGACGACGTGGTCCGGAACACGCTCGGCACCCATGTCGTCTCGGGTCTCGACGCGCTCACCAAGGCCGAGTGGGACTCGTTCCGGATGTGCGTCCACCCCTGGGAGCACGAGCGCTACCTCAAGCTCTACTAACCCCCCTAACGTCCCCTTTTTCCGGCGGTTCTCGATCGCGAGAGCGTGCGATCCGTCGATGGACGAGTAAACGATCCACACGGGGGATAGAGACCCGAACATCCGACGCAGAGGCTGTTCTCTCCAAGATGAGGCCGGAGAGCGATCCGAACCCCCGGGAAGATCGGGAGATGGGGGCAGACAGAAGAGGAGACCCTAACGGGTACGGGCAGCCCAAAGGGACCTGGTGAAACGATCTGACGACTCCGCTTGTCCCCGGATATAACCGAGACGTACGGGGAGGCAGGGGGTAATTCAGATGAGAACGTGTCGAGTATATCGCTCTTGAATTTTTTTAAGAATAGTCATGACCCGAGAATTTTCTGTACGTTTCCAAGACGCCTGCCTTATTCCTGTCCCGAATTCTTTTATTGCCAAGATAGACCCCCCAGGGATCGAGGTCTTTTGTAATGATCGACCCGGCTCCAACGGATGCTCCTTCTCCGATTGCAACTCCGGGGAGCACGACGCTGTTCGCACCGATGACACAGAAATCTCCAGTACTGATCGGCAGTCTTTTCACATTTCGAAAGGTCTCATCGATCGTGGAATTGCCAAAACCCCAATCGGTGAAGTCGTCCGAGCCCGACAGCAGTCGACACCCCTGCGATACGGCAGAGAAGTCTCCGATCTCCACCAGCTCCCCGCCCGTGATCGAGGAGAAGCAGGCAATGTGGACATAACTGCCAAATCGCATCGGTTTCTTTGCGTATATGAAAACAAAATCGTCGATAATGACATTCTCTCCAAATTCAATATTCTCAATACCAACGATTTTCGCTCTTTCGTATATTTTTACTGATGAGTTGGTGTGCATTGTCCCCCGGCGTTCGATCGCACGACTAACGATATCTCGGTGATACTTTTCCCGTGCTGGGTGCGATGGCTGTCGCCATCAGGAGCAGGAGTGTCCCGGTTGTCGTATCCCATCGTGATCTTCGTGTCATCTCTTCTTCCTGGGCGATTGTGTTTCGGGAAAGAGGGAGTCGACACAACCGGAGCCCGGCATTCCCGGGACCTCAGGCCCCATCCCTCCTTTCCTGAGCCGATCGAGCGCGCGCGTCCGTCTGTCCCGTACCTCCACTCGGTTCACCACCCGTGATCATGATACTAAAGCACGGTCTCGTCCGCGATCGGCGGCGCCCCGCCGTGCCTGCCAGAGCGGGGGATGGATGTAATATGCAATTAACTTTTTGTAATATAGATTTGACTTTTTCCATACCCCGGAGAACAGGTCTCCGGCCGAGATGCTATGACAGGCCCCGAGACGGACTCCCGAGAACCGTCCTCCCAGGCTCTGCTTGCTTGAGTGCCTCTTCGAGATGGTCGAACCTCATCCGGAGCACCTGCTCCGTCGGCATCGGGCTGTATCAAAAAAAAGAGAGAGCGGGTTACGCCTCGGCCTTCTCGCCGCCGGCCTCGGGCTTGGGCGGCGGGACCGGGATCGTGTGGAATTCCTTGGCCGGGTGCGCCGCCTCGGGCGAGCGGTAGGCGGGCTCGAGGTGGAGCGCGTCGGTCGGGCAGAGGTCGACGCAGTTGCCGCAGGTGATGCAGCGGAAGTGGTCGCACTCCCAGGTCCGCTTCTCCCGGTCGACCACGATCGCCTGGGTCGGACAGCGGAGCATGCAGACCCGGCAGACGCGGCACCCCTCGGGGGTGAAGACGAGGTGGCCCCGGGTCAGGTCGAAGCGCTTGGCCGGCTCGGCCGGGTACCGCGAGGTCGGGGGCCGGGAGAAGAGGTTCCGTGTGATTGTTTTTGCAATGGTGAAAACGCCCATGGGATCACCGCTCCGCGCAACCGATGCACGGGTCGATCGAGAGGACCACGACCGGCACGTCCGCGAGCTCGATCCCCTTCATGGCCGCGAGGAGCGGCGGCAGGTTCGTGAACGTCGGCGTCCGGACCCTGAACCGGACCAGGTTCTTGGTCCCGTTCGCCTTGACATAGTGGACCACCTCGCCGCGGGGCTGCTCCGACCGGGCGTAGAACTCACCCTTCGGGTTCCCGGTCACCTTCATGTCGATCGGCCCCTCGGGGATCCGGTCGACCGCCTGGCGGATCAGGTCGACCGAGGTGAAGAGCTCCTTCGCCCGGACCACGGTCCGGGCGTAGCAGTCCCCGGCCGTCTCGACCACCGGGGTAAATTCGAGTTCGTCGTAGGCCGCGTACCCGGTCTGGCGGATATCGTTCGCGACCCCGCTCGCCCTGAGCACGGGCCCGGCCGCACCGAGATCCCAGGCCTGCTGCTCGGTCAGAACGCCGAGGTCGCTGAGCCGGTGCTTCACCGAGTCGTCGTGGACGAAGACGTTCGTCAGGTCCTGCATGCCGGCCTCGAGCTGGCCGAGGCCGTCCACGATCTCCCGGAGCTTCTGGTCCGAGACGTCGTGCCGGACCCCGCCGACCTTGCAGGCCCCCTGGATCACGCGGTTGCCCGTCGTCGACTCCAGGTCGTCGAGCACGTGCTCGCGCAGGCGCCAGGCCTGCATGAAGAGCGACTCGAAGCCCATCGAGTCCGCGAGCAGCCCGAGCCAGAGCAGGTGCGAGTGCAGACGCGAGAGCTCGGACCAGACCGTCCGGAGGTAGACAGCCCGCGGCGGCACGTCGAGGTCCATGACCCCCTCGACCGCGTGGCAGTAGGTCATGCCGTGGATGAACGAGCAGATCCCGCAGATCCGCTCGGCGATGAAGACGAAGTCCTTGTAATCGCGCTTCTCCACGAGCTTCTCGAGCCCGCGGTGGACGTAGCCGATCGAGGGGATCACGTCCACGACCCGCTCGTCCTCCATCACCAGGTCGAGATGGAGGGGCTCGGGCAGCACCGGGTGCTGCGGCCCGAACGGGATCACTATCTGTCGAGACATTCCTTCTCCTGTGCTTCCTTTCCGGCGGGGGTCACCTTCGGCGACGCGGCCGCCGCAAACGGATACGGCACCTTCGTCGCGTAGAAGTGGCCGCCGAAGTCGACGTTCATTCCGGTCACGGTCAGGCCGTAGAGGTCGTGGATCTCGTTCTCGTATACGAACGCGCCCCAGTAACTCGGGGTCACGCTCGGGATCGTCGCGCCGGGCGGGACTACGATCCGGAGATGGAGGAACCGGTGAGCCCGGTCCTCGAACGAGTAGGTGATCTCGTTCTCGCCCTCCACGACGGCGCAGCTGATCGCGACCAGCCGGTCGCCGGCCTTCTTCTGCCGCTCGACGCGGGGCAGAAGGTCCCCGAGCTCGATCGTCTCGATCAGCTGTGCCTCACGCTTCATACGGTCGCCTCCGCCGGGGCCCCGGATTTCATGCGGGCGCGCTTCTCCTCGAGCACGCCGAGGGCCTTGACCACCCCGTCGATGATCTGCTCGGGGCGGACGGGGCAGCCCGGGACGTAGACGTCGACCGGGATCACCTTGTCCATGCCACCCTCGACGTTGTAGCACTCGCGGAAGACGCCGCCCGAGCAGGCGCAGATCCCGAGGGCCACCACGACCTTCGGCTGGGGCATCTGCTCGTAGATGTTCCGGATCACCTCGCGGTTCTGCTCGTTCACGGAGCCGGTCACGACGAAGATGTCGGCGTGCTTGGGGTTGCCCGTGTTGATGATCCCGAACCGTTCGACGTCGTAGAGCGGCGTCAGGCAGGCGAGCACCTCGATGTCGCAACCGTTGCAGCTCGAGCCGTCGTAGTGGATGATCCAGGGGGACCGTTTCATGTATGCCATCTAGAGACCTCCGAAGTACTGGAGCGCAACCAGGTTCAGCGCCGAGAGGACGAGCGTGACCGCCCAGATGCTCCTGAGGGCAAAGCCCCACTTCACGCGGGCGGTCGCGTTGTCGATGAAGATCTCGGCGAGGTAGAGTATAGCGACCGCGATCAGGGCAATTGCCGGGCTCCAGGCGAAGAAGAGCCAGAAGAGCCCGAGCAGGAAGACCGTCTCGTACCAGTGCGCGACCTCGACCATACCGAGGGTCGAGCCCGAGAACTCGGTCGTGACCCCCTTGACGATCTCCTGGTGCGCGTGGTGGGAGGTTGCGATGTCGAACGGCGACTTCCGGAGCTTCATGGTCAGCACGTAGAAGAGCCCGATGAAGATCCCGGGGAGCAGCACGATCAGCGGGCGGGGGAACGCGGCGATGTCAGTCACGTAGAACGAGCCTGTCGCGATGTAGAAGCCGGCCGCCGCGAGGATCACCATCGGCTCGTAGGCCATCAGCTGGATCAGCTCGCGCTCGGCCCCGATGAACGAGTACGGGCTCGTGGCCGCGTACGCGCCGAGCACGAGGAGCACGTGCGCGAGGGTCAGGGCGAAGACCACGAGCAGCAGGTCACCCCCCGAGAAGAAGAGCGCGCCCGAGAAGGCGATGAAGATCAGGTACGCGAGCACGAAGTAGTTCTGGCTGAGAGCGACGACGACGTGCTCCTTCTCGAGGAGTTTGCCCACGTCGTAGAACGGCTGGAGCACGGGCGGGCCCATGCGGCCCTGCATCCGGGCCGTGAGCTTCCGGTCGACTCCCGCGATCAGACCGCCCACGAGCGGCGCGAGGATGATGAACGCGACAGCGTAGAGGAGGTTCATGCGAACCCTCCTGCGTTGACGAGCCCGGCGAACATCAGGACGATCAGCAGGGCCGTGACCGCGACCCCGGCCCGGAAGGTCCGCTTCTCGCCGAACCAGTCCTCGAGGTAGTAGTTGTGGAGGCCCATCTCGCGCTCGATCCCGAGCGAGCCAGCAAAGTGCATATCCGAACTCGTCGGCCTCCCGCCCATATAGGGCTTGAGCTTGTGCCGGCCTGTCCGGAAGTAGAGGAGCGAGAGCGGCAGGAGGAGGATGGTTCCCATCATCAGAAGCATGATGATCACGTTGTCCTGGCCGAGCTCAGCGATCTTGCCGTAGAGCCCGAAGACGTACGGCTCGAGGAGGAGCCTCGATATCCAGGGGAAGAGGAGCGAGACGCCGACCACGAGGAGCGCGAGCAGGCCGAGCACGATGAGTTCCTCCCGCGGAACGCGGGACTCGATGTTCTCGGCCCGGTTCGGGCGGGCGATGATCAGGCCCATCCACTTCGCCCAGAAGAAGACCGTGACAGCCGAGCCGAAAGCGATCAGAAGCAGGAAGAGGATTCCGCCTGGTGCGTGGATGAACGCGCGGAGCGTGGCCCACTTCGAGATCAGCATGCCCATCGGAGCAAGGTACATGCCGGCCATTCCGATCAGCATCATCACGCCGACCCGCGGCATGCGCGTGACGAGCCCGGCCATGTCCTCGATGTCGCGCGAGTGGACCTGGTGCTCGACCGTGCCGACCCCGAGGAAGAGGAGGGACTTGGCGACTGCGTGGAAGATGATCAGCAGGATCGCGGCCCAGACGGCCTCGTACGTCCCGATCCCGGCGCAGGCGACCACGAGCCCCAGGTTCGCGACCGTGGAGTAGGCGAGCACGCGCTTCGCGTTCGACTGGGTGACCGCGATCGCCGAGGCGGCGAGGAACGTGACCCCGCCCACGAGCCCGACGAAGAGCCCGGGGAGCGTGCCCGAGAGGACCGGCGCGAACTTGACGATCGCGTAGACGCCGGCCTTCACCATCGTCGAGGAGTGGAGCAGGGCCGAGACGGGCGTGGGCGCGACCATCGCGCCAAGGAGCCAGGACGAGAAGGGCAGCTGGGCCGACTTGGTCAACCCGGCGAACGAGATGAGCGTCGCCGGCACGAGCGCGACCGCCGCACCGGCCCCGACGAGCTTATCGAGCTCGATCGTGCCCTGGGTCATGCCGAGCCAGAGGAGGGCGGCTGCAAAGCCGACCCCGCCGAGCAGGTTCATCTGCAGGGCCAGGAACGAGTTGTCGATCGCCTCGGTCGTCTTCGTGTACCCGATCAGGACGAACGAACAGAGGGTCGTGACCTCCCAGAAGAAGAAGAGCCACGAGAGGTTGTTCGAAAAGACGATCCCAAACATGGCCGAGAGGAAGACGAACAGGACGAAGAAGAACATCCGGCGGCGGTCCGGAACCTCGGCGTGTTGCGCCTGAAAGGTCCGCATGTACGGGACCGCATAGACGCAGATCGCCGAGCCGATCACGCCGATGATCAGCGCCATCACGATCGAGAACTCATCGACGAAGAGGTTGTGCTCGGCATGCATCCCCGGGGCGTACACGAACTCGAACCAGAGCAGCAGGGCCGTCTGGACGAGCGCGAGTGCGATCGCGACCGGTTTGCGGTACTTCACGCCCATCGCGAGGATGAAGAGCGCGATCAGGACCGCAAGCCCTGTCATGACAAGCCCGGCCGGTTCGGTGGGGAACACGACGAGCTGGGTGCCTTTATTGAACGCCGTTGCGAGCAGGTAGAGCGAGGCCCCGGCGATCGCGACCGCTGCGAGCCGGACCAGCCAGTCCCTGACCGGGTGGTTCGGCAACACGTACAGTAGGACGGCCGCGATCAGCGGAGCGAGCAGAAGGAAGAGCAGTATGTCCACGAAAGACCCTCTCACTGGAATATTGTGATTTATCATTATTAATCATACTCAATGTGTGCGGCAATGAGATCGGGGAATGCGACGGTCTCCCGGATCGAGGGATATCATTGTTACGACGAAACAGGGTCATGGCAGGGTATGAAGACGGTTCAGCCTTTCACGGTCGCCCTCCCGCAGCCGGTCCTCGACGACCACCGGGAGCGGCTCGGGCAGGCTCGCTGGCCCGACACGGTCGAGGAGGTCGGCTGGGACTACGGGACCAGCCCCGCGTACCTGAAGGACCTCGCGGAGTACTGGCGCAACGGGTTCGACTGGCACTCACAGGAGGCGAGACTGAACGAGCTCGCGCAGTTCCGGACCTCGCTCGACGGCCTCGGCATCCACTTCGTCCACGAGCGTGGCCGGGGGCCGGACCCGCTGCCGATCGTCCTGACGCATGGCTGGCCCGACTCCTTTCACCGCTACCACAAGGTCGTCCCCCTGCTCACCGACCCGGCCCGTTTCGGAGGCGATCCGGCCGATGCGTTCGACGTGGTCGTGCCGTCCGTACCGGGGTTCGGCTTCTCCGACCGCCCGCGCAACCGCGGCATGACCTCGGCCCGCATCGCCGAGCTCTGGGCGCGGTTGATGACGGAGATCCTCGGATACACCCGCTTCGGTGCCGCGGGCGGCGATCTCGGGAGCGGTGTGACCCAGCATCTGGCCCTCTTACGCCCCGATTCGGTTGTCGGCATCCACCTGACCGACATCGGCTTCTACTTCCTGAACGCAGGCCGACCCGACCTCTCCGAGGCCGAGCGGACGTGCGTGATGGCGATCCAACAGTGGTGGATGCAGGAGGGGGCGTATGCCGCCATGCTCCATTCGACCAAACCGCAGACCCTCGCTTACGGCCTCAACGATTCGCCGATCGGCCTGGCGGCCTGGCTCGTGGAGAAGTTCCGCACCTGGAGCGACTGCGACGGAGAGGTCGAGCAGCGCCGGTTCGCCCAGGACGAGCTCCTGGCCCACATCATGCTCTACTGGGCGACCGGGACGATCGCCTCCTCGATCCGGCTCTACTACGAGGACAGCCATGCTCCGCCTGGGATGCAGCCGGGGCAGCGAGTCACGGTCCCGGCCGGGTACGAGGGGACCGGGATCGGACTCGCGATCGTGAGGCGGATCGTCGAGCGGCATGGCGGCCGGATCCGGATGGAGGCCGGACCGGACGGGGGGTCGTCGACCTTCATCTTCACCCTCCGGGCGGCGGATCCGCCCGTGTGAGCAGGTGTAGTGAGGGGTCCGTTCTCCGGGAGACGGCCAGGGCTCTCGGACCAGAAGATGGTGCCGTGACGGGTAACCGGGGCCGTACGCCCTCTACTCTGTGATCGCGACCCCTGCCGCGCTCGAGCCGCACCGCTCCTCCTGCCCGGGGGAAGGATATGCTCCCCCCCACTCGAGCATGGACTCGATGATCGGCAGGAGGGCCTCGCCGCGCTCGGTCAGGGCGTATTCGACCCGCGGAGGGACCTCCGCAAAGACCTTCCGCGTGATGACCGCGTGCTGCTCCAGGTCACGGAGATGCTTGGTGATGGTCTTCGAGTTGACGTTGCAGATCCTGTGCTGGAGCTCCGTGAACCGGAGGACGCCTCCCCGCAGGTGCCAGATGATCAGGAGGTTCCACTTCTTCCCGATGACGTCGACGATGCTCTCTAAGTTGCATCTGGGCTTCTTTTCACAGTTCATGGCGATTCCTGCAATACTTACTGATTGGCAATAATATTACTAATTTCCCCCTGGATCATATAAACGACCTTACGGAGTACAGATCAGACAGAATATCTATGGCCATCAAAGTCGATCAGAGCACCTGCGCCGATGTCTGCACGATGTTGGTCATCTCCCCGACCGAGGACAGGCTGCCCCGATTCCAGGACGAACGGGCCAGGGCCTGCATCGCCTGCGGCCATTGCGAGGCCTACTGCCCGACCGGAGCGCTCACCCTGGACCCCGGCACGGGCCCGACAAGGGTCGGCGGAGCGATCTCGCCGGAGCAGCTCGGCCTCTACCTGAAGAGCCGGCGTTCGGTCCGGCAGTACCGTCCCGACCCGGTCCCCAGCGAGACGATCAGGGCCGTTCTGGATGTCGCACGGTACGCCGCCTCGGGCGGGAACGGGCAGCCCGTCGAGTGGCTCGTCGTTCACGACCCGCGGGAGGTGCGGAAGGTCGCCGGCCTCGTCGTCGACTGGATGGGGGAGCTGGCCGGAAGCGACCACCCCATGAGCGGGTACGTGCCGCACCTGATCGCCGCCTGGGAGGGCGGGATCGACGTGATCTGCCGGGACGCCCCCCACCTGCTGATCCCCCACGTGCCCGAGGCGAACCCGATCGCCCCGACCGATGCGATCATCACCCTGACCCACGTGGATGTCGTCGCCCCGTCCTTCGGGCTCGGGACCTGCTGGGCCGGGTTCGTCGCGATGGCGTCCCGGGCGCACGGGCCTCTACGGGAGTACTATGCCCTTCCCGAGGGAAGGGTGCCCGCGTACGCCATGATGCTCGGCTATCCCCGCTACACCCCGCAGCAGATCCCCGAACGCAGGCCCCTGCGCGTGACCTGGAGGGGGGAGCGCTGATGAGGAGAGTGATGATCCCCGGCAGGGGCCCGGGCAGGGCTGCACATACCCTTGCGAAGGACGCCGAGCGACAGGAGTTCATGGATACGCGGCGCGGCTCCCGGAGTGGCCGGAGATGACCGCCGTACTCGGGATCAACGGCAGCCCGAGAAAGAGCTGGAATACCGCGACCCTGCTCGAGAAGACCCTCGAGGGCGCCGCCTCGGCAGGTGCTCGGACCGAGCTCGTCCACCTCTACGACCTGGACTTCGTGGGCTGCACGAGCTGCTTTGCCTGCAAGCTGAAAGAAGGGAAGAGTTATGGTCGGTGTGCGGTCCGCGACGGCCTATCGCCCGTGCTCGAGCAGGTGCGCGAGGCCGATGCGCTCATCCTCGGCTCACCGATCTACTTCGGCACCGTGACCGGCATGATGCGGTGCTGTATGGAGCGGCTCCTCTTCCCATACCTGATCTACACCCGACCGCCCGCCTCCCTCTTCGAGAGGACGATCCGGACCGCGTTCATCTACACCATGAACGTCTCGGAGGAGCAGATGCAGGAGAACGCGTACCCCGTGCACATCGGTTCGAACGAGCAGGTGCTGCGCCGCACGTTCGGAGAGGCGGAGTCGCTCCTCTCCTTCGAGACGCTGCAGTTCGAGGACTATTCGAAGGTCGTCTTCAGCTATGTCGATCCCGAAGAGCGGCGGGAACGCCGCATGACCATCTTCCCGAAGGACTGCGAGCGGGCCTTTGCACTCGGGGCAAGGCTCGGAAGCGGCGACGCCGGGAGAGGATGAGTTCACGCGGAGGGCGCCTGCGTTCCTCCGTCTTCATCTCTCTCTGGTTTTCCGGGGATCGGTTGCCATGCAGCGCACCGTCTCCCGCCACCGGACCCCGGTGGGGCGGGGGTTCCTACCGTCGTCCGCCGACCACCCGATCCTCAGCGAAACGGATCGCCTCCCCGGCGATCATCACGGCCTCGTAGTACTTCTCAACACGGATCTGATCGCCGTCCTCCGCACAGGTCTCGGCCGCACGGGCAATCCTTTCGGGGACCGCGACCCCGTGGAGATCGAGCGCGGCCAGCATGGCAGGCACGCTCTCCTCGGCCGGGACGGGCACGCCCTCGACAGTCAGCACGGCCCGGACGGCCCGCTCCACCGTCTCGTGTGCAAGCAGGCAGAGATCCTCGACCTGGACTCCATGTCCGGTCGACCGTGCGAGGGCGAGGCTCGATCTCGCCCTGGCGATCCATTCCCGGGCCTCGTCGGAGGGCCACGGCCCTCCCGGCCGCGCCCGACCAATCTGGTATACGACACTCCCGACCATATGAAGCCGGGATTGGTGCTCCAGCTATATGATGGTGATGGCTGGCCTGCTCTCAGGAGGTCGCGCCGAGCTCCTCGGCGAGGACCCGGGCGAGACGGTGCATCCCCTCCTCGAGCGAGGTCACGTTCACATTCGAGAAGTTGAGTCGGACGGTCTCGTCCCCCCCGCCGTCCGTGTAGAACGGGAGCCCGGGCAGGATCGCGACGTTGCTCTCGAGCGCGGTCTCGAAGAGGCGCATTGAGGAGCAGCCGGAGGGCAGGGTAAGCCAGATGAACATGCCCCCGTCGGGGCGCGTCCAGGAGACCTCCTCCGGGAAGAGGTCCGAGGCCAGCCCGAGCATCAGGTCCCGGTGCCGCCGGTACACGGCCGTGATCCGGGCGACGTGCTCGTCGATCGGGGCGGTGGCGAGGTATCGTGCCGCGACCTGCTGGGCGAAGACGTTCGAGTGGAGGTCCGAGGCCTGTTTCGCCGTCACCAGGTGGTGCATGACTCCGGGCGGTGCCACGCACCACCCGAGCCTGAGCCCCGGAGCCAGGACCTTGGAGAACGAGCCAGTCATGAGCGTCCGCTCGGGCGCGAGCGCGCGAAGAGGGGCCAAGGGCCGGGCCGTCGAACCGGAGCTCGCCGTAGGCGTCGTCCTCGACGATGAGAGTCCCGGTCTCCTCGAGCGCCCGGGTGACCTCATGCCGCCGCTCGTCGGACCAGGTGATCCCCGATGGGTTCTGCGAGTTCGGCACGCCGTAGAAGAGCCGGGCGCCGGTCTCCCCGGCCGCCCGGAGCGCACTTGTCTCGGGCCCGCTGTCATCGAGCGGGACCGGTACGAAGGTCGGTTCGTACAGGCTGAAGGCCTGGATCGCACCGAGATACCCTGGCCGCTCGATGGCGCAGAGATCGCCGCGGTCGAGCAGGACCTTGCCGATCAGGTCGAGGCACTGTTGCGAGCCGTTCGTGATCAGGATCTCGTCGGGCGCGATCGAGAGCCCGAGGCGGCGCCGATAGCAGTCCGCGATCCACTCGCGCAGGGGCAGGAAGCCCTCGGTCGTCGCGTACTGGAGTGCGCTCGCTCCCTCCTCATCGAGGACCGCGACGGCCGCATCCCGTATTCCGACCGTGTCGAAGCAGTCCGGGTTCGGCAGGCCGCCGGCAAACGAGATCACCTCGGGCCGCCCGGTCACCTTCAGTATCTCGCGTATGAACGACCGGGGGGTTTGATCCATGCGTGGCGCATATCGATACTCCATCAGATCACTGCTCCTGTCGGAGGATTGGGTGCCGGATCTAATAGGTCTGTCTTCGAGTTTGCAGGGACGGAGCCCCGGTATGGATATGTCAGGGAGAGGGAACAGACCGTATCCCGTGACGAGTCGCCGGCCGGCGGGGCCGACAGGATCCGGATCGGTTCTTCCGGTTCGTGGCGCGACTGGCTCCAAACCTTTTTCTCGTAAGCCCCCGAGGGTTCGTCGATCCCCGTGACCGACGAACCCTGCATCTTCTGCAACCCCGACCCGGGCGACGTCCTCTTCGAAAACGACCTCTGGTACGCCCGCGCGGACAAATATCCGGTCGCCGAGGGTCATC
The DNA here is from genome assembly GCA_004332335.1 of Methanoregulaceae archaeon UXB-2016. GTDB lineage: Archaea > Halobacteriota > Methanomicrobia > Methanomicrobiales > Methanospirillaceae > UBA288. The sequence goes on along the minus strand of SISS01000008.1, from coordinate 221,898 downwards.
TCCTCCTGATCCCGTTCCGCCATGTCCCGACCTTCTTCGACCTCTCAGACGATGAGAAGGCCTCGTTCTTCGGGTTCGTCGACCAGGCGCAGACCTGGCTCGAGGCCCGGTACGCTCCCGATGGGTACAATATCGGCGTCAACGTGGGCGAGGCCGCAGGCCAGGCCGTGATGCACTGCCATGTCCATGTCATCCCGCGCCGACTCGGCGACGGCGACGAGGACGGGTGGCGGGGCGGGATGCGGCGCACGATCCCGCTGGGCGACTACCGCGACCACATGTGATCCGCGACGACGAGAAAGACCGGGATCAGCATGTAGGCGTATGACGAGAGATCGGGCGTCGGAAACGAGATCGCGACCGCGAGGAGGGCCGCCGCGGGAGTGCAGAGCGAGCGAACGAGTCCGCGCCATGCATCCGGCCGGGCGATCGGGGTCCGGAGCAGGGCCGGGTGCCGGAGGAGATAGGCCCACTGCACCGCGTAGAGGAACCCGATCGCGCCCAGGTTCAGGGCGAAGCACCAGATCGCGATTCGGACGCCCGGGTAATCCGAAGTGATCGCGGCCGAGAACGGGACGAAGACGATCCCGAGAAGAGTGCCGAGGTTCAGGTTCCCGAAGGTCCTGTCGACCCGGACAACCTGCTGGAAGACCCGCTCGTGGCTCAGCCAGAAGCTCAGCAGGACCAGGAACGCGATCGCGCAGGCGAGCATCTCGTGCCAGAGCCCCGTGACGAGGCCGGGCAGCGCCACCTCGGCCGAGATCCCAGGGGGCACGGTCGGCACGCCGATCGAGAGGACCAGCAGGGTCATCGCGATCGCGTAGATCCCGTCGGTCAGGGTCTCGACCCGGTTCTTGGAGATCTCCCGTCCCTCGGCCATTGCACCTGATCTGCGGCGGGAATAAAGAAAAAAGTGAAGGTTGTCGGTTACCGTTCTTCACGGACCATCGCGATTGCCTTCTTCGGGCACTCGTTCGCGCAGATCCCGCAGCCCTTGCAGTACTTGAGGTCGACGACGAGCTCGGCGTCGATCACCCCGTCTGGGCAGTAGAGGCCGCAGAGGCCGCAGGCGTTGCATCGCTCGTGGTCCACGACGGGTCGGAAGACCCGCCAGGACCCGGTCTTGCCGGCCGCACCCTCGCCGGGCACGGACATCGCAAGCCGCTCCTTCGAGATGTCGATCATAGTTTCGTCTCCTCGTACGCAGTGTTCGCCACCGTGGCGTTCCGCGGGTCGGAAAAGGTCTCGGCGATCGCGGCTAGGGCCGACTCCTTCGAGACGAGCCCGAGCCGGGCAAGCGCGCCGAGCACGGGCGTGTTCAGGATCGGCGAGCCCGCGACCACGAGGTTCTGGGCGAGCGCAATCCCGGTCAGGTCCACCGCGTGGACCGGATGCCCCTCGATCGCCGGGGGCTGGGCCGTGTTGATCAGAACTGCCCCTCCCTCCTTCAGCCCGGCGAGGACGTCGGTCGAGTCCATGACCGAGGCGTCGAGCACGATCACCATGTCGGGGTTGCGGATCTGCGAGTAGACCTTGATCGGCTGATCGCTGATCCGGACGAACGAGACGACCGGAGCGCCGCGCCGCTCAGCCCCGTAGAACGGGAACGCGGTCGCGCATCTGCCGTCGTGGAAGGCGGCCTGGGCGATCAGCTTGGCGGCGGTCACGCCGCCTTGCCCGCCCCGAGAGTGGATGCGGATCTCGAACATCAGTCGCTCACCCCGAACCAGAACTCTCTGCCGACCTCGCGCTGCCGCACAAACTGGGCGATGTCGTCGTAGGTGACCTCCTGGCCACCGAGGCCGGCGATCACCGAGTAGGGCTCGACCCCGGTGGTCGAGCGGATCGAATGAGCCATCACGCCGCCAAAGCCGAATGAGTAGTCGCGGTCGATCACCACGACCTCACGCCCGGCGAGGTCGAGTATCGGGAACGGGCGGAACCAGCGGAGACGCATGGACCCGGCCTTCACTCCCTCCTCGCGGAGCTTGTCGACCGCGACCTCGGCCTCCTTGCCGAGGGTGCCGAGCGCGACCACGACCACGTCCGCGTCCTCGCACCGATAGTCCTCGGTCGGACCCCAGAGGCGGCCGAACCGGCGGGCGAACTCGGCCTCGGTCTCGGCGATCACCTCGCGCGAGGCCCGCATCGACCGCTCCATATCCCAGCGGAACTTGAAATAGATGTCCGGGGGGGTCAGGGTCCCGTACCCGCGCGGATGCGCGATGTCGATCGCGTGCGGGAGATGGAAGGGCGGGATGAAGTCGCCGACGTCCACGGTCTCGAGCGACTGGGTGATATGCGAGAGGGCGAAGCCGTCGAGGTTCACCATCACGGGCAGGAGGACGCGCTCGTCCTCGGCGATCCGGAAGGCCATCAGGGTCGCGTCGTAGGCCTCCTGGACGGTCGCGACGAAGACCTGAAGCCAGCCCGTGTCACGCTGGGAGAAGGCGTCCGTGTGCTCGGCCCAGGTGTTCCAGCCGGGACCGAGCGCCCGGTTCACGTTCGCCATCACGACCGGCGTCCGGGCGCCCGCAGCCCAGTGGAGCATCTCGTGCATGTAGAGGAGCCCGTGGGACGAGGTCGCCGTGAAGGTCCTGGCTCCGGCCGCGGACGCCCCGATGCAGGCGGCCATGGCCGAGTGCTCGGACTCGACCGGGACGTAGTCGGCGTCGAGCGAGCCCTCGGCCACGTAGGTGGCGAGCTGCTCGACGATCTCGGTCTGGGGCGTGATCGGATATGCGGCGATCACGCCGGGCCGCGCCTCCTTCGCCGCAGCCGCGACCGCCTTGTTGCCCGTCGCGATCGTCAGCATGTCCCGGCCTCCTCGGCGAGCAGACGCCGGTGGTTCTGCTCCATGGCAGCCACGAGCGCGCCCTTCGCCTGGTCCGAGATCCCCTTGAACCGTCCCTGGACCTTCAGGTACTCCTCGACCGGGGCCGGGCGCTTCATCGCGGCCTTCGAGACCGGGTTGATCCGGAGCTCGCCGTGCTCGCGCTCGTACAGCATCCAGAGCCCGGTCTTGACCGCGAGCTTGCCGACCTCGACCGAGCGCTCGGCCGAGTACCGCCAACCCGGCGGGCAGGGGCTGAGCAGGTGGATGAACTTCGGGCCCGGGATCGAGAGGGCCTTCTTCACCTTGGCGTAGAGGTCCTGGGGGTAAGCGGCGCAGGCCGTCGCCATGTACGGGATGCTGTGTGCGGCCACGATCCTGTCGATGTCCTTCTTCGCGTCGGTCTTCCCGCCCGGTGTCGTGGTCGTGATCGCACCAATCGGGGTTGCCCCTGAGCGCTGCATGCCCGTGTTGCCGTAGGCCTCGTTGTCGTAGCAGATGTAGAGGAAGTCCGTGCCCCGCTCGAGCGCGCCCGAGAGGGCTTGGATCCCGATGTCGACCGTGCCGCCGTCGCCGGCGTAGCAGATCACGTTCGTCGCCCGGCCGGCACGCCGGAAGGCCGCGGCCATCCCGGACGCGGTCGCGGCGGCCGCGGCAAAGGCGATGTTGTACACGGTTACGTTCATCGCGGTGGCCGGGTAGACCCCCTGGAGCACGGCCGTGCAGCAGGCCGGGACCACGAGGACCGTATCGGGTCCCGCCGCCTTCAGGATGTAACGCAATGAGAGCGAGGAGGTGCATCCCGCGCACGCGGTCGTGCACTTGTGGACGAACTCCTCGGCGGGGAGTGGATTCATCACGATTCGTCATTAGGTTGGGTGGCCCCCGTCTTAAACGTGCGGCCCCGACACAATCCTTATGGCCGGCCGTTCCGAGATCACTGCAATGACCGACAAGGACCTGTACTTCGAGATCCCCGAGGAGAGACCTTCCGCCCCCCCGGTCCCGGTGGTTGAGACCCCGCCGCCGGCCGCCGCACCGCCGGCCCCGGAACCGGAGCCCGCCAGGGCTCCGCCGGCGGCCCGGCCGCTCCCTCCGTCCGCGGCCCCCGCCCCGGCCCGGGAGCGGAACCGGCGCCTGACCCTTGCGCTCGCCGCGCTCGGAGCCGTGCTCGTTGTCGCCATCATCGCGGTCCTGACCTTCTCGGTCACGATCGGGCCCTCGACCAACGCCACGAGCTACCCGTATACCGTCACCTACGATGTGGTCTTTCCGAACGCGATCCCGGTCCAGGTCGGGAACATCGCGATCGTCGCGATCCCCTACCCCGATCGTGTCAGTCTCTCGGTCGATAAGGTCCCGTACGACATCCCCCTGGGGGAGAAGCGGCAGATCACGGCCAAGCACGCGACCGTGACCCTGCTCGGCCTTCCCCTCCTCTCGTTCGACTTCACGCTCGAGGTCGAGTACCGGGGTATGACCGGGAACGACGCGAGCTTCGGCCTCGCCGTCCGGACCTCGGACCAGATCCCGAAGTTCATGATCGACCGGCTTCTCCCGCGCGATGTCCAGGCCCGACCGGCCTGATCACTCTCTTTCGAGGTGCTCGGCCAGCCCGACCTGGATCCGGTGCGCGAGCGCCATCCCGGCGAGGAACCCATCGTGCCGCTCCCCCTTCTCGACCGGGGTGAACGGAAAGCCGGTCTCGACTTCCCAGAGTACTAGCCCGGCGGCCGGGGCCGCCGGGGGGTTGCGCCGACACGCACCCGAGAGGAGCTCGTCGATCATCTCCTCGTCCGCCTCATGCCGCCCGATCGCCTCAAGCGCGGAGGCCATGCACCGGACCTGATGCCAGAGGTAGCTCCAGGCCGTGATCTCGAAGAAGATCCCCCGGTCGCCGGCGAGGACCTGCGAGGAGAAGACCCGGCGGATCGGGTTCTTCGAACGGGCCCGGCAGAGGCGGGAGAAGTCGTGCTCGCCCACGAACCGCGCCGCAGCCCGGTCCATCGCCTCCCGGTCGAGGGCCGGGTCCGCAAAGAAGTAGCGGTAGGTCCGGCGCCGGACGTCGTGCCGGGGGTGCCAGAGCTCGTGGACGGGTGCGACCCCGGTGATCCAGATATCGGGCGGCAGGGCTCGGTTCAGGATGGCCCCGACCCGCTCGGGGTGGCCGGTCGTAAGCGCACCGACCTGAGCCCGGGCGTGGACCCCGCGGTCGGTGCGGCCCGAGAGCGAGAACCCGGCCCTGAGCGGATCGGCAAAGATCTTGGTCTGGAGACAGGCGCGGACGAACTCGCCCTCGACTGTGCAGAAGCCGGGCTGGCGCTGGGACCCGGCGAAGCCGGCTCCCCACCAGCCCAGCCGGAACGCGACCCTCATACCTTGACGCGGCGGCGGACCCGTCGCCAGGTCGAGCGGAGAGACTGGCCCGTGTAGGACCGGAGCGGGGTCATCCGCCCGGAGGGATAGCAGCGCCCCTCGCGGATCGCCGTGAGGATCGACTCGACCGTGGGCTCGGCGTCCACCATCGTCCGTCCGTACCCGACCCAGCGGGCATGGTGCGAGTCCGAGCCGCCGACCCCGGGCTTGCCGATCCGCGCGGCTCGGCGGGCCGCCTTCCGGTTGGCCGAGCCGACGATATAGCGGCTGTTGAAGACCTCTATCGCGTCAGCGGCACCCAGAGCCTCCTTTTCACGAAAGCCGACCGCGTGGCGGAGCCGGTGGAACGGATGGGGCAGGATCGCGATCCCGCCGAGCCCGTGGATAAAGTCGATCGTCTCGAGCACGCCCCGTCCGACCGGGACCGGCTCGGTCACGCCGAGAGCGAGCAGGTGGCCCTGCGAGGTCGTGACCTCGACCCCGGGGATCACCAGCACGGGCGGATTCACGAGCCCGGCCGCATACCGGGCCCCGTCGAGGGTGTCGTGATCGGTCAGGGCGACCGCAGCGAGACCGACTGCTGCGGCGCGTTCGAGGATCGCCTCGACCGACGATTCGCCGTCCTTCGAGAAGCGAGTATGTACGTGCAGGTCGCAGGCTAGCATGACCAGGTTACTTTATCTTCTGGGGCCTATTAAGGAGCACTGATGGCGATCCTCTTTCCGACCGGAGCCGCGACCGAGGTGGCCGTGCGCGCGGCTGTGGCCGGTATCGAGGCCGAGGTGGTCGTGACCGGCGAGATCGCATCGTTCCTGACCCCGCGCCAGCTCCGCGACCTCCTGCTCCGGGGGAGATACGACTACGCGGTGGTCTCCGGGATGTGTACGGCTTCCTTCGCGGCCGTCGAGGAGGAGACCGGGGTGCCGGTGCTGCGCGGCCCGAGGCATGCGGCCGACCTCCCCCTGATGATCGGGTTGCTCGGCCGAATCGAGTTTTCGCGCGACGTGCCGGCAGACGACCTGCTGCGCCACCTGCGCCGCGAGGACGCCTGCCGGAAGGTCAGATCGATCGAGAGGAACGCGGACTGGGACCTGCTGCTTAGGGGCGTGAAGATCGGTGGGACCTCGCGTATCAAGGTGCTCGCCGAGCTGATGGACGTCCATCGTCGGCCCGACCTCCGCGGAGACGTGGAGCGGGCGTTCCGAGAGGGCGCCGACATCGTCGACCTCGGGTTCGGCTTCGACGCGGACGCAGGCGACGTCGTGCGCTGCTTTGCCGCGCTCGAGGGGATCGAGGGTCCGCTCGCGGTCGACACCCAGGACCCGGCCCTGATCGCGGCCGCGCTCTTCCGAGCGGACCTGGTCCTCTCGCTCCAGGAGGAGAACATCCCCGTGATCGGCCGTGCGGTTGCCGAGTCGGGGGCGGCGGCCGTGATCGTGCCCCGGTACCGGCCGCTCGGGGAGAACCTCGCAGCCGCCCGGAGAGCCGGGTGCGGAGCCGTGATCGCCGATCCCCTTCTCCAGCCGGTCGGCTCGGGCCTGGTCCGCTCGCTCTGCGAGTTCCGCGACTACGGGGCTCCCCTCTTCTTCGGCGCGGGCAACGTGGTCGAGCTCCTCGACGCGGACTCGCCGGGCGCTCAGGCCCTCCTCGCGGGCATGGCTCAAGAGGTCGGCGCGGCGATCGTCTTCACGGCCGAACACTCGGACAAGACCCGCGGCGCGATCGCCGAGATGCGCCGGGCGACCGAGATGATGGTCCTGACCCGGTGCCGGCCGTACCCGAAGGACCTCGGGATCGATCTGCTGGTCCTGAAAGAGAAGCGGCGCCGGCGCGAACCTCCGCTCGTCTACGACCGCGTGGTCGAAGCCGGGCCGATGCCGGACGAGCTCGAGTACGACCCGCGGGGCAACCTCCGGATCGGGCTCGAAGGGGATTGCATCGTCGCGGTCCACGACGGGGTCGCGGTGAAGGGTCGTTGCTGGCAGGACGTCTTCTTCACCCTGTTGAGGGACGACCGGGTTTCGCGCCTCGACCACGCGGCATACCTCGGGGCCGAGCTCTTCAAGGCCGAGCTCGCGCTCCGGTACGGGCGGTCGTTCGAGCAGGACGGCCCGTTCTAGCCCGGCTCATGCCATAAGCCGGTCCCGGCCAGCCTTGAGACCCTGCCGTCTCCCGCAACCTTTTTCGACCCCGACGTCAAGGACCCGGCCATGACGGACGTCACCGCTGCCCGGGCGTTCCTGGCGGGGTTCGCAGCCTGCACAGGCCTCGATCCACCCTCGCCGACGCCGACCCGCTACCTCTGGACCGACGCGTTCGCAGTCTGCACCCTCTTCGGGCTCGGCGATCCGGACAGCCGGGACCTCGCGCTCCGCCTGATCGACCAGGTCCACGCGGTCCTCGGCCGGCACCGGGACGACGACGACCGGACGGGGTGGCTCAGCGGCCTCCCGGAGGAGGAGGGCGCCCGTCACCCGACCGTCGGCGGCCTCCGGATCGGCAAGCCGCTCCCCGAGCGACGTCCGGGGGAGCGGTTCGACGACCGGCTCGAGTGGGACCGCGACGGGCAATACTACCACTATCTGACCAAGTGGATGCACGCGCTCTGCCGGGCCTCGGCCGTCACGGGCGACCCGGTCCACGCCGCCCGGGCCGTGGAGCTCGTGAAGGCCGTCCACCAGGCGTTCGTGGCCGCGCCCGGGCGGATGTACTGGAAGGTCTCGGTCGACCGCTCCCGCCCCCTCGTCGCCTCGATGGGGCAGCACGACCCGCTCGACGGCCTGATCACGTACGCGGAGGTCCAGGCGGCCTCGGGCGCCGACCTCTCGCAGGAGTCGGCGGACCTCGCGGGCATGCTCTCCGGCATCGCGCTTGCGACCGACGACCCGCTCGGGACCGGCGGATTGCTCTTCGACGCGGACCGGGTCGCCGGGCTCACGGCCGGGGGTCGGGCTCCGCTCGGCAGCCTCCTCGCCCCGGTCCTCGAGGCCGCGTTCGTCGGGGCCACGGCGTTCGCACAGTCGGGGAGCCTCCGGCAGCCGGCCGAATGCCGGCTCGCGTTCCGCGAGCTCGGCCTCGCCGTCGGGCTCCATGGGCTCGAACAGATCCGGTCTGCACTTGAGACCGCCCCCTCCGCGTTTCCCGAGAGCGATCGTATGCGCCGGCGAGTCGCCGCGTTCGAAGCACATATGCCGCTCGCCGGCGCGATCGAGGGGTTCTGGCTTGAGCCCCAGAACCGGGCCGCGTCGACCAGGACCAATCACCGCGAGATCAACGAGGTGACGCTCGCCGCGAGCCTCGCGCCGAACGGATTCCTCACCGTTTAGTATCGACTCGCCCTTCACCTTTTTCTGGCAGCGGGCCGAGATCTCACTGCCATGTTCACCGACCCTGCCGTCAGGTCCCAGCGCCTTGAGACTCTGATCCTCGGCACCTCCGCGATCGCCGCGTTCATCTCGACCGAGCTCATCAGCGGTCCCGTCCTCCACCTTCAGGGGCTGTGGCGGTTCCCGCTCTGGTTCATGATCGGCTTGGTCCTGATCGTCATCTTCGTGATGCTCTTCACGGCCCTCGCTGACGCCGTCTTCGGATCCGGCGTGACGGACGGGTTCCACGAGGTCTGACCCGGGCCCTCAGAGGCGTCTGCGGGTCGCCGGCCGTACATCCTTCCCGTCGCGCGGGGTTTTTCCCGCGGGCGGCCGAGCTCTTCTCCATGCCCACCGAGCCCGCAGTCCGCGCCATCCGCCGTGAGACGATCATCGTCGGCGCCGCTGCCGTCCTCTCGTTCTTCATCGTCGAGTACGTGAACACGACCTTCCTGCAGCTCCAGGGCGCATGGCGGTACGCGCTCTGGTTCGGGCTCGGCATGGTGCTGATCATCGTCCTGGTGACGCCCTTCACGTTCGCCGCACAGGCCCTGCTCGGACCTGAGCGATAGAGGGGATCGGAGGCGGTCTGCGATCGACTGTCCGGAGCTCGCCTGAAAAGCCTGGTGGCCGTCCCCTGCCCTGTCGTACTCTTTCTACCGGGGTCTCCGCCAGATATCGCAGAATAACCGGCATACGGTTCCAGGAAGGTCTCTGCCCGGGGGACCTGGGCCTTGAGATGGACCCTGCCTCCCCCTGGGCAGGTCGCTCGAGCCTTGCCACCAGACCGTTTTCTCCACAGCGTCACCGAGAGGATGAGAGCAATGGTAAGACTCCCGGCCCGAGCAGGACCGGAGGCCCGTCCTCACACGGTCCCGGATCGCCCCCGTGGGCGGCTGCGAAGAGACCGCTTCCACCTGCCCCTCGCCCGCGACGGAACGACACCTCCTCCTGTATCCTTGACGATCGGACGACTACCGCAGGGACCAAGCACCACGATACCACGATCACGGGAGGTGAAGCAACCGCAGGCACGGACCAGACGAAGGACCATCACCCATCGAGAGACTCGGGGAAGGAGCGCGGAATGGACTCCCGCCAGTTCCGGCAATCGCCTCCCCCTTCCCGGAGACAGAACATCCAGGAGGAATAGATGACACGAGGATCACAACACGACACGATATCCATGAAGCTCCTGCTCCTGGCACTAACAGCCGGCGCCCTCTGCTGCCTCGTCTGCCTGACAAGCAGCGCAGAAGAGGTCTCCGCTCCGGCGTCGATAGCCGGAGACGGCATGCTCGCGAACAACACCCCTCCGCCGGCCGGCGTCGCGCCGAACGGCACCCCACCCGGAGGAGCGTCCCCGAGCGGCACGGCGCCGGGAGGCACGATGCCCGAGACAGCCCTCCGGGCACCTCGTCCTGCAACCTGAGCGGTGCGTATACCGTTGACGGCGAGACAGTGACCGAGGTGAACGGTACGTACCCCTCGTCGACCACCAACGTCTCCGCCGTCTACGTGACCAAAGGGGGCAATCTGACCCTGGTCAGCCCGACAATCGAGACGAGTGACAATACGACCTCGAACGACGACAGCAGTTTCTACGGCCTCAACGCCGCCGTGCTTGCGACCTCAAACAGCACGGTGACGATCGGCGGGGGCTCGATCATGACGAACAGCACGGGGGCCAACGGGGCTTTCCCGACTGGGTCGGGCGCGGCGATCAACCAGTCAAACGTCACGATCAACGCGACCGGGGATGGCGGACTCGGCGTGATAGCGACCAACGGCGGCCTGCTGACGCTCACCGACGTGAACATCACCACCTCGGGGGCCAACAGCGCGCCCCTCGCGACCGACCGCGGCAGCGGCACGGTGAACCTCACGGGCGGCACCATCGTCGCCTCCGGGCGCGACTCGCCCGGGATCTACTCGACCGGGCTCATCACGGTCAACGGCAGCACAGTCATGTCCACCGGCTCTGAGGCCGCGGTCATCGAGGGGTCGAACTCGATCACGCTGACGAACGCCACCCTCACCGGAGCGCAGGGCTCGAGAGACCGGAGGATCATGGTCTATCAGAGCATGTCCGGCGACGCGGAGTTGGGCGGGGGAACCTTCACCATGACCGGAGGTTCCTACAACTGGACCTCGACCTCCGGTTCGGCCTTCTACGTGACGAACACGAACGCGACGATCACCCTCGCAGGCGTGAACATCACGAGCAATGCGACCGAACTCCTGAACGCCAGCGCCGGGGACTGGGGGACCGCAGGTTCGAACGGGGGGATCGTGAGGTTCAGGGCCCACAACGAGACCCTGAACGGATCACTCATCTCCGACGACGTCAGCTCGATCCCGGCGACGTTGCAGAACGGCACCACCCTCTCGGGCGCGATCGACTCTGCCGCCCTGAGCCTGGACGCGACGAGCAGATGGAACGTGACCGGAGACTCGGTCCTCTCCACCCTCAGCGATCCCGAGGGGATCTCCGGCTCCAACCATCACGAACATCATCGGCAACGGCCACACGGTCGGGTACGACGCCGCCCTGGACGGGAACAGCGAGCTCGGCGCGGGGACCTGCTCCCTTGTCAGCGGAGGTGCCCTGTCTCCGATATGAGCGTGGTCGATCCCAGGCTGCGGGCCTGTACGGTCCCGGTGCATGGTGTGCGAGAGAGGTGCCCGGAAAGTCCAGACGCGGTCCCGCCGCGTGTGACCCGAATGAAGGTCACCGCGACACAGCCCATGCGGCCCCGCAAAGACCGCCGGGGACATGACGTGGCCTCTTGCCACCTCTCTTTTTGAAACCCTTACCGACGGCAGTCTGCCCGGACGTCGGAGGCATGCCGGACCGATCGCCGGGGAACAAGGATTGAAGCCCTCGGGGTGGCACAGTTTAAGGTCCGTTAACAGAGGTGCCGACATGAACCGCTCCCCCTTCATCGACCCCGAGCTCTGCCGCAGATGCGGAGCATGCTGCAAGTCCTTCGAGATAGACTACTCCCGGAACCTGGATCCGATCGATCTCTCCGAGATCGAACGTATCAAGGCCCTCGTGGGGTTTGGCGACCGTGTCACGACCCGGGAGGACGAGGACACGATCTCGCTCGTCATCAACATCCCGTGCAGGTATCTGGTCGAGGAGGAGGGCCTCTACTCCTGCCAGGTGTACGACGACCCCCAGCGCCGTCCCCTCATGTGCGAGCATTTTCCGTACGCGAGTAGCTCGGCGGTGGACTGCCCGCACATGCAGAGGGGGAAGCGATGATGAACCCCGACGCACGGGCGGGCTACGGAGAGAGGCACGTGACGGTCGTCTCGTCCTGACACAGCCGGGTTCAACTATGATTGCGCCATGGACTTCAACGACAGCGAACGGAGTCGCTAGAGGACGCCGGAGGAGATCCGGCGAGAATGCGACTCAGAGCCCCGAGGATGAGGTCCGTCATCTCCCCAACGAACAGGATGAGTGACTGACCGAAGTGACGCAGCTGCTTTCAAACCTCCATTTTTTCGGAGACCGTCCCTCACCCCGTCGGGACTTTGGAGTGGTTTGGAGGGAATGTTCGCTCCGGCGAGAGAGAAAAGGAGAAAAGAAAGGGGTTATCGCCGGGCCCGCTGCAGGACCAGCGCGACGCCCGCGAGCGCGACGATCGCGAGCACGCCGAAGGGCAGGGCCGACTTCGTGGCCGTCGGGGTCGGAGTCGATATCGTCGTGATCATGGTCGTCGGGATGGTCGTCTGCAGCTCGAGCTGGACAGGCGGTTCGACCAGCGTCTCGACCGTCGTGACCGTGGTCGGCGGCAGGGTCGGCACGGTCGTGTTCTCAGTTAGGGTCATGGTCGGCGTGGGGGTCACCGTCTTGGTCCGGACTCCCGTATATTCATCCGAACCACGCCCGCCGCCGGAGGAGACCGGAGCGGAGGTCGGGTACGTGGTCACCGGAAGCAGCGTGGCGTACGTGACCGTCGGGTTCTCGGTGACCGGCACGAGCGTCGGCACCGCGCCATCGATCGGTCCGGTCGAGAAGACGCCACTCTGCGTCGAGGCCGTGGACGAGATGTCCGTGAAGAGCGTGAAGTCGCTGTTCCAGTACCGGACGTGGTCGACCGAGACCGTCAGGGGCGTCGAGCCTTCGCGAAGGGACATGAAGGTCACGTCGGCGATCGGGTACTTCCCCTGGGGGTAGCCGTTCCGGAAGTCACCGAGCATGAGCCGGACCTTACCCTCTCCCTGTGCGGTCGAGGTCGTGTTCGCAACGTCGATCGACGAGTACTGGTATTTGATCATCGACGGATCGAAGGTGACGTCGATATAGGTGTCCGAGAAGAGCGGGGCCCAGGCGTTGTCGACAATGACCTGGACCGTGCCCATGCCGCCCACGGGCACGTTCCCGACCGAGGAGACCGAGAAGATCCCCGTGCCGGCCGGAACCGTTGCCGAGCCGGGTGAGATCGGGACCGCCGTGACCGGCGGCTTGATGGCACTGGTCGGGGCCGTCGTGGGGAGGCTCGTGGAGACTGGGGTCACGGGTGCGATCGTCCCGGCCGTGGTCGGGATGCTCGTCGTGACCGTGGTCACGGTTGTGGTCTTTCCAGTCGTCGTCGGGCTGCTGGTCGTGGCGGTGGTCACGGCCGTGGCTGTCACCGTCGTGGTCGGCAGGGCCTTCCCGGTCCCCGTGATCGAGCCCGGCTTGACGACGGCCTTGCTCGTGATGTCGGCGCCCTCGAGATCGTGGACGCGGTCGACCTTGATCACGATCGGGGTGTATCCCGGCCCGATGACCTTGTACTTCAGCTCGATGAGCGGATTGTCACCCTGGGCAAAACCGTTCGTCGTCTCGCCCGCCCGGATAGCCAGGTTGTGCAGCCCGACAAGGTTGGCCACGGTGGTCCGCCCCTGCTTGAACTCTGCCGACTCGAACTTCAGGACCTCCATGTTCCAGTCGAGATAGAGCGAGAGATCGGCCATCTGGGGCTTGAGGTTGTTGTCGTTATAGATCGTGACGGTGACGGTGTCGCCCACCTTCGCTTCCACCGCCTCGGGGATATGGAACTTCACTATGCCGCTCGCGCTCACTGCGGGGACGCACCAGAGTGCGAGGAGGAGGAGAGCACATACGATTTTGACGATCTTCATTCCCTATGCGGTTGACAGCGGGGGATAATAATGGTAGAGGAAAAACCGAATTTTTTCGAACTCAACCCCGAAAAGGGTAGTGTGCCGATTTTTCTGTAATTTCTTCGGACCCTGTCTCCTTGGGATTTCATTCCTCGTTCATCAGCAAATACCTTTTGCCGGTTTCCCACTCCTCGTTGATGTTCATGAGGATCGCCCCTGTGAGCCGAAGAAGTGCGGCTTCACTGGGAAATGCTCCGACGACCTTCGTTCTCCGTTTCAATTCCTTATTGATGCGTTCCATGCCATTGGTCGTTCGGATCCTTTTCTGATGCGCCGAGGGAAAGGCCGTCGCGCTCAGCAGTCCCGGGAGAAACCGTTCGATGGTATTCGCGGCTGAGCGATAGCCCCGGACATTCAGACCATCGGCCACCGCCTGCAGCCGATGTTCGTTCCCATAGGCTTCACGAAGCTGGTCTGCGATGGTTGCCTGATCTTTTTTCGGGATCGTCTTGAGAACCGCTCGCGTTGCATGAACCTGGCACATTTGCCAGGCCGCACCAAGAAAGGCGGTTGACGCCGCAGCCTGAATCCCCTGATGGCCGTCGGAGACGATCAGTTTGACACCGTGCACACCACGTTCTTTGAGATCGTCGAAGACCGCGGACCAGAATGCCTCGTTCTCGCAATCGGTGATCCGTGCGCTCAACAGTTCGCGATGCCCATCCACCTCCCGTACGCCGGCAACCACAAGGAGTGCTTTCGAGACATAGTGTGGCCCATCACGGACCTTGTAATACGAGGCGTCGACAAACAAATAGGGGATGGCGCGATCGATACGACGAGTGAGAAAGGCGTCGACCTTCGCGTCGAGGTCCCGGGCGATCCGTGAAACTGATGACGGTGAGAGATGATCAACACCGAGATGTTCAACGATATTCTGGATACGGCGGGTCGAAACGCCCTGGTGATATGACTCGACGATCGCATTCACCAGAGCTGTTTCGACCCGGGAATACCGATCAAAGACCTGCGTCTCAAATGGCTTCTCCCGGAACTGAGGTTTCTTGAGTGTAACTTCGCCACTCCGGGTGAGGAGGGAACGGTCCTTGTAGCCATTCCGATGGCAGATTCGCGTCGCAGTACGTTCATACGCTGTGGCGCCTGCCTGCCGTTCAGCCTCGAGCTGCATCACGAGGTTGAGAAACCACGTGATGAGCTCGCGCATGCCGTCGTTTTGATCGGAAAGATAATTCTCGATGACCGATAATGGGATCATGGCTCTGGTTCTCCTTTCTGCAATTCTAGGTTGGATTCAGGGCCACTTTTGTTTTTACAGAACTTTCGCTACACTACCCCGAAAAGCCTGTAAATCTCCGATATCGGCCTATTTTCCCCATCATTCCGGTATCAGATCAGTCGGAATTAGGGTCGTCCCCACGATCGAGGCGAGGGAGCGAGCGTGGAACCAGTGCCGATTCTCGCTCTGAAGGCAGGTCCAGGGTGGTTGCGGCCATCACTCTCATCACCCTTGTGAGTCATGGTATCAGGACCCTTTCGAAGCGTGCTTCTGCCCGCCACGCCCGTGAAAAAGAATCCCAAATGACCATAATTCACGAATGGGCCCGGAAGTATACCAGAAGCGAAGGATTCCGACTCTGGCGATGAGAGCGGAGGCCACAGAACTCCAGGCCCATCGGGAGGAGGCGAGCGAGTTCTTCAGGATCTTCCCCGACAACCACGTCGGAAACCGGCCCTACAATGTGCCCTTCGGCCAGGATGACTGGACCTGCTCCGTGGCCGACTTTACCGGGACTTTCAAAGGTTCCATGACCGGGTCCCCGATGGAAAGGTGATCCAGCCCAGCGGAAGGTCGTTCAGGGTCGAGTTCTGCACGGTTGCCCGTTGGAAGGACGGGGAGATCGTCGCCGAGCGACTCTTCTACGACAAGATCTCCCTCATGCGGCAGATCGGAGCGATGGGAGGGCGACCTCCTCTTTTTTCCGGGGGACGGAAGGGCTTCACAGGAAACCATCCGCCGTGGCCCCGATCACGGTTCCCGTTCGCCGAACGCGAGCGCCCCCTTTGCCCGGCAGGCAACCGTGCACCGCCCGCAGAGGTAACACTCGCGCTTCGATGCATCCCGGCCTGCAATACCCACGGGGCAGACCTCCTCGCACCTCCCGCAGTCGACGCAGGCCGTCGTCCGCCGCAGGCGCCACCGGCTGACATGCGCCGGGAGCGAGAAGAGCAGGCCGAACGGGCAGAGGGCCCGGCAGACCGGCCGGTACACGACGACCGAGAGCGCGAGGAGGCCGGCGAAGACGGCGAGCCCGATGGATGCTGTCAGGGCGAAGAACTCGTACACCCCCGTGTAGGCCATCAGGTTGACGGCAGAGAGGCCCGCGCCGACCGAGACGATGAAGGCTCCGAGCCGCAGTGCCTCGAGGTATCGGAGATGGCCGACGATCACCTTCGGCACCGGGACCGCGTAGACGAGCTCCTGGATCGATCCGACCGGGCAGACGTGACCGCAGAAGGTCCGGCCGGTCACCAGAGCCAGGCCGAGCCCCGCGAGGACGCCGACGATCCCGGGTGTCAGCAGGGCCCGACCGCCGCCGGCCGCGGCCGTGACGAGCCCGGCGAACTCGGCCGGCATGAGCGGGGCCAAGAGCACGAACCCCAAGAGCGTGCCCATGGTCGCGAGCGCGAGCACGACCGGCCGCGAGACGGCCCTGCCCCGCCACGCAAACGCGGCGAGAAGACTGCCGGCGACGAGGTAGAGCACCGCGAAGCCAGTGGCCGGTGTCTCCGGACCGGCCAGCAGGTAAGTGACCATCTCCCCGAGCCCTAATGCGAAGAGGGACGAGAGCGCGAGGGCCGATCCCCTGCTCGAGTCCCGCGCCCCGAACCGGCCCGGCCGAAGGGCAAGGTAGAGTGCCCCCGCCGTGACGAGGAAGGCGACGGCGCCCGCGAGGAGCGCGCTGGTCGGAACGAGGCTGGCTGCGTTCGAACCCGAGGTGGAGGGCAGCAGGGTCGGGACGGCCGTCGTGACGTCCGTGGACGGAGTCAGCAGGGTGTTTGCCGGCGTCGTGCCTGCAGGAGCGCCGCCGGCCTGGACCGGGGCGGCCCCCGACTGCGAGGTGTAGTCACAGAGCGAGTTCGTGTCCGCGTCTGTGTACAGAAAACACCGCCCCGGGTAAGGACAGCCGCTCCGGCCGCGCGGACAGATCGCAGCGCAGACCGGGTACGCGAGCCCGATTGCCCCGATCGTGACGGCCAGAAGCCGTCGTAGGCCGTGATTCGTTGCCATGGGTGCTCAGCGGACTCGTTTTGAGTCCGACGAACATCATATGCGATTGTGTAAAATAAACTTTACATTTGTGACAGGTCACAGGGGCCTCAGGCCGGCCATCGTCCCTGGACGCGCTGACCTTCATTCCCGGGGGAAATTTGAAGCGCCCCGGGCCGAACATCTCGATCGACGAAGACCTTATCCCGGCATAATGCCTCCATTTTTATGAAATACAGGGGCATTCGCCTCTCGGAAAGACGGCCCCCAATCCGCACCCTTTTACCGCGCGGCCCGCAAACCCCTTGCACAGGATGATCGTGATCGGGATCGACCCGGGGTACAGCCGGGTCGGCTGGGGAGTGGTCGAGGGGCGCCGGCACGAGATCGCCTCCCGTGCCTGGGGGTGCATCGAGACGGCGAAGGAGACACCCATGGCGGCCCGGATGCTCGAGGTCTGGCGGGCCACGAACGCGATCCTCGACGAGTGGACCCCCGACAACATGGCGATCGAGACCCTCTACTTCTCCAAGAACGTCACGACCGCGATGCAGGTGGCCGAGGTCCGCGGGATCCTCCGCCTGGCCGCGGCCGAGCGCGAGCTCCCGGTCGCCGAGTACGCGCCGAACCAGATCAAGCTGGCGGTCACAGGCTCGGGGCGGGCCGACAAGAAGCAGGTCCAGGAGATGGTCCGCCGCGTCCTCGCGCTCGAGGCCGTGCCGCGCCCGGACGACGCGGCCGACGCGCTCGCCTGCGCCGTCTGCCATCTGCACTGGGGCCGCTGAGCCGGGACTTCATCGGCCCCTGCCGAGGGCGGGGCGGCGGCGACGATGCCCCGGGACACACCGGTCGACTCGTCGTGGATCCCACAACGGCCGTTTTGAGGAATAGCGACCGTTCCATAAAAGCCTGGGATCACTCACACACCGGTCCTTTTTATAAATGAACCATTAACCGCTCAGCGCACGTGTAGGAGAGTGGTGAATACAATTGGAACGACAATCCGTCAAGTCCCGGATTTTGCGCTCTGTGGGCTACGATGACACCACTAAGACCCTGGAGATCGAGTTCCAGTCAGGGATTGTATACCAGTATTCGGGGGTCCCTGCAAAGGTCTACACGGAGCTCATACGTTCGGACCCGATAGGCAAATACTTCTCCGACAAGGTCCGAAACCGCTTCCAGGCAAAACAGGTGGCATCCTAAGTCGCACCTCAGCGACCGGGAACTCCGGCATCGCAATTTTGCATCCCATGAGTGCACAGTCTGATCGCAGACCGCATCTCCACCTTCCGGAAGTCCTTCGCTCCGGACAAATCAGAACACCTGTCTTCCGCAGAGCACATTTCTCATGAACAACAGATTAAGAGATGGTTTTGCATTCTCCTCCCGCCCACCTGCGCCGGCTGCCACCTGCACAGAGGCCGGTAAGTTGCGCCCTGCCGCCTCAAAGCTCTTAACGCCCGCGCGCGTCCCAGATATAATCAGGAGCGAATGATGTTCGCCTATCTCGAGGGGGAGGTCGCCGCGGTCGACGAGCGGTCGGCCGTGATCGACATCGGGGGCGTCGGGTACCGCGTGCTGATCACCTGGCCGACGGTCCAGGCCCTGCGCGAGGCCGAGGGACAGGTCCGGGTCCACACCCACCTCGTCGTGCGTGAGGATGCCTTCACGCTCTACGGGTTTCTCGATCCGCGGGATCTCGAGGTCTTCCGGGTCCTGATCGGAGTCAACAAGATCGGGCCGGCCCTCGCCCTCAAGATCCTCTCCGAGGTTCCGGTCGACGAGCTGGTTAGGGCCGTCCAGGCCGAGAACGAGGCCGTGCTGACCCGCGTGCCCGGGATCGGGGCGAAGTCCGCCAAGCGGCTGATCCTCGAGCTCCGTGACCGGCTCACGGGGCTCGGCGCCGGCGGAGTACAGACCCCGATCGGCGGCCCGGATGCGGCAACCGATGCCACGGCCGCGCTGATCGCGCTCGGCTTCACGCCCCGTGAGGCCGGGGACGCGGTCGAGGCCGTGGGAGCCGAGGCCCCCGAAGCCGACCTGCAGGGCCTGATCCGGGGCGCGCTCGCGCGCCTCAGGAGGGGTTGAGATGGCCGACGACCGCGAGGTCTCGCCGGTACTGCACCCCGAGGAGACCGAGGAGACCGCGATCCGACCCGACTCGCTCGCCACGTTCATCGGCCAGCCCGAGGTCCGCGAGACCCTCGGGATTGCGATCGAGGCCGCGAAGCGGCGGGGCGAGCCGATCGACCACATCCTCTTCTCGGGGCCGCCCGGCCTTGGCAAGACCACGCTCGCCCACATCATCGCGCGCGAGATGGGGGCCGCGATCCGGACCACGACCGGCCCGGTCCTCGAGAAGCCCGGGGATCTCGCCGCGCTCCTGACCGCGCTCAACGAGGGGGACGTCCTCTTCATCGACGAGGTCCACCGAATCTCACCTGTGGTCGAGGAGGTCCTCTACTCGGCCATGGAGGACTTCTTCATCGACGTGATGATCGGCGAGGGGCCGAGCGCCCGGTCGATCCCGCTCACTCTCGAGCGGTTCACGCTGATCGGTGCGACCACGAAGATCGGGAACCTCGGAGCGCCGTTCCGCGACCGCTTCGGGATCGTCAGCCGCCTGAACCTCTACGACGAGCCCGAGCTCGTCCGGATCGTGGAGCGCTCGTCTGGGATCATGCGGATCCCGGTGACGCCCGAAGGGGCGGTCGAGATCGCCCGCCGCTCGCGGGGCACGCCGCGGATCGTGAACCGGCTGCTCCGACGGGTCCGCGACTACGCCCTGGTCCGGGGCGACGGCACCATCACCCGGGAATGCGCCGACCACGCCCTCTCCATGCTCGGGATCGACGAGCTCGGCCTCGACGACCTCGACCGCCGGATCCTGACGGCCGTCGTCCGGGACTTCAACGGCGGCCCCGTCGGAGCCCGGACGATCGCGATCGCGGTCGGGGAGGAGGTCAGGACGATCGAGGAGGTGTACGAGCCCTATCTGATCCGGATCGGGTTCCTGAAACGGACCCCGCAGGGACGGGAGGCCACGCCAGCCGCGGCCGAGCACCTCGCCTCGTACTACGCCGACCGCTGTCAGAGCTGAGCGCCGGAGGCCCCGGTCACCTCCTCGCAGGCGTCCTGCGATCGGGCACAGCGGATCATCCGTTTATATCGCGGCCGAGGAGATCGAGGGCTGCAGCCGTGAATGCGGTCACTCCCGTGCGAATGGTGAAATCCGGGTCCTCCGGCGCGAAGTTCGGGGAGTGAAGCTGGCCCCCGCCGGTCCCGATACGGAAGTAACAGAGCGGCACGGGCGGTTCGATGGCCCCGAAGGCGCCGAAGTCCTCCGAACCCGACGAGGGGCCGAGGTCTCCCACCCGGTCGCTGCCCAGGACGGACTCGACCGCCGCCCTGACCCTCCGGACCAGCACGGTATCGTTTACGACCGGAGAGGCCGACTCGTCGAGCAGGGTCATGACCGGGAGCCGGTCCTCGGGCACTCTCGCGGCACGGGCGAGGCCGGACGCGATCCTCTCAATCGCTGCGAGGAGGTGCGTGCGCACCCGGTCCTCGAAGAAACGGATGTTGATCCCGAGCCGGACCTCCTCCGGGATCGCGTTGTGTTTCGCCCAGCCGTGGACCGAGGCGACGGTCAGGACACCGAAGGCCTGGGGGTCGAGCTCGCGTGAGACCACGGCCTGGAGCGCGACGATGATCTGGGCCGCGAGCAGGACCGGGTCGCGAGTCTGGTTCGGGTGGGCCGCATGGCCGCCCACCCCCCGGACCACGAGGTCGATCGACTCGGCGCCGGCCGATCCCGACCCCTCGGTGAAGAAGGCGGTCCCCGCAGGGTGTTCGGGCACCACGTGCAGGGCGAGGGCCGCAGTCGGCCGGCCGACACGGGCGTAGAGCCCGTCGGCGATCATCGCGGCCGCACCCGAGACCTGCTCCTCCGAGGGCTGACCCACGAGCACGAGCTGTCCGCTCCACGAGTTCCCCAGGGCTCGCATCGCCCGGGCAAACCCGACGAGCACGGCCATGTGCAGGTCGTGGCCGCAGGCGTGCATGATCGGGACCTCGTTCCCGCGCCGATCCATCGCGGTCTCCCGGCTCGCGTAGGGCAGCCCGGTGGCCTCGGCGATCGGCAGGGCATCCATATCAGCCCGGATGAGCAGGGTCGGACCGTCACCGTGCTCGAGCACCGCGGCCAGGCCGTGGCCGCCGATCCCGGTCTCGACCCGGTAACCGGCCTCCGCGAGGGCCGCGGCCAGCCGCGCCGCCGTCCGCTCTTCCTGGCCCGAGAGCTCGGGATGGGCATGGAGATCGGCATAGAGCGCGAGGAGAGACGGGTCGACCGCGGTCGCCACGGCGGCCTCGAGCGCAAGGGTCATGGGGGTAAGTATGCTCCCGGCGGGATAAGTTCCGCGCCCGTACCCGAGCATGCAGAATAAGAGGGGTGGAGTCGAATCCTCCTGTGATGAGGATACCACGATACCTCTGTGCGGCCCTCGCGGTCGCCGCGCTCCTCGTACTCTTCGCACCGGCCGTCGGTGCGGCCGAGAACGGCACGGCGCCGACCGCTCCCACCGGGGACCAGCAGATCGGATACATCCAGATCAACACCACCCCCGACGGCGCGACGGTCTTTGTGAACCGGACGAAGATGAGCGGCCTGACGCCGTTCACGATCAAGGTCCCGGCCATGACGCCGCAGGAGATCGTGATCAACAAGTACGGCTATGCGACCGAGAAGATGGTGATCATCGCCCCGCCGAACGGTACGATCCCGTACACGGTCACGCTCCGGACGCTGCCGGGCGTTGACCGACCCGAGACCGATCAGCCGGGGGCCGGGCGATCTCCGACGGCCCCGGCGGGCGAAGCCGCGGCCAATGCCCCCACCGGCGCCGCCACGGCCGAGGGCGCCGAGGCCCCCGAGTCGCCGCTCTCGCCGTTCGTGGCGCTCGCCGCGCTGGCCGGAGCGGGCCTGCTGATCGCCGGCCGGCGTTAACGCTGCCGGGCCGCGACGGCCGCCCCCAGGAGGGGGGCGTCGCCACGAAGCGGGCTTGTGACGACCTCGGGGAGCGGCAGAAACCGCTCCATGCGGCGAACGGCCGGGGCGACGAGCAGGTCGGCCTGGGCCTGCACGACCGCGCCGTCGAGAATGATCCTCTCGGGCTCGTACGCGACCACGAGGGTCGAGAGGGCACGGCCGTTCAGGACCGCGACCGTGTCCAGGAACCGGCCCGCGCCCGGCTCGCCGGCCCGGGCCCCTTCAAAGATCGACTCGGCCGTCGCGTAGGCCGGGTCCCTCGACCGCTTCTCCGCCGCGTAGAACCGCGGAAGGTTCCGCCCTGAGCAGTAGCCCTCCCAGTGGTTCGGATACCCGCAGCCACAGACGAGCCCATGCCGCGTCTCCACCGTGATATGCCCGACCTCGCCCGCATTCCCGCCGCGGCCGAGGAGCAGCCGGCCTCCGGCGATCACGCCCCCGCCGATCCCGGTCGAGATCGTGACGTAGACGAGATGGTCGCACCCGGCCCCGGCGCCGTGGGCGTGCTCGCCGAGGGCCCCGGCCCGGGCGTCGTTGAGAAGGGTCACGGGGACCCCGAGTGCGGCCTCAAGCGGTCCGACCAGCTCGACCCGGTCGTAGGGCAGGTTCGGCGGGGAGACGATCGCGCCGGCTCGGAGATCAAGCGGGCCGGCGGCCGAGACCCCGATCGCGGGCGGTCGGGGACCCGCGATCCGGCGGACAGCGGCCTCGATCGCGTCGGCCACGGCGCTCCCCGAGGACCCCGATGCCGGGGTCGGAAAGGTCTCGCGGGCGAGAACCTCGCCGTTCGCGCTGACGAGCGCGACCCGCGTTCGGGTCCCGCCGAGGTCGACTGCGCAGACGTCCACGGTCACTCCTTCTGGAAGAGCACGATCCGGTTCGTGTTGGTGCCGCCGCGGTGGTTCGAGACCCCCCAGATATGCGAGGTCTTGGTGAAGTGTGAGGAGTTGATGAAGATCGCCCGGCAGGTGAGGCCGGCCTCCTCGCCGAGCGGGACCACGTACTCGTCGAGCGGGATCGTGCTGCGCCGGACCTCGCCGACCTCGAATGCGACATGCCCGCCCGGGGCCGTGACCCGGGCGAGTTCGCAGAAGACGTCGGCCATCACCGCGGACCAGGCCGAGACCGTCCGGCTCATGGTGATCCCGGCTCCGACCTCAGACTCGTCGAGGCCGTTGAACCAGCACCGGAGCCAGTTGTCCTTCGCGTACGCGACCTGATCGAGGAACGGGGGCGAGGTCACGGTCAGCCGGACCGAGCCCGAGGCGACGCCGGGCGTGGATCGGGCGTCGCCGGTGAGGAAGAGGGCGTCCCCGGCACGGCGGGCGAGCCGGACACGGTCGTCCTCCGTGAGGTCGCGGAGGAGCTGGCCGGTCTTGTGAGCCACGATCGCGTTCACGTCCTTGGGAGCCGGGACCTGGGCAAGGCGGTCGTTGATCCGCCGCTGACTCTCGGGCGAGGCCGCCTGGTTCGGCGGCAGGGTGTAGACCGAGAAGAAGTTCTTCGAATGGCCCGTGAGTCGGTTCGTCGCGACCATCCTGATCCATCGGTCGAGTGCATCCTCGATCCCGGCCCAGCGCCGCTCGAGCAGGGCTTGCTGGAGTGAGACGAGGCCGGCCTCGGTCGCCGGGTGATAGAACATCGAGAGGTCGCGGTCGGCCCGGGCCGCCGGGTCGAACGGGTAGACGGCGAGCCGGTCGACGACCGCGTCCAGGTCCTGAGGAGGGAGAAGCCGGGGGGCGGCCAGCATGGCCGAGAGGGGGTTCGTGTCGTTCGCCGCAACCCGTCGGTCGAGCAGGGCCGCCTCGAGGGCGGTCGTGCCCCGGCCCGAGAACGGGTCGTACACAAGCTCGCCCGGTGCGGTCAGCCGCTCGATAAAGAACCGGGGAAGCTGGGGCTTGAAACAGGCCCGGTACGAGAGCTCGTGGAGCGAGTGGGCCTGCCGCTGTCGCGGGGTCCAGAACTCGGCTTCGTACCGGTCCACACTCCGGCCTCCGCACAGGACCGGTCCGACCAGGACGCCCTCGGGAAGCGGAAACAGGGCCGGCGCCGGGAAAAGGGGTGTCGTACCCGTCATGCGTTGGAGGAGCGTGGGAGGGCTGCGGAGATAGGTATATGGGCTAGGGGCACCTCCACTTCACGGATGACTTCCCGGCGTGTCCTCTTCCTCTGCACGCACAACGCGGCCCGCTCCCAGATGGCCGAAGGGCTCCTCCGCCACCGCTATCCCGACCGGTTCGAGGTCTTCAGTGCCGGCATCGAGCCGACCCGTGTCGATCCATGCGCGGTTCGGGTGATGGCCGAGCTCGGGATCGATATCTCGGGCCAGCGCTCCAAGGGGGTCCTGGAGGTATTCGATAAGGCGATCGACACGGTTGTAACCGTCTGCGATCGGGCAAGGGAGACATGCCCCTTCTTTCCAGGCGCCGGAGAGACCCTGCACGTCTCGTTCCCCGATCCGGCTGCGGTCGAGGGGGACGATCAGAACCGGCTCGCCGCCTTTCGCCGGGTGCGGGACGAGATCGCAACCTGGATCGAACAGAACTTTGGGACCTGAGCGGCAACTATTTATGATTGGTTGGGGATAAGGACCAGTGCGCCTCTACCAGGCGGTGTAGGTGAGAAAAGCGTGGCAGTACCAGACGACCTGAGGCAGGTGATCGAAGATCAGGGAGGGAGGGAGGCGCTGATGGCCCAGCTGCCGGAGCCCGAACTGATTCGCACAGAGAGCCGGCTCTTCCATACGCTCTCAGACCCGATCCGGCTCTCGATCCTGTACCTGCTTCAGGCACAGCCGCTCTGTGTCTCGGTGATCAAGGAGGTGCTTCATGTGCCCGACTCGAAACTCTCCTACCACCTCTCGGTGCTGCAGTCGATGGAGCTGATCAGGGGCGAGCGGCAGGCGAACTGGATTGTGTATCACGAGACCTCGCTCGGACAGCGGATCGTCGGTCTGGTCCAGGACCTCTCCCGCACCGAACGGGAGCACGCAGCGCCCGAGTCCTCGAGCGCCAACAGCTGAGCCCGGTTCAGGCCCGCGTGTCGTCGATCTTTCGCTCATGGAGCAGGAGTGCCGCTCGGTTCCGGACGAGCGGTGACGGGTCTGCGTAGGCCTGACGGATGAGATCGATGGCCCGGTCGCCTCCAATCCCGCCGAGGGCGATCACCGCGCCGAGACGCAGATCCGGATCGGGGTGGGTGAGGAAGGCCGCGAGGGGTTCGAGAGCGGCCTCGCCGAAGCGGGCGAGCGTGCGCCAGTCCTCGGATGCAAGGGCGAAGCGGAGGGCCGCGGTCTCACCGGGCCCGCTCCAACCGGCGTTTCGGAGCACCTGTGCCGCGCCTGTGCGGAGCTCCCGCTCGGGTCGGCCGAGGCCCTCTATAAGCGCGCCAAAGGCCACCGCGCCCGCATCGTCGAGGGCCCCGAGCGCGGCCTCACGGACCGAGTAGTCGGGGTCGGCAAGCCGATCGACGAGGAGCGGCATCGCCGCCCGTGCGCGGGATGCACCGAGCGAGGCGATGGCGGCCTCTCGGACCCCGGGGTCCGGGTCGTGGAGCGCGCCCGCGAGCGCGCCGGTGGTCCGCTCAGGCGGCATGGAACGGAGGGCTTCGGCCGCTGCGCGCCGTTCGGGGGGCGCGCCGGCAAAGAGGCGGCCCGCGATCGCCCCGAATGCACGCGGATCGCCGAGCTGGCCGAGCCGGCGGAGCAGGGCCGGTGCGTCCTCGGGCGCATCGCCAAGCGCTCCGCAGAGGATTGCCACGGGGTCGACGACGAGTTCGTCCTCCGAGAGCACCGGGTCTCCGGAGAGAGCGTGAAGGGGCATCGAGGGTGCGGCCGCCACCACGGCCGGGGCCGGGCTCTCCCTGTGCCAGGACTCAAGCGTCACCTCGTTCTCCTCTGCGACCGGAAGCGCGACCTCACGGACGGATGACACGGATTCGGTCGGAGGCTCGCGCCCGAATCCCCCGGGCCGGAGCGAGTCGAGCGCGTCCCGGGCGGCGGCCGCGACCTCGGGGTCCGGGTCGCGGGCGAGCGCACCGAGCCCGTCCTCGGCGCCTAGCCCGAGCCCGGCAAGGGCCCTTACGGCCCGGACGCGGACCGCCGGGGGTCGTGCGGCGTCGGCGGCGAATGCGGTGATAGGGGAGGCGGCTGCCAGGCCCAGCGCGGCCAGGGCAGCGATCGCGGCCGTTCCCGCCTCGGGCTCGTCGTGGGCGAGGAGGTCGAGGAAACCCGGAATCGAGGCCTCGTCGCGAAGGGCACCGAGGGTACGGGCCGCACCGAGCGCGGCAGGCAGGTCGTCCCCGGCCAGGACCGGGCGGAGGGCCGGGAGGACCCCCGGACCCATGAGGGTGAGAGCGGCCGCGGCCCCGGACCGGACTCGGAAATACGGATCCGAGAGGGCATCGATGAGTGCGGGCACGACACTGACCTCGCCCGACTCGCCGAGCGCCCAGGCCGCGTGCTCGCGGACCTCCTCCTCGGGGTCCGCACGCAGGCGCAGCAGGATGGGGGCTGTCGCACGGGAGTCCATCAACCCCGCGAGGGCATCGACGGCCGCACACCGGACCAGGCGGTCGGGGTCCTCGAGCGCCGGAAGAAGCGGGTCGACCGCGTCCCGACCGAGCCGGCCGAAGACCTCGACGGCGACCAGACGGATCGACGGGTCGGGGCTCTCGAGTGCGGCGGCCAGCGTGACGAGGAGGTCGGTCGACGGCGAGGGGCGCCCGGCCTCCTCGCTCCGCCGGAGGGTCTCCTCGATGAATGCGCGGATCGTGTGCTCCCGCTGCATCGAGGGTGTGGCTGAGATACGGCTCCGGAGGGCCCCGGTGCCCTCGGCGGTCGCAAGCTTCGCGATCAGGGCGAGAAACGACCCCGGTTCCATGATCGGTTGTGAGATCGGGGCCTCAGGCTCGGGCGGCACGAACACGGCTGCGGCCGGGATGTACCTGGGTTGAGCCTCTCGCTCCGGCGGCCCTTCGTCGACCAGAAATGTCTCCGCAGACGGGGACACGATCGGCGCAAGCGCGGGGGAGGTGGCAGCAACGGGGCCGGCACGGACCAGGAGACCGATTGCGCCGTCCCGGATCGTCGGGTTCGGATGCTCTCGTGCCTCCTCGAGCGCCTGTCGCCCGGCGGGCCCGAGGTTGAGCAGAGCCTCGCCAGCGCCGGTCCGGATACCGTAATAGTCGTCGGCAAGCGCCCGGACCAGGGCCGGGACGGCGGGCTCGCCAAGCCGGACGAGCAGGGGCCACTGCTCGGTCGCCAGCAGGAGCACGATGGTCTCCTCCTCGGTCTCGGGGAGCCAGCCGAAGGTCTCGAGGGCGCTCGCGGCCGCGAGCCGGACCGTGTGAGACCGGTCGCGCAGGGCCGCGCGGAGGCTGGGGATCGCCCGTGGCTCACCGAGCCGCCCCAGGGCCTCGCCCGCGGCCGCCCGGACCTCCTCCTCGGGGTCGTGGAGCACGAGCTTGAGCAGGGGAGGGAGCGCGGCGACATCTCCGATCCGACCGAGCGTGCGGGTCGCCTCTTCGCGGATGCCGAAGTGGGGGTCCTGGAGTGCCGCGAGCAGGGGCGGGACCGCGGCCTTACGCATCCGTACGATCGCATCCCAGTCCTCGAGGGCGTAGCGGAGGGCGAACTCCTCGCGGTCGTCGACCGGGGTCCACTTCGACTGCTCGAGGGCCTGGGCAGCACCAAGCCGGACCCGGTGCGAGGGGTCGACGAGGCTGAGCCGCAGGGTGGGCCAGGCTACCCGGTCCATCTGCTGGAGTGCGAGCACGGCGCCACGGCGGAGCTCCTCGCGCCCCGAGGCCAGGGTCCGGATCAGCTCGGGGATCGCCTCCTCGCCGTACCGGGCGACAAGGGCGGCCACGGCCGGGTAGACCCGGCCCGTGTCGTCGCCGAGGGCCGGGATCAGCCGGGCCGCATCAAAGCCGGGTCGGGCCGCGAGCACCTCGATCGACCGTCGCTGAAGCTCGCGGCTCCCGCTCC
This sequence comes from Methanoregulaceae archaeon UXB-2016, assembly GCA_004332335.1. Taxonomy (GTDB): domain Archaea; phylum Halobacteriota; class Methanomicrobia; order Methanomicrobiales; family Methanospirillaceae; genus UBA288. The sequence continues at coordinate 193,872 of SISS01000008.1, read as the reverse complement.
GGAGGAGCTCCAGGAACAGGGAGGGGTCGGCCTCGGCGAGCTCGTGGAGGGCGCTCGTCGCCTCCTCGCGCACGTGAGTGTCCCGGTGGTCGAGCAGGGGCAGGAGCGCCCGCAGGTCGCGTTCGGCGGCGAGCCGCCGCACGTTCGGCCGAAAGAGGTCAAAGAGCCCGATGACAGCATCACCTGGAATGGGTACCCGATATCTGGCGCGAACGGGTATTATCTGTATTGGCCCGGATGCTCCCCGGATCGATGGCGCATAGGGCCCTGCTTCGTCCGTATTCCCCCGCCAACCGGGTATAAATTGGCCCAACACGAGAAGATATCCCCGAAAAGGTACACAACTGTATCATGTTTCTCCGGCGCATTCTCGAGACGACCTTCCAGACCGCGCTGACCGAGGAGCTGGCGCGGCGCGATATGACCATCCGCGAGCTCTCAAATCTGACCGGGATTCCGCTCCCGACGCTGTACAAGATCTCCTCGGGCGAGCGCGACCCCCGCCTCTCGACCGTGCGCGGGATCGCCGAGGCGTTCGAGCCCAGGCAGCAGCGTTCGATCGCGGTGATAGCGGCCCGGTTCCTCCTCGACGAGATCGCCGGGACGGAGATCGAGGTCCGGGGTCGGGCCTACCCGGTCCGGGGATATGCAGCCAACTCGCTCGAAGAGTGCATCGTTGCGGCCGTCCGGGCCGAAAAGGAGGGGGCGGCCGCGGTCGTCTGCGCCCCCGTTCTCGCCTCGATCGTCGAGCGGATCGTCGACATCCCGGTCGTGATCCTGAAGCCCCGCCCCGAAACCCTAGCCGAGGCGCTCGAGGCCGTGCGGCGGCGACTTTAACCGAAGCGGATCCGCAGGCCTATCAGGGCGAGGATCAGGACGAGCATCACCGCGTTCGGGACCACGATCGGCAGGGAGCCGATCAGGTGGCCGTAGACGCACCAGAGGGTGACGGCCGTGGCCATGATCATCAGCATCGCCAGCGAGAGGCCCCGGGTCGAACGCAGCTGGAGCGAGCGGACCACCTGCGGCAGGAATGCGAGCGTCGAGAGCGTACCCGCAACGTAGCCGAGCAGGGTGACGGGGTCCATACAGCTCGTCGCCGGGCGGAGGCATAACCCTTCGGCCGGGACGACTCGCAATACCTATCGTTGAGGCCACCAGACGCCCCCTCTCCCCGCTCCGATGCCCCACCCCCGGGGGAGCTTGGTGATGCTGCGCTCGCTGGGACACCGCCACCATTGGAGGAGGGTATGGTGCCCGGACGGAGATCCCGGTAACGAGGGGGGGGGCGAGGCCGAACACTCACCTCGGTGCGTGCTGCCGGTAGAGCGCGTCGAACGCGGCGAGCTGAGCCTCGTACAGCCCGCCGCCGGCGTCCTTGTACTCAAGGCAGGTCGTGTTGGCCGGGTGGGCGCGGATCCAGGCCATGGCGTGCTCGAACGGCACGCCGCTGTCGGGTGCGTCAAGCGGGATGTGCCGGTCGCGGACCGAGCCGGCAGGTGAGTTCGAGAGGTGGTGGAAGACGACGGGCAGGGGCTCGAACGCAGCGAGGGCGGCCGCATACTCCCAGCCGAAGTAGTTCGAGGCGACGTAGAGGTGGGCAAGGTCCAGGCAGTAGCCCTGAACCCGGCCCCCGCCGAGAGCCAGGAGTTCTTCGGCAGAGGTGCCCAGGAAGTGCAGGCCTCCGGAGATCGCGGGCATGTTCTCGAGGACAAGGCGAGGATCGGGCCAGTCCTCGAGAAACGCGGCCATGGCGGCCAGCCCCTGGGCGGGAGTGTGCCGGACCAGGCACCCCCCGTGAGCGACGATCCAGTCCGCCCCGAGGAGATCGGCGGCCTCGATCGAGGCGGTAATGCCGGCCTCGAGCCGGGCCGCACCCTCGGCGGGAGTGAGGTCCCCCGGGGCCGTCGGTTCGACCGGATTGAGACCGTCCTTGTGGTGGGGAGCGTGGACCACACACCGTGTCCCGAGGGCTGCGTAGCCCTCGAGGGTCCGGTGGTCGCCGGATGTGAGGGTCCCCCGCACGTAGACCTGGACTCCGTCGAGCCGGCCGTCGCCGATGAGTCGGGCGAAGACCGGGAGGGCGGCCGGGTCGTGGACCTTGACCGCACCGGCGATCCGGTACGGGCGTGGCGTGGACATGACGGACCATGGGTGCTGATCCGAGATGAAGCTGAAGCCCGGGGCGCTCAGGCAAGGAGGGCCGCGACGACGCCCGCCAGAAAGATGCCGTCGAAGGTCCCGGCCCCGCCGATCGAGACCATCCTCACGCCGAGACGCGGGAACTCACGCCAGAGCAGGAGGTCGGCGCCGATCAGGGTGCCGAGCGTGCCGCTGATGTAGCCGATCGCGGGCCCGGTCCCGGGGGCCACGCCGCCGAGGAGGGTGCCGGCCAGCGCGGCACAGAGCGGCGGGACGAAGAACGGGGTGTGGTGATCCCGAGCCCGGGGACCGGGCGGGCCGCGAGCCGGACCACGAAGGCGACGCCGAGCACCCCGACGCCGACCAGGGTCAGGTCAGGCTCTGCGGCCCCCCGACACGGACCGCAGCGAGCGCCAGCAGGACCGAGACCAGCGCCGGGACCACGGCCCCGCCCAGGTTGACCGCGACCGTGGTCTCGGCCACGAGCGGCGAGACGCGGTAGAGCCGCTCAGCCAGGCGCCAGCCCGGCGCCAGTCGGACCGGGTACGGATCGCGGGCCCGGACCCGGACGACGGGGATGTTGACGAACGAGCCGGCGAGGGTCAGGGCGAGGAGGGCGAGGACCTGGAAGGGTGAGAAGCCGAGCCGGGCAAAGGCACCGCCGACCAGCCCGAGGAAGAGGAGGGGTACGAGAAAGAAGAGTGCGGCGACAAGGAGAAACAGGAGCAGGAGGGAGAAGGGACCGGGGGCGCGGCCCATCTAGGCCACCCGATGCCCAAGGATCGCGAGGTGGTCGCGGTGATGCGGGGTCAGGGGCCGGACCGAGTCGACCGCGAACCCCCCGGCCTCGAGCGCGGCCACGGCCTCGTCGCCGACCTCGTCGAGCGGGCGGCTCTGGTCGATCGAACGGACCTTGAGCATCAGGGCGAGCCGCCCCCCTGGAACGAGGAACAGCCGGTTCCGGACCGCGATCGCCGCCTGATGGGGCTGCGCCACGTCCTGGAAAAGGAGGTCGACCGGCTCGAGCAGGTGCGCGTACTGCGCGGGCCGACCCGCGTCCGCGAGGATCGGGATGATGTTCTTTCGCCGTCGGGCGACCGCGAGCAGGTCCTGCATCGGCCGCGGGGCGAACTCGACCGCGTACACGACCTCGGCGTAGTCGGCGACGTGCGAGACGGTCGTGCCGTTCGCGGCCCCGAGGTAGAGGACGCGGGTTCCGGGCTCGAGATCGAACCCGGGGTCGAGGTGGGCGAGGGCCGCGAACTTCGAGCGGCGCGGGTCCCAGACCCGGTAGCCGCCGCGCATCCGCTCGCCGTACACCCCGCCTTCGCCGGGCGAGAGGAGGCTCTTGTCGCGCCAGATCATGCGAGCACCCCGTCGATCCGGGCGTTCGCACCCTCGATGAAGGCCGGGTCGAGCTCGCCGCGGTAGCGGTCGATCCGGGCCGCGATCACGAGCCGGGCCGCGAGGACCCGGGCCACCCGGCCCCGGACCGCGAGCGGGGCGTTATGGACCCGGCGGTGCTGGAAGATCAGCCCGTGCTTCGGAGGGGGCGTGCCCGTCCGGATATGCGAGAAGAGCGCGGTCCGGGCCCCGAGCACCTGGAGGCCCGAGCCGGGGAGACGGGCGAGCGCGTCGAGCGAGCCGGCGGCCGCCATCAGCCGGGCGGCGACCAACCCCCCTACGAGCTCGGAGGAGTTCGGCAGGACCCGGGCCGCGGCCCGCGTCACCTCGCGGGCGAGCTCGGTCCGGGCGGCGCCGAGTCCTTCGATCTGCGCGAGGACGCCTCGGAGCGGCCCCCTTGAGCGGGGGGCGAGGACCTCGACAAGCCGGCGGGCCGGCATGGCGCGGAACTTCCGCGTGAACTTCGGGTCCTGGGTTGCGTACCACTCGACTGCCCGCTCGGTCAGGAGGTTGATCACGCTGTCGAGCTCATCGAGGGTCCGGACCATCTGGAGGAGCTCGAGGTCGGGGCCGCGGAGGGCCTCGGCCACCCGATCAGCCGCAAGGTGCGCGGTGAGTGTGTTGAGTCGGGCGAGGTACGCGGCCCGGTCCGGGACCGCGCCGCAGGCCACGGCCGCCTCCCAGGTCCCCGGGAGATAGCCGTCCATCGGGGTCTCGATCGAGGCGAGCCGGGCAAGGGCCGCACCCTCGTCGGCCGGGGCCGGGATGCAGGCCCCGCTCTCGTCGATCTCTCCCCACCAGTACCGCGCGGTCACGCGTACGGATCGGGGGCCGGGGGGCAAAAAAGGCACCGCCTAGAACCCGGCGAAGCCGAAGGCCCAGGCCATGACCGGGAGCATGATCGCCCCCATCGCGTGGACCCGGCGGACGTTCACGAGGGGCGGGACGAACCCGACCAGGGTCGCGAGGACGAGGATGAGAAGGCCGAACGGCCCGGCGAGGAGGAGCGAGAGGACGACCAGGAGGGCCACGACCGCAAGGTTCAGGTGCCGCCCGTCGAGGCGGGCGAGGAGCCGGGCCGAGCGGGCCAGCCGAACCGTCAGGAGGAACCCGACGACGGCCGCGGCCAGGCCGACGGCCATCAGCTGAGGCATCGACGGGAGCTCGAGGTTGGCCATGGCCGCGAGGACGCCGTTCCTGGTCCGGCCGAGGGCGAAGAACGCGGCCAGGCCGATGAACGCGTTCGCTGTGTTCGCGGCCGAGGTCGCGACGATGTAGCCCCGCCGGTCACGGTCGTACCCGACGACCGCGTCGAGGAGGCCGTTCGCGGTCGCGTTCGAGAGCCCGGGGAGCCAGCCCACGAGCAGGCCCGCGAGCGTCCCGAGGAGCGAGTGGCGGGCGAGAACCCCGGTGGAGATCGAGATCCCGGCAAAACGCTGTTCGGGGACCGGGCCGTGCGAGGCCGAGAGGAGGACCGGGAGGCCGAAGAGGCCTGAGAGAAGGGGCAGGAACACGGCCTCGGGCCCAAGGGTGTGCCAGGCGAAGAAGCCGTACCGGAGCGCGAAGAGGCCGAGGGCCCCCGAGACGGCGAAGATGCCGAAGGCCCAGCCCGGCGCCTCGGAGGAGAGGACCAGGTACCCGACGACCGCCACGAGGAGGATCCCAATCCCCCAGTCGAGCGCGGGCTGGAGCGGGGGCAGGAGCAGGACGCAGGCGAGCGAGAGCGGGACCGCGAAGGCCATGGCAAGCGCCGAGCCGAGGGCAGAGCACCGGACGGCCTCCTCGCCGCGCCCCTCGAGGCAGAGGGCGTGGGCCGGCAGGACGGCGAGTACGGTCTCGGCCTCGGGCACGCCGAGGAAGGTCGAGGGGATGTTGTCGAGGAACGAGTGGGTGATCAAGGCCGCGAACATCGCCGCGGCGAGGGCCTCCTCGCCGAGCACGGCCGCGAACCCGGCCCCGGTCGCGAGCAGGCCCGAGGCGAGCGTGTTCGCGTGAATCCCGGGCGCGAGGCCCGAGATTGCGCCGAGGGCGATGCCGATCAGGGTCCCGACTGCGAGCCCGAGCATGCTCCAGCGATCGGAGCGGCAGACCATAAAGGCGATCGATATCGTTTAGTTCGGGCACGCCGACGACTCTGGCGGATGAGAATCGCCATCACCAGGCTGCCGGACAAGGGCGGAGACGATGCGGAGCGCTGCGCCCGGTTCGGCCACGCCTGCTACCCGGTCTCGCCCCTCCGGGCCGAGGTCTATCCCGACGCGGTCGACGCCTTCCTCGCCGCGTTCGAGGCCGGCCGGTTTGACGGGCTCTTCTTCACCTCGGCCCTGCCGGCCGAGCTGATCGGACCGCACCTAGCTGGGTCCGGGCAGCGCCCCCGGATCGTCGCGATCGGGCCCGCGACACAGGCCGCACTCACTCGGCACGGGGTTGGAGCCGAGGTGCTCCCGAGCTTCTACTCACGCGACTTCGCGCCACACCTCGGCGCCTGGCTCGCGGGGAGGACGGTCGGGATCCCGCGCGCGGACGTCCCGAACGAGGCCCTGCTGGAGGCCATTCGGGAGGCCGGCGGCACGCCGGCCGAGTACCGGGTCTACGGGCTCTGCCGGACGGATGAAACGCTCGACCTCGCCCACGCCGACGCGGTCCTCTTCACCTCGGCCAACTCCTTTTCCGAAGCGGTCTGGACTCCGCGCGCCAATCTCCTGGTCTGCGCGATCGGCGATGTGACTGCGGAGCGGATGCGCGAGACTGGGGTCGAGCCCGACGCGGTCGGGAACGGCTCGCTCGAGGGGGCGCTCCATGCGCTCGAGGGCCGATGACCGAGCCCCTCTTCCCGGGACCCGGGATTGTCGTGATCGACAAGCCACGCGGCCCCTCGAGCCATCAGGTGGCCGCGTGGGTCGGCGAGATCCTCGGGGCTGAGGTCGGGCACGCGGGCACGCTCGACCCCCAGGTCTCGGGCGTGCTCGTGGTGATGCTTGGCCGAGCCGTGCGTCTCGCACGGCTGCTGCTCCGGCACGAGAAGGAGTATGTCGCCGTGCTCCGCCTCCACGCGGACGTCGACGAGGCGCGGGTGCGCGAGGTCGCGGCCGAGTTCGTGGGCCGGCTGTACCAGCGCCCGCCCCGTCGCTCGGCCGTGAAGCGGCAGCTCCGGATCCGGCGGATCTATGCCCTCGACGTGCTCGAGGTCATGGGGCGCCTGGTCCTCTTCCGCGTCCGCTGCGAGGCCGGGACCTATATCCGGTCGCTCTGCCACCACCTCGGGCTCGTGATGGGCTGCGGCGGGCAGATGGCCGAGCTTCGCCGGACCCGCTCCGGTGCGTTCGTCGAGGCCGACGCGGTCACGCTCCACGCGCTGAAGGACGCGGCCGTCCGGGCGGCCGAGGGCGACCGCGCCGGGCTCGAGGCGATGATCCTCCCGATCGAGGCCGCGATCCCGGACCTGAAGGCGGTCATCATCGGGGACCGGGCCGTCGACGCAGTCTGCCACGGGGCCGTGCTCGCGGGCGTCGGAATCGTGGAGCTCCCGTCGTTCCGGGCCGGCGAGACCGTGGCGCTCGTGACCCGGCAGGGCGAGCTCGTTGCCCTCGCCCGGACGCTCATCGAGAGCGCATCGACCGCACCCGGGCAGCCCGGGCTCGTGGCCGCACCCGAGACCGTCTTCATGGCACCGGGAACTTACGCCCATGGCTGGAAGACGAAGAAACCATAGATTTGTGCCCGATTTCAGGGATACTACAATACAGACGTATTTCCCCATAGCAACATTTTTAATACGTCTAGGTGATACGGAAGTGAGGAGGGTAAGGCAATGCAACACCGCACCTGGCTGACGGCGACGCTCGCCCTCGTGCTACTCGTCGCGGCCGTACCCGCCGTCGCGTCTACAGGTGAGCTCTCGCACCCGCTCATCCAGGGGGATGACGCCGATCTCCGCGCCTGGGTTGCACAGTATCAATCGGCTCCACCGGTCCCGGTGGATGCAGCCCGGCAGCGGGCCCTCGCCGGGTCGACCGGGACAAAGAGCCTGCTCGACCTGATCCCGTACGACGCGGTCGAGCGGAACCAGGGAGCGGTCGCGAACTGCTGGGTCTGGACCGGGACCGGGATAGTCGAGGCGGCCCACACGGCCGGAGACAGGGTCCGCGACCGCCTCTCGGTCCAGTGGTTCGACTCGACCTACAACGGCGGGAGCGGTGCCTCGTGGGCCGGAAACGGCGGCTCGCTGGGCGAGTTCGTCCGGTTCTACAATATGCAGCGGATCGCCGTCCCCTGGTCGAACCCGAACGCCTCGTACAGGGACGGACAGACCTGGTGCCGCGACAACCAGCGCGCCTGGGTGCCGGCTGGCTCGGTCGCGACCGAGCCCCACTACGACCTCCTCTCGATCGCCGAACAGCGGGTCTCGACCCGCGGGATCGGCGATGCCGCGGCCCGTGCGAACATCAAGGCCGTGCTCGACAGCAACCGTGCGATCTACCTGGCTCTTCGCCTGCCAGACCGCGAGGCCTGGTCCGCGTTCGACTCGTTCTGGAACACCCGTCCCGAGACGGCGGTCTTCAACCTCACGCCCTATAATACCCGCCCCTGGTCTTCGACCGCCGGCGGACACACAGTCCTCGTGGTCGGGTACGACGACACGGACCCGGCGAACCCGTACTGGCTCCTGCTGAACTCGTGGGGGAACGGGAACGGCCTGCGCCCCCACGGGACCTTCCGCCTCTCCATGAACATGCCCTACGACGGCTACTACCAGGGCTCCTTTGCGATCCCCTCGAGCGAGTGGCAGACGATAGCGGTCCGGTTTCCCGAGGGGACGGGCCCGACACCGACCGTGACCCCGGTCACGCCGGGGTTCGCGGGCACCTGGGAGACCGAGTCGGGGCTGATGACCCTGGCCGTCTCGGGCACGACCGTCACGGGCAGCTACGAGGACGAGCAGGGACGGATCGCGGGGATCCTCTCGGCCGACGGGCGCGAGCTCACGGGGACCTGGTCCGACGCCCCGAGCTATGCCCCGCCGTACGACCAGGGGACGCTCGAGCTGACCCTCTCGGCCGACGGCAGCTCCTTTCAGGGGAACTCTTACTCGGCCGATCTGCAGGCCCAGTACTACCTCTCAGGCCGGCGCGTGACCGCGAGCCCGAGCCCCACGCCGACGGCGACATCGACTCCGGGTGCCTGTCTTCGGGCGTTCCCGGCCTCGACCCGCTTACCCTCAGATCCCGACCAGGACGGGAAGTACGAGGATGTGAACGGCAACAGCCGGACCGACTTCGCAGACGTCGTCCTCCTCTTCAACAACCTCGAGTGGTGCGGCACGAACCAGCCCTGCGGCAGCTTTGACTTCAACCGGAACGGCCGGATGGACTTCGGGGACGTGACCAGACTCTACGATCAGCTCTAGGGCCGAGGCATAGGCTTAAGAGCATGCCCCGACAACCTGATCCCCTGTTCTGTTCTGCTGAGGTAGTCTAGTCCGGTAAGGCGCAGGCCTGGAAAGCCTGTGGGGCTCTGCCCCTCGGGAGTTCAAATCTCCCCCTCAGCGTCTTCGCGTGAAGGTTCATGGTCACTGACATCGGTGCTCGGTCATCGCGGCTCTTTCTGATCCTTTCGCTCGTGGGTGGCGCCGCGATCTTCTCGTCCACCATCGCCAAGAACCCGGTCCTGCCCCTTCTGGCCCAGTCGCTCGGCGCTGCCGCGCCCGAGATCGGGCTGATCGCGGCCGCGTCGACCGTGACCGGGATCGCGACGAGCCTCGCAGCGGGCCGGCTCTCAGACCGGTTCGGACGGCGGCCGCTCCTGCTCCTCGCGGGGCTCGTCTTCGTGACGGCCCCATTCCTCTACCTCCTCGTCACGACCCCGCTCGAGCTCGCGCTCGTCCGGGTCTACCACGGGCTCGCAACCGCGGTCTTCGGCCCGGTCGCCGCGGCCTTTGTCACGGACCTGGCGCCGGTCCGGCGAGGCGAACGGCTTGGGTACTTCTCGTCGGCGCAGCTCGCGGGCCGGGCTCTCGCGCCGGCCGTCGGCGGAGCCCTGCTCATGGTCGGACCGTGGGAGTGGGTCTTCCTCGCCTCGGCCCTCGCCGGCCTCGGTGCGCTCGTTGGCATGTGGCCCCTCCCCACACCCGACGCAGGGGCCGGCGAGGAGGCGAAGGGCGGGGTCCGGGTCGCCACGCCCGCGATCGTCGCGACCTCGGTCGCGGAGGCCGGGCAGTACTTCGCATTCGGGGCGATCGAGGCCTTCCTGCCACTCTACGCCCTCTCTATCGGGACCGCCCCCGCCCTGATCGGCCTCCTCTTTGCAGTCCAGGTCGGGGTCCGGACCATCTCCCGCCCCGCCCTCGGCCGGCTCTCGGATGAGCGCGGGCGGCGGAGCCCCATCCTGTTCGGACTCATCGTCTCGGCCGTTGCCACGGCGCTGCTGCCGTTCACGAACCAGTGGATCCTCCTGCTCCTTCTCTCGGCGGTCTTCGGGCTCGGCCTCTCGGTGGCGCAGGCCGCGACCCAGGCCTTCGTGGCCGAGCTCGCGCCGCCCGGGAGCCGGGGCACCGCGCTCGGGCTGATGTCGACGATCATGGATATCGGGCAGGCTGCCGGGCCGATCGCGGCCGGACTCCTGATCGCGATCGGGTCGTATCGTGCCGGGTTTCTTGGCGCAGCCGGCGTTCTGCTCGCGACGGCCCTGCTCTTCGGAGCCGTCGTCCGGACCGACGGGGGAACTGGCGAGCAGATCTGATGAGCAGAGTCGCCCGGCAAATCCTCATGCACCAGGGACACGGATGGTGTTACTGTTCCCGCGGGCTGCTCATCACTGTCCCTGTGGACGGACGCCGGAATCGGGCCGCACTCGCATTCGTATTTGCGTCCGTCCCCTCGCCCCGGGTTCACATTCTCTTCTCACGGTTCCCGCCCTCGTCACCTGGCCGCCGGTTTTGGGCCTGGGAATGCCGCCGGGCCATGCGACACGGTTATGATGTGCCCTCACCATCACAATTGATATGCGACTTCTCCCGGCCGCGCTCATCGTGGCCCTGCTCCTCATCACGCCGGCGCTCGCCTGCACGACCTTCATCATCACACCCGGCGCCTCGGACGACGGGTCGATGTACGTCGCGCACTCGAACGACGGCTATGGCCCCTGCGTGCTCGGACACAACCTGACCGATGACGACATGAAGATCGTCCATGTCCAGGCCGCCGACCACCCGCTCGGGGCGAAACGGATCGTCCGGTTCGACCCGAACTCGGGCTCCGACGACCCCGTCGACAAGGTGTCGACCGACCACCGGAACACCTCAGAGATCGACGAGGTCCCGCACACCTACGGCTACCTGACCGGCAGCTACGGGTTCATGAACGAGGTCGGCCTGATGTCGGCCGAATGCACGGACTACTCGAAGGTCCAGCCCGAGTGGGACCCCGAGAAGAGGATCTTCTACTCCTCCGAGCTCTCGAACATCGCCATGGAGCGCTGCCGGACGGCCCGTGAGGCCGTCGAACTCATCGGGGATCTGATCGACGAACACGGGCTCTACGGGACGGGCGAGACCCTCCTCTTCGCCGATCCGAAGGAGGCCTGGGTCATCGAGATGTGCGGGTACGACATGAACGGGACGGGCGGGCTCTGGGCGGCCCAGCGCGTTCCCGATGGCCATGTCTTCGTCGCGGCGAACACGTTCCGCATCCGCGAGCTCGACCCCGCCCGCGACGACCAGCTCCACTCGGCGAACCTGTACACAGTCGCTGAGCAGAAGGGCTGGTGGCGGCCCTCGGACGGAAAGCTCGACTGGCTGAAGACGGTCTCGAACGGGGAGTACTCGCACCCCTATTACTCCCTCTCCCGCGTATGGCGGCTGTACGACCGGATGGCGCCGTCGCTCCAGCTCTCGCCGTACGTCGAGGGGACGTACACGATCGCCTATCCGTTCTCGACTCCACCCGACCACCCCCTGAACGCGACGACGGTCCTCTCGCTCTACCGCGACCACTACGAGGGGACGGTCTTCGACCTGACCAGCGGCACGGCGGCCGGCCCGTACGGCGACCCGTACCGGAACGGCGGACCGTTCGACAACCACGGGGCCCTCGTTCCGGGGGAGATCCGGCCCGGGGCCTGGCCCCGCCCGATATCGGCCCTCTTCTGCGCCTACAGCCACATCTGCCAGGGGCGGTCCTGGCTGCCCGCCGACGTGGGCAGCGTCGCATGGATCGGCTTTGCCGTGCCCGGCGAGACCGCCTACCTTCCTGTCTACGCGGGCGCGACCGCGCTCCCAGCGTCGTTCTCGGCCGGGAACCGCTCCGAGGTCTCGCGCGACTCGGCCTGGTGGGCCTTCAACACGGTCACGAACTGGGCCCGGCTCCGGTACAGCTCCATGATCGTCGACATCCAGGCCGAGCAGCTCGCGATCGAGGGGGCCGAGCTCTCGAGCCGGTCCGTGGTCGACGCGGAGGCCCTCCGGCTGCTGAACACCTCGGGCGAGGCCGCCGCACGGGCGTACCTGACGAACTGGACCGTTGCGAACGCCCAGACGAACGTGGACCGGTGGTGGCGGTTCTCGGACCGGCTCGTCGCGAGATATGCGAACGGGATGGTCAACGACTTTGGCAACGGGACGACTGCGAACCCCGGGTACCCGGCCGCCTGGTACGATAAGAACGCCTACCAGTATGGCCCCCGGGTCTACGACATGGACGGGCTCGGACGCATCTCCGACCTGGCCTACGTGAACGCGACGGTCACGGTCGACCCCGGGGACGAGCTGAGGGTGATCCGGGAGACGCAGCGGCGGATCGGGGAGGGGGCGGCGCACCCGACCTTCCTCGCGGGGCTGCTCGGCCTACTCGGGCTCTGAGACGACGGGGTCCTCAGGCCCTCGCCCACCCTGATCGCGGCCCCCCCTGGCAGGGGTGAGCGGGCCTGCTCCAACGCTGGTTTGTCTCCCCAGGGGAAGGATGAAATATCCGGAGTCACCACAACAACCACTATGAACTCCGAGCAGGATCCAGCGACAGTCGAGGCAGTCTCCGTGCCCGACCGGAGCGGGTATCGCGCCCTGCTCATCGGGACCATCGTCGCGGGGATCGCGGTCGCCCTCCTCCTCCTCTCGAGCCGCGATCTGGGCGCCGAGCTCGTCCTGCTCGGGGCCGGAGCGGCTGAGGTCGTCCCGTTCGTGATCCTCGCGATGGCCGCGTACCTGGCCGAGGACTCCCGCCCGCTCCGGTACCTGACCGGGCTCCTCCTGTTCGGCCTCATCACAGGCCTGGTCCTCGTCTCGCTCGCGCTCGGGCTGGCGGCGGTGCTGCCACACGAGGCGCTCGAGAACGCTGTGCTCCCGCCCGGGGTGGAGGAGACCGTCCTCGCCCTCATCGGGCTGGGCTCGCTCTTCGGGCTCGTCTCGCTCGTCGGGTTCCTGCCGCCATTCAGGCGGCTCCTCGCTCGGGTCATCCCGCTCGACCCCGCCTCGTTCGTCCACACGGTCGCGCTCGTGCTCGTGCTCGCGCTGATCCTGGTCCCGCTCGTCCCCCTGATCGTGAACGGCTCACCCCCGCTTCTCTCGGAGTCCCTGCTCGGGGGGGAGGGCTTCGGCCAGAGCCCGGGCGATCTGGCCCGCTCCGAGGCCTACTCGCTTCTCTTCATCATCTACGGCTCGTTCCTCGTGGTCGGGCTCTTTCTCCGGCGTACCTTCGCCGAGGCCCTCGAGCGGCTCGCGTTCGTCCGGCCGACAGCCAGGCAGATCCTCTTCGCGCTCGGCATGGCCGTGGTGCTGATCGGGGTCTTCGGGGTCGTGGACCGGGCGATCGGCGCGGTCTGGGGGGCGATGGGCTGGCCGGTCACGGACGACGAGGCCTATCGCCGCCTCTTTGCCGGCGTCCTGACGCCGATCGGGGCCGTGACCGCCGCGGTCTCGGCCGGGGTCGGGGAGGAGCTTGCAGTCCGGGGCGTGCTCCAGCCGGTCTTCGGGATCGTCCTCCCGAGCCTCCTCTTCGCCGCGCTCCATGCCTGGCAGTACTCGTGGGACGCACTCCTCTCGGTCTTTCTTGCCGGCCTCGTCTTCGCCTGGATCCGCCGGCGTGCCAACACCACCACCTCGGCCATCACCCACGGGGTCTACGACCTGATCCTGTTCGGCGCCCTCGCCATGGGGGTCGCCATATGAGAGGCGCCATTGCCACCGCTCTGCGGTCTGGGGGAGTGGTGGTCGTCGGCCTGCTCCTCCTGCTCGTCTCCGGGTGCCTGGCCCTGGCCGGGCCGCCGATGGGGGCTCCGGCCGGGATGCCGACAGGGGCCCCCATATCGACCGGGGCCCCGGACCCGCTCGTGGACGAGACCGCCGACGTCCTCTACTTCTGGGGGGACGACTGCCATACCTGCCACGAGCTCCGGCCGTTCGTCGAGGAGCTGGGCCTCAAACACCCCGACCTCCGGTTCGAGTTCGTCGAGATCTACCGGAATACTACGAAGATGACCCGATATTACACCATGAACCGTGCTCTCAACATCACGCCCCGGGGCGTCCCCGAGGCCGTTGTGGACGGCAAGGCATTCTTCGGCGAGGACGGGGTCCGGGGCGGGCTCCCGGGCGCGATCCGGGCGATGGATGTTCGATAACCGACGGGAATGCACGGCGTCTCGAAAGTATTTACCACTTCCATCACCATGATCCCGTGTGCCCGCCGTGATCCCGGTGCTCTACGTTGATGATGAGAAGAACCTGCTCGAGATCGGGCGTATCTTCCTCGAGCGTACGGGCGACTTCCAGGTCGACGTCGCCGGCTCGGCCCGCGAGGGCCTCTCCCAGCTCGAGTCCGGAAAGTATGCGGCCATCATCTCGGACTACCAGATGCCCGGCATGGACGGGATCGCGTTTCTCCGGGAGGTTCGGGCGCAGAACCCGGACATCCCGTTCCTGCTCTTCACGGGCCGGGGACGCGAGGAGGTCGTGATCCAGGCCCTCGAACACGGGGCCGACTTCTACATCCAGAAGGGCGGCGATCCGGTCGCCCAGTTCGCCGAGCTCCGTCACAAGCTCCTCCAGGCAGTCCGGCAGCGGGAGGCCGAGCGAGCACTCCGCGAGAGCCAGGAGCGGCACGCACTGACCCTCGAGGCGCTCAACGAGGGGCTCTGGGACTGGAACCTCGTCACGGGGGAGGCGGCCTTCTCGGACCGATACTTCCGGATGCTCGGGTACGAGCCGGGAGAGATCCCCGGGAGCTATGCCGGGTGGCAGGGCTGCGTCCACCCGGAGGATCTCGCTGTGGTCGAGGAGCGGATCCGGCATCGCATCGAACAGGGGAAGGGCTATACGATCGAGTTCCGCATGCGGGCGCGGGACGGGGAGTGGCGCTGGATCCACGCCCGGGGCGAGGTGATCACCTTTGACGGATCCGGCCGGGCTCTCCGGATGGTCGGGACCCACCAGGACGTGACCGAGCTCCGGGCGGCCGAGCGGCAACGGGAGCGGGCGAACCGGGAGCTGGCCCGGAATCTCGAGACCCTGGCCGCAAGCGAGCGTCGGGCCACCGAGAACGAGGCCCGATACCGGCGGATCGTCGAGACCGCGTACGAGGGGATCTGGATCCTGGATGCGGAGTTTGTCACGGTCGTGGTCAACGAACGGATGGCGGAGCTCCTCGGGTATCCGCGCGATGCCCTGATCGGCCGAAGCGTGGCCGAGTTCGTCGTGGAGGAGGAGCAGGAGGACCACGAGGCCCGGTGCGCCGAGCGGCGGGCAGGCGTCCCTGGGGCGTACGAGCGCCGGCTCCGTCGTCGGGACGGGTCGGTCCTCTGGACACATGTCTCAGCCAACCCGGCCTTCAACGAGGCGGGCCAGTTCAGCAGCTCGTTCGCGATGTTCACGGACATCACTGAGCGCAAGCAGGCCGAGCTCGACTTGGTCCGGGCGAACGAGGACCTCGGATCCGCATACGAGGAGATGAGCGCCATAAACGAGGAGCTCGAGGAGAGTATGGACGAGCTCCGCCAGCGGGAGCAGCACCTCTTCGAACAGGAGCGGTTCCTCGAAGGGCTCATCGAGCATGCGAACGTCCCGATCGTCGTCTGGGATGCAGATGGAAGGATCGTCCGGTTCAATCGGGCCGCCGAGCGACTGACGGGCCGAGCGGCGACGGACGCTATCGGGATGCCGATCGAGGAGCTCTTCTCGCCCGCCCACCGTGAAACGGCCCGGCGGGAGTGCGCCCGGACGAACGCGGGAGCGCCCTGGGAGGATGTTCTCCTCCCGGTGCTCCAGCAGGGTGGCGGGGTCCGCGACCTCGCCTGGAACTCAGCCCCGCTCTACGGGCGCGACGGCCGGACCCTCGAGGCCGTAATCGCCCAGGGGCGCGACCTCACGGTCGAGCGGCAGACTGCGGACGCCCTGCTCGTGGCAAACAGGAAGCTCCACCTGCTCTCATCCCTGACACGGCACGACGTCCAGAACCGGCTGCTTGCGGCCGAGGGATTCCTCGAGCTCGTCCGGATCTCGAACCAGGACAACCGGCTCGTCCACCCCCTCGACCGTGTGGCCGCCACGCTCGCCGAGATCCGCCAGCAGATGGCGTTCGCCCGCGACTACCAGGACCTCGGAACGAACGCGCCGGGCTGGCACGACCTCGGCCGAACGGGACGGAGAGACGCTCATCCTCGTGGTCGAGGACGACGGAGTCGGCGTCGACAGGGCCGAACGGGAGCGAGTCTTCGAGCGCGGAGTCGGGAAGAACACCGGCCTCGGCCTCTTCCTGTCGCGTGAGGTCCTCGCGATCACTGGGATCGAGATCCACGAGACCGGGACGTCGGGCGCGGGTGCCAGATTCGAGCTCCGGGTGCCGGCCTGCAGGTTCCGGACCACGGTCTCCTGACACCATCTATTTCTTCTCGTGCGCCCACCTCTCGACCATGGTCGATCCACGACGCGAGCTCGAGAAGGAGCAGGTCCAGCCCCTCGCCGGGCTCGTCGACTACCAGCCGGGTGCGGTCGCCTCCCGCATGCTCGTCTTCAAGCGTGCGGGGACGATCACGCTCTTTGCCTTCGACGAAGGAGAGGGGCTCCCCGAGCACACGGCCCCGTACGACGCGATCGTGACCGTGCTCGAGGGGACGGCTCGCGTGACTATCCGCGACCGCGAGTTCGCGCTCCGGGAAGGAGAGCTGATCATCATGCCCGCAAACGTGCCCCACGCGGTGTACGCGACGACTCGGTTCAAGATGCAGCTTGTGATGATCCACGAGTAGGTCTCCCTCCGGCGCGAATAACGCAACCGCACCTGCGCTAACATCGGAAAGGTTGAACCGGTCAGGAGCCCCATTCACGAGGGATGAAGCAGATCGCCCTCTACGGCAAGGGAGGTATCGGCAAGTCGACGACCTCGGCGAACCTCTCGGCCGCGCTCGGGGAGAGCGGGCGATCGGTCCTCCAGGTCGGCTGCGACCCCAAGCACGACTCGACCCGGATGCTGATGCACGGCGAGCCGCTCCCAACCGTGCTCGAGCTCGTGCGCGAGCGGGGTGCGGCCGGCGTCGCGCTCGAGGACGTGGTCCGGTGCGGGTATGCGGGGGTCCGGTGCGTCGAGGCCGGCGGGCCCGAGCCCGGGATCGGCTGCGCGGGCAGGGGGATCATCGCGACCTTCCAGCTCCTCGAGGAGCGCGGCGCTCTCGAGGCGGACGTGATCGTCTACGACGTCCTCGGCGACGTGGTCTGCGGCGGGTTTGCCATGCCCATGCGCGAGGGCTACGCCGAGGAGGTCTACCTGGTCACGTCGGGCGAGCTGATGTCGCTGTACGCGGCCAACAACATCGCGAAGGCGATTGCACGCCTGGCCGAACGGCCCCGCTGCCGTTGCCGGCTCGCGGGCGTGATCCTGAACGCGAAGGGGATGGAGCGCGAGGAGGAGCTGGTCCGGGCCTTTGCCCAGGCGATCGGTTCGCGGCTCGTGGCCACGATCCCCCGCGACCGCGTGGTCCAGCTCGCCGAGCTCCACCGCCGGACCGTGATCGAGTACGCCCCTGACTCACCCCAGGCGGCCGTGTACCGCCGGCTCGCCGACGACCTGCTCCGGAATACCGACCTCTCGATCCCGCAACCCCTCACCCAGGATGCCCTCGAGTCCCTCGCCTTTGCTCACGCCCCGCCATTCTGACGGGTGCACCCTCGCGGGCGCGCTCTCAGTCGCGGCCGCGGTTACGGACGGGCTGACCCTCGTCCACGGCCCGGCCGGCTGCGCCCACCACCATGTCTCGCTCCTCCTAACCACGCTCCTCGACCAGCCCGGGGCCCGGCTGCCGGCCCTGCTCACGGACGACTTGGGGGAGGAGGAGGTGATCTTCGGCGGCGAGGAGGCGCTCGCCCGGGCCCTCGACGAGGCCGTGGGCCGTGAGCCCGGCTCGATCGCGGTCCTCTCGACCTGCGTGGCCGAGGCGATCGGTGACGACTGCGAGGCCGTGGCCGAACGGGTGGACGGTGTCCCCATCGTGGTCGTGCCGGCCGGCGGGTTCCTGGGCGGGGGCTTCCTCGCGGGCGAGCAGGCCGCCCTGCAGGCCTACGGCGCCCTCGCGGCCCGACTTCCCGCCCCGGATGGGGGCGAGGAGCCCGTGATCGCGCTTGTGGGGGAGAAGAATCTCGAGTTCGAGGCCGATGCCCACGCGAAAGAGCTCGGCCGGCTCCTCGGGCGGCTCGACCACCAGGTCGGGGTCCGGTTCGTGCGCGATACACCGACCGCCGGACTCGGGCTCCTGCCCTGCGCCGATCTCCTCGTGCTCCGGGAGCCCGCCCTCGCGCCCGTCGCGGACCGCCTCCCGATCCGGCCGGGGACGCCCCGGGTCGACGGTTTCCCGGTCGGCCTCTCGACCACGCTCGCCTTTCTGAGGGCGGTCGGTGCGGCGCTCGGCCAAGACTCAGACGCCGCCTGCGAGGCCGAGGCTGCTCATCAGGAGGCAGCCCTTGCCCGGTTCGCCGACTTGGCGGGGAGCCGGATCCGGCTTCCGGCAACCCCAGAGTGGGTCTGCGAGCTCGCAGACGCCCTCGAGCTGACCATTCATCCGGCCGGCATCCCGGTCCCGGTCCCGGAGCCCGCACCAGTCGGGACGGCCGGCCTCGTCCGGCTCCTCGCACGCTGGAGGCGGGTGCTCTGACCGATGCCTGCCGGGCCGGGCCTCTCGTGCCCTGCGCGATGGTCGGGGCGGTCGCCTGCCTCTCGGCGTACACCGGGCTCGGAGTCGTGGTCCACGGCTCATCAGGTTGCTGGTTCTACCCCTCCTCGCTCCTCCGGGTCGAGCTCGGCTGTACGGAGCTCTCGGCCGAGGACGCGGTCCTCGGAGCCGGAGCACGTGTCAGGACCGTGGTCGGGACCGCACTCGCCCGACACGGCCGGGTCGCGGTTGTGAACACCTGTGTGCCGGGGATCGTCGGGGAGGACCTCCCTGGCCTCCTTGCCGACCTGCCGGTCACGGTCGTGGATGCTCCGGGCTTCCTCGGGGGGGCGCCGACCGGCCACGCAGCTGCGATCGCGGCCCTCCGACCGGTTGTCGACGACACGACGGACGCGGTCGGAATCGACGGGCTCTCGCCCCTCGACCCGTTCGCCCGCGGGAACCTGCACGAATGCGAACGCCTCCTCCACCTGGCCGGGGCCGTACCGGGAACCCGGTTCGCGGGCGGGCCGGTCGAGTCGGTCTGGCAGGCCGCGCCCGTGACCGTCGTCGCCAACCCGGCCTACGCGGCCGGCCCGGGCGAGCGCGCCGGCGACCTGCTGGGGCTCGAGGCCGTCCTGACGACCTTTGCCCGGCTCGCGGACCGCGACCCCCAGCTCGACATGACTCCCGTCGAGGCCGAGTGCCGCGAGGCCGAGGAGCGGTGCACGCGTGCCGGCGACAAGTTTCTCGCCCGGCACGATCCACCCCGGACCGCACTCTTCGGCGACGATGCCGTGGTCAGGGCCGTCGCCCGGCTCCTCAAGCGCTACCTCGATGCAGACTGCGTGTTCCTCGGGTACCGGGACGGGGTGCCCGGGCCGCTCGGCCCGGGAACGATCCGCGCCGACGACCTCGGCACGGTCGAGGCGGCCCTCGTGGCGACCAGCCCCGAGCTCGTGCTCGGCTCCTCGTTCGAGGAACGGCTTGCGCCTCGGGCCGCATTTGTGCCGCTCGCTCCGCCGGTCCGGGGCCGGGCCCGGCTCGCCGCGGTCCCGCTTGCCGGGATCGAGGGGACGCTCGCCCTGGTCGAGAGCGTGCTGAACGCCTGCACGGAGCGGCGAAAGGCTTGAAGAGCCAGGGCGCCCAGGGAGTGGGGATGAACGGAGAGCGGCGTGACGCGATCCGGCCCGGGATCCGGGTCGCAATCGTCCAGAAGCAGGACCAGCAGACAGGCAAGACGGTCGAGGGGATCGTGGCCGAGCTCCTGACTCGCTCGGCGACCCACCCCCACGGGATAAAGGTCCGGCTGACCGATGGCCGCGTCGGACGGGTCAAGACCGTGATCGGAGACGGCGGACCATCGACAGTCCGATAACGTGCCGGCTCGAACTTTGCGGGCATGACAGATCGACGACTTCTCGCCTTCATGGTCATGCTCGTGCTCGCCACGGCCGGCTGCACGATCACGACGAGCCAGGACGGGCGGACGATCACGGTCACGACGCCGACCCCCAGTCCGGCTCGGTCCCCGCAGGGAACGGCACGGGCGCGGCCACGCAGTCCGCGGGCGCAACGGTCGCGACATCGCCGCAGACGACCGTTGTGAAGACCGCCACTGTGAAGACGGCGGTGACAACCGCCAACCACCCCGGTCGTCTGCGGCAACGACCACCGTATCGCCCTCACCGACCGCCACCCCGACTCCGCCGGCACCCACGACCGTGAATACGGCCCCGACCGTGACGCCCACCGGGGGAACACCTGTCACCGGGACGCTTACCACGACGCCGATCGGGTCGGAGACAATGACCGGAACCCCGACGGAGACGACGACCACGGCCGCGATGCCGGCCGTCCCCGACACCCCGGCTCCGAGGTTCACCCTGGCGGAACCGGTCGAGACGGTCTCGCAGTCCGGGGCGGCGACCACAGTCCCCGTCCCGTTGCCCTGATCCGACGATTCACTCTTTTTAAGACGGACCACCCGGGAGCGCGTTGCTACGGCGGCCCAAACAACTGGACGGTGCCCGCATCGTTCACCGCCATCACCCAGAGAACCGGCCCCGATACAGGCCCGATCGGTTTCGGTGCCCCGTCGGAGCCGCGGGGCGACCATGCCCCGTACGGCGCCGCTCCCGGGTATCGGAAGCACGGTTCCGCCGGGCCGTGACCCCGGCGGCAGAAGAGGGGGGGAGGAGATCAGCTTGCGGTCCCGTTGCCCAGACCTTCCGACGCGATCGGCATGGGAGGGAGCATCGGTAGGGTCGTCGGGAGCGGGAGCGGGTTCGGTAGCGTCGTCGAGATCGTGGTCGCCTGGGTCGTCGGCCCGGGTATGGGAACGGTCGTGAGGATCGTCGTCGGTGCCGAGGTCGGCGGCAGGGTGGTCACCGGGTTCGTCGTCGGGACCGTGGTGGCGGGGGTCGAGGTCGGCGGCAGGGTGGTCACCGGGTTCGTCGTCGGGACCGTGGTGGCGGGGGTCGAGGTCGCCACCGTTGTCGCCGGAACGCTCGTCGGCGTCGGCACGGTCGTCACAGTCTGGACGGGCGTCAGGGTCGCCGGCAGGGTGGTCGCGGTCGGCGATCCGGACGGGACCGTGGTCGAGACCGTCCCGGGCGCGGTCGTGGTTCCCGTCACGACCGGTGTCCAGGTCACTCCGGGAGCAACGGTCTCCGTGGACTGGCTAACCACGTGAACGGTCCGGAACGGTGTCGGGGTATAAGCGCCTCCCGTATAGGGGTCGTCGGCCGACCGGGCTGTGCCGGCCGCCGTGGTCCGGGCGAGTGTGGGGGCGGACCCCGCGGTCCCTGCCGCAGCCGTGGCTGTCGGCGTCGGACTCGGTGCGGCCGTGGGCGCCTCGCCCAGGTTGTTCAGGCTCCCTGACGGGGCCAGGACCACCGGGCGTAGGCCGTCGGGCCCGACGGCTATCATGCCGGGAGCTCGGTCACTGCTATAGAGCCAGAGCGGCCTAGCCTGGAAAGCGGTCTGCCGGACCCCGTTCGGCCCCGTGACCTCGGAGAAATCGCCGGACTGGACGAGCGGTGACGGCCCGACGATCGGTGCGGTGTGGAACGGGAGATATCCCGTGGCGTCTCCGGAGATGTTTGCGCTGTCGGAGGCATAGAGGGTGAGGCCGGCCGGCGTGGTCAGGTAGACACCCAGACTCACGTTCTCAAGGACCATGACCGTGTAGTCCGGCCGGGCCAGGAACGTATTATTGTTCGCGCCCTGGCTCTTGGCGTCCCCGGCGGCCCGGTCGTTCAGGTAGTAATAGAGGGGCCACCCGCGGAACGTGGTCTGCTTCTTCCCGTCGGGCCTGGTCAGGATGCCAAACTCGGTGGTGTTGATCCCGCGTTCACCGGGCATGCTCTCGGCGAAGAACGGGGGATAGAAGCGGGCCACCTCGCCGAGGTCGGCGATGATGCCGGTATTCGGGGTGTCTCGTGCGATGATATAGAGGGACCGACCGTTCGAGTCGGTCAGGATCTTGCCGTAGGTCGGATGATCGCCGAGCTGGACAGTCAGAGGCTGCGTCTGAGTACAACCGGCCATGAGCACGGCCGCAACAAGAAGCAGAGCCAGCGTGAGGAGGAACGCTGTGCGGGATAAACGGTTCATGGCAGTGAAGAGTTTGGGACCCGGATTATATGAGATCTCTGTTCACGCTCCGACCCGGCATCGCGGGGATTATTGCCGATGCAGAACGATCATCGTTTCATGTGCGGACGCTACTCGCTCGTTGTGGTCGGTTCGGACGGGAGCCGGTACCGCCTCCATGATCCGGCCCTCGGGGTATCGATCGCGGTTTACGGTGGCGCCGGGATCGCGCATGCCAATTGTCGACGCGGACGGCCGGGTGCGAACGGCTGTCTGGGGGCTGGAGCTCCCGAACGGCCGGCAGGCGATCAACGCCCGGGCCGAGACCCTGGCCGATCGGGGGACCTTCCGCCGTCTGCTCGCCAGAGGACGCTGCCTCGTGCCTGCAAGCGGATTCTTCGAGTGGGCCCGTGACCCCCGTGGAGCCGTGCCGCATCACTTCCGGCTTCGGGATCGCTCCCTCTTTGCATTCGCGGGGCTCCGGGAACAGGACCGGTTCCTGCTTCTGACCACGGCAGCGAACGCCGTCGTCGCCCCAGTCCACGGTCGGATGCCCGTGGTCCTGGAGCCCGAGGCCTAAGAGATCTGGTTCGAGCCCGGAAGGGAGGACAGGGTGCCCGGGGATCTGTTCGTCCCGTATCCGGCCGGGGCAGTCGAGGGATATCAGGTGACGCCGAGGGTGAACCGGGCCGGGTACGAAGCGGCCAACGCGATCGAACCCATCCGGTCGGCGTGGTGGCAACGGGAGAAGAAGTTAGAGACCGGCCAGGCGGAGGCAGGTCCCGATGGTGCACCCGGTCATGGCCGTTGTCGCGGCCAGGAGGCCGAGGCAGAGGTTGTAGGCGGTCACGGGGAGCTGCATCGCCGTATACGGCCGATCAAGACATCTTCGCCGGACCTCTCTGGAGATGGGCACACTGCCCGAAACCAGGGGCCGGTTCGTTCGGATCCGTACCATGTCGATCACCACAGGGAGAACGGTTGATTGTCCGTTCAGTGAAAGGAGATCCGCCGATCTCGTATATATGCGTTGCGCGAGATGCTCTCCTAGAATACCGGAGAAGCCTGTCTCACCCCCTCCCGCATGGAAAAGGCTTTTAGGATCACTCCCGAAGGGAGAGCGTTCGGTGCCATGACTGCGATCCATCCCCCACCGCGGCTCGTCTCCTGGAACGTGACGGGTCGCTGCCACCTCGCCTGTCCCCACTGCTATATCGACGCTTCGAGCCGTACAGGCGCCGATGATCTCGACACAGCCGGGGCTCTGGCCGTCGTCGAGACGCTGGCTGCAGCCGGTCGGCCCCTCCTCATCCTCTCGGGCGGCGAACCCCTGCTCCGGGACGACCTGGAGGTGATCGCGGCCCGGGCCTCGGAGGCCGGGCTCTCGGTCGCCCTCGGCACGAGCGGAACGCGACTCACCCTTGAGCGGGCCTTGGCCCTCCGGGAAGCCGGCGTGGTGGCCGCCGCGATCAGCCTGGACTCGGTCGACCCGGCTCGGCACGACGCCTTTCGCGGCCGGAAGGGCGCGTTTCTGGGCGCGATCGCCGGCTGCCGGGCCTGCGGCGAGGCCGGGATTCGCGTGCAGGCGAACGTGACCGTGACCCCGGAGAACCAGGACGAGATCGAGGCGATCCTCGCACTGGCAGCCGATCTCGGGGCGAGCTCTGCCCAGGTCTTCTTCCTCGTCCCGACAGGACGGGGACGAACCTGCGCCAGCCCCGATCCGGAGGCGTATGAGACCCTCCTCCATCGGGTTCTCTCCCGGCTCGACGACCTGCCGCTCCCGGTCCGACCGACCTGCGCCCCGCAGTTCATGCGGATCGCGGACGAGCTCGGCCTTGCCCGCCCCGAGTGGCGGCAGGGCTGCCTGGCCGGGATCGCCTACTGTCGGATCACGCCGACCGGCGACCTGACCCCCTGCCCGTACCTCCCGGTCACGGCCGGCTCTCTGGTCACTGCCTCATTTGCCTCGCTCTGGCAGGAGGCGCCGGTCCTCCGGGCCCTGCGCGACCCCGACCGACGGCGCGGTAGCTGCGGGGTCTGCGAGCACCGCTCCCGCTGCGGCGGGTGCCGGGCCAGGGCCTACGCCCAGACCGGGGACTGGCTCGGGCCCGAGCCCTGGTGCCCGCATGTCCCGGCCACAGGAGGAGCGGCATGAGCCTCGACCCGGTCGACCGGCGTCTGCTTGAGGCGCTCCAGGACGACTTTCCCCTCGAACGCGACCCCTGGACCGCGCTGGGCCGGCGCCTCGGCCTCGGCGGGCCCGAGGTCCTCGACCGCTGCCGCCGGCTCGCGGCCGACGGAGTGCTCCGGATGATCGGGCCCGTGATCGAGGCCCGGCAGGTCGGCCTCTCGGCCTCGACCCTCGTCGCGATGCGGGTGCCGCCCGAGCGACTCGAGGCGACCGCAGCCCTCGTGAACACCTATCGCGGGGTCTCGCACAACTACCGGCGCGACCACAACTACGCCCTCTGGTTCACGCTCGCGGCCCCCGATCGGGCGCAACTCGAGGCGATCGTGGCCGAGATCGGAGCCCGGACCGGGATCGTCCCCCCGGACCTGATCGAGCTCCCGACCGTGAGGCGGTTCAAGATCGACGTCCGGTTCCGGTGCCCCGGGCCGGAGGAGGCGATCGATGGAGCCTGCTGACGCCCGTCTCCTCACCCTGCTCCAGGACGGCCTCCCGCTCGAGGAGGACCCGTTCGCCCGCACGGCCGCGGCGCTCGGAACGAGTCCGGAGACGGTTGTGCAGCGGCTCCGTGCCCTTGTGGCCGGGGGCGCCGTGCGCCGGTTCGGGGCGCGGATCGACCAGCGCCGGCTCGGGCTCGTCGCGAATGCTGTGATCGCCTGGCGCGTCCCCGAGAATCGGATCGAGGCCGTCGGCGAGCTCTTTGCGGCCCGGCCCGAGGTGACGCACTGCTACGAACGCCTCGGTGTATCGGGCGCATGGGAGCACACACTCTTCGTCGTGGTCCATGCCCCAGATCCCGCGACCGTCGAACGGATGGCCGACGCGCTCGGGGAGGCGGCCGGGCTCGACGATCGGGTCGTGCTCCTCTCGACGGCGGAGTATAAACGGCGGCCGACCGTCTGGCTGGAGGTGGAAACCTGATCCGATTCACCCAGTGCCTTTACGGGTGCGGCACGGTCAGCCATGCACTCCGGGCCCGGCGCGAGGGGCTCGGCCGGACGCGGGGCGGGCTGCTCGCCTACTGCACCCCGTACAGGCCGATCGTCTTCTGGAACCTGACCCGGGCCTGCAACCTCGCCTGCGACCACTGCTATATCGAGGCCCACGCAGAAGCCGGGTCCGGGGACGAGCTCTCCACGGTCGAGGCCCTCGCCCTGGTCGACGACCTGGCCGAGGCTGGCGTCCCCCTCATTCTCCTCTCGGGCGGCGAGCCCCTGCTCCGGCCGGACCTCTTCCAGATCGCGGCCCGGGCCCGTGACCGCGGGGTCATGACCGCCCTCTCAACGAACGGAACCCTGATCGACTGCGCGATGGCCGAGGGGCTGGCCGCGGCCGGGGTGGGCTATGCCGGGGTGTCGCTCGACGGGGCCTCGGCCGGTACCCACGATCGAATTCGCGGCCGATCCGGTGCGTTCGACCGGGCCGTGAAGGGAATCCGGGCCTGCAACGAGACCGGGCTCCGCACGGGCGTCCGGGTGACGGTCACGCGCGAGAACGCTGACGAGCTCGGGGCCCTGCTGGACCTCTCGGCCGATCTCGGCGTCGACCGGTTCTGCCTCTACTGGCTCGTCCCGAGCGGGCGGGGTCAGGACCGGCACGCCGACCGGCAGCTCGGGCCCGACAGCGTCGCCCGGGTCCTCGACCGGCTGTACGAGCGGGCGGAGGCCCTCGGGCCCGAGCGGATCGAGGTCCTCTCGGTCGACGCCCCCTCGGACGCAGTCGCCCTGCTCGACCGGATGGCCGCGGCCGGCTCGCCCGCGCTCGACGCGGCCCGGCAGCTCCTTACCCTCCAGGGCGGGGCCTGCTCGGCCGGCCGACGGGTGGCGAACATCGACCCGGCCGGGCACGTCTACCCCTGCCAGTTC
Source organism: Methanoregulaceae archaeon UXB-2016 (assembly GCA_004332335.1). Taxonomy (GTDB): domain Archaea; phylum Halobacteriota; class Methanomicrobia; order Methanomicrobiales; family Methanospirillaceae; genus UBA288. The sequence continues at coordinate 167,547 of SISS01000008.1, read as the reverse complement.
GCCCAGGACGAGATCTTCCGGATCGGAGACATCCGTGACCAGGCCTTCGGCGTCCTCTGGGAGAACGCGGACAACCCGGTGCTCGCGGCGTTCCGGGAGAAAGAGGGGCGCCTTGCCGGCGCCTGCGGGACCTGCGTCGACCGCGAGCTCTGTGGGGGCGGCTGCCGCATCCGGGCCTTCCGCGAGAAGGGCGACCTGTACGGCGCCGACCCGTTCTGCACGGCCGGCCGGGGAGAGCCCTGGGTCTAGAGGATCTCGTTCGGCTCGACCGTGATCACGTCACCGGTCGTGGGGGGCCGCGCGGTGATCGGAGGGGCCTCCTCGGGGATGATGAACCAGGCGAGCAGGTAGGCGAGCAGCCCGATCCCCATGCTGAAGACGGTCACGACAACCCAGACGAGGCGTATCACGTTCGGGTCGATCTCAAGGTACTCGCCGATGCCGCCGCAGACCCCGGCCACCATCCGGTCCGTGCGGGAGCGCTTCAATTCCTTCATACGCCTCCTTTCGGCGACGAGGGATTTATAGATTTGCCGCTGCGCCCAACCGGAGCCGGGGCAGGGCTCCGAGCCACGCCGGAGGAAGTGCGAGGTTTCTCCCGGATATCCGCCGCCCCGTCTCGCCCGACGATAGTGACGGCGGATGTCGCCCTCGCACGGGACCATGCCCGATCACAAGGGGGGTTGGCCCGCCCCCCCGGTTGCGGCCGGCTAGAGGCCGTTGAAGAGACACACCGCGTCGGCGAAATCGATCCGCCCGTTCGCGTTGAAGTCGAAGGCAGCGAGCGGCTCGTTCCCGGCGATCCAGGTCATCTGGTTGAAGAAGAGCACGACATCGGCGAAGTCGTGCCGTCCGTTCCCATTCACGTCCTCGTAGCCCCCGTCGCCGTCCAAGTCCTGTGGGGTTCCGGTCGCGCCCGGGACGGGGAGGGGCAGAGCGATCGGTAGACCCGTGAAGGCAAGCCGGTCGAGGTTCAAGTATCCGGTCGAGAACCGGACCGTGAGGGTGTGCGGACCTGCGGCCAGCGACCGGACCTCCGGGGCCACGATCGTGGTGTAGGTCCCGTATCCTCCCGTGTTCGGTGCGGCGATAGTGAACGCGGTCCCTCTGTCGACGAGCACCTCGAGCCGGCCGTTCGCCGTCGGCGAGGCGACCCGGGCCTCGAGCCGGTACGCGGCGGTCCGGTCCACGGTCACGTTGTACTCGAGCCACTCGCCGTCCCGGACATAGCAGACCGCGTATCCCCCGGGGATCGCCTCGATATCTACATCGTCCTGCCGGCAGGCGCCGCCCTGGTTTCCGGGCGTCGTGTCGTGGAACGCCTCGGGCGCATAGTATTCGGCCTCGACAGTCCCCGGCAGGATTACAGGGGTGATCGTAGGGGTCGCGGGGGTCGTGCCGGGGCTCCACCCCGCGAGCCGGGCAAAGAGGTGCCAGGCCGCATAGGCCTTCCGGTTCGCGTTCAGGGGCTCGGTGTGCGCCGCGGCGCAGCCGTACCAGTCGCGCCCTTCCACGTGGCTCGCCTGCCACGTCCGCGCCCAGTTGCCCCCATCGTAGTCGCAGGCGTCGGTCGCCCCACGGGCGAGGTAGCCTATCCCGTCGGGATCGTAGGACTCGATATCGGCGAAGTCGTAGAGGACCCGGTTGTTCGCGCGGCAGTAGTTCCGGATCTGGTTGTTCCGGGCGTTCAGGTTGCCGCCTGTGCCCGACCCGTCCAGATGCCCGGTCATGTAAACGAACGTGACCGCTGGATAGTCACGTTCGAGCCCGGCCATGAGCGAGAGGTACGTATTGATGTTCGCCTCGGTCGCCCACGAGACCTCACCGCACCAGGACCAGAGGACCACGCTCACATCACGGTTCTCTGCTCGACCGAGATACTGTCGGGTTCCGGTCGCCCAGGCCGTGAAGTCGGGGTTGCCGAGGTCGCCGTCGACAAAGTAGTCGTCGAGGTCGAGTGCGCCGCCGGTGCCGCCCTCGTTGAAGGCGTAGGTCGCGGGCGGGAGGGGTGCGCCCGCGAAGGTCCTGAGGCCGGCCATGCCGTCCACGAGCTGCGATCCATGAGAGGTATGGCCGTAGGCGATGTGGAGGTTCGTCTTAGCGGCTCCGATCGCGGAGGCAGGGACCGGCTGGAGGTCGGCCGAGGTGTGGTCGACGATCACGGGGGCGGTCCGGGCCCCTGCCATCGGGCTGCCGAGCACGGCAGCGAGCAGCAGGATGAAGAGGAGATGCCGGGCGAGACGCATATGCGAGAGTATCCGCGGTTCAGTGAATAAATCTGTTTATTTCGTCGGATATCGCCTGTTTGAAAGAGGACCTTTCTTATACTATTTCTCCTATATACGGCAGAAGAGATGGGCTGCATCCGCAAGGTCGCCTCGCCGGTTGCCGTTCAGGTTCTCCATCCGGGTTTGGGGGGAGCGCCGCTCCCGCATCCGAGCCGGCCCAGGACGTGGGGACGGGTGGACCGTCGCCTCTCCTGGAGGCCATGAGGCCGGAAGTACAGCGAGCGCGCGATCGGCAAAGGTGAAGAAGAGGCGCGCCGGTGAGTCCGCATCGACCTGGAGGTGGGCGAGGTCGCCCCTCTGCGGGATCCCCCGCCGCCTGAAGACGCGAAGGGCTGAAGGAGCCGGGTTGAGGGCAGATATCCTGACAAGTGGCGACGCCGGGGGATCGAGACCTCCTCCGCCATAGGGAAAGCCCGTACTCGTCCCCGGCGATCGGCATCCGACATGCACCGAGGGACGCGATCTCCCCCGGTGTGAGCCGCAATCGGCATGATGAGAAGGAGGGCCCGAAAAAGTGGTGCGATGCAGCCGGCGTCAGTGCGGGACGGCCGCGACGAGAGCGTTCCGGGTCGACTCAAACGAGTCGATCAGGCCCTCTGCGGCCGGCATCGCACCTGCCGTCCTGGCGAGATCGCGGAAGGCCGCGTAGATGAATAGACGTTCGCGTCCGGGCTGGTCCGGGATCCCGGCGGCCATGCCGAGTGCCGGGTCGACCGCCTCCCCGGCCCGGGCCTGGGCCCAGAGATAGAACGCGAGGTCCTGGTTCTCGGGCGCAGCCCCGCCCGTTCCGGCGGCCGCGAACCCGGCTCCGGCCAGAGCGGCACCGAGCATTGCGAGCATAAGGTATGATGTAACTCCCTGCATCCTGTCAAGGTACATGTCGGACATGGATATAACCGGTGCGGATCCGGCAGGCACCGAATAAATAGTTTTGGATACTGCCACGACGCACGACGGAACGCGCTGGCAAATCCGGGGCAGATTTCAAAGCACCGGGGATACGGATGCGTTCCTTGGCACCGTGCCCGGTCTCCCACGCGGTTACGGGACGGAATGTCCGCACGATGGAAGCCGCCTGCCCGGAGGTTTTCCAAAAAACGCACATTACGGGCTTTTCTGCTGTTTGGGCTGTAATTATACCACCGATGGGGTTATCTATCTTGGATAGCCAATCTGGATCATACAGCGCTGTCTTGGCGCGTGATCCTGATGAAAACAATAACGGCAATACTGCTGATCGGCCTCCTGCTCCTGCTCGTCCCCCTGCATGGAGCGGCGGCCGGCACGACCATCATCGTAGCCGCCTTCGATGCGAGCCTTGCATCCAAGGCCCAGGCACAGGTCCTGTGCAATGGGAACAACGACGAACAGCAGATCAACGCCGCCTTCAATATGCTCCCGGCCGAAGGGGGTACGATCCAGCTGACCGAGGGAACCTTCCAGACAGCAGGCTGGATCCACCCGAAGCTGAACTCGAACTTCTACGGCGCGGGCGAAGACCGGACCGTGATCAACGTCTACAACCCGACCCAGTACTACAACCCGATCCACATCTCCCGGCCGAACGTCCATGTCAAGGGCTTCACCCTTCGCGGCATGGGCTTCTTCCTGATCCGGACCAACAACATCGTGATCGAGGACGTCACGGTCACGAACGTTGATATCAACGGCGTCCGGCAGCCGGCGGGCGGGAATGGGATGTTCTTCATCTGGGTGGACAACCCCGAGACGGGCGACATCACGTTCAAGAACTGCAAGGCGATCGACTGTAACACCCACGGGTTCAACATGAACGCGAACCGGAACAATACGGAGACCAAGGGAGATACCTGGACGATCAGCAATCTGCGGTTCCTCGACTGCCAGGCGATCCGGTGCGGATACGGTATGCCGGACGGCTCGAACTCGGACTTCAGCACCGGATTCGACGTCCAGGAGTCGAACAACCTCGAGAACGTGCAGCTCATCAACTGTCTCGCCGAGGACAACTGGGAGAACGGGTTCCACTGCGAGCCCGGGTGGTACCACAAGACCAAGAACTTCTACATGGAGAACTGCATCAGCCGGAACAACGGCCAGCGGAAACCTGTGGAAGAGCCGTTCCGGGAAGCCTACGTCTCGGGGTACTACATCCACCGCAATGCAATGCTGGTGAACTGTCTCTCGGACCACAACAAGAATGCGGGCTTCTTTGCCCATGACGGCGTGAACACGACCTTCAAGAACTGCGTCGACATCGGGTCGAGTTACGGGTTCAAGATCGTCAAGGGATGCAAGGACATGACGCTCAAGGACTGCTGGTCCCAGGACGCGAGGTACTGGGCCTTCTGGGGGGCGTTCGGCGACAATATCCGGCTCGAGAACTTCAACCAGATGAACATGGGCGGCCAGTCCGTCGACGGCGAGCCCGCGACCCAGTCGAACATCGGCTGGTACCACCACGACCCGACCTACGAACACTCGTGCTCGAACTCGTACTTCGACATCACCGGGTACGGACCGAACATCGGCGTGATGAACAGGTATGGGAACGGCAACACCTACATCCTGAACCGGGCGACATCCCAGTATCCGATGCCGACGGTTCCGCAGATCGCGGCCAAGTCCATCCCGCCGCTCCCGCAACCCGGGCAGGGCGGAATCACGCCGGTCGGTCCGACAATCTCCCCGATCACGATCCTGCCGACCCAGGTGATTCCGACTATCGTCACAGTCGCCCCGACGATCTCGACGCAGCCGACGGTCGTGACGCCGACGGACGCCTGGGCCGCCCACGGGTTCGGCGCCGGCCGACGGTACGGAGCAGCAGTCTGGGGCACCGGCTCGGGCACGACCCGGGCCCGGCCCACGGTCACCACCGGCTCCGGAGGGGTTGTGCGCCCCTCATCCTCGTTCGGCACCGGCCGGGGCGGAGGGTCGTACGGCTCCTTCGGGGGTCGCTGGTCGCCGTTCTAACCCCTCTCTTTTTCCTATCCCCCTGGGGGGAAAGACCATATACCGGGACCGCTCAGGACAGTCCAGGATACACCATGGTGCAGACTGAGTGGACCGATAACGAGGAGCAGGTCGTGCGCGGCCTCGGATACGAAGATGCCCAGGGGCTCTTTATCGATGACGAGTACGTGAGCCGGGGCCTGACCGACCTGGACGAGGAGGCGCAGAAAAGTGTCAGGCTGATGCTCAGGCTTGATCATCAGCATCGGAAGGCCCGGTATACTCTCGGCACGGAGGAAGAGAACCGCGACGCCGGGGATTGGGAGGAGACCGACTATGCCGGCGTGCTCGAGTGGGCCTGGGATCGCGGGCTCCTGCTCGGGCCCCGGAACGCGGCCGAGTACGAGCGCCTCGACCCGCGCATGCAGGCGTTCATCTGCAACAGCGGTGTATACGCCGTGAGCGACGACGGGGTCGTGGTCGACACCGAGCTCCGGCGCGGGGTGACCGAGGCCGAGCTCCGCGTCGAGATGGCGCTCACGGGCGGGGCCGAGCTCTGCGGGCCCGGGTGCCAGGGCGAATAGCGGGGTGAACGGCCGAATCGAGCCTCTGTGGGCTGCGCGGCAGCATATATGATAACTTTTTTCTATTCCGCACCCAACAGATGGACCGATGAGGATCACAATCGTCGGGGCCGGGCACGTGGGTGCCGTCACGGGTGCCGGCCTTGCCGAGATGGGTCATCAGGTCCTGCTGGTCGATCGCGATGAGAGAGTCCGCGAACGCCTCGGGCGGGGCGAGCCGCCGTTCTACGAACCAGGCCTCGGGATCATGCTCCGGGGCAATCGTTCCCGCCTGAGGACGACCGACGATCTCGCGGGGGCCGTCGGGGAGAGTGCCATGACCTTTCTCTGTGTCGGCACCCCGTCGGACGCGACCGGCAAAGCCGATCTCTCGGCCGTCCGGGCCGCGAGCCAGGCGATCGGCGCGGCGCTCGCAGGCCGGACCGAGCCGCACACGGTCGTGGTCAAGAGCACGGTGCAGCCCGGCACGACGGCCGGGGTCGTCCGTTCGGCTGTGGAGGCCGGCGCAGGTCGCACGCCCGCAGAGGGCCTCTCGGTCGTGATGAACCCCGAATTCCTGCGCGAGGGCTCGGCCGTCCAGGACTTTTTTCTCCCAGACCGGCTCGTCATCGGCGCCGATGATCCGGCAGGCATGGCCAGGCTCGAAGCGCTCTATGCGCAGTTCTCCTGCCCGATGGTCCGTTGCGGCACCTCGACCGCAGAGATGGTCAAGTACGCCTCGAACGCCTTTCTCGCGGTCCGGATCTCGTGCGCGAACGAGATCGGCAACCTCTGCAAACCGCTCGGGATCGACGCCCACGAGGTCCTCGACGCGGTCGGGCTCGACGACCGGATCGGCCCGCGGTTCCTCGGCGCCGGGCTCGGCTTCGGAGGCTCCTGCTTTCCCAAGGACGTCCGGGCGCTCGTCGCCCTCGGGGCCGCCCTCGGAACCGGGGCGACGCTCCTCTCGGCCGCACTCGCCGTGAACGACAAGCAACCGGGGACGCTTCTCGACCTGCTCGAGGAGCGGGTGGGGATCGAGGGACGCCGGATCGGGGTGCTCGGGCTCGCATTCAAGCCCGAGACGGACGATATTCGCGAGAGCCGGGCGATCCCAGTCGTCCAGGGCCTGCTCGATCGCGGGGCTCGGGTCCTCGCCTACGACCCGATGGCCGTCGGGCGCTTCCGGGCGCTCTTCCCGGAGATCGCGTACGCGGCGAGCGCCGGGGAGGTCCTCTCCGGTGCGGACGCGACCGTGATCGTGACCGAGTGGCCCGAGTTCGAGAGGCTCGACTACACGGGCCTGGCCGTGGTCGACGGACGGCGCTGTCGTCGTGCCGAGGAGACCGCCGAGGTGTACGAGGGTATCTGCTGGTGACCCGGATCACGCGGGCGGTGATACCAGCGGCCGGCCTCGGGACCAGGTTCCTCCCCATGACCCGGTCCATGCCGAAGGAGATGCTCCCCGTCGGGCGCAAACCCGTGATCCAGTACGTGATCGAGGAGGCGGTCGAGGCCGGGATCACCGAGTGCCTGATCATCACGGGCCGGGGCAAGCGGGCCCTCGAAGACTACTTCGACCGGAGCGATATCGGGGACAACGACGAGAACGCACGCCTCGACAAGCTGATCGACAGGCTCGACATCTATTTTGTCCGGCAGAAGGCCCCGCGCGGGCTCGGCGACGCCCTCCGGTATGCCGAGCCGTTCGCCTCGGGCGAGCCGTTCGTGGTCCTGCTCGGAGACACCTTCACCCGGCCGTCGTGCCTGCCCACACTGATCAGTGCCCATGCCCGCCACCGGGTCTCGACGATCGCGGTCCAGCCCGTGCCCGAGGTGCTCCTCAGCCGGTACGGGGTCGTGGCCGGCGCGCCCTGCGGCCCGGACGAACTCCGGGTCTCGGACCTCGTCGAGAAGCCGGGCCCGGGCGAGGCCCCCTCGAACCTTGCTGTCCTCGGGGCCTACGTGCTGACCCCCGCGATCTTCACGGCACTCGCACGGGCCCGGCCCGGGCGGAACGGCGAGATCCAGCTGACCGACGCGCTCCGCGTTGCGGCCAAGGAAGGCCGGCTGGTCGCCTGCATCTCGGCCGGAAGGCGCTACGATATCGGGGACCCGGTCAGCTGGCTGCTCGCCAACATCGAGCTCGGCCTTGCCGATTCCGAGACGGGCGGAGCCGTCCGGGAGCTCCTGGAGGAGCTCCGGACCGAGAGGTCCCGGGACGGTTCGCTCCCGGTGCAGTAGTTTCGGGTCAGGTTCCGAGGGTCCCGTTCAGGGCCGCCTCGAGCGCGTCGATCCGATCGTCGAGCTGCGCGACAAGCGCCCGGAGATCCGCGATCACGGCCGCAGGATCTCCGGCGCCAGAGGGGGCCGGTGCACCGCGGAGGAGGGCGAGCACGCCCTCCAGGGTCGGGGCCACGTAGGTCGTGCCGCCCCGCGCCCGGACGAGCCCGACCGCCTTCATCTCGCCCGAGGGCGCGATCACGGGCACGACCCAGACCTCCTCGCCGCCGATCATGTACATAATCGGCTGGACGACACGGAGGCCCATCACCTTTGAAACCTCGGGGTCCTGCTGGACGTTCTGGGCCGCGCCAAGATCGTTGTAGATCCCATCGTTTCGGTGGAAGACCGCCTCGCCTGTCCGGGTGTCGACGAGCATGTACCCGACCATCGAGAAGTCGCGCCCGACCGAGGTCAGGGGCGAGAACCAGTACTGCCGGCCGTCGGCCCCGAGCACGAGGTAGACGTCGATCCCGTCGGCCTCGACCCGGACGCGGCCGTCCTCGCCCGCGATCGCGGTCAGGCCGCCGGTCGGGTGGAGCACGTCCCGCTGGCCGAGCCAGGAGTTGAGCCAGCCTCCGCGATAAGCTCCCCACCAGCCGAGGTACTCCTCGACCAGGGCCTCGTCGACCGGGCGCTGGACCCAGGCCGGGACTGCGTCCATCGGGTAGACCTCGACTTCACCCGTGCCGGCATCGACCACGGCCACGCCGACCGCGATCTCGCCGGTCACGCCGAGCACGGACGGGGCCGTCAGCTGGGCGACCCAGACCGGCTTCTCGCCGGCCTGGAAGACCGGCTCGCGGATCACGAGGCCGGGCGCCTCGAGGTAGATCGTTCGGTGGAGGTCGTGGCCGAGGACCGCGTTCGGCGAGTACTGGATGAGGGCCGGGACGAACCGGGCCTCGGCATACGGGTCCTCGGCCGGGACTACGACGTAGCCGCCCGCTCCCTCCTCGCCGTAGACCAGGGCCTTGTACGGGTCCGTGAAGTCGAGCGGGCCGAGCCAGGCGATCGAGTCGTTCAGCTGCTGGACATGGACTCCGTCGATCCCGGCTTTGTACCCGAGCCGGCCGATCGGCTTGTCGGCCCGCCAGAGCGCGGTCTCGGCCGAGACCTGGCGGATGTGTCGGGTCGAGATCACATCGGCCGTGCCCGTGGACTCGTTCACGGGCAGCAGATCCGCGAGGTCGGTCGCGAAGAGCGGGGTCGCGACGAGAGCGAGCACGCCGACACCGATCAGGACGAGCGCGCCGGCCGTGGCGCCGTAGATATACCGGGGCTCCCGTTCGAGCAGAAGGCCCACGAGCTGGGATGCGACCAGGTTCAGGCCGAGGAGGAGCACGATGGTGACGGGGGTTAGGGCCGGCATCACGACGTAGAGCGTGAAGAGGGCCGAGAGGCCGCCGAGAAGAAGGGTGCGGACGAGCACGGCCGGTCGGAGCCCGGCATACGCCGGGCGGACGAGCCACGCGGCGAAGATCAGCACGGCCACGACCGGGATCAGAAGGTCCATGCTGAAGAGTTGGGCGGCCGGGTATTTGAGGAGCGGGATTCACTTTCACGGGTGCAGGGGCGGCCCTTCAGGTGGGTGAGGAGAGAAGAGCTCTGAGGCGGCCGGCCGATCCGCCCCTCGTTGGAGTGAAGTAAGTGTCGAGGCGATTGGAAGGGCAGGCAACCATATGGAGCGCAGGCGCACCGGCGGAGGGGGGGATCCGTGACCGCGGGGTTTGCCGCCGTTCGATCGGCGAGCGGGCTCCGGGCAATCGACTCGTGGCCTGGCCGACCGGAAGTTCCGGTTCATCCTGATCCGGCGGGTGCGGCAATACTGCCTGGCACCGGGGGGCGCAGCCCGTTTCGCATTCGAGCTCGCGGGGCTCCGCGCGATTTCGCTCTCGGACGGTTATTACACATGCACAGTCGTGCTCTGGCTCTACCCCCCGGATCGAGGGCTTCCGGCACTACCGGGTCCACAGGGGCGGGATCATGGAGCTTCACACCCTGGGGGCCACTCCAGCTCGGGTCGGGTGACCCGAACCGCAGGTTCTTCCCCGGGCCCGTCCGATCGATCCAGACGGATGCCTCTGCCATGACCGACGGTCCGTACCTCGCCGGCCCAATCCTCGACTGGTGCGAGGAGAACGGGATCGTCGCGGTCCCGTGCCGGCCCCGGAGCAAGGCCCCGATCGGGGCGATCTCGCGCCGCGGGGTCTACGGCGACGCTCCGCCCTCGCCGGCCGCGTTGCTCGCCCGGTACGGTCGCGACCGCTTCGGGGCCCAGGTCCGCGACTCGTTTCACCTCCCGACGCCCGAGCGGCTCGCCCGGATCGCCCGGTTCTGGCAGACTCCGGGCGTCCGGCTCTGGGGCCCCGAGGTCCTCTCGATCTCGGTCGACATGAACTACCCGACCGCGGATGGGTATACGGTCGCCTGCCTCGACATCGACGAGGACGCCTTCCTCCCGCTTCTCGATCGCCTGCCGTTCGACCGCTGCCCGGTCGTCGCGGGCCGGCACGGGGCAAAGGCCCTCTTCAAGCTCGACCGCGAGGGAGCCCGGACACGGCCGATCACCCAGTTCGCCGGGGCCCCCCAGGGCCCCCCCGCGTTCGAGATCTTCACCTGCTCGAAGCACGCGCTCGTCTTCGGGCTCCATCCAGCCTCGACGCCGGAGACCCCGATCCCGTATGATCTCGTGCGCGGGGCCCGGAGCCCCTTCCCTGTTCTCGGGTGGAGCGAGGTCGTGGCCACGCTCCTTACCGCCGGGCGCGAACGGGGCCTCCTGGTCCGGAAAGGGGCGGGCCCCGACCTTGACCAGGCCGAGCTCGAGCGCTGGATCTGAGGCCTACGCGGTGTAGATCCCGCTCCCAACGAACCAGTCCTGGCCGGCCATGGGGACGTAGAGGTGCTTCTCCCAGAGTCCGAGCAGGTTAAGCCGGTGGTTCGTCATGTAGGTGACGAACCCGCCGCCTTCGAGCGCGGCCTCCCGCATCTGCCGGACCATCCGGACCCCGTTCGGGTCGACGAAGCCCCAGTGGCTCGTCCCGACGCTCGCCGGCTCGGCCGGCACCGCGAGCTCGGTCGCGTTCCCGTGCGCCGGGTTCACGTATCGGAACCGGCCGAAGCCCGTCCCGTTCCGGGCGACGTCGCGCATCTGCCGGACGAAACCGCCTATCTCCTTCTCGTTGAGCCGGTTCGTGCCCACGAGGTGCCGCTGGAGGGGGGTGGGCGTGGTCGACGGGGGCGGCTCCGTGGTGCAGCCGGCAACGAGAAGCATCAGGACGAGACAGAGGCAGGGCGGGAGGAGACGCATGGGAGCGTCTCTCGTCTCCACGGGATAGGGCTTGCGTTCTCCGCCTCGACGGATGCGGGAACGGCGCCCCGAAGGGAGCGCCGGCGAAAAGAGGGGTGATCGACCGCCTATGCAGGTGCGGGAACCGTGTCGGCCCAGGCTTCGACCTTCGTGCGGATCGCCTCGTCCTCGTAGGACGAGATCGTGATTCCCGTACGCAAGAACCCGACCCTGTAGACCTCAGCGTTGGGGTCGTGGCTGCGGAGCGTCGCCGGATTTTGTTGCACTGTCAACTGTTGCAACGTCAACTTTTATCTTGCGGCACGACCCACGTGATCGGCACTATGACACCCGAACGAACGCTCGTCTGCCACCTCTCCATGATCCTGAGGGGCTGGTACGTGTACATGAACGAGCGCCTGCACCCGCTCGGGCTCACCTCCAGCCAGTTTCCGTTCCTCCTCCACCTGGGCCATTCGCCGGGCGTGACCCAGGAGACGCTCGCCCGCCACTTCCGGATCGACAAAGGGGCGGTCGCCCGCGCCGCCTATCGGCTCGAAGAGGGCGGGTTCATCCGGCGCGAGGTCGACCCCACGGACCGACGCGCCGTTCGGCTCTCCCTGACCGAACAGGGCGAGGCCATCCTCCCCGAGATCCGCCTCCTCGACCGCGATTGGGAGGCCGAAGCCTGTGCCGGCATCGGGCCGGAAGGGGAGCAGGCACTCCGCGTGCTCCTCGCTCAGGTCGCCGGGAACGTTGCAGGGGAGGGGTGCCTCCTTGAGTGAGACCACGGACCAGCAGGCGGCATGCCTCCCGCGCCAGCCCGAGACAGCCGGCGTCGCGCTCCTCCGCGGCGACCCGAAGACCGCGATCCTCCGACTCTCGGCCCCGATGATCGCGGCCATGCTCCTCATGTCAACCTACAACATCGTGAACGCGATCTGGGTCGCCGGGCTCGGCGCGGACGCGATGGCCGCGATCGGGTTCATCACCCCGCTCTTCATGGTTCTGATGGGCCTGGGCAGCGGGATCGGGGCCGGGGCCACCTCGGTGATCGCGCGGCGGCTCGGGGCCTGCGACCGTGAGGGCGCGAACCGTGCCGGCGTCCATGCCTTCGTCCTGGTCATCGGCCTGGCCCTGCTCCTGACCGTCCCGCTCTTCCTCTTCGCCGAGCCGATCGCGCTCCTCTTCGGGGCCGGCCAGACGGCCGGGCTCGCAGCCGACTACGGGCGGGTCATCTTCGCGGGGACTGTGCTCCTCCTCTTCACGAACATCGGCTATGCCGTGCTCCGTGCCGAAGGGGACTCAAAGCGGACCATGTACGTGATGGCGGCCTCATCGGTCCTGAACATCGTCCTCGACCCGATCCTGATCTACTGGGCCGGGCTCGGGATCGCCGGCGCCGCCTGGGGAGCCCTGATCTCGATGGCCATGGTCTCCTCGATCCTGCTCTACTGGTTCTACGTCAAGAAAGACACCTACCTCTCGCTCTCGTGGCGCGGCTTCGCCTACGACCGCCGAACCGTGGTCGACATGCTCCGCGTGGGCCTCCCGGCCTCGCTCGAGTTCGGCCTGATGTCCGTGCTCGCGATCATCATCAACTGGATGCTCGTCTCCGTGGCCGGTACGGACGCGGTCGCCGTGTACACAGCCGGCTGGCGGGTCGCGATCTTCGCGATCATCCCGATCGTCGCGATCGGCACCTCGGTGGTCTCGGTGGCCGGCGCCGCGTACGGCGCCCGGCAGTTCGGGAAGCTCCGGACCGCCCACCGGTTCGCCACCGGGCTCGGGGTCGGCATCGCGCTCGCGATCAGCGCGGTAACCTATGTCTTCGCCCACCCGATCGCCTGGATCTTCGCCTACGCGCCCGAGAGCGCGCACCTTGCGCCCCAGATCGCGGCCTTCCTCGCGGTCATGTGCATCTTCTTCCCCTTCGTCGCGCCCGGCATCGTCTCGGGCTCGATCTTCCAGGGGACAGGGAGGGGCATCAATTCCCTGATCGTCAACCTCTTCCGAAACCTGGTCTTCATCGCGGTCTCCGCGTACGTCCTCGGGATCATGCTCGAGTTCGGCGAGGTCGGGATCTGGTGGGGGATCGTCGTCGGCGACATTCTCGGCGGCGTGTTCGGGTACCTCTGGGCGCGGTTCTACGTGGACCGGCTGATCCGGCTCAACGACGGAGCCGAGCCAGCCGGATCCGGGCTCGATGAAACGCCCGACCCCATGGCGAAACCGGCAGCCGACCGCTGAGAGCTGCCGGGCCAGGGAGGTCGTTCCGGCGCGCCGCGAACGAGCCCGTCGGCCGTTAAAATATTTTCTATATATATATATATATATAAACAAAATAATCTTTACACCCCCATCTTTGCCCAGCGGTTTCGCCATGCGTTTCGTTTTACTGCGAACATTTATATTGGGGATGGATATACGGTCAACCGCACCTTATCCAGCCGCACTGGACCCAACTATGCCATGACAGCGTACCCTGCCGCACGGAATCTGCTGAAGGGTCGCGCACAGGAAAAGGGCAGATCACGGAGAGAGTATGGAACCAATCCCTGTAGTGACAGGAGCTCTCGTAGTTCTCATGCTGCTGGCACTGCCAGTGGCAGCGGCAAGTGTAACGCCAGTTCTGGTTGACCCATGGAAATCCGGTGACGCATATTTCGAATGCAGCCAGATTGGCTCCACCTGCGACTTTGCCTGGAAGTTAGATTGGGATAGCTCGAATAATGGAGTCTATGGCCCTCTTGATGGCGGCAATACCATCACCATCTCCAACGACGACGGGTCTACCTTTGACTGGGCGACGGAATATCCGGTATGCGCGGTCATCGTGAAGGCCGGCACTGGGGCATACGTCTACTGGTATCATGGGGCATACAGTGATACTGGCCTTGTCGCTCCTTACGGCAAGGAGATCAGCCACGTCACCTTCTGCTACAACGAACCCGACATGTGCTGGAAAGAGGAGACCGCCTGGGCACAGGGCGCCCCGGTACGTGACCATGGGCAACTGGGCCATGTACATCCCGTACGATGGTGTTGAGAAGATCGTGAACCTCATCACCGACGGAGGCGACTCCACAACTGCGAAGACCGTCGGCACGGCCACGTTCTCGGCCCCGGTTGACGGTAAGGTGACCATCACTATCACCCTCACCCGCGCCATCTTCTACTACGACGTGAATGATCCGCTGTACGACGACAACCTCAAGGTCCAGGACTACGCGGGGGCACCCAAGAAGACCCCCCCCGGCCTGTTCGCCTGGAAGACCCGGATCGAGCCGGGCGCAACTTCGGGGAGCATCGTCGTTCCGGCGAACAACTACTACGGCGTCCACCTGGACGTTGCAGTCCCGGTCCCCGACGTATAGACCGGTGAAGTGTGAACCCACCGGCGCACGGAGTCCGTCAGGACCCGTGCGCGATTTCATCTCTCATCCTCTTTTTTGTATCCGCATCCAGCGATCCGCTGATATTGTAACGGCCAGGGTCTGGTCCCGAACGTGGATGTGAAGACAATACCGACAGGTCTCAATGGGTTCAGGGCTCCCCCCTGTGGCCCGCACCACGAAGGACACGGCCCGATCTCGTGGCCTTCTTCGACTACGACCGACGGACCGTGGTCGACATGCTCCGCGCGGGCCTGCCAGCCCCGCTCGAGTCCGGTGATCTCTATCCTCGCGATCATCACCAACAGGATGCTCGTCCTCGTGGCCGGGGCCCGATGCGTGGGGAGAGGCTGAAGCGTCTCTCCATCCACCGCCATATTCAAGTGAGACGGTCCCCCAGATGGCTGACGGAGGCGGAACACACTGACGCGTGCGAGAACCGAACACGAGAGGATGCTCGCGGGAGAGCTCTACGATGCCGCTGACCCCGAGCTCGTTCAGGCCCGTACCAGAGCCCGCCGGCTGACACGGTGTTTCAACGCCTCACACGAGGACGAGCCCTCCCTGCGGGCCTCGCTGCTCGGGGAGCTCCTCGGGACCGTGGGGACGAGGGTTGTGATCGAACCGCCGTTTTACTGCGACTACGGCAGCAACATTCACCTCGGCGACCATGTCGAGATCAACTTCAACTGCGTCGTGCTCGACTGCACCACGGTGCGGATCGGCGACCGCGTGCTCCTCGGGCCCTCGGTCCAGATCTACGCCGCCCACCACCCGGTGAACCCCCGCGAACGGCTCCGGGACCTGGAGCTGGCCTCGCCGGTCACGATCGAGGAGAACGCCTGGATCGGGGGCGGGGCGATCATCTGTCCCGGCGTGACGATCGGGGCGGACACGACGATCGGCGCGGGCAGCGTCGTGGTCCGCGACATCCCGAGCGGGGTGCTGGCCGTGGGCAACCCGTGCCGCGTGGTGCAGCGGGTGTAGCGCCGGGACCAGGCGGCTCGGCCGGGATGGGTTGCCTATCTCTCTTCCGGTGCCCTTCTCTTCCCATGCCTTAGGGGTTCGAATGCTGCACCCGATGTTCGGGCGAGGACCGGGAGTCTCCCGCGATCTTCTTCCCGCGCGGTTCGCCGTGACCGTCCCCGTCCTTCACGTTCGTGTATAGGTGATGGGAGTAGACGACCCAGCCGAGGAACGATGCGATGAATCTCCTGCCTGCGGCGACATCGGCCGGATCGTACGCTCTCGTCTCCATGACCTGCCTGAAGCGATGGCGGAGCGCATCCTCGACGGCCCTCAGGATGAACGCGATCGTCTTCTCCGGGTCGCCGGTCTCGATCGCCCTCTTCACCTTCGGTGCGACCGGGTCTTCGATGAGCCCCGCAGGTTTCAGGCCGGAATGGGATGCTCCTTCTCCGGCACGATGAAACCGTTTCGCGGTCTCGAAGAGCCAGTCGTCGGCAACCTCCCGGCCGTCCTCACCCGCTCTTCTCGCCCGCAGGGTTCTTTCGAACGCCTCTCTCATCTCCTTCTCCGACTCCTCAAGGACCCAGATCAGGACGGGTTGAGATCTCCGGCCTCCAGTGCTGTCCGCGCCGCTCTCACGACGGCCCGTCCCGTGCATCACAGTGCGGTGGCGTCCCGATCCCCGACTTCCGCCTGTGGAGTTTTGAAGATTGTGGTCCGGCAGGGGTGCGCATGCGGATCGGCAGCTCAGGTATCTCCCGGGACCAGGCCCCCTCGGACCGGTGTCAGCCGGGTCAGTATCCCGGGAAGTACTCGCGCCGGACCATCTCGTCCGGGATGTCCATTCCTTTCAGGATGGCAACCATCGCGTCGACCATGACCTTCGGTCCGGAGATGAAGAAGACCCGGCCGCGCGGGTCCGGGACCGCATTCTCGATGAACGCGCGATCGATCCGGCCGACGGGCCCCGTCCATCCGGAACCGGGCCGGGTCAGGGTGATCCTGATCGAGAGGCGGGGGTTCCGGCGCTCCATCTCCGCGAAATCCGCGCCGAAGAGTAGGTCCGCCTCGCTCTGGGCCGAGTAGAGCAGCATGACGCGCGTCAGGAGGCCGATGTCCGTGGCGTACCGGATCATGCTCCGGAGCGGAGTGACCCCGATGCCGCCTGAGATGAGGACCACGTCCTCCTCCCCGGTGAGGGTGAACGTGCCGTAGGGCCCCCGGATCGTCGCCTCGTCTCCCCGGACCAGCGTGGCCAGGGTGTTGGCAAACGGGTGGCCAGTCAGCCCCTTCGTCACCTCGAGCACGGGCTCGGTCGGGCTGCTCGAGATGGTGAGATGCCGGGTCAGCCTCTCGTCCCCCCGTGTGAGCGTGATGAACATGAACTGCCCCGGGAGGTACGAAAATCCCTCCGGTCGCTCGAACCGCACCGAGACCGTGCGCTCCGACCGCCGTACCACCCCGATCACCCGCGTGGAGTACTCCCGGACCTCGTCCATACCCATGATCCCGCTCTTTCTCCGGTCTGGCAATAAACCGTTACGGTGGAAGGCATCGGGATCCGGCCCCCTCCACCTCCACGGCCACGTGTGGGTGCCCCTGTAACCGAGAGCCCGCACTTCGGGCAGGCGTGAACGCCGTGGACCGCATCGAGGTACCGGGTCACGGCAAGGACGAGGGTCGAGTGGCTCCAGGGTCAGGGGCGCGACCGAGAGCGGGGCCCCCGTGAACGGATCGAGCTGCTCGGCCATCAGGCCGGCCGGCGTTGCGTGGAGGCAGACCCACTCGAGGAGCTCGAGCGCCCGGGGGAGGTCCCCGAGCCCGATGTACCATTCAGCCAGCCAGAGGGTGCAGATCGGCCAGGGGTTGCCCGGCACGACCGTCGATCCGTCTGCACGCTGGGATTCATCCCGTTCATACCGCGCGATCCCGCCGATACCGGCCTTCACCCTGAGTCTCTCCTCGATCGCCCGCATCGTCCCGATCACCCGGGAGTCGTCCGGGGGCAGCAGGCCGAAGGTGAAGACCTCGTGGGCGCTCGCGTCGACCGTGAGGTCGCGCTCGAGCCGGCCCCCGGGCCCGGGCCGGACCACCTTGGTGAACAGGCCGGCGCCATCGTCGTAGAGATGGGCGAGCGTCGCCGCCTGCACCTCGACCGCAGCCCGGTGAAAGCTGTCGAAACGGGCCCGGTCGCCGAGCAGGGCCGCGATGCGCGAGGCGGCGACGAGGCCGGCATAGTAGACCGCGGACACGGTGAAGGTGAAGACCCCGTGCTGCTCCTCCCAGAGGTCGTAGCTCGGCAGGGGCAGACCCGTGACCGGGTCCCGATACCGATCGAGGAACTCGGCGGTCAGCACCACGAGCGGTTCGTACAGCGAGATGGCGAACTCGATGTCGCGCACCCGGTCGTAGTGTTCCAGAGCGCGTGGAGGACGAGCGCGGTCTCGTCCTCCTGGATCGGGTACTGCAGGGCACCTTCGAGGTCGATCCACGGGTGCCAGGTCGACCTGAGGATCCCGTCCGGGTGATACTTGTGGAAGAGGTAGCTGCCCTCGGCGATCGCCCGCTCGCAGAACCGGAAGAACCGGCGTGCGACGTCCGCGTACCCGGCCGCGTCGAGGCCGATCGTGACGAACACCCCGTCACGG
The DNA here is from genome assembly GCA_004332335.1 of Methanoregulaceae archaeon UXB-2016. Taxonomy (GTDB): domain Archaea; phylum Halobacteriota; class Methanomicrobia; order Methanomicrobiales; family Methanospirillaceae; genus UBA288. The sequence goes on along the minus strand of SISS01000008.1, from coordinate 149,178 downwards.
GGCCAGGCATAGGCATAGCTGTCGTGGTTGAACGCGTAGATGTCCGAGTCGCAGGAGGCCAGGATCGCGGCGCGGTTGTCGATCTGCGTCCGGAGCACCAGCAGGCTCCGCTTGAACGTGTCCACGACAAGGGGCGAGAGGCCGCCGAAGTCGAGGTGGCCCGCGTTGGCCCAGACCCGGTAGATCTGGTCGGCCTGGTCGAGCAGCACGGCCGGGTCTCCGGTCCGGATCCGCTCCTGGAGCGCCACGACCCCGCCCATGCTCGTCCCCGTGCAGAACCAGGCATGGAGAGGCGACGGCCTCCCGGGCTCGAGGCGGGCGTGCAGCCCGATCGTCGAGTCGACCGATCCGTGCGCGACCGGGTTCCCGCTCAGGGTCCCGTCTTCAGCGTCAGCCCAGGTCCCCAGGAGACCCTTGGCCTCGGTCGTCCCGACCGCGAACTGGTCCAGCCCCGGGCGGTCGCCCCGGCCGCAGACGAGCACGTACCGATCCTTCCGGTAGTGGATCACCGCGTCCTCGTCCGGGTGGTAGAGGGCCGTGACCCCGTGAGACGACTCGTAGACGTGGAGGTCGTGGGCGAAGAAGAGACGGAGTTCGTGCACCCTACCGTCCGTGCTCCGCGCCGTGACCTGCCGGAGAAAGAACGTGTGGAGAGGGTGGACCGTGTCGCGACCGTGAGCTCGACCGGGAGCTCGGGGTGCGTCAGGACGGCGTTGCTCACGAGCGACTCGGGGCGATAGCCGATGGTCCGCGCCCATCCGTCGTCGATCCACGCGAACCGGCCGTCGACCCAGACCCCGATCCGGCACCGATGGCCACCGACGTGGTTCTCCATGCCGGCATAGGGAAAATAGAGGTCACGGATCGCGAGGCCCCGGTCAAGGGTGACCATCAGGTCGCCGTTGCCGAAGCAGAGTTCGCGGGGCATGGGTCCGCCGCCGGCCTCACTCTGGCGGGCCGCCTGATAACGATTTCCATGATCGGACCTGCTCCCGGCCGGGGCTCTCCCCGGCCTGCCGGTACCTCTCCTTCAGAGCTCCCGCGAGGGCCAGGGCCGGATCACGTCACGATGAGCGAGCCGGTCATGGTGGTCGGGTGGACGTCGCACCGGAAGAAGTACGTGCCTGGGGTACTCGGAGCTGTGAACGTGTAGGTCGTGGTCCCCGGACCGTTGACGTTCGGGCCCTTGAAGATTGTCGTGGCCGCCGAGGCGTCCGTGTAGACCGCAAAGTTGTGCGGGGCGCCCGAGTCCATATTCCTGAGGTTGACCGTGATCTGTGCGCCGGCCGGGACCGTGATCGTGCTCTTGTCGAACGCAAAGTTCTGGGCCGTCAGGTCGATCGTCGTGCCCTGACCGGCAGTGCCGCCCGTCGTCTGCAGTGCCGTCGCAATCGACGTCGGCGTGGCCGTTGCGTTGAACGTGTTGGTGGTGGCGCATCCTGCAATGAGCGCACTGCAGAGCAGGAGGCTCGCCACTGCAAGGATCAGTATATACTTCCGCATGCGCGGAGAGAGGGCAGCCAGGAATATAAACTTTCTGAAATTCCGGACTATCGGCCCGTAATAGCAAAAGAAGGACAGATATAGAGTTCCCCGTACGGCGGCCTGTCTCCTGCCCATCGGGAAATCGCGGGTCGAGGTGTAGTCGAGAGGGACGCGATCCCGGCCCAGGTCGGTGTGAGAGTCGCCCTGACGTCCATCAACGAGGAGGCAGGCCCCGCACACCTTTGCATCCACCACGGACGCCTCGGCCGGCACCTCGATCTTCAGGAAGGACAGTTGCCAGCGCAGGCCGTCGACCACGACGTCCACCTCCACCCCAGCCGGCGCTCGGGGACGCGCTTCTACCATACGATGTGCATCCCGAGGAGACGACCGGCTCGTTCGTCGTGACGGGGGAGAAAAAAAACCTCCTCCCCTCTCAGCGAAGGCCTCGTCGGAGGAGCACCAGCGGCGCACTCTCCGCACTCCGCTAACGGTCAGGCCTTCGCTGAGGCCCCGATGGTCCCCGTCTTCCTGAACGCGGCCAGCACCGGGGGACGCCCCGACCAGGGTTGTCTCAACTCCCGTGTCCTCCTGCCGTGACGCCGTTCCGCACCCAGGATGCTCTGATCCCCGCGATGCCGAGGGCGAAGAAGAAGAGAAAGGCCAAGTTCACGGCCGAGAGGAGCGCCGGATACCGTTCCGGCGTGATCTGAACGTTTCCCATCAGCATGGATATGAAGACCATCGCTATCGAGAGGCTCGTCATCTGGCCCACCGCACGCATGGTCGCGACCATCCCGGAAGCGATGCCGAGCCGCCGGATCTCGACGGAGCTCATGATCGCGTTCGTGTTCGGGGAGGAGAAGAGGCCGTACCCGAGCCCCAGAACCGCGAGGCTGGCCACGATGTACACCAGAGAGGTCTCGCGTCCGAGCCGCGTGAGCAGCCCGAGCCCGAGTGTGGCGACGACCCTGGGCGCGTGCCGGTCGGAGATGTGGCCGGCGACCGGGGAGACGACCATCTGCACGATCGGCTGGGCGATCAGGAGCAGGCCCTTGATCGCGGGGTCGAGGCCCCGGACGTACTGCAGGTACAGGCTCAGGAGAAACCCGACGGCGAAGATGGCGCTGTAGTTGATCATCGCCGCGAAGTTGGAGCAGAGGAAGGCGACGTTGCCGGAGAAGAGCGAGACCTCGACGAGGGGTTGGGGGACGCGGCGCTCCCACCGGACGAACACGGCGAGGACGATGCCGCCGACGACGAGCCAGCCGATGCCGGCAGCGGAGGGCAGGAGGGTGAGACCGTACATCGCCCCGGCGATCATCAGCGTGTACGGGACGCTGCCCGCGAGATCGAACCGCTGGCCTCTCGCCTCCATCCATTCGCCCGGCACCCCCCCACCCAGTCAGAGCGATCACCGCCACACCGATCGGGACGTTGATCAGCAAGATGCTCTGCCAGCCGAGCCACTGGGTGAGAAGTCCGCCGAGGAGCGGTCCGATCGAGAGCCCAGCGTAGACCGTGGCCACGTTGACCCCGAGCGCCCTCCCGCGTTCGCCCGGGGGAACGCGGCCGTTACGAGGGCGACGCAGGTGGCGAAGATCGTCGCGCCCCCGATCCCCTGGACAATCCGCGCACCCGAAGCATGGCACCGCTGATCGAGACGGCGGCGAGGAGCGACCCCAGGGTGAAGAGCGCCGTGCCGATGACGAACAGCCGCTTTCTTCCCCGGATATCGGCGAGCCGGCCGAACGGAACGATGGTGATCGCGGCCGTGAAGATATTCGCGGAGACGACCCAGCCGAGCGTGACCGCGTCGAGGGCGAAGGCCGCTCCGATCGCGGGAAGAGCTACCGAGATGGACGAGACGGTGTAGGGGACGAGAAACGAGGCGAGAGAGGCGACGATCAGGATGATGCGCTCCTCTGCCGCAGAATGAATATTACAGTACATTACTGCACTGAACCAGATATCGGATGGCCCGAAGGTGCGGCGGTCCGGCGTTGGGCGCGAGGACCTTCCATCCGGCCACGGCCCCCGTCATGCTCGCGCAGTTCGCCGTAGACGGACCTCGACCATGCTCGACCACGATCGTGATCGGTTGCCGCGTATCGCGGAGCTCCACAGCAGGTACGGAGTCAAATCCGTAACATGCCCGGGCGCGTCGAAAAATGGGGAGTTCAGGTGACCCTGACGTAGCCGGCACGCTGGACGGTCTCGGTCAAGCCGTCCGTGTAGGTGATCTTCACGAGCGGCGAGAAGGTCCCTGCGGCCGGATAATAGAACGTCGGGTTGACCGTCCGCGAGTTCCAGGAGTTCAGGTGTGCCGGCGCGTCGAACGACCACCAGGCCGAGCCGATGCGCTTGCCGGCCGCCGGTGTCACGGTGAACTTCACCTCGGTGCCCTTCATCGCGGGGTTCGGGGCGGCCGTGAACGAGGCCCCGCCCGCTCCCGGCGTCGGCGTCGGTGTCGGCGTCGTCACGACGCCCGGCGCGAACGCGATCCAGTCGAGGTTCTGGCCGTCGCCCTGGAAGGTCAACTTCAGGGTGTGCGTGCCGGCTCCGAGCGTCACGGGAACCTGGGCCGTCGCGAATGTCGTGAACGAGCCGGTATTCGGGACCGCGATCGTCGCGGCCGGCGAGCCGTCGACCGAGAACGTGGCCGTCCGGCCGCTGTTCGGGCTGGCGAAGCGGGTCGTCATGGTGTACGCGCCGGCCTGCGTGACGGTCGCGGTGTAGGTCAGGTACTCGCCGCTGCGGACCCAGCCGACGTTCGTGATGCCGCCGGCCGCCTCGATGTCGACGTCGTCGGTGCGGTACGAGCCGCCGGCGTTACCCTTGGTGGTGTCATGGTAGGCCACGCCCTCGCCGCCGAGGTCGTAGTCCTCGGCCTCGATCCGGCCGGGAAGGGAGAGCGCCCTGTACGGCTGCGTGCCGTTGCCGATCGGCTCGAGGGTCAGGCTGACCGGCACGGTCTGGCCCTTTGCCGGGTACTGCGTGATGGCGAAGGAGGCCTCCCGGTATCCCGAGAGGTTCGCCACGATCGCCCGCACCGACGTGGCCGTGAGGTAGATACTGACGTTGAGCGGGCCTGCCGTGGTGTTCCCCTCAAGGTACCGCGTCCCCGAGATGTCCTCGAGGTAGATCTCGGCGCCGGCCGGCACGGTCGAAACCAGGAAGTAGCCGGTGTCACCACCGATCGGACCCGGCGTCTCCTCTTCAGGGGGGTACCCTGGCGTGCCCCCCACGATCTCGCCGAGCGAGAGGCCGGCGTAGATGAGGTCGCCGGCAGTGATTGCAGGGTCCGTCACGATTGCGAAGTGCGGGTCGGCGTGATCCATCCGGTGCAGGCCCAGGTTGAAGACCTGCAGGGCGTCGAGCTGGTAATCGCCGTGCCAGTACTTCGGGATCTCCCAGCCGGTGCTGCTCTTCACCACCGGGTAGGTGGTATAGAGCGGGTATCCGGATGCGGGGACGGCCACGTAGGCAACCATGTACCGAGGGGTCGAGGTGTCGTTGCCGAGTATGTCTCCGACCAGGTAGCGGGGCTGCACCTCCATTCCGGGCGGGTCCTGCCAGAGTTCGACATCGTAGATCTTCCCGGCGATGACCTCGGCGAGCGAGAGGCAGTACCGCCCATATCGCCCGTGTTGGTCATGGTGTCGTTCACGACCACGGTGTGCGGGTCCGCGTGAGCCGCGCGTCGGAACCCGTTACGTTCCAGCTCGTTCTCGGGGAAGCGCATGTCGCCGTTGTAGAACTTCTCGATCGCCCAGCGGTTCCTGTGCTTCACCGTATCGAGGTACATGTTGTACCACGGCTGGCCGTCCTGCGTGAACAACCTGGAGACCACGGCCCCGCTCGTGGGAACGGAGGCGTTGCCGAGGATGTCGCCGACGACGTAGATCGGGGAGTTGCCCGACTCGCCAGGCGCGGACTCGACCGGGTAGGTGACGCCGACCAGGGCCTCGGCGAGCGAGAGCCCGGAATACTTCATGTCACCGCCGGTGACCGTTGTGTCCGTGATGATCACGAGGATCGGGTCGACGTGGCCGATGCGGTGGGCCTGCAGGTTCTCGACGAGGTTTGGCTCGTCGACCTTGGTCTCGGCGTGCCAGTAGCGCGGGATCTCCCATTGCTCGGCGTTCTGGATCACGTCGAACGCGGTGTAGTACGGGGTCGGAAGGCTGCGTGGTGTCGACCGTCGCGATCACGAGATGGCCGCTCTGGGCCCCGGTGGACCATTCGAGGATGTCCCCGACGACGAAGCGCGGGGTTCCGGGGTCGTACACCGTCGTTCCGGCGGCGAGCAGGCAGAGGGTCAGCAGCAGAGCTGCCGCCGGCCCCAGGGCCCGGTAGCGCCTCCGAACAGATGAGATGAGATGCATCGTTTTCCTCCAGCCACTTCGCTCCGAAGCGGCGACTATGGACTCGTGAATTGCTTCCCGCACGGAGGATTGGCATGGTGCCCGGCCCATCGGCCTTGAAAGAGGGTCTGTCGCCCCTAGCGCGATTATCATAGATACGTTCAGGACCCGGTAACCTTTCGAAATGAATCGTTGGTTTCTGATTAAAAATGAAGAATGGGGGCCGATCCAGCGGCCGATCGGACAGGCGAACACCTCTCCTTCAGGGCGCCGACAACGGCCGTCGACGGGACCGAAACCGATCCTGTCACGTTCCGAGGAGGGATCGGGCATTCAGCGCCAGAACGTCACCGAACCCGATCTTCGCCCCCGATAAAGATCGGAACTCGAGATAGGGCCTTGCTCCGGGCGCGAAGCGCGGCCAGGCCGGCAGTTCGGGGCCGTTGGGGTCACCCGTCCGGGCGAACTGTCGCCAGGCCCCCTGCATCGCGGTTGAGAGCCCGTAGTCAAGGCCGGTCGCCTGTTCGGGGAGGGTGCCGAAGACGTACGGGAGCTCGGCCCCGTGCCCGGACGGGCCGTGGTCGAATCGGTAGAGGTGGACCGGGGCGCCGGCCGCATGGAACCGTTCGGCCGCAAAGAGCGCAACCCCCTCGAAGTCGATCGCGGTCATGAGGCGGGCGATGGCCTCTCCGGGCTCGTCTGGAAGCCAGTCCCGGACAGCCGCGGCCCCTCCCCCGAGCCGGGCCACGAGATAAGCCTCAAGCCGATCGGGTGCGACTCCATGGCCCCGGACAAGCGGTCCGCCTTCGTTTCGGTTCGTCCCGATCAGGAGCGGAACGGCCAGGTGGCGCCCGGCTGCGAGGGCGCGGGCCGGGTCCTCGGGCAGGAGACGGCCGTCGACCGTCGGCACGAACTCAAGGTTCGCGAGGAGTTCGAAGGGCGACCCGGGTACCGCGCCGCGGTGGGACGGGAGGACCGGGGAAGAGGAGGCCTCGACCAGCCGTTCGGCCGGGAGCGCTCGGAGCGGGTCCACTGGGTCCTCCCCTCCGCCCCCGAGTCGGGCCGCGAACGCCCCGGCGATCGCGGCCGCCTGGTCGGCGTCGTGGCAGACGTCCATGACCGCGCCCTGTCGCCAGAATGGGACCGACTGGAGGATCGCGGCCGAGAAGAGGCCCCGGACCTCCGGGCTCGTCATCAGAAAGAGGAGGGACTCGGCTCCGCCCGACTCACCAATCGCGATGATCCTGGTCGGATCGCCTCCGAAAGCCGAAGCGTGCTCGCGGATCCAGCGGAGGGCTGCGACCTGGTCGAGGAGCCCCCAGTTGCCCGCGTGCTCTCCGAGCGCCGGGTGAGCGAGGAAGCCGAACGGGCCGATCCGGTAGTTCAGAGTCGCGACCACGGCCCCCCCGCTCGCGAGCCGGGCGCCGTCGTAGAGCGGGTGCGAGCCCGCGCTCTTCATGAACGCCCCCCCGTGGAAGAAGACCATGACCGGGAGGGGCTCCTCGGGCTCAATCGCCGGGGTCCAGACGTTCAGGTAGAGACAGTCCTCGCTCGTCCCGGCCGGCGAGCACCGGACGCCGCCGCCGGGCTGGGGGCAGCCTGGGCCGAAATGTGTGGCGTCACGGACCCCATCCCAGCCCTCGACCGGCTCGGGCGGGGCGAACCGAAGTGCCTCGACCGGCGGAGCGGCGTACGGTACACCGCGAAAGACCGTGACCCGGCCCTCCTCGCAGCCCCGGATGCGTCCCCCTGCAATTCCGATCACGGACACCATCGCGAGATCGGTTGGCCGTGAAAGGCGAAAAAGGGTGGCGGGTCAGCCGACCACGCGGACCATCGGCCCCGCCCCGGCCAGGGGTGTCCCGGTCACGATGACGTCCCCGGCAACGGCGGAGGTGCCGTAGGCGTTCTTTGCGGTCAGGGTGACCGTGTAGGTCCCGGGCTGCCGGAAGACCACGGACGGATTCGTTGCGGTGCTCCAGGCCAGACCCCCAAAGTCCCACCGCCAGGAGGTTGCGTCCGTCGAGCAGTCCGTGAATCGCACGTAGAGCGGAGCCGTACCCGACTCCCGGCTCATGGTGAAGTTCACAACGGGAGCCCGCGGGTCCGGCCCGACCTCGATCTCCGCAGGCCACCCGGACCGGGCCGAGCCGGTTGCGGTCCAGATCGTCAGGTTCACGCCATAGCTGCCGGACCGTTCGTAGATGTGGACCGGGTTCTGTTCGGTCGAGCTCGTACCGTCCCCGAACTGCCACCACCAGTGGTACGGCGTTCCGGTTGAGGCGTCCGTGAACCGGACCGCGAGCGGGGCCGGGCCGTCGGTCGAGTTCATCGTGAAGTCGGCCACCGGCGCCTCGGTCGGTGTCGGGGCCGGACCGGTCGCAACGATATAGTCGTACTTTGTCGCCGTGTGCGCGGCCCCGGCATTGTTTGCCACAGTCAGCGAGACCGTGTACCGGCCCGGCAGCGCATAGGTATGACGAGGCTCGCGCTCGACCGTGGTCGTGCCGTCGCCGAAGTCCCAGGACCAGGTTGCGGCCCCGGTCGAGTAGTCGAGAAATCGGACGCTGAACGGCGCCGGTCCCGACTGCTGCGAGATGCCGAAGGCCGCCACGGGATCGCCCTCCCCGGATCCGGCGAGCCGGGTCACACCGAGCCGCTCGGCGAACCTGAGGGCATCGGACCAGCCGTGCCCCCAGCCGTAGTCGAAGCCGGGAGTCCCCGGTCGTCGGCCGTCTCGAGCAGGGCCGTCCGGACCTGGTTCGCGGTCGCGGTCGGGTTCCCGCTCCAGGCGAGGGCGGCGAGGGCCGCGACGTGGGGTGCGGACGCGCTCGTGCCGTAGAACCGGTAGTGGCTCCCGTCCCAGTATCCCCAGTCCCCGGCGCCCGAGATCCGGTTGCCGTCCGGGCCCGCGATATCCGGCTTCTGCCGGAGTTCGGGTGACGGCCACCGAACCGTGGACGGACCCCAGGATGAGAACGACTCGAGAGCGCCCGGTGCGGTCACGCGGGCGGCCGCGACCGCGACCACTCCGTTCGCGGCGGGGTGGCCGAAGATCGAGTCCGCGGCGACGATGTTGTACGACAGGATCTGGGCGCCGCCGAAGGGGTAGAGATAGACCTCGAGCGTCCGCCCGAGCCCGGCGTAGCGGGTCACGTTGATCTCGACGTCGACAGAGACGACATCGTCATTGCACACCCCCACCTGTTCGTACGGGTCCCCGCTCCCCGACTGCCGCATCTCCGAGATCGCGACCGGACTGCCATAGTGACCGTACTCGTAGATCGCAAGGTCGTAGTCGTCTCCCGAGGCGCCACACAGATCATCCCAGTGGAGGCAGGCGTACACGCCGGCGTCCTTCTGGGGCAGGCGGACATAGAGACGTGGGTACGAGGAGGGGCTGCCGTTCGTGAAGTTCTGGACGTTCGTGCCCTGTTCGGGCGTGAAGTGGCCCTGATAGTGCCGACCGGCGTGGTTTCCCGCGGACGAGACATACAGGATGTTCCGGCAGGCGATGAGGTCCCTGATATGGGTCGCGATCAGACCGTCCTCGAAGGCGGGCTCGGCAAAGTAGGAGATATCGTCGACTATCACCTGGCAGCCGGCGTCGGCCAGCTCGGTGATCGCGTCGTTGAACCCGAGCTGGTTGTCGCTCATGTCGTGGAAGTAGAGCTCGGCCTCGGGCGCGATATCGTGGACGATCTCGAGCATCGCGGTCCCTTCGTCCCCACCCTGCTCGTTCGAGAGGACGTGGACGTTCGCCGGCAGGTCGCTCGTGTCGCGGGCCGCGGCCCAGGAGTCGACGCCGTCCGAGATCACGCCGACCTTCACGCCCTTACCCGCGTACCCAAGGGTCGAGCGGAACTGGTCCGACTTGAGGAGCGCGTCACCCTCGGTCGCATTCTATCCCGAGTTCACCTGGGGGGTCGACCGTCCGGATCGAACGGACGGAGGACTGCGAGGCGAGTGTGAGGAGGCGATCGGGCGCGACCCAGGCCGCGACGATCGCGTTCCGCTCGTCCCGGTTCATTACCCGAACCGTGTAGGCGTCGACGACACCCGTCGATGTGCCGGACAGCAGCTGGACGTAGACGTAGACCGCCTCGCCGCCGGCGCCCCGGGAGCCCGGAGCGCCGCGGTAGGCCTCCTGCGAGGAGAGTCCGCGAGTGATCGCCTCGCGCGTCTGACCGGGGAGCCGGGCCGCCGGGTCGACCAGCTGGACCAGGTCCGGTCGAGACCTTGCCCCGCGCCCCCTCCTTGAGGAGCGAGGCAGGGGGAAGCGTGCCCTGGGCGGGAGCATCGGAGATGGAGCCGGGTGCGATCACCGGCACGGACGTGAGCGGCCCGGCCGTGACCGGGATCGCGAACAGTGAAAGCAGGAGCACCAGCACGAGGGTGCCCGCGAGCAACGGGCGGACTTCATGGTATCGGTATCTGTTGCTTCGGCATGTGGTCTCAAAAGTCTGCTGATGCGCATGAGAGGTGACGCGAAGTGCAGAACAGGAAGCGTTCGTCCGCGATCGAGAGCGACGCCCGGTTGTCAGAGCGGGATGAAGAGACCGACCAGTCGACGAACGGGAACGAGATCCTGAAAAGGGGAGGCGATCAGGGACAGGGATTGCCCGAGGCCCGGCCGAGCGCGAACGCCCGCCGGTTCACCTCGACCGTCTTCGGCGGGACCGAGCGCTCGATCGCGGCGAGGATTGCGGCCTCCCCGAGTGGGAGCATGTGGGACGCGGCCCCGATCAGCACCACGTTCTGGGCGAGTTCGGAACCGGCCTCGCGGGCGATCGCGGCCGCATCGATCGCGAGAGGCGCGTGCGGCGCGAGCCGGGCAAGGCACTCCTCGGGTGATGGCATCGGGAGCCGCTGTGAGAAGACCGAGGTCGGGGTGATGATCGCGGTGTTCGTGACCACGCGGCCGTCGGGCTTCAGGAAATGGGCGTAGCGAAGCGCCTCGAGCAGGTCGAATGCGAGCAGGAGATCGGCCGTTCCCGGGTCGATCAGGGGGCCGAACCGCCCGTCGATCCGGACGTGGCACTCGACCGAGCCGCCGCGCTGGGCCATGCCGTGGGTCTCGGCCCCGCGGACGGACCGGCCCTCCTCGACCGAGGCCTCGCCCAGGATGTTCGAGGCGAGGATCGTCCCCTGGCCTCCGACGCCGACGATCAGGACGTCGTAGCTCATGCGGCACCTCCCGTGGCCGGCTCCTTCGCAGGCGGCCGGCCCTCCTTTCCGATTGCGCCCTGGGGACAGAGCGAGGCGCAGACCCCGCAGCCCGAGCAGAGCGGCGTGATCGCGGCCGCCCCGTCTTCGAACGCGAGGGCCGGACAGCCAAAGCGGAGGCAGGCGCGACAGCCCGAGCAGACCGACTGGTCGACCTCGAACTGGGGCCGGGTCACCTTCGCCCGCCGTTCCACGATCACGCAGGGCTTCTTCGCGATCACGACCCGGACCCCGGTCCGGGCCTTCGCCTCGCGCAGGGTCGCGATCAGGCCGGTCATGTCGTACGGATCCACGGTCTCGACCCAGTCCACGCCGCAGGCCCGGCAGAGGGACTCGAGCGAGACCTTCGTGCTCTCCTCGCCGGTCGCGGTCCACCCGGTCGTCGGGTTCGGCTGGTGCCCGGTCATGGCCGTGATCCGGTTGTCGAGGATCACGAGGACCTGGTTCGCGCCGTTGTAGACCGCGTTCAGCAGGCCGGGCAGACCCGTGTGGAGGAAGGTCGAGTCCCCGATCGTCGAGACCACGTCCCCGCCGACGGTCTGCGCGATCCCCGACCCGACCGTGATTGAGGCGCCCATGCAGATCGTGGTGTCGACGGCCCCGAGCTGGAGCCCGAGGGTGTAGCAGCCGATGTCAGACGGGAAGATGCCGTCCTTGAAGACCTTCTTCATCGCGAAGAAGACCGAGCGGTGCATGCAGCCCGCGCAGAGGATCGGAGGCCGGGGCGGGAGCCCTGCCTCAGGCAGGGGGGGCAGGGAGGGCGTCGTAGCGATGAACCCGGCCCCTGCCAGGGCCGTCTGGACGAGGGCCGGGGAGAGCTCGCCCTCGGCGGGGACGTGGCCCGTCTGCTTGCCGCGGACCAGGACGCATCCGGCGGCCTTCCGGACCTCGTTCTCGATCACGGGTGCACCCTCCTCGACCACAAGCACCTCCTCGTGCTCGAGGCAGAAGCAGCGGAGCTGTTCGGGGTCGATGGGATAAGCCCGGACCACGAGGAGCGAGACGTCGTCGGGGAGAACCTCGCGCACGTACGCCGCCGCGACGCCGCCCGCGATCACGCCCTGCCGGCCCCGGATCTCACCCGTGGTGTACCCGAGCTCGACCAGGCGCCGGCGGATGCCCGCCTGTTTCTCGTTCAGCCGGCGGTGGAGCACCCGCGTGTGGGCCGGGATCACCACGTACTGGCGGGGGTCGCGGTGGAAGACCGCCTCGCGCGGCTCGGTCGAGACCGGACCGAGCTCGACATCGGCCTTCGAGTGGCAGATCCGGGTCGTGGGACGGAAGAGGACGGGCAGGCCGAACTCCTCCGAGAGGGCGAACGCATCGCGAAGCATATCGTGGGCCTCCTCGATCGTGCTCGGATCGAGGCAGGGCAGGCCGGCCATCGCCGCGTAGAGCCGGCTGTCCTGCTCGTTCTGCGACGAGTGCGCGAACGGATCGTCGGCCGAGAGAACGACAAAACCCCCGGTCACGCCCGTGTAGGCCGAGGTCATCAGGGGATCGGCCGCGACGTTCAGGCCGACGTGCTTGGTCGTGAAGAGCGCGCGCACGCCGCACCAGGCGGCGCCGAGCGCGTTCTCGAACGCGACCTTCTCGTTCGTCGACCACTCGATGTGAACCCCTGCGGGCCGTCGTGCCCGGAGCAGGTCGATCACCTCGGATGAGGGCGTGCCGGGGTACCCGGCCACGAACCCGGCTCCGCCCTCAAGGGCGGCGTGGGCGATCGCCTCGTTGCCCAGCAGATACTGTCTCGCCATGAACCACTCCCGCTCGGGCCGACCGTGCGCCGCAGTCTCTGGGCGTGGGGCGCGGCCCGTCCATGCATATTTCTCGGGGAAGGATACAAAGGCGTCTGTCAGGGCGTTATCGAAAATCTATAAGAACTCGAACGATTGATCTAGTAGGGTAACCCTGCGGGCCCGTAGCATAGCTAGGTGGTGCGCCCGGCTGATAACCGGGAGGCCATGAGTTCGAATCTCATCGGGCCCACTCGCGTCTTGTTTTTATCCATTCCCCTGCAATCTCTTGTCATGGAGCGTTCATCCCTGATCGTCATCGGAGTCGGCCTCGTGGCTGCGGCAGGGCTTGCCCTGATCTCGCCGTTTCTCTCCCTGATGGCCCTGATCATCGCAGGAGTCGTACTGATGGCGCTCGCGATCAGCAGCGATACGCGGGACCTCCCCGACCTCCAGGTTGCGCTGGCCGAAGACGCGCGCGCCGTTGTCGTGAGAAACGAGGGGAACGCCCCCGCGCTCGGGGTCCATGTCGCGCTCGTACCGACCGGGCTCGAGTTCGACCTCGCCTCCCTCGCGCCCGAGGCGGTCCATGAGCAGCCGCTCGCCGGGCAGGTGGCCGAGGTGAAGGCGGTCGTGTCCTACCGGAACAGCGCGGGCCAGGAGTTCCGGCGGACCGCGCTCCTCTCGGCCCTCCACCCCGAGGAGGACATGCTCCGGCCCCCGTTCGCGCTCTTTCGCTGGAAGTAACTACCCATGGAGGTACTCGAGCGTGGTCCGGAGGGCCGCGAGGAGCGCCTCCTCCCCCTCGAGGTACTGCCGGAGCGCCCGGTAGAGCATGAAGAGGAGTTCGGGGCCGTAGATGCCGAGCGCGTCCTCGGCCGAGAGCTGCGCGAGATAGCTGTCGATCAGCACGGTGTCGTTCGAGTACATCAACTCGGCAAAAGTCCCGTCGGCCTTCAGCACGCAGAACTGGTCCGTGACCGCCTTGTTCGCATCGTCGGGCCGGAACGGCATGGGCTCGGTCTTGGCGAGGATGAGCATCTTCTCGGGAAAGAAGCCCTGGTCGTAGAGCTCGCCCTTACCGTCGACCTTGCCGCGGGCCATCACCTCGAGCCCGGCCATGGGGACAATGCGGGCCGCGGTCGCGGCCATCCTGGCCAACAGGGGTCCCTCGTCCTGCCGCACCCGAGCCGCCCCCTCTCCAATCGCGTCATCGGTCGCGCGGATCCGCGCCTCAAGCGCGGCAAAGCCGCGTTCGATCTCGTCGGTCGTCATCCCAGATGGATCGGCGGCGCCGGACATCAGGCTTCTCTTTCCAGGGGAGGGAGAGGCCGCTCCGCCGGCCCCGGTGCGCTGCGGAGGGCCGGGCCAGTCTCGGAGCGTCGACGTCCTGGGGAGATTCGGAGCGCCCTCCCGCGGCTTTTATCCCGGGGGAGGACCACACTTTATCCATGATGCGGGTCGGGCTCCTCGGCTGCGGCAACATCGGCCACCTGATCGCGTCCCACGCCGAGGGTTTCGAGATCACAGCCCTCTACGACCAGGACCCCGACCGTGCCCGCGAGCTCGCGGCCGGCCTGGGTGCGACTGCATACGACTCGTTCGAGGCGTTTGCGGCATCCGACGTCGACCTCGTGGTCGAGGCCGCCTCGGTCCGGGCCGTCCGGACCCACGGCGAGGCCGTGCTCGAGGCCGGGAAGGACTTCGTCGTGATGTCGGTCGGGGCGCTCGCCGAGCCCTCGTTCCTCGCGCACCTCCGGGCCGCAGCCGTGGCCGCACGGCGGCGGGTGTATATTCCGAGCGGGGCCGTGATGGGCCTCGACAACCTCAAGGTCGGGCGGATCGGGGGGATCGACCGGGTCATCCTCAGGACCACGAAGAACCCCGCCTCGCTCGGCCTCTCGGTCGCCGAGCGGACCCTCATCTTCTCGGGGCGGGCGGACGAGTGCGTTCAGGCCTTCCCCAAGAACATCAACGTCTCGGCCGCAATCGCCCTCGCGGCGGGCCGGGAGGTCGAGGTCGAGCTCTGGGCGGACCCGGCCGTCGACCGGAACATCCACGAGATCACGGCCGAGGGGGCCTTCGGCGACGCGTATATCCGGGTGCGGAACGTGCCGAGCCCCGACAACCCCGCCACCTCGTACCTCGCGGCCCTCTCGATCCTGGTGCTGCTCCGCGACCTCGGCGAGCCGATCGTGGTGGGGACGTGATCGCTGTCCCGCTCGATCGCCTGCTTGCCTTCATCGAGGAGGACGCCCCCTTCGGTGACGTGACCACGGCGGCCGTGCTCGGAAACGAGGCCTGCGAGGCCCGGCTCCGCTTTCGCGAGGCGGGCGTGGCGGCCGGCCTGGCCGAGGCGGCCGCGCTCTTCTCTCATTACGGGGTCGCGGTCACGCCGCTCGCGGTCGACGGCGAACAGGTCGGGGCCGGGGCCGTGGTGCTCCGGCTCGAGGGACCGATCCGGGCCGTGCTCCTTGTCGAGCGGACGGCACTGAATCTGGTCGGCCGGATGTCCGGGATCGCGACCATGACCGCCCGGTACGTGGCCCTTGCCAGGAAGGCCGATCCGGGGGTCCGGGTCGCGGCCACGCGCAAGACCGCGCCGGGCCTCCGCCTCCTCGACAAGCGCGCCGTGGCCCTGGGCGGCGGCGATCCCCACCGGTTCACGCTCTCGGACGCGGTCCTGTTCAAGGACAACCACCTCGCCCTCGTCGACATCGAGGAGGCTGTGCGCCGTGCGCGGGCCGCCTCGGCCTATCGGATCGTCGAGGTGGAGGCCGAGACCGCGGAAGAGGCGGTCCGCGCGGCCCGGGCCGGAGCCGAGATCGTGATGCTCGACAACATGACCCCTGAGAGGGTCCGGGAGGCGCTCGCCGCGCTCGACGATGCCGGCCTCCGCGACCGGGTCAAGGTCGAGGTCTCGGGCGGGATCACCGAGGCGACGATCGGCACCTACGCGGTGCTCGGGGTCGACCTCGTCAGCGTCGGAGCCCTGACCCACTCGGTCCGGTCGCTCGATCTGACCCTCGAGGTCTCCGCGCCGCAACAGACGGATTGAAGAGGGGATGGGCCGTATCCCACTCATGGACGATGTCCGACCCATCCGTACGCTCGCGCCCGAGGGCGAAGTCCGCATCTGCCCCGACTGCGGCTACACCCGGGGATTCCATGTCACCCTGCTTCCCGACAGCGACGCCGGCCGGCCGGCTGTGCTCTGCTGCCCCGAGTGCGGGGCCCGGTTCGATGTTGGCTGGCGAATCTGGCTGTGACCTCGTGATCCACGGACCAGCCGGGATCGGGGACGGGTGATCGGGTGAAGGACGGCGGGATGCTCTGTGCGAGCTGCAAGGGCAAGGGACTCTGCGGCCTGCCGCGCTGCCCGATCACGGCCCGGTTCCTCGCACGGGTCGGGACGAAACCGATCAGCTCCTACATGGGTGCGGCCCCCTCGGTCTTCGTCGGATCGCACGGCTATCCCGCGGTCCAGGGCGGTCCCCTCCTCCTTGCGGACGAGGACCGGCCGCCGGCCTGGCTCGCCCGGGGTCTCTCGCTCGACGACGTGGTAAACCTCCGGGCCGCGACGATCGCGGCGAGGGCACCGGTCGCCCGGGTCCAGGACGCGATGACCGAGGTCGCGCTCTCGGCCACGCCGGTCGACGTCGAGGTCTCGTTCACCCGTCCGGTCGACTTCGACCTCCGATTCGACGGCGTGCTGACCCCGGTCGGGCGGTCCGGGTCGGTCCGGGCTCTCGACGTGCTCGACAATCCGGTCGTGCCCCGTGCAGTAGATAAGGTCGCGTCCGACACGGACCTGCCCGCGTCCCAGGGGCTCGCCGAGCTCTATCGCGCCGACGTGGACGTCTACCACCTGACCAATCTGCTCTCGGCTGGTGTGCTCGGCAAGCACCCCCGGGTCGTGCCGACCCGGTGGGCGATCACCGCGGTCGACGATACCCTCGGTCGGGCGCAGAAGAAGGAGGTCACCCGGTACCCCTCGGTCGAAGAGGTGCTGGTCTTCTCGCACAGGCTCTACGGCAACACGATCGCCGTGCTCCTCGTGCCCGGGGGCTGGCAGTATGAGATGGTCGAGTGCTGGCGCGCTCACAGCCTCTGGACCCACGACTTCGACTCGGTCACGGTTGACGGCGAGGGGAAGACCAAGTCCGGGTACTCGCCGATCGCCGGCGCCTACTACTCGGCCCGGCTGGCCGTGACCGGCTATCTCCAATCGATTCGTCGGCAGGCCCGGGCCCTCGTGCTCCGGTCGGTCACGGGCGAGTACTGGGCTCCGCTCGGCACCTGGGTCGTGCGCGAGGCCGCGTTCGAGGCGATGCGTTCGCCCCCCGAGCGATACTCGACTCTGGCCGAGGGTGCTGACGCGCTCGACCGCCACTATGGGGACAGCTCGTGGCGTGCGAAGTCGACGCTTCTGCCGAGGATGCGGGCTGAGCGGACGCTCAGCGACTTTCTCTGATCCCGGTGCCGGAGATCCCTTCCCGAAGCAGGGGACTGCCAGAGGGGGCAGTAAAATAAACCCGACAAAAAGTAAAATTTATGTTACATTTAGGCAGAGAGAGGGAGGGGACAGCGGGACCTACCTCCCCGGACTCGCCGCTGCCCTACAGGTCCACGATACCCGTGGAGGAGGTGAGACTCAGACAGAAAGAGATGCTCATCGGGAATCTCGAATCAAGCTGAATGAGGAGCAGAGGAGATGAGCCGGAGATACCGGACGAGTGGAGGACCGGCGACGGTCCTCCGTTCCCCCTGCCGGAGAACACGATACCCTTGAAGAGTAACATGAAGACGAGATCGACGACCGATCCACGAAAGTCATACAGGCTTCTGCTGCTGCTCACCACAGCGGGTCTACTCTGCTGTTGCATCTGCATGGCCGGCTGCACCGAGAGCTCGACTGCGACGTCGACTGCCGGGACTGTGGCTCCCCAGGCGTCGGCACCAGCAGCAGGCGATACGACAACAGCGGTAGCGGATGCCACCCAGCCAGCAGGTGGGCCCCCCGCAGAGGGTGTGCTGCCGAACGGTACACGGCCATCCGGCGATCCGCCCGGAGGCCTTCTTCCCAACGGGATACCTCCTGCGGGAGCACCGCAGGGCGAGATGCATTTCAATGGAACCCCGCCGGCTGGCGGGCCGGGAAATGGGGTACGGCCCAACGGAACACCCCCCGACGGAGCAGCCCGATGGGGCCTCCCATCGGACAGCGACGGCATCCCCCATGGCGGCACCACCTCGTAGCGATACGGCCGGCAGGAAGCGCACGCTCGACGACGGGACGGATGCAGACTCAGCACATACACCTCTAACACCAGCGATCGTCCGGCAGTCCACGCTGACCAGCGGGCGCCACCGAAGCCGACCACCAGCCCGCCCGTCACTGTGAGCGGCGGCATCTCCCCGGGGGACCACCGGCACTTTTTTCGACCTCACCGCGTCCGCCTCGTAAGCAGCGAGCAGCACGGGTGTGAACACCGGGATTCGACATCCTCCTCTCGCTTAAAAAACACCAGACGAGGTCCCGTCCGGGGGCCGGCAGAGATATGCCGCGAAGGGTGCGTGCGGCGGGGTTTCGAAAGCACTCTCTTTCGAGGGGCCTGGCGCGTCCCGGTGCCACCCGGTGGGATTCCGCTGCTCCCGGGATCGTTTCGACGACTATTTTCATGACCGTGACGAACGCTCTGCCATGGCGATCGACGTGCACGATGCAGCCCTCGGGGCACTGGTGGGGCTCGCAGTAGGAGACGCGCTCGGCGCGCCCGTCGAGTTCCTGAGACCGGGCTCGTTTCCGCCGGTCACCGGGTACCGGACGGGCGGCGTCCTGAACCTTCCGCTGGGCTGCTGGACCGACGACACGGCCCTCGCCCTCTGCCTGACCGAGAGCCTGATCGCGTGCGGAGGCATGGACCAGGTCGACCAGCTGCGGCAGTACGTCCGGTACTGGCGCGAAGGGTACCAGGCGCCGACTGGCGTCTGCCTCGATATCGGGACCACGACCCGCCGTGCACTCGAGGCCTTTCTCCGGACCGGGGCTCCCATCGCGGCCCCGGTCCCCGGGCTCACCCCCGGAAACGGGTCGCTGATGCGCCTCGCCCCGATCCCGATCTTCTGGGCCATGGACCCGGTTCGGGCGGTCGATGCGGCCGCCCAGATGAGCCGGACCACCCACGCGGCCCCCGAGTCGATCGATGCCTGCCGGTACCTCGCCGCCCTCCTCGCGAGCGCCATCCACGGAGCGGACCGTGAGGCCCTCGTCGCGCCGCAGTTCAGCCCAGCACCCGGGTTCTGGGACAGCGCCCCGCTCTGCCCGGCGATCGCCGCCGTCGCGGAGGGTTCCTACCTCTCGCGCGACCCGCCCGAGGTCCGGGCCGGGGGAGGCGCCGTCGCCTGCCTCGAGGCCGCACTCTGGGCGTTCTCGCGCGGGCGGTCGTTCGAGGAGGTCGTGCTCGCGGCCGTCAACCTCGGTGAGGACGCGGACACGGCCGGGGCGGTCGCGGGGCAGCTGGCCGGCGCCTGCTATGGCCACTCGGGGATCCCGGCGGCGTGGCGCGAAGGGCTGCACGATCACCAGGACCTGCTCACGACGGGGATGCGCCTCGTGGTCGCGGGAGCCCGGGCCGCGATCGGGCTTCAACCCTCGCGCCCCGAGAACGGAGCCGGGGTCCGACGACGTGGCCGCTGGTGAACCGGGAGCCCCTGCGGCGTTCGCCCCGCCGGGTTTTCCAGAGCGGTGCTCCATCCCTCCGTTTGGAGACCGACCGGCAGTTTGCGACACTTCTCCGGTTATTTGAGGGGCTCCCTCGCCAGGGCCCCGGGGACGAGCGGTACACGGGGCACCTCTTTGCCCCGTCTCGCGGACATGGGCACGGCCGCCGTCGACCTCCACGCGTCGTTCTTCACCCAGCTCGAGGCGACCGGCCGAAGCCTACGGCTACGTCTTCTACCTGATGCAGGGGGCGGAGTAACGTCGGCCGTCGCCGTTCACGCCCTCATGCCGGCCGTCGCCCGGATCAGGGCCTCGACCGCGCCAGCCGTGCGCGCGACGAGCGCTGTGTCGACCCGATCGAGCGTGTCGGCCGGCGTGTGGAGCACGGCCTCGATCACGTCGGGAGGGGCTGCACTCGAGACAGCCATGCTCGGCACGCCCTGCATGCAGAAGATCATGTGGTCGCCCGCGGGCCACGGGTCGACCATGACCAGGTCTGGCGTCCGGGCCAGGAGCTCCCGGGCCGCAGCCTCGAGCGCGGGCGGACAGGAGAAGAGCGCGAGGCTCGCCGGGTACCCCCCGAGGCCAATGCCGTCGAGGTTGATCGCAAGGGCAATCGCGCCGGGATTGAGCCGTCCCGCACCCAGGTAGGCGACCTCGCCCGGCGCTGCATGGTGTTCCTCGCCGTTGAACGCGACGAACTCGAGGGGGCAGGGGGGATCGGCGGCGAGGCGGTCGGCCAGCGTGAGCAGGACAGCGAGGCCGGTCGCGTTGTCGAGCGCACCGGGTGTGTAGTGCTTGGTGTCGAGGTGGGCCATCAGGACGAGGCGCGGGCCCTCGCCGCCGAGCCGGCCGATCACGTTCGCGGCCTCGACCGGTTCGGCCGCGGTCTCGAGGACGAGGTCGACCACGGCGCCGGGAGAAGCGAGGAGCAGGGCACCGGCCTCCGCCGAGACCGTGCAGGACGGGACCGAGAATGCCCCGTCTATGGTCACGGGCACGGCATGGTCCGTCCGGGGCGAGACCATGACGACCGCCACCGGGCTTCCGGCGTCGAGCAGGCGCACGCGGGCCCGGCTCTCCTCGTCCGTGTAGAACGGGAACTCAGCAGGCATCCAGGGTGTGGCCGTGAGCGCACCGTGGAGCACGACGATCCGATCCCTCATGTCCAGGGCCGCGAGCTCGTCCATCGTGCCGGCCGAGACGCTCCGGGATCGAACTGCGCAAGAAAGGCTGTACGGGTTCGCAACCACAAGTACGTCGGTAGCTCCGCACCGGCAGGACCCCCGCTCCACCCGCCAGTCCGTGCAGGAGAAGGCCTGGCGTTCGACCCGGCAGCCGGCCTCCCCGAGGGCGCTCTCGAGATACGCCTCGGCCCGCCGGGCGGAGGCCGAGCCGGTCGGGCGCTCGCCGATCGCGACGAGTGCGGCCAGGTGCATTCGGATCAGGGCCTCGACCCCTGTCGCTCCGCCGGTATCGGGAGTCATGGGAGAGGGTCGACCGGAGTCGTATTGACCCTGGCGATCCGGGTGCGGGGATCCCGGCTCACTCGACCGTGGAGGTGCCGTTCCCGCCGTTCTGCGTCGCCTGCCGGCGGTACCGGGCCTCGAGGGTCTCGAGGGTCTCGACCTCGTCGACTCCCTTGTCCTCGCGGACCCGGACAAAGCGGGGGAACCGGAGCGCGTACCCGCTCGCGTAGTTCGGACTCTTCTGGATCTCGGAGTAGCCGACCTCGAAGACGGCCTGGGGCTCGAGTGTGACCGTGTTGCCCGACTCGGCGATCACGAGGTCCTTGAAGAGGGCGTGGAGGGCGGCGAGATCCTCGTCGGTCATGCCGGTCGCGACCCGGCCCACGCCGAGGAGCTGGCCCCGGTCCTGGACCGCGAGCTCGTACGTGCCGAAGGCGCCGGCCCGCCGGCCCTCGCCCCAGCCCGCGCCGACCACGGCCAGGTCGAGGGTCTCGACCTCGGGCTTGATCTTGACCCAGGCCCGGCCGCGGGCCCCGGGGGTGTACGGCGAAGCGGGGAGCTTGAGCATCACGCCCTCGTTCCCGTCGGCGAGGGCCTGCTCGTACACGGCCCGGACCGCTTCCTCGTCGTCGAGCACCTGCTGGGGAGCCAGGTGGTCCCCGAGCTGGGCCTCGAGCCGGGCCCGCCGCTCGGCGAGAGGCCGGTCGAGCAGGGTCTCGCCGTCGGCATAGAGGCAGTCGAAGACCCGGGGCACGAGCGCGATCGCCTCGCGGGCCTCGGCCACGCCGTGCTTGCGGCGGAAACGGCGGAGCACGGTCTGGAAGGGGAGCGGTCGGCCGTCAGGCCCCACCGCGACCACCTCAGCGTCGAGGATCACGTCCCCGGAGGTCGCGGCGAGGAGGGCCTCGACTACCTCGGGCAGGGCATGGGTCACCTCCTCGAGCCGGCGCGACCAGCACCGGCCGATCTGACCCACGCGGTGGAACTGGATCCGCGAGCCGTCATACTTGTACTCGACCGCGACCGGACCGAAGTCCGCGAGCTGCTGGGCGATCGTCCCCTGCTGGGCGAGCATCAGCCGGACCGGTCGGAATGGGACGATCGAGACCTCCCTGAGCGCCTCGGGCCCTATCCGCGCCAGAAGCGCGACCTCGCCGAGGTCGTTCCGGGCCTGCTGGGCGTGCTCGATCAGGGCCGGCTCGAGCTCGAAGGCCAGCGCGATCGCGTCGCGGACCGTCCCCTCGCCGATCCCGATCCGGAGCTCGGCCAGGACGAGCCGGGCGAAGTAACGGGCCTCGCGTGGGGTCATTGCACCGAAGCCCTGCCGGAGAAGGCGCATCTTCGCCTGCTGGGACTGTGCGCCCGAGGCCGACGCGGTCCGGACCAGGAGGGCGTGCACCTCGGCAAGGGAGAGAGAGTCCGAGAAGAAGGCCGACTGCTGCCGCTTCGCGAGCAGGCGTTCGACCGCGAGCCCTGCATCGCCGGTCTCGTTGACGAGCCGGACCACGTCAGCCCGCTTCCGGCCCGCGACGTAAGCGACCGCCTCGTACAGGAGGTTCGGGCCGATCCCGAGCTTCTCGGGCGACCAGTCCGGGAAGACCCGGCCCTGGATGAACCGGACGAAGATCGTGAGCTCGGCCTCGTCGAGCCCGGGAAGGAGCGAGGCGATCAGATCGCGCATCTCAAGCCGGGCCGCGAGCGCTTCGAGGCGTTCGCAGACGAGGGCGAACTCGGCGAACTCCACCTAGATCACCATCGGGGCCGAGATCGTCTGCTGGAGCGCGACCGAGAGCTCGATCTCGGACGAGAAGAGGCCGAACGCGTTCTCGACCGCGGTCCGGGCCCGGTCGGGGGTGTTGTTCGTCTCCGAGAGATGGGCGAGCATCACCGCCGTGAGGTCGCCCGAGAAGGAACGGAGGAGCTCGGCCGTCTGCTCGTTCGAGAGGTGGCCGCGCCGCGACCGGATCCGGCGCTTGAGCATGGCCGGATACGGGCCCTCCTCGAGCATGCGGGGGCAGTGGTTCGCCTCGAGCACGAGCGCGTCGCAGACGCCGAGCCGCTCGCGCACCCCTTCGGGGACGACGCCCGTGTCCGTGCAGTACCCGAGTCGGGCCCCATCGGCCTCGATCGCGTATCCGCAGGGGTCGCGCGCGTCGTGCGAGAGGGGGAGGGACTCGATCGCAAACTCGCCGATCATGAACCGCTCGAAGGCGTGGACGGTCCGGGTCTCAATAATACACTTCGTGGACTTCCGGTGGAGCAGGAACTCGGCGATCGTGCCGGGGGTCCCGTAGACCGGGATGTCCAGCCTCTTTGAGAACGCATCGAGCCCGCGGATGTGATCCGTGTGCTCGTGAGTCACGAGGACGGCCTCGATGGCTGCGGGGTCGGCGCCCGCCGCCGCGATCCTCGCGAGGAGGTCGCGGGCCGAGAGCCCGGCGTCGACGAGGAGGCTGCCGCTCGCGCCCTCGACCAGGACCGAGTTCCCTTTAGAGCCCGAGGAGAGGGCCGTGACCCGCATGTGAGAAGAGTTGGACCGGGCATCTCATGAACGCTCGGTTTGAGAAACAGCGTGAATAGTGGAGAGAGGGGAAGGTGGGAAGAGGGGAGGGGCGTGCCTAGACGGTCACCTCCCCGGTCCGGACCCGGACCGTCCGTGCGATCGGCAGGACGAAGATCTTGCCGTCCCCGACCTTTCCAGTCCGTGCGGCCTCGCAGATCGCCTCGATCGCGGTGTCGACGTCCTCGTCTTTGACCGCGACCTCGACCCGGCACTTGGGGAGCATGTCGACCGACATGGTCCCGCCGCGGAACTGGAGTGAGATCCCCTTCTGCTCGCCGCGCCCGCGGACCTCGGTGATCGTCATGCCGTAGAAGCCCCGGTCCTCGAGGATCTTCTTGACGAAGTCGAGGCGCTCGGGGCGGATGATGGCTGTTACGAGATGCATTGTGAACCCTCCTCAGCTGTTCGCCCGCTCACCGTGCTGGGCGATGTCCAGGCCGACGTACTCTTCGTCTTCGGTCACGCGCAGGCCCATGACCTTGTTCACGACCCAGGCGAGCACGAAGGTCACGCCGAACGCGTAGACGACCGCCGCCCCCGCGCCGAGCAGGTTGTTGATGAACTGCTGGACGTTCCCCTCGAGCAGGCCCGGGTACTTGTTGATTGCGGTGCTCGCGAAGATACCCGTCGCGATCGCGCCCCAGAGCCCGCCCATACCGTGGATCGCCCAGGCGTCGAGCGACTCGTCGAAGCCGACCCGGAGGCGGAGCAGCATGCAGCCGTAGCAGAGCAGGCCCGCGACCGCACCGATCACGAGGCTCGCCGGGACTCCGACGTAGCCTGCGGCCGGTGTGATCGCGACGAGGCCCGCAATCCCGCCCGAGACGAACCCGAGCGACGAGGGCTTGCCGTGAATCCAGCTTGCCGCGAGCCAGGCGAGAGCGCCGATCGCGGCCGCCGTGTTCGTGACCAGGAACGCGTTCGACGCGAGGCCGTCGGCGGCCAGGGCCGAGCCCGAGTTGAAACCGAACCAGCCGAACCAGAGCAGGCCCGCGCCGAGGAGCGTCATGGGGATGTTCGTCGGTTCGAACGAGTGTTTGCCGTAGCCGACCCGCTTGCCGATCACGAGCGCGAGCGCGAGCGCGCCGAAGCCCGAACTGATGTGGACGACCGTGCCGCCCGCGAAGTCGAGCGCGCCCATGCTCATGGCCCAGCCGCCACCCCAGACCCAGTGGGCGAGGGGGTCGTACACGAGCGTGGTCCAGAGCAGGCCCAGCACGAGGAACGAGCTCAGCTTCACCCGTTCGGCCACGGCTGAGGTCAGGATCGCGAGCGCGACGGCCGCGAAGACCAGCTGCCACATCACGAAGAGGACCGGCGGATACGTCCCCTCGCCTGCGTCCATCCCGATGCCGGCGAGGCCGAAGAAGTCAAGCCCCCCGATGAAACCGCCGATATCGGGACCGAACGAGAGCGAGTACCCGGCCACGACCCATTGGACTGAGGCGAGCGCAAACGCGATGAACGAGAGCGCGATCATCGAGATCAGATTCTTCCTCCGGACCATCCCGCCATAGAAGAACCCGACCCCGGGGGT
This sequence comes from Methanoregulaceae archaeon UXB-2016, assembly GCA_004332335.1. GTDB lineage: Archaea > Halobacteriota > Methanomicrobia > Methanomicrobiales > Methanospirillaceae > UBA288. Next base: position 124,071 of record SISS01000008.1, on the reverse strand, counting down.
CATGAGCATGACCAGCGCTGTCGACGCTAGGATCCATGCCGTTGCACCTGTGTCGAGTACCATTTCTCTGTCAACCTCACTGGGAATGGCGCCCTGCGCCACACACTAGGAAGGAAGTTGTCTTCCCATGTATATAGATCTATCTAAAGTTCTGCAATGGGACTCCGGCATGTGCCCGAAACATGGACCAAAAAAAGGATTCAGGCCGCCCCGAACGGCGGACGGAGGAGCAGGACCGCGATCCCGACCCCGAGGAGCGCGAGCCCGGCGACCGGAAGGAAGACGGCCGTGTACGACCCGACGACGTCGCGGAGCGTGCCGGCGAGGAGGTTCCCCACGATCGCGCCCATGCCGTAGGCCGTGAAGACCAGGCCGTAGTTCGGGCTGTAGTGCCGGGTCCCGCAGTACGCAGCCGTGCAGGCCGGCGCGATCGCGAGCCAGCCGCCGAGACAGAGCCAGAGTGTTGCAAAGCCGATTATGTAGACAGACCAGCCGCCGCCCGCCGAGCCGGCCCAGAGCAGCAGGGCTGCGGCCGCAATCAGGCCGAGGTTCCCGATGGCGGTCCTGCGTGTCCCGAACCGGTCCACGAGGGCGCCGAAGAGCGGCCGGCCCGCCCCGTTGAAGATCGCGAAGACCCCCACGAGGGCTGCAGCCGTCGCGGCCGAGAGAAGGAAGACCTCCTGCCCGACCGGAGCCGCGATCCCGATCGCCATCAGCCCTGCCACGGTCCCGATGAAGAAACAGAGCCAGAGGCCCCAGAACGCTCCTGTCCGAACCATCTCGGCGCGCGTGAGCTCGGAGGCGCCTGCCTGGGCCGCCGTCGGTGCCCAGTCCGCCGGGGCCCAGCCCGCGGGCGGGAACCGGAGGGGCAGACCGAGCAGCACGATCACGACGAGTGCTCCGACACCGACATAGGCCATGGTCGCGAGCGGTCCGATCGAGGCGATCAGCGCGTTGGCCAGCGGCGCAGTCAGAAGCGGGGACAGCCCGAACCCGAGCACGGCCGCGCCGACCGCGAAGCCCCGCCGATCGGGGAACCAGCGCGCCGCGACCGCGATCGGGCAGTTGTACACGATCCCGACACCGGCCCCGCCGATCAGGCCGTAGGCGAGGGTCAACATGGTCATCGAGGTCGCCTGCGACCCGAGAAGCCAACCGGCTCCCACGATGACACCGCCCGCGACCGAGAGGAGGCGGGGGCCGTACCGGTCGAGAAGCCCGCCCACGAGGGGCATGGTGAGGGCGAAGACCGCGAGGAAGACCACGAACGGGAGCAGGCTCTCGGTTGCACCGACCGCGAAGACCTTCTCGAGCGGCTTTCGGAAGACCGACCAGGCGTAGATCGAGCCGATCGCGAGGTTGATGGCGAGCCCGAGCAGGACGAAGACCCAGCGGCCACGCTCGACCGGCATCCCGAAGAGGGTGGTGGACGGGGCCGCCATCCCCTACTCCTCCAGGGTCGAGAGGTCGCCCGGGTCGACGCCGAGCTCGCGCGCCTTCAGGACCCGGCGCATGATCTTGCCCGACCGGGTCTTGGGCAGGGCGTCCACGAACTCGATCTCGGACGGGACCGCGAACGGCCCGAGCATCATCCGGACCTGGTAGACGAGGTCGTTCTCGAGCCGGTCCGAGGGGACCTGACCGAGCTTGAGGATCACGAACGCCTTGATCTGGTTGCCCTTCATGGGATCGGGCTTGCCGATCACGGCCGCCTCCGCGACGGAGTGATGCGAGACCAGCGCGGACTCGACCTCGGCCGTCCCGATATTGTGACCCGAGATGATGATCACGTCGTCCGCCCGTCCGATCACCATGATGTAGCCGTCGCGCCCCTTCACGGCCAGGTCGCCGGCCGTGTAGCAGCCCGGGATGGTCTCCCAATACTGCCGGTAACGTTCGTCGTTACCGTAGACCGTCCGGAGCATCGCAGGCCAGGGCTCGCGGATCACCAGGAAGCCGCCCGTGCCCGGGTCGACCGAGACGCCTTCCTTGTTCACCACGTCGGCCACGACCCCGGGGATCGGCCTTCCCGCGAACCCGGGGCGCATGGGCTCCCCGACCATGGTCGTGATCATCTGCATCCCTGTCTCGGTCTGCCACCAGGTGTCGACGAGCGGGCAGCGTCCCTTGCCGATCACGCGGTAGAACCACTCGAAGGCCTCGGGATTGAGGGGCTCGCCGACCGAGCCGAGGACCCGGAGCGACCGCAGGTCGTACTTGTTGGGCCACTGCTCGCCGACCTTCATGAACATCCGGATCGCGGTCGGGGCCGTGTAGAAGATGGTGACCCCGAGGTCCTCGACGATCTTCCAGAACGCCCCCGCGTCGGGGTAGTCCGGGGTCGTCTCGGCGATCACGACCGTGCCGCCGACCATCAGCGGGCCGTAGACCACGTAGGAGTGTCCCGTGATCCAGCCCGGATCGGCCGTGCACCAGTAGACGTCGTTGTCCTTGAAGTCGAAGACGTGCCGCGTCGTGTAGTGGGCCCCGACCATGTACCCGCCGCAGGTGTGGACGATCCCCTTCGGGGCGCCGGTCGAGCCCGAGGTGTAGAGGATGAAGAATGGGTCCTCCGCGTCCATCTCCTCGGGGGCGCACTCGAAGGGCTGCCCCTCCATCAGGGCGTAGAAATCGACCTCGCGCTCCTCGTGGATGTCGACCGGGTGGTCGAGCTGCCGCCGGAGGAGCACGATCCGCTCGACAGAGGGGGCGTCGATCACGGCCTCCTGGACGATCGTGATCAGGGGGATGCGCTTGCCCCGCCGCATCCCGACGTCGGCCGTGATCACGACCTTGGCCTGGGCGTCGTTCAGGCGCGTCGCAACGGCCTGGGACCCGAAGCCGCCGAAGACGACCGAGTGGACCGCGCCGATCCGGGCGCAGGCGAGCATCGCGATCACCTGCTCGGGGACCATCGGCATGTAGATGCAGACCCGGTCGCCCTTCTTCACCCCGATGGAGCGGAGGCCGTTGGCGAACCGGTTCACCTCGCGCCAAAGCTTGTAGTAGGTGAAGATCCGCTCCTCGCCCTCGTCGCCGCGCCAGATGATCGCGACCTTGTTGCGCCGGTGGTCGGCCACGTGCCGGTCCAGGCAGTTGTGGGTGATATTCAGGCGCGCTCCGACGAACCACCGCGCGTAAGGGTAGTCCCACTGCCGGACTTCGTCCCAGCTCTTGAACCAGTCGAGCTCGCGGGCCTCGGTCTCCCAGAACCCGACCGGATCCTTGAGGAAATCGGCATAGGCGCACTCGTAGTCATTCGTCCAGGCATGCTCCCTGTACTCGGGTGCCGGCTGGTAGTACTTGACCTCGTCCACCAACCGTACATCGAACTTTCCATCCATAGGTTTCTCTCGTCTCTGCACTCGTCCCGCCCGTCTCACGGGGCGGGTGCTCTCTGGTCGATCCCGGAGCCGCGGGGCCCTGCTGGCAGCTCCGTCTCATGGGCCCGGGGCCATCACCCGGGGGCCGTGGCACGTATGCGAAAGATTCCAGACGCCTCCCAAGTTTGTAATGATTAATCATTACAGTTATTATACTTTGCGTGCCGTGGAGGATAGGGGAGGGCGGCGTCAGCGCCGCCGGCGACGGCCGGCCTTGACCGGTGTATCCGAGGCGGGGCGGCGCGAACGGCCCGGGAAGAGGCCGGCCACGAGGAGAAAGGCCGTGCCGATGACGAGGAGGCCCCAGCCCCACTCGCTGGCAAACGAGGAGAGGAGGGCGGTCGTCGGTGAGCCGGCCTCGGGCAGGGGCAGCAGCGCGGCCTGGCGCGAGAGGAACTCGAGAAGGACCATCAGGCCCGAGAAGGCGCCCGTGAGCAGCAGGGCCCGCCGCCGGGCGAGCAGGACGAGCACAACCGAGGCGACGGCGCCGACGAGGATCATCCGGGCCGGGATCGAGCTCCCGCCGAGGAGGGTCGCATATCCCCCCCCGGACAGTGCCGCGATCGGGGCAAAACAGCCGGCCGCGAGCAGAGACGCGCCGAGGAGCCCGAACAGGACCGCTCGCGGCATCCTCCGTCTCCCGCGTCTGGCCACGCGTGTCAGCTCCCGAGCGGGATCGGGATCGGAAGCGTCGTCTCGCTGACCGGGGGGACCGTGCCACCCGAGACACCGTCGGACGTCGGGGCCCCGGTCACGCTCTCCCTGGTCTCGGGACCGGTCTGGCCGAGGCAGCCGGCGCCGAGCGCGGCCCCGATCACAAGCCCGATCAGGGCCAGAAGGGCGAGAACTCTTGCTGGAGACATGTGAGTCAGATCAGGTGGCGGCACGAGAAAAAGGTTGCTAGTACGAGATCCGCTCGCCGTGTTGCGAGATGTCGAGACCGACGTACTCCTCGTCCTCGGTGACCCGGAGGCCCATCACCCGGTCGACTACGAGCGCGAGCAGGTAGGTGACGCCGAACGCGTAGACCACGGTTGCGAGGGCCGAGCCCGTGTTGACCAGGAACTGCTGGACGTTCCCCTCGAGCAGGCCCGGGTACCGGTTCACCGCGGTCGTCGCGAGGACACCGGTCATGATCGTGCCCCAGAGTCCGCCCACGCCGTGGACCGCGAACGCGTCGAGGGACTCGTCGTACTTCCGCCGGATCCGCCAGACCATCGCTCCGTAGCAGAGCACACCCGCGACCCCGCCGATCAGGATCGAGGCCGGGACCCCGACATAGCCGGCGGCCGGCGTGATCGCGACGAGCCCCGCAACCCCACCCGTGATCATGCCGAGCGAGGCGGGCCGGCCGTAGAGCCAGGAGACGAGGAGCCAGGCCATGGCGCCGGCCGCCGCGGCCGTGTTCGTGACCATGAACGCGTTCGCCGCGATCCCGTCGGCTGCGAGGGCCGACCCCGCGTTGAACCCGAACCAGCCGAACCAGAGCAGACCGCCGCCGAGGAGGGCCATGGGGATGTTGTGCGGCTCCATCGAATACTGCCCGAAGCCGACCCGTTTGCCGATCACGAGGGCCAGCGCGAGGGCCGAAAACCCCGAGTTGATCTCGACCACGGTCCCGCCCGCGAAGTCGAGGAGGCCGAGGGACTGGGCCCAGCCCCCGCCCCAGGCCCAGTGGGCGAGGGGGTCGTACACGAGCGTAGTCCAGAGCAGGCCCAGCACGAGGAACGAGCTCAGCTTCACCCGCTCGGCCACGGCCGAGGTAAGCACGGCGAGCGTGACCGCAGCGAACGCGAGGTGGAACGCGGCAAAGAGGATCGGGGGATAGGTCCCCTCGCCCGGGTCGATCCCGACGCCGGCGAGGCCGAAGAAATCGAGCCCGCCGATCAGGCCGCCGAGATCGTGGCCGAAGACGAGCGAGTAGCCGATGACGACCCAGTGAAGGCTCACGAGCGAGAGCGCGACGAGAGAGAGCGCGATCATCGAGATGAAGTTCTTCTTCCGGACCATCCCGCCATAGAAGAGCCCGACGCCCGGGGTCATCAGGATCACGAGCGCGGTTGCGACGAGCAGCCACGCCGTGGTCCCCGTATCGAGCGCCACCTACCAGTCCTCCCCGTTCATTACAGCCTGCATATCATCCGTCTCCATATCAACCCTCCCAGCACCGGTGTGCACCTTCCGGAGATCTGTGAGAAAGAAGTACACTTCCAGGGTATTTATGGAGATCGCGCCGAACAGCCGAACAGACAAGAGAAGCAATCCACTTAAATACCGACAGGAGAACAGTTGTTTACAACGGAGGTTGTCATCAGTCATGACTCCAGAAGAGTTCCGCACAATCATCTCAACGGCCATCGACCGCGAGGTCGAGGCCTATTCGTTCTACAATTCGGTCTCTGAGAAGGTCACGGATGCGAACTTGAAGTCGCTCTTCAAGGAGCTCGCGGGGGAAGAGACCAGCCACCGTGAGTTCCTCCAGAAGCTCCTCTCAAAGGACATCTCGTCGCTTGGTTTCTCTACGACGAGGGATTACAAGGTCGCCGATGAGGTCGAGATGCCGCCGCTCACGCCCGATCTCAAGCCCGTCGAGGGTCTTGTGATCGCGATCAAGAAAGAGCTCGAGGCGATGCAGATGTACACCGGCCTTGCAAACGTGTCCGAAGACGCGGAGCAGAAGAAGCTCTTCACAGAGCTCGCTGCGATGGAGCGCGGACACAAGGCCCGGCTCGAGGACATCTACACCAACATGGCCTTCCCCGAGGTCTGGTAACCCTATCCCTCTTCTTTCGGCGACACAGCCCCGAGCAGAGCGGCCAGCGCGACAAACGAGTCGGCGACCGCAGACGAGCATTCGAGCATCAGATTCACGCGTTCGTGGTCGCCGACGGAGCGAAAGTCGGTCCGGAGTGCGAAGACCGGGATGCCTCGGGCGTATGCGTACCCCATCTCCCATGCGGTCCCCGAGTCTGCGTCAGCACCATCGACGACGGCGACCACCAGATCGGCCTCCCTGAGCCCGGCGAGAAGAGTATCGAAGAGCCCGTGGAGCGCGCCCTCGTCCCGGGTGCAGGAGTCGTCTCCCTCCTCCTGGGGGAGGCTGACCCGATACAGGCGGGCGCGGAGGAACGCAGCGAGCTCGCTGTTGAAGGCCCGCTCGGCGGCCGAGAAGAGCGGGGCCGCGAGGTAGACCCGATAGCGCGAGAACCGGGTCACGTCCACGACGAGGAGCTCGGGAAACCGGGCGAGCCAGATGCCGCGCCCCTCGCGCAGGGTCTCGTCGTGCCAGTGTCGGGTCACCCCGCAGGAGGGCGAGGAGTCGACCCCGAGCAGGCAGATGGGCCAGCCCCGCTCGACGATCACGGCCCGGACCTCCGCCTCAAGTCTGTCGAGGAGGGCTTCGAACTCAGGCGTGTCGAGCCGCCCCGCGAGCTGCCCGGGGGGACGGGGCCGGCCGAGGTGGAGAGTCTCGGGGCAGGGAAGGGGCACGACCTCGATCCCGAACTCGACACAGCGCTCGAGGGCCTGGGCGTAGGCGGCGCGGTCCTCGTCCGAGGTGATCCCCTCGGCCCGGAGCGAGGGGTCGAGCAGGCAGGGGGCGGCGAGCACGTACATTATGGAGGGTGGGGGCGAGACGGGTATAGATGATCCCCCTCCTCGCGTACCGCGACAACACCTGCGCGCCCAAGAAGTGCACGGTGGTCCGGCTCGGGAGGGCCGGGCTCGTCCGGGTCCTGGACCGCCCAGAGCGGGTGCCGCGGTCGACGCTCATCCTCGACCCGACGGCCGAGCAGGCCCTCTCGCCGGCCGACGCGCCGCATAACGGGAGCGCAATCCGCTCGGTCACGGCCCTCGACTGCTCGTGGGAGGTGCTCGACGCGGGGGTCTTCGAGGCCTGGCGCCACCACCGCGCCCTCCCGTACCTGGTCGCGGCGAACCCGACGAACTACGGCCGGCCCCTGCGCCTCTCCTCGGCCGAGGCCCTCGCAGCGGCCTGCCACATCCTCGGCGAACCCGAGCAGGCCGCGGCCCTGATGGCCGTCTTCCGGTGGGGGCCCCACTTTCTCACGCTGAACGCGGAGCTCCTCGAGCGGTATGCGGCCGCGAAGGACTCCGCCGAGGTCGTCGCGGTCCAAGCCGACTACCTCTAGCAGGCACTCCCCGCGGCGGATGGAGTCCCCCGTCTTTCAGTGATCCGAACCCCAAGCAGTGGATGACTCGGTCGAGCTGCCCGTGGAGGTGCCCTTGAGCCGGAGGCAATTGGATGACGGACCGCCTGAGGTCCGGGTTCCGTGAAGGCTGACCCGTTACCCGACGATCTGCACAGGCCCCTCGACCGCCGCAGGGCTCCGATTCGAGAACGGGGGGGCGGTCACGTTCAGGTTCCACGTCACCGTGGACGAACCGTATGCGTTTATTGTGGTGAGGGTGATGGCGTAGGTGCCAGCCCGCCGGAAGACCACGGCGGGGCTCTTCGCCGTGGTCCAGGCGATCCCGCCGAAGTCCCAGCGCCACGAAGACGGGCCACCAGTCGACAGATCCGTAAACCGAATAAACAGCGGGGCCACACCGGACGTCCGGCTCATCGTGAAGTTGGCGACCGGCGATCGCGGATCGGGGCCGACGGTAATGTATCCGGATTTTTCAGTCGCCGCTGTCCCGATCCCGGTCCAGACTGTCAGGTTCACAGTGTACGTCCCGGCTTTCGCATAGGTGTGCACCGGGTTCGCGTCAGTGGACGAACTCCCGTCGCCGAACCGCCACCACCGGTGATACGGGGTCGGACTCGAGCTCTCCGCGAACTGCACGGTCATCGGAGCCGGCCCCACGGTTGTGTTCGCAGTGAAGTTTGCGACCGGGGCCGATGCCAGGGTGATCGTCATGGTCGGCCGTCCCGGTGCGGTCACGACAATCCCCTGCAGAAGTGCCGCCGTATCGGTCCTGCCGTCGCGGTCGGTCACGGTCAGGGTGACCGTGTAATGGCCAGGTGCCGCATAGACATGCGTCGGCTCGCGTTCGACCGAGGTCGTGCCGTCGCCGAACGACCATGACCACGAGCTCGGCGGGCCCGCCGAGTAGTCGAGGAACCACACCGCGAGCGGGGCCGGACCCGACTGCGGGTACACCGAGAACGCCGCCTGCAGGCCCGACGAGACCACGACCGTCGCCGTCGCCGTGCTCGCTTCGACGGGGTTCATGGCGAGAAAAGTCACCGTGTACGTGCCCGACGAGGTGTAGGTATGGGTCGCGTTCTGCGTGTACGCGTACGGCGAACCGTCGCCGAACGACCAAGTGTAGCGGTCGGCATAGCCGGTCACGAAACCCGTGAACGAGGCTGCGAGCGGGGGAGCGCCGGCGAGCTGGTCGGCAACGATCCGGGCACGGATCTCGGAGGGATGGACCGTGAGCGGGATCGGTACGGAGTTAATCCAGCGGGTCTTCCGCGTGGACCCAGACGGTGTAGGTTTCAGTCGGCAGACCGACGAGGTCGCCTGTCCAGACGAGCCTGTCCCCTACAAGCACGGGCAGGCCCGCGAGCATCACCGAGGTCGAACCGTTTCGGAGCTCAACGATGCCCGGGGCGAGGTCCGCACCCTCAATTGCGAGCTCGAATGTCGGGTCGTCGGTCACCGCGTCGGTCACGTTCATCCCGGTCGCCCGGGGGTTCCGGATCACCGTAACCGGGTGATTGGCCCCGATGTCAGTGCCGTCGGCAAGGGTCACGGAGAGGATCCAGTCGCCGAGCGGAGCGTCGGCCGGAGTCGAAAGGAGCGCCTCGATCGCCGTGTCGTTGACAACCGTCGGTGTGGTGTTCGCGATCGCGGCGGCGCCGGGACCGCTCAGCGTGACCCGCCGGGCGCCCGTGAGCCCCCACCCGCGGATCAGGAAGACAGCGGGCGCGTCGCCGCGGCGGATATACTCCAGCGAGACCGAGATGATCGTGGGCTCCGGCAGAACCTCGAACGCGCCTGCAAGCGTCGCTCCAGCGCCATCGGTGTCCGTGAGCCGGAGGTCGTAGATCCCAGGGGGCAGGCCGGCCGGGAGTGCGAGCGCTCCCTCGACCATGGTCTCACCGACCGATATGAGTTGGGCCTCATACGACCCCGGGCCCTCGATCAAGACCGTTACATTGTCGGTCGTGCCACGGATTTTCGTCCCGATCAGCCGGAACGGCACGGTCGATCCCCGCCGACCACTCGAGACGTTCAGCGTATCGACCGTGACCGGCGCGACGACCTCGAAGCTATCGGTCAGGACCGCCTCGGAGCCGTCGGAGTTCCGGACCACGATGCACCACAGACCGAGCGCGTGCGATCCAGCTGCAAGATTCGCGACAATACACGATACGTTCGAGCTGCCGACCGAGAGCGTAATGTTCGCCTTGCCCGTCCGGTTCAGCACGACCGAGCTTTCGATGATGCCGGAGCCCCCGATCGTGACCTGGACCGAGCGCCCCTGCCGACCCCAAGCGGGTCCGACGCTCGTGATGGCCGGGCTCGAGAGGATCGTGACCGCGTTCTGAAGCCGGACCACGGTCCCGCTAGCGAGCATGACCTCGACCGTCCGGGGGCCGGACATAGTCCCGGGCGGGACGTCGAAGATCGCCTCAAGCGACGTGTCGGAGATGACCCTCAGCGAAGTGTTAACAATCGGATCCCCGACGCCAGTCAGGACGACGGCCGTCGCCCCGGAAAAGCCCCTGCCGGTCGCGACCAGGGTTGCGGGCCCCATGTTCGGCCGGGAGATACGAGGGAGAGACGGTGGTGATCGTAGGGGCTTCGAGAAGTGAGAAAGGAATACTGTAGAGGGACTCGGAACCGTCGACGTCGCGAACGATGAGATCGTATCCATGGAGAGGGGCGTCAAGCGGAAGGACGAACGTCCCCTCGATTGTGGTCCGCGAGACCGAGACGACTTGGGCCGGGATCGTCACCGCGGGGGCCTTCGCCCAATAGAGCCTGACGCTCAGCGATGCCGGCGTGCCCATGAAGTTCTCCCCATCGAGCCGGAACGGCACGACAGTCCCGCGTCGGCCGGTCGTGACATTGCTGCCCATCACCTTCGGTAATCCCACGAGCTCGAACGCCCCGACCAGGGTGGCCTCGGCGCCGTCGCTCGTCACAACTGTGACGTTCCATGGGCCAAAGAGCTTTGAATTATATGGAGGGATCATTGTGAGTGCGGCTGCAATCGTGCTCTCGGACGGAGTGACCCCGGTCGAGGTGATGTTGTTGCACCCCGCCCGTGTCATCACCACCCGGGTGACGCCCGCAAGGTCCTGGCCTGAGATGGTCAGGGTGGAGGACCACCCCCATCGGGCACAGGTCGGGCTGATGCCCGTCACCTGCGGATGGCTCATGACGCGGAGAGCGTTCGTGTGGACCTCCTTTCCGCCGTCGATGTCGACGATGTCCCTGTCCCCAACGCCTTCGCCGGGGCCGGCCGGCTCGACGACGACCGGTTTCGGGATGGAGATGGACGCAACCGACGGCCACTCCGCCGCGCCCCACGAGGGAACGAGGAGAAGGAGCAGGCAGATGAGAGCAGCAATTCGGACTAAAGGATCGGAGCGGGAACGGCTTGAAGGACCGCGAAGAGAGGACATGACGACTCCCGTTTCGATCCTTCAACGGATACAAGCAAAAAGTTTTTGAATTGCGTTTGAACGCAGGGTGCGCGGAGGCAGTAGACACGATCACGCTCACGGGATGGGCCACGATGTGCCATGATCGGGCGGGCGGTGCAGTCACGGTGAGGTTTCGTTTTGCCGTGGAGCTTCCGAATGCGTTCGTTGCGTTCAGGGTGATCGCATAGGTCCCCGGGTTCGTGTAGATATGCGTTGTTTGCCGCCCGGTCGAAGAGGCCCCGTCGCCGAAGTCCCAGAGCCTTGAGACCGCGCCGCTCGACGTGTCGGTGAACTGGACCGTGATCGGGAGCGGTGCCGGAATGTTGCGGAAGAGCAGGACCCGGTGCCCCTAGCTCTCGACCACGAGCACGGTCCCATCGGCGAGCACCGCGACATCGGCCGGATGATAGAACGGATAGGAGGTGCCGCTGGGGGTCCTTGAACCCGTAATACCCTCGCTTCCACGATCGCACCCACATACCGTCCGACGAGAAGAGAGGGACCTTTTCCTCATTGGTCTTCAGATCGTTGTAGGCACGGGTATCTGCGACGTAGGCGAAACCGGTCGAATTCACTGCGATCTCAAAGAGGTCGATGGACTACCTGTTTCCGTACCCGTACGAGCCGAACGAGGTGACGGACGCCCCGGACGGTGAGGGGGTCTGGACTCGACTCTTTCTGGAGTCGACGATGTAGACGTACCCGGTCGCGTTGACCGCGATCTCTATCGGGCTGAAAAATTCGCCGTTGCCGGGGGGCCGGAGGAGCCGGCGCCGCTATTTCTCCCCCATTTTTCAATCAGCATGTACTCGGTCTGGGCCGCCCCGACCAGAAGCAGGGCGACCAGGAATGCCAGAACAAAGCTCCTCGTCAGAGTGATCTGTGATCAGACGAATGAACGACGCACGTGCCTACATGAATTGTTATAGGTCATTGTACCTGTTCATTCGCAGCCGACGACTCGTATGGCGCACTTCAGAAGCGCCGGGACCCGTCGTGCTGCCTCTGCCATCACCGATGGAGCCGCCTGGAGGGTCCGGAAGGGCAGGCGCATCGGAATGGGGTAACACATATATCAAATCATCCCGTCTTATGACGTGATAATGTTCTCAGCGATCGCCTCCCTGCGCCCTGTCTGGGGCGCAGGGCGCGGGATGGGAACCTTATGGGGGAAGGCATGACCATCAAAGTTGCCATCAACGGATACGGGACCATCGGCAAACGCGTAGCCGACGCGGTCGCCTGCCAGCCTGACATGGAGATCGTGGGGGTCTCGAAGACCTCGATGAACGCGGACGCCTACATCGCAAAGGCCCGGGGGTACCCGCTCTACATTGCGGACATGACCAAGCGGGCCGACTTCGAGAACGCGGGCGTGTCGATCGCAGGGACGGTCATCGAGATGATCGCGAAGGCCGATGTCGTGGTCGACGCGACTCCGGGCGGCATCGGGCTGAAGAACAAGCCCATGTACGAGGAGCACAAGGTCCAGGCGATCTACCAGGGCGGGGAGAAGCACACGACCACCGGGTTCTCGTTCAACTCCTCGGTCAACTACGACGGCGCCCAGGGTCGACAGTTCGTCCGGGTCGTCTCCTGCAACACGACCGGGCTCGTCCGGATCATCAACGAGGTCGATAAGGAGTTCGGCGTCGAGAAGGTCCGGGCCGTGATGGTCCGGCGCGCCTCGGACCCCGGCGACATCAAGCGCGGCCCGGTCGACGCGATCGTGCTCGACCCAGTCACGCTCCCGAGCCATCACGGTCCCGACGTCCAGTCGGTCCTCAACCACATCGACATCACGACGGCCGCGATGATCGTCCCGACCACGTTCATGCACATGCACACGGTCCAGATGACGCTCAAGAAGCCCGCGACCCGCGAGGCCGTCCTCGAACTATGTCGGGCGCATTCCCGGATCGGCCTCATCAACAAGGCGGCCGGAATCAAATCGACGGCCGAACTCAAGGAGCACATGCAGGACCTCGGGCGCCCGCGATCGGACATGTGGGAGAACGGGATCTTCGAGGAATCGGTCTCGATCGTCGATGGCAACGAGCTCTGGCTCTTCCAGGCGATCCACCAGGAGGCCGACGTCGTGGTCGAGAACGTCGACGCGATCCGCGCGATGGCCTCGGACGTGCCGGCCGCCGAGTCGATTCGGATGACGAACGAGGCCCTCGGCTTCGTCGCGGTCAAGTAATCGCCGGTGAGCGGCAGCGCGCCGAACGCACGGATACGGCGGCAGTCGGAGCAGAAGCCCTGACGAATAACCCTAATGCCTCTCTCGTCCCAGGTACTGGCATGGATGCGTATACCCTGGCCACGCGGAACACAGTCGAGGTCGTGACCGACGACGAGCTCCGCGCGCTCCTCGACCAGCCGAGAAAGCGGGTCTACGCTGGGTACGAGCCCTCGGGCGAGGTCCACCTCGGCCACATGGTGACCGTGAACAAGCTGATCGACCTGCAGCAGGCCGGCTTCGAGGTCGTGGTCCTGCTCGCCGACCTCCATGCGTTCCTGAACCGGAAGGGGACCATGGCCGAGGTCCGCGAGCTTGCCGAGTACAACCGCCGCTGCTTCGAGGGGCTCGGGCTTACGAACGTCGATTACGTGCTCGGGACCGAGGTCCAGCTCGAACGCGACTACATGCTCCCCGTGCTTCAGGCCTCCCAGTCGGTCACCCTGGCCCGGGCTCGCCGCTCCATGGACGAGGTCGGACGGGCCATGGAGAACCCGACGGTCTCGCAGATGGTCTATCCTCTGATGCAGATGGTCGACATCATGGCCCTCGGGGTCGACGCGGCGGTCGGCGGGATCGACCAGCGGAAGATCCATATGCTCGCCCGCGAGTACCTGCCCGAGCTCGGGTACCGGGCACCGGTCTGCCTTCACACCCCGATCCTGAACGGGCTCGACGGGAAGAAGATGTCCTCGTCCTCCGGCAACTACATCTCGGTCGCCGAGCGCGAGGAGTCGATCCGGAAGAAGCTGCAGAAGGCCTTCTGCCCCACCGGCATCGAGGAGAACCCGGTCCTCGGGATCCTCCAGCACCACATCTTCCCGCGACAGGGCCAGCTCGAGATCCGCCGGCCCGAGAAGTTCGGCGGGGACCGGGCCTTCGAGACCTACGAGAGCCTCGAGGCCGCGTACACCGCGGGCGAGGTCCACCCGGCCGATCTCAAGAAGGCTGCGGGCGAAGCGATGATCGAACTCCTCCGCCCCGTGCGCGAATACCTCGGGTGACCGGCATGGGACGGGGAGACGAGGACCAGTTCGACCGTGAACTCGAGGCCCACGGCGTCCGGGTCAAGGACGCCAACGAGTTCAAGGTCCGCGACGACGTCTTCGACGAGGTCACTCTCCTCGCCCTGTACAAGCTCGTCCACAAGAAACGCCTCTCGGCGATCGGCGGGGCGATCTCGACCGGCAAGGAGGCGAACGTCTACCTGGCCGAGGCCGGAGAGCGCGATGTCGCGATCAAGATCTACCGTATCCAGACCGCGAACTTCAACACCATGACCGTCTACCTCCAGGGCGACCGGCGCTTCGCCTCAGTCCGGAAGACCCGGAAAGAGGTGATCTTCACCTGGACCAGGAAGGAGTTCGCGAACCTGAAACGGGCCCACGACGCGGGCCTCGCCGTGCCCGAGCCGATCGCGTTCGACCGGAACATCCTGATCCTCGAGTTCCTGGGTCAGGACGAACGGCCATATCCCCGGCTCAAGGAGGTCGCGCTTGAGGACCCGGCCGCGACCTACATCTGGGTCGTGGAGTTCATCCGCCGCCTCTACCAGGAGGCGAAGCTGGTCCATGCAGACCTGAGCGAGTTTAATATACTCGTCGGCGATCAGGTGTACGTCATCGACATGGGCCAATCCGTGACCCCGGATCACCCGCAGGCGCTCCGGTTCCTGATGCGCGACATCCGGAACATCAACCGCTACTTCGGCGAGCGCTGCGAGGTCCGGTCCGAGTTCGAGGTCTTTGCCGAGACGACCGGGATCCCGCTCGAGGCGGTCCTCGCGGGCGAGAGAGAGCGATAAGGGAGAACGATATGCAGCAGGAGTTCAAGATTGCCGGGAACCGGATCGGGGTCCTCATTGGAAAGAGCGGTGCGACCAAGCGGAAGATCGAGGATAAGACCCAGAGCGTCATCACGATCGACTCGGAGGAGGGGCTCGTCACGGTCACGGGCGAGGACACGGTCAAGGTGCTGATGGCCGGCTCGGTCGTCCAGGCGATCGGGCGCGGCTTCTCGCCCGAGAACGCGCTCCAGCTCCTCGATGACGAGGACCTGATCTTCGAGCAGATCGACCTCTCTGGGATCGCGGACACCCCGCGCCAGCTCGACCGGCTCCGTGGCCGGATCATCGGGCGAGACGGAAAGGCCCGCGAGCAGATCGAGCACATGACCGCGACCCATCTCTCGGTCCAGGGCAAGACCGTGGCCATGATCGGCCTGCCCGACCAGGTGAAGGACGCCCGGACCGCGATCGAGATGCTGCTCCGGGGCGTCCCCCACGAGTCGGTCTTCACGTTTCTCGACCGGAAACGGAAGGAGGCCAAGGCCGATATGCTCAGCTACTATTATTGAGACGAACACGAGACGATCCCGGGGAGCGATTCCACTGGAGACCAATACTTTGTTTTTCACCAACCATAGCGCGAACCAGCGGCGCCTCGTGCTCGCTCCACTGGCGCAGAAGGGGTCGGAATGAAGCTCGCTGATCTCCCGGTCCCGCCGGCGCTAATCGAGCGGTACGCTGCGCGAGGGATCACCGAGCTCTACCCGCCGCAGGCGACCTGCGTCGACGAGGGGCTGCTCAAGGGCAGGAACCTCCTGGTCGCGATCCCGACCGCGTCGGGCAAGACCCTCGTGGCCGAGCTCGCGATGCACGCGGCGATCGGAAAGGGAGGCAAGTGCCTCTACATCGTCCCCCTTCGGGCCCTCGCGGCCGAGAAGTACGCCGAGTTCTCGGCCGGAGCCCGGGTCGGGATCGCGACCGGCGACTTCGACCGGCGCGACGACTACCTCGGGCGGAACGAGATCGTGGTCGCGACCTCGGAGAAGGTCGACTCGCTCCTCCGGAACCGGACCCCGTGGCTCGCCGAAGTGACACTCCTCGTCGTGGACGAGGTCCACCTGGTCGGCTCGCCCGACCGGGGCGCGACCCTGGAGCTCGTGATCGCGAAGCTCCGCCATCTGAACCCGTCGCTCCAGCTGATCGGGCTCTCGGCTACGATCGGCAATCCCTCGGCCCTCGCCGAGTGGCTCGGGGCCGCGCTCGTCGCGTCGGATTGGCGACCGGTCGAGCTCAGGCAGGGCGTCTACTTCCGCGGACAGATCCGGTTCCATGACGGCTGCCGCGAGCTCGACGCGACCGCATCGAAGTCGGACGACCTGAGCCTCTGCCTCGACACGATCGCTGAGGGAGGGCAGTGCCTGATCTTCGTCAACTCGCGCCGGAACGCCGAGGGATTCGCGAAGCGGGCCGCGTCGGCGATCAAATCCAAGGACCCGTCCCTCGCCGGGTACGCCCGCCGGATCGGAGACCTCGCCACGACCGAGCTCGATCGGACGCTGGGGGCCTGCGTGTCCCGGGGGGCCGCGTTTCACCACGCGGGCCTCCGGCGCGAGTACCGCGAGCTGGTCGAGGAGGGCTTTCGCGCGGGGGCGATCAAGTGCATCGCCTCGACCCCGACGCTCGCAGCAGGCCTGAACCTGCCCGCACGGCGCGTGATCGTGCGCGACTGCTTCCGCTTTGCCGGCGGACAGGGCATGGTCCCGATCCCGGTCCAGGAGTATCACCAGATGGCCGGGCGGGCGGGCCGGCCGCACCTCGATCCGTACGGCGAGGCCGTGCTGATCGCGAAGTCCGAGGAGAGCGTGGACGAGCTCTTCGAGCGGTACATCGACGCCCCGCCCGAGCCGATCGCGTCACGCTGCGGCGACCCCGGCGTGCTCTGCACCCACATCCTCTCCCTGCTCACGACCCGGTTCGCCCGGACCGAGGAGGAGCTCGCCGCGTTCATGGCCACGACCTTCTACGGCCACACGCACCGGGACACGGCCGCACTCGGTCCGGCGATCGAGTCGGCCCTGCTCTTCCTCCTCGACGCCGAGATGATCTCGGACCTCTCGGGTCGGTACGACCCGACCGAATATGGGAGCCTGGTCTCGCGCCTCTACGTCGACCCCGTGACGGCCGAGGCGATCAGCCACGCGCTCCTCGAGGCCGAGGCCTTCACCGATGTCGGCCTGTTGCAGGTGCTCTCGGCGACCCCGGATATGCCCGCGCTCTTCGTGAAGTCGCGCGACATGGACGGGCTGACCCGCTTTGCGTACGAGCACGAGGACGACCTCTGGATGGAGTTCCCCTGGGAGACGCAGGAGACCTTCTACCGCGCACTGAAGACCGCGCTCCTTCTCAACGACTACGTGGGCGAGGCGACCGAGGAGACGATCTGCGAACGGTACGAGGTGGCACCCGGGGACATCCACTCGGCCGTGAGCAACATCTCGTGGCTGGTCCACGCGGCGACGCGCCTTGCGGGCATGTTCCGGCCGGAGTTCAAGGAGGGCGTCGCGGACCTCGAGCTCTGTGTCGCCCACGGGGTCAAACGCGAGCTCCTACCCCTGATCCGCCTGCGTGGGATCGGTCGGGTCCGGGCCCGCCGACTCTTCACGAATGGGCTCGAGAGCCCCGATGCAGTCCGCGCGGCCGGACGCGACGAGGTCGCCCAGATCCTCGGCGGAGGGATCGCGGACCAGGTCTTCTCCCAGCTCGGAGGCGCCGCCTGCACCGAGAGACCCGAGACGGGTCAGAGGCAGGCCTCGCTCCATCAGTTCGAGTGAGATATCATGCAGTTTGAGCTCAGGTATGCAAGGGCGACGGTCGAGGATCCCGACCGGTTTCTGATCGCAGTCCGGGCGATCGCCGGGACAACCGGGGCACGGATCGTCCTCTTTGACGCAGAGAAGATGGCCGGGCGGGACCACGCCGTCTCCGCGCTCCGGCACGCGCAGCGCTCGTTCGAGCGCGGGAATTCGATCGCCCGGAGCCTCGAGATGGAGGCCCTGCTCTATGCGGCCGGCTCCCGCCAGACCCGGATCGGGCGGACCTTCGGGCTCCATGCAGGTGAGAATGCCTGCCATATCGCGGTCTCGGGACCGGGGGAAGAGACCTGGGCGCGGCTCGGAGAGCTCGTCCGGTTCGTTCCCGAGCCGGAAGGCCTCGATCCCGGGCATTGCGACCGGCTCTGCGAGCTCTTCGGGATCACCCCGGGCGAGCTCGCGGTCGTGGGAGAGGAGCGGCTCGTCGAGCTGGTGCTCGAGCGGGTCGCGCTCCTCGACGCGTTCCGGTGAACCATCAACGGTTCGCGTGAGTCAGGATGTGCCCGATCTCGGGGAGGATCAGCCCGTCGAGGGCGAGCCGTGCCGCGCCGGTCGAGCCCGGGATGCAGAAGACCGCGGCGCCGTCGACAAGTCCGGCCGAGGCCCGGGAGAGCATGGCCGCCGTCCCGATCTCCTCAAGGCTCTTTGTCCTGAAGACCTCGCCGAATCCATCGATCGTCTTCTCGTAGAGAGGGGCGATCGCCTCGATCGTGCAGTCGTCATGGGTTAGACCGGTCCCGCCCGAGAGCACGATACAGTTGGCCGATCCGAGGGCTTCGATTGCGGCACGACGGATTGCGAGGAGCGTATCCGGGACGATCGTGGTGTACGTGACCCGATGCCCGGCCGTTTCGAACCGCTCTCGGATGAGTTCTCCACTCGAATCGGTCGCCGTGGTACGGGTCGATGAGACCGTGATCACGCCTGCTCTGACCTCGACCGGAGCTCGATGCGTCGGATCCATGGAGGATCCATGGGGCCCGATCGGTCTTGAAGGTTCCAGCCACCGGAAGTGAAGTCCATAAAAAAATGAAACAATCGGCTTTATGTGTCCTTTTTGGGCCTTTAAGACCCGTGAGGGGTACCCCTTTGTTTCCACTGGAACAATGGAACCCCGACACTCGGTCCGTACAGCCATCGCACCGGTGCCGCACACCCTTGATCGGCGCTCTATACACCCGTCTTTCACGTACGCTCCAGCTCGCCGTCTTGCCCGTTTTCCTCTCTCTGATCTGATCGAGTTTTTGTAGTACAAGAGCTATAGGTACAAAATGCTCGTATTCTAGTTGTGGAAGAAGAGGATCACATCCTCGATTCCACAGGTTCCACAGGAAACAAAGGGGTGGGGGTCTTGGACCGGATCCCGGGGATCAATCGTTCTCTCTCCTGCACGAAGGATCCCCCGTGCCGTGTCATGCCTGTTCCCGGATCCGGATTGCCGAACTCGGCCATCGGCTCACCGGCGATCTCCAGTGGAAGTCAGGGGGTCCTCGACTGATCCCTTCCTGTACGGAAAGATCCCCGTCGGGAAACCGCGTTCCACAAGCTCCACTGGAAACAAAGGGGTCTTCAGAACCGACCGACCACGGCGATCAGCTTAATAGACTCCGAATGCTAATGTACAGCTTCCAGTGCACATGACCCAGGACACCACCCCCGGCGAGAATCCATCGCTCGGTCTCTTCAAAAAATACCTGACCGAGCATGCGCGGATCTTCAGGAACCGGGAGGTGCTCCGGCACTCCTATCGTCCTCAGATTTTGCCGCACAGGATGCCTCAGATCGACGAGATGGCGTCTATCCTTGCTCCTTCACTCCGTAACGAGACGCCGTCGAACATCCTGATCTACGGCAAGACCGGCACGGGCAAGACCGCATGCGTCCGGTATGTCGGGACCGAGCTCGAGAAGGCCTCGAACCAGACCTCGCTCTGCACGGTCGTGCACATCAACTGTGAGGTGATCGATACCCAGTACCGGGTGCTCGCGCAGATCGCAAAGGATATCGAGCACCCGGAGGAGACGTCGTCGGACAAGCTCCGCCCGCATATCCCCATGACCGGGTGGCCGACCGATCAGGTCTACCTCGAGCTCAAGAACCAGCTCGAGGCCCGCGGCGGGGTTCTCGTGATCGTGCTCGACGAGATCGACAAGCTCGTCAAGAAGAGCGGCGACGATACGCTCTACAACCTGACACGGATCAATTCGGACCTCAAGGCCTCCAAGGTCTGTATCATCGGGATCTCGAACGACCTCTCCTTCAAGGACTTCCTCGACCCCCGTGTCCTCTCGTCCCTCTCGGAGGAGGAGATCGTCTTCCCGCCGTACAACGCGCCGCAGCTCTGCGACATCCTCCAGCAGCGCGCCGAGCAGGCCTTCGTGGAGCAGACCCTCGACGACGGCGTGATCCCGCTCTGCGCGGCGCTCGCGGCCCAGGAGCACGGCGACGCTCGCCGGGCCCTCGATCTCCTCCGGATCTCGGGCGAGCTCGCCGAGCGCGAGTCTGCCGACGAGGTCGGCGAACGGCACGTCAAGATGGCCCAGGCCAAGATCGAGACCGACTCGATGATCGAGTGCATCTCGACTCTGCCGACTCAGTCCAAGGTCGTGCTCTACTCGATGATCCTGCTCGAGCAGCTCGGCCAGGCGATCTTCACCTCGGGCGAGGTCTGCCGGGTCTACCAGGAGGTCGCGACCGCGCTCGAGCTCGACGTGCTGACGAATCGGCGGATCACGGACCTCATCTCCGAGCTGAACATGCTCGGTGTGATCAATACGCGGGTCGTCTCGCGCGGACGCTACGGCCGGACCAAGGAGATGTGGTTCGACGCGAACTCGGGCAAGATCCAGGAGGTCATCACGAAGGACCCGCGGTTGACCGAACAGGGTCTCGCCCAGATGGACAAGAGCTGGGTCAAGAAGACACTCCGGTGGTGATGGTGATCATGGACGCAACCGATACAACTCTCGTACAGCTGCTTGAAGAGAATAGCCGAACCCCGACGGTGGAGCTGGCCGCCATGCTCGAGTTGCCGGCCGCCGAGGTCGAGGAGCGGATCCGGACCCTCCAGGCGGGGGGCGTGATCCGGCGGTTCACCGCGATAGTGGACCGGACCCGGACCGATCTCGGCGAGGTCTCGGCCATCCTCGAGCTGAAGGTCTCACCCGAGCGTGACTACGGGTACGATCGCCTGGCCGAGCGGATCGCCCGATTCGACGAGGTCCGTTCGGTCCGGCTAATCACGGGGACCTACGACCTCCACGTGCTCGTGACCGGCCGGGACATGCAGGCGATCGCCCGCTTCGTCTCGGAGCATATCGCCCCGATGGAGCGGATCCGCGAGACCGCAACGCACATCATCATGAAGTCCTACAAGGAGAACGGCACGCTCCTGCTCGGCCGCGAGACGGGCGGCGAACGGCAGCCGTTCTCGTTCTAGAGGGATCATGCGCGATCCAGTCTCAGGGGTGGCCCGGGCGATCCCGCCCTCGGGGATCCGGCGGTTCTTCGACCTGGTCCAGACCATGGACGACGTGATCAGCCTCGGGGTCGGTGAGCCGGACTTCTCGACCCCATGGAAGGCGATCGACGCGTGCATGGTCGCGCTCGAACAGGGCCAGACCTCGTACACCTCCAACCGGGGCATGCCCGCGCTCCGCGAACGGATCACGGACGACCTCGCCCGCCACTTCGGGCTCTGCTACGACCCCGAGAGCGAGGTGATCATCACGACCGGGGTCTCGGAGGGGCTCGATATCGCGATCCGAGCGGTCACGGATCCGGGGGACGAGGTCCTGGTGGCCCAGCCCTCCTATGTCAGCTACGCCCCCTGCGTCACGCTCGCCGGCGGGGTCCCGGTCCCGGTGCCGTGCCTCGAGCGCGACCGGTTCCGGCTGAACCCCGACCTCCTGATGGAGCGGGTGACGCCGAGGTCGAAGGCCCTGATCATCAACTTCCCGAACAACCCGACCGGGGCCATCATGACCGCTTCCGATCTGAAGGGAGTCGCGGACGTGGTCGAGGACCACGACCTGGTCCTGCTCTCGGACGAGGTCTACTCTGAGCTCAGCTACGGGCAGGCGCACGTGCCGTCCGCGACGATCGGCGCCCTGCGCGAGCGGACGATCACGCTGAATGGCTTCTCCAAGGCCTACGCGATGACGGGCTGGCGGGTCGGATACCTCTGTGCGCCCCCCGAGCTCGCGGATGCGGCCCTGAAGATCCACCAGTACGTGATGCTCTGCGCCCCGCACATGGGCCAGGTCGCGGCACTCGCGGCGCTTCGCTCGGCCCAGGCCGAGAAGGACGCGATGATCGCAGCCTACCGGCTTCGCCGGAACCTCTTTGTCGAGGGGCTGAACCGGGCCGGTCTCGCCTGTCACATGCCTGAAGGGGCGTTTTACGCGTTTCCGTCGGTCGCCTCGACCGGGCTCTCGGACGTGGAGTTCGCCGAGCGGCTGCTGGCCGAAGAGCATGTCGCGGTCGTACCGGGCTCGGTCTTCGGCGAGGGCGGCGCCGACCACCTCCGGTGCGCCTACGCGGTCTCGCGCGAGGATCTCGCCGAGGCGGTCCGCCGGATCGAGCGGTTCATCGGATCGCTTCCCGAGCGCGCGGCCCCGGCGGCCGAGCTCCGGCAGCCAGCCGCTTAACCCTCTCCGGATCCGGCCGTCTGCAGATACTCTGCTGCGCGGTCCCGCGTCTGTCGCAGGAGCACCATCCCGGGCCAAGAGCACGTGGCATGGTGCCCTGCCGGTCTCGGAGCGTCTAAAAAAGGGGGCGCCGGTGGTCCGGGGCTACCCCTGCAGGGCGAGGTCGATGGCGACTCGGAGGTCGTCGTCTCCGAACGGTTTGATGATGAAGCCGTCGGGCTTCGTCGCCTTGGCGCGTTCGAGGGTCGGGCCGTCGGAGTGAGAGGTGATGTAGACGACGGGGATGCTGAACCCCTTCTTGATCATCGCTGCGGTCTCGATTCCGTCGATCTCTCCTCTGATGTTGATGTCCATCAGGACGAGGTCGGGGTTCTGGCTGACGACCAGCTCCATGGCCCCGGCACCCGTCGACGCGCGGCCGCTGACCGTGTATCCGAGGTTCTTCAGCCGCCAGTCCAGCACCTTTGCGATGATGTCGTCATCCTCGACGACCAGTATGGATCCCTTCGACATTTCACGCTCCGATAGCAGTATTCGCGCTCACTCTATCATCCATCTCCACTCCGTATTAAGCTCATATGACGAACCGATAGGTGCCGCGCGGGGTGAAGATCTCGAACCGCGCCCCCTCGCCGGGGATCCCGTTCTCGACGATCCCGATCCTGGTGATCCCGAGGATCTCCCGGCTGAGAAAGAGGCCCATGCCGGTATTCTTTCCGACGCCCCTCTCGAAGACGACCTGCTTGCGCTCGTCGGCGATCCCCACCCCGTCATCCTCGCAGACGAGCGTGAGCCCCTCGTCCGAGATGAGGAGGTAGAACCGGATCGTCGTGACCTTCTCACCGTAACGGATAGCGTTGTCGACGAGGTTGTAGAAGACCTTCTCGAGCAGGGGGTCCGCATAGATCTCCGCATTCTCCAGGTCGACGACGAACTCGAGACCGGACCGCTCGAAGACTGACTCGACCCGCCGGAGGGTCTCGATCACGTTCTGCCACCGCGGCAGGTGAACCCCGACCTCCTGGTACTCCTTGGTGAACGCGATCTGCCGCTGGATCTGGCTCGTCAGGTGCCTGATGTCCTGGAGCAGGGCCCGGCGCTCTTCGGCCGAATCCGTCGCATTCGCCATGTCCACGCATCCGAGCAGGCCCGTGATGGTGTTGAGGATGTCGTGCCGGGTGATGTTGTTCATCAGGTTCAGCTTCTTGTTTGCCAGCTCGATCGCGTCCTCGGCCCGCTTTCGCTCGGAGATGTCCCGGAGCACCCCGTAGATCCCGATCGGCCGGCCGAACGAGTCGAGGCGGACAAAGCTCTTCTCCTCGACCCAGAAGACATTCCCCCACCGATCGTTGATCCTGAAGGTCGCTCCGAACTGGGCCGTGTTGGTGATCTCCCTGATCAGGGCGGCGGCGATCTCGGGGCGCTCGTCCGGATGGATGATGGAGAAGATCGAGGAACCGACCAGATCCTCCTCAAGATAGCCGTACTGGTTGACCTGGGGGGAGACGTAGGTCACGACCCCGTCCAGATCGGCCGAGAAGAGCACGTCGGGGTTGTTCTCCGTGAGCGCCCGGTACTTCTCCTCGCTCTCGCGGAGCGCATCCTCGATCGTCCTCCGCTCCGTGATATCGGTGATCGTCCCGACCCAGTCCGTCGCCTGCTCCGGGCGGTCGATGAGGGGGACGGCCTGCCCGTACAGCCAGTGCACGGATCCGTCCGGGTGAATGTACCGGGCCTCGCCGCACGTGACCTGCCGATCGCGGATCGATCCGTCGAGCTGGGCGAGCAGGCGGTCCCGGTCCTCGGGGTCGATGATGTCGGCCCAGTATCGGCCCCGGATCCCATCGAGGGTGAGCCCGGTGATCCTGCAGAACATCTCGTTGGCAAAGAGATAACGCCCCTCGGAGTCGAGCTGGCAGACGCCCACAGGTGAGGCCTGCAGGACGCCCGTGATCAGCTCGGTGCTCTGTCGGAGCTCCTCCCCGATCTGCCTGCGCTCGGTGTTGTCCATGAACGTCTGCAGCAGGCAGCTCCGGCCCTTGAGGGTTACGGGCACGACGTACCGGATGATCGAGCGCTCCGTGCCGTCGCAAGTCACCAGGATACCCTCCGCGTCCAGCACTAGCCGGGCCTCGTCGGAGAGCGGCCACGCGCCGGCCCCGGACGGCCGGACGATCTCGCGGCAGGGCTGGCCCACGAGCTCCTCCCTTGTCGCACCGATCATGGTGAGGGCGGCCGGATTGGCATCCGCGATCAGGTCGGTCTCGGTCTCGACGACGAGGATCCCGGCCGGGACCGAGAAGAGGAGCGACTCGAGATAGTCCTGGCTCTCGATCAGGGCCTCCTCCAGGGCCAGGCGCTCTGAGAGGTCGAAGATGCTCCCCCGGATCCCCAGGCAGACTCCGCTCTCGACGATTGCCGCGGAGTTGACGACGGCGCGGAGACGGGTCCCGTCCCTCCGGATCATCGTATAGATCTCCCCGGTGGACGGCTCGCCACCGACCACGCCCTGCAGGGTGCGGAACATGCGCTCATGGTCCCCGGGTATGACGAAGGTCTCGGCCCGCGGGTGCAGGGCCAGGTCGTCGCCGGTCAGGCCGAAGGTCTCGAGCCCCATCTTGTTGATATAGGTCAGCCTGCCGGCCGGGTCCAGTTCGAAGATCGCCTGCGGCAGCAGGTCGGCGATCTCGCGAAATCGTGTCTCGCTTACGAGCAACCGTCGCTGGGTGGTGTAGATTGTCTCAAGGGTCCGGTTGATGTCGCCCGCAAGGGCCGAAAGTTCGTCGCCCCCGCCGATCTCGATCTGCCTCGAGGCGTCCGCGTTGTGGACGGCGGACCGGACCTGCTCCTGGAGAACCCCGACCCTGGAGAGCACCAGCCGGTCGAGGGTGAAGAGACCGAGGACTCCTGTCCCGAGCCAGATGCCCAGGAGGATCAGGATGAACTGGAAGATGGTCTCGGCCCCCTGCTGGTGGATGCTCCGGGGCTGGGTGAGCCGCAGTACCAGGGCATCCTCCCCCCGGATGTCCTGCATGAGGACGTACCCCGCGATAGTCTCCCGGTCGACCGTGCGCACCTCGCCTGGCGAGTCGGCCGCACCGGTCCTCAGGGCCGTGAGCAGGGACGCGGGGAGTTCGGAGTCCCCTATGGTGATGAATCGGAGCGAGTGCCCCGTGAGGCGTGCCGGAGCGACCACCGCGTCCGGTTCGAGGTACTTGCCCATGATCACCACGCCCTGCGGGGCCCCGGAGAAGTCCGTCCGGACGACCGGCCGCGATGCCACAACCATGGGTCGTCCCTCGACCATCAGCAGCCCACTTGTCACGCCCGTGGGGTCGGTCATGTTCATGAGCGGGTGCTGCAGCGTCAGCGGCCCTGTGATCGAGCTGGGGACCGGCACCATGGTCCTGTTCAGGGAGTCGTAGAAGCGGGCGTAGACGAGGTCTCCCTGCCGGTCGGCCATGAGGAGCAGGTTCAGCCGGAGGTTGTTGAAGACCGTGGGCTCGGGCATCAGGTTGCTTGCAATATAGTCCGGCCGGTCTCCATTGACGAACGCACAGGTGTCGTCCCAGGGTGCCCAGTCGCTGACGAAGGCCGAGAGCGCGGCCGACTCCTCTGCGACCCTGTACCGGGCCTGGTCCAGGTCCTGCACCATATACTGGTGCTCGAGATCGCTGTAGCTGGCAAGCGAGACGACCGTCACGAAGACGCTGACCACCGCGATGGCGAGGATGAGCAGGAGGATCAGCACGAGGCTCGTCTTGGACTGGAGGTTCATGGGCCGGGGAGTATCTGAGAGGTTCTATCTCGAGCGATATAAACCGACCTAATGGAATGGCAGTGGCATGTCCGCGGGCCCCGCCGGAGAGAGGAACCTCTCGTTAATGGAGGGCTGTACGAACTCTACGGTCCGGCCGCGCCACGGCCTCTGGCCCTACCCTCCGCCCTTTCGCCACCAGACCTTGGCGTACCGCGAGGGATGGCGGAGCACGATCCCGCCTCCCTCGCTGGGTAGGGCCCTCGCCTCGAGGTAGGTCCGGAGCAGGGCCCGCTCGCGGTCGTCCGCGACGCTGAAGCGCGGCGCGAAGTGCTGCATGGCCTCGTCCATGGTCGAAAACCGGTAGGTTCGATCGAACTCGAGCACCTCGGCCCGCGGGAGAAAGCCGAGCTGGACGAGCACAAGAAAGAGCAGGTCCGCCTTCGGTCCGCTGTGATAGGGCCCGCCGTGGAGATCGGGCCAGAGCGCCTCCGAGGCGAGTTCGTAGAAGGACGGGTCCAGGAACCAGTAGAGTGCGACCACGCCCCCGGGGGCCGTGACTCCGTCCATCTTGAGGAGAGCCTCGTCGATCGCCTCCATCGTGACCGAGAACGAGGCGATCACGAGGTCGTAGGGCGGATTCAGATCGGCGGCCGGATCGACCTCCTCCCACCGCTTCCGCACAACCCGAACGTTCCCGATTCCGTCGCGGGCCAGGTGCTCCTCAAGGACGTCGGCCATCCCCTCCGCGGGCTCGAGCGCGACGACCTCGCGCACCAGGGGCGCGATGGGCAGGGCGAGCGTGCCCGGCCCGGCCCCGATATCGAGAACCCGGGTCGAGGGCAGGAGCGAGAGGCCGGCGATCGTCTGGGCCACACGCGGGCCGTACTCATCCCGCGAGGAGGCGTCGTACCGTCGGGCATTCTCCTCCCGGCTCCAGAGGTGCCGCCCGTCGTCGTAGTTCCGCGAGGAGCGATGGCGTTGCTGCCGGCAGCGCCAGGCCTCGATCCAGTCGATCCCCTCGCCGGGGCAGTCGCCGTCGCTCATGGCAGCCCATGGGCGTCGCGATCTCTTATGCGTTCGCCTGCATCTCGAGCCACGCGTCGACGATCGGCCGTACAGGTGGATCAGGGCTCCGGATGGCGGAACATCGGACTGAGCCGTGGATCCCACTCGCACGGCCCGGTAGCCCCCGAACCCCTCTACCGGGCGTCGGGACCACCCATCTGGTCCGGCTCGGCCCTATCGGGAGCCCCACCCGGGTTCTGGCCGAAGCACCGGTAGAGCCCGAACCGAAGCACGAGATCGGCCGCCCGGGCCCTGGGCCCGGACTCGGGCTCGATCACGGGCTCGAACGATGCCGGCGTCGTGCCGTCCGTGGACCAGCGTGCCCACTCCTCTGCGCAGCGGCGGTGGACCGCGCAGTACCGCTGCGTTCTGTCCGTTCCCGTCTCGCTCTCGTCCGTCTCCATACTCAACAGCAATGGGCGTGGCAGACCATAACGACTTTTACCATATCGTCCGCCCTCCCCGAGTGCGGCCGGCCTCTAGGCGGAGCCGCCCACAGCGGTCGTCGCATCGGGATGCGTCGGTCCCAGCCGTCCGAATCTCAACTCCAGTAGAACCACACCGAATCTTTTTATACGTGCAGGGCCTCTACTGCTTGAGGTCCATACATGGCTGGAGAAGAGATAATACGGTTGGCCGTCACCGAACTCGAGCGGCTGATCTCCACGAAGAACGTGGTCGGCGAGCCGATCGCGATGGGCGACCGCGTGATGATCCCGATCTCCGGATACGGCTTCGGGTTCGGCGGAGGCTCGGGCAAGGGCACGGCCGGCGAGGGCCAGGCCGGCGCCGGGGGCGAGGGGTCGGGTGTCGGGGCCGCCGCCGGCGTGACGCCGATCGCGGTCGTGGTGCTGGACGGAACGGTCTGCGGGCCGACCGGCGTACAGGTCCATCTGCTCAAGAAGAAGTCTGAACTGGCAGAGGTCGTCGGGACGCTCTCGTCCTCGCTCGTGCCCCAGGTGATCGACGCTCTCAAGTGCCAGAAGGGCACGGGGGACGTCTCATCGGCCGCCGAGACCGACGAGGGCTGCGACCCCTCGACCTCGAGTCAGCTCTGATCTCCGATCACCCCCATTTCCCTCTTTCCGACACATGCCGGTCCTGCTGACGCTCGCGATCATCGTCGTCGTCCTGGTCATTCTCATTCTGCTCTACCTGACCTTCGTGCCGCTTGTCGCGACGGTCCGGGCCGGCGCCTGCGAGACCGTGGCCGAGCTCGCCTGGGGCCTCGTCGGCCTCCACCTCCGGCTCGAGGGGGGGTGCCAGCGGCTCGAGCTGCGCCTGCTCGGCCTGCGGTTCCGGCTTCCCCTCCCGAAGCGAGCGGCGCCCACGGCGGGAGCGCCTGCGGAGGCCCCGGATGAGGTTCCGTCCCAGCCAGCGACCGAGACCCTCGGGCGGGTGCTCGAGACGATCGGGCTCGTGCTCCGGGCCTGGCCGGACCTCCAGCGGCTGATCGTCGCGACCCTGCGCGAGACCCGGATCCGACTCCGACTCGACCTCGTCTTCGGGACCGGCGACGCCGCGACGACCGGGGAGACCTTCGGCGCGCTGATGGCTCTGCGGGGAGTGCTCGCGGCCCAGCCTTGGTTCGCCCTGAACGCGACCCCGGTCTTCAACGGCCCGGTCTTCGGTTGGGACGCGGACGGCGAGATCCGGGTCCGCTCGCCCATCCGGGTGATGCTCCCGGCGCTCCGGCTCTTTCTTCGGCCCGAGATCCGGGCCATCGTGAGGGAGGCACGAGCGTGATCGCGAAGGACGCGGTCCGATTCGGCGCCTCGGTCGAGGCCGGCGGCCGCGTGCTGACGCCCGTCGTCCGGGTCCGGTACACGGTCGTCGGCATGGCAGGCTTCGGCGCGGTCGAGCCTCTCGGGTTTGTCCTCGAGGAGGACGGCGAGACATCCTATTATTCATTCGATCTCCTCCGGGGCTGGGATTGGGTCCGGGCCCGGCTTGAGGGCTGCTAACTCCCGGACTGATTCTCTGTCTCCTCAGGGATACAGGCGGCACGCGCTCGTCGACCGAGTCCTTCACGCCTGCTTCTTCTCTCCATCCGGGCGCGTCCGTGGTGCGGCACGTCCTTCTCCGACTATACGATTTGCGTACAAACGTGCGCGCGCACATTACGAACATCGTCACAATCACAAGAAAGTATATATGCTTTGTTGAGAATGCGGAATTAGAACGATCGCAATTCTTCCCTCTTTTGGAAAGGAAAGGGTTTATAGGGGTATTCTCAACCGAAAGGATCGCATGAAGCACAGCCTGATTTTGAGGTCCGGTCTCATCGCGCTGGTCCTTATCGCGGCCATCCCTGCGGTACTCGGCGCGACGACTATCACCGGCCCGACTGTAATTTCATCGCCTGGCACCTATGTCCTCGCGAAGGACATCACGGGCGGTAAGTCTCCCGCGATCTGGGTCCAGTCGTCCGGCGTCACGATCGACGGGAACGGTCACACGATCCGCGGCTCTGACGCCGGCGGCAGCTTCGGCATCCTTGTTCAGAAGGGCGGGAAGACGCTCACGGGTGTCACTGTGAAGAACGTCCGCCTTCAGGACTGGTATGACGGCATTTATTTCAGAGGGGTGAATGGCGGACGGATTGAGTCCGTAACATCCACGAGCAACGTGAGGGCGGGGATCAGCCTTCGCGAATCTAACAACAACGTCATCACCGGGTGCACTGTGAGCGGGAACTCGCAGGGTTTCTATATCTGGTCCAAGTGCTCGGGAAACGTGGTCGAGTCCTGCACGATCTCCGACAACAAGGAGATGGGAGTCTGGCTCGCCTCGACCGGGCGCACCGCGAGTGGCATCGTCTATGACTCGACACGCAATCGGATCGTCGGCAACACCGTGACCGGCAACGGCCGGATGGGGCTCTACGTGGACTTCACGACCGGGAACACCCTGACCGGGAACACCGTGACCGATAACGAGAACCACGGGATCTTCCTGGATTACTCGTCCGCGAACACGATCTCGAACAACAAAGTGACGACCCACACGCAGTCGGGCATGGTCCTCTTCGACTCCGACCGGTGCTCGCTCAGCGGCAACACGGTCTCGAAGAGCGGCGACTACGCCCTCTGGGCAATCCAGAGCCAGGGCATCAGCCTCGGCTCGAACCAGTTCGGCGGAAACGCGAAGGGCACCCAGACCCTCTCGGACGGGTCGACCCGCGCCGCCTGAGCGCCACTCCTTCCCCTTTCTCTTTTATTTCGCCCGCTGAGGGCCTTTTCCGGACCGTCACCAGCGACGAGAGGTTCCGCCTCCTTACGCCCAGCGGGGCAGGGTCGCGGTAAAGGCCCTCACCATCGCCTTCGCCCGGTCGAGCGGCATCCCGAGCTCGCGAGCGAGCAGAGGCGCGTACTGCTCGATCATCCTCTCGCGCGTGAGATCCGGGTCGACGAACGCCCCGTCCCGGAAGCAGTGGATGCAGTAGTACGGGCTCGGGCCTCCGTCGGCCTCGGTTCCGGCCTCGGTGAGGTCGACAATGGGCATGCCGCAGCTCCCGCACCCCGGGATCAGCCGGCCGCTCCAGCGGAGCAGGGGGCGGAGCTGCTGGAGCGTGAAGCCCCGCGCCCTGTCGGGCGGGATCGCGAACATCCCCGACATCATCGCCCCGCCCCGTTCGGCCATCGCCTCGATCGTGGCCCCGGGCTCGGTGAAGGCCCCGTCCCGGTAGCAGTGCCGGCAGTAGTACGGGCTCGGGCCTCCGTCGGCCTCTGTGCCCCGGTCTCCGGATGCGGCGAGCGGCATGCCGCAGCTCTGGCAGGTCGAGACCGACTCAGGCATTGTCGGACCTCCCGAGGGCCGCGTTCACGAACTCGATCGGCATCAGGGTCCGTCCTGCGACCTCGTCGGGGCCGAGCCCCTCGCCCGCGAGCCGGCGGGCGACCGTGTCCATCCCCTCCCCGACCTCGATCAGGTTGCCGTCGGGGTCGAGAAACCGGACCGTCTGCTGCTGCCAGGGCGCGGTCTGGAGCGGGTGAACGAACGTGACCCGGCCCTCGATCGCCTCGAGGAAGGCCTCGATCGCGTCGGTCTCGAAGTAGCACTCCTGCCGTGGCCGTTCGGCCGGCGGCGAGAGGTCGTGACCGCCGTAGACCATCGTACGGACGTCGGCGGCCTCCCAGATAGAGATGCCGCACGAGAAGGATACGAGCCCGCCGAGGTCGAGCGCGATCTCGAGGTCGAAGAGGTCGCGGTAGAAGTCACGCAGGCGGGGAACGTCGTCGCTGAAGAGGACGACCGAGTTATACCGGATCATGGAGTCACTCCGGGGCCGAGAGATCCCCCGGTCCCATGGATTCTGGTTGCACGAGCCGGAGTAATAACCTTCATCTCCGGAGCGAAAGTGCCGGCGGGTACGGAATGGTGCGCATGAATCCTGGCTCGGCCCTGTTCTGTCCGGCCCCGAGGGGGCATGGTTTTTTTCCGTGTCCGACCACATCCTTTCCTGTGCCGGGGCGTCGCGGTCTGCTCGTGGAGTTCGAGTACCTCCGGGGCGTGGCGATCCTGGCCGTCCTGGTCATCCACGCGGTCGACCCGGCCGTGCTGTCGGGTGCAGCCGGTCCCCTGCTGACGCCGTACCTCGTGCTTGACGTCGCGGCGCACGTCGCCGTCCCGCTTTTCGTCGCCGTCTCGGGCTTCGTGCTGATGACCCGGCACCCGCCCCCGGTCGCTGCCGGTCCCTTCGTCGCCCACCGGCTCGGGCTCCTGCTGCCGCCGTACCTGCTCTTCTCCCTCCTCTACCTCGCAACCGGGCCGGCGCCGAACCCGGCCGAGGCGCTCGTCCGGCTCCTGACCGGCACGGCCTACTTCCACCTCTGGTTCGTGCCGCTCATGGTCGAGCTCGCCCTCCTCTACCCCGTGCTCGCGCCCCGGGTGCGGCGGCTCGCCTCCGGAGCCCTTCTTCCACGGCTGGCCCTGCTCTCGCTCCTCGCCTCGGCATACTTCCTGGGCAAGGCCCTTCTCTTCCTCGCCCCGATCGGGTGGGCGCAGAACGCGATCCTTCTCCAGGGGCTCTCGTTTGCCGGGTACCTCCCCTTCTATGTCGCGGGGATGGCGGCCGCAGCCCGGCCGGTGGACTTCAACCGCCTCCTCGCACGGCTCACGCCGCTGCGGGCCACCCCGGTCGTCCTTGCCGCGCTCCTTCTCGGCGGAGCCCGATACGCGGCCTTCCAGGCGCCGTCGCCGGTCCTGCTCGCCCTCGCCCTCCTCTCGTTCTTCCTCGAGCCGGCGGCCTACCTCGTCGGAGCGGCCCTGCTCTACCGGGCCGCGAGGGCCCCGCTCTTCGCCCGGCGCCCCCGTCTCTTCGCCCCCCTCGCTGCACTCGGAGCGGCGTCGTACGGGATCTACCTGGTCCACGCCGGGATCATCGACCTCCTGATCGGTCTGCTCGCCGGGGTCGGCGTCGCGCCGGCCTCGCCCCTCTACCTCCCTCTCGTCGTGCTCGTGACCCTTGCGCTCTCCGTCCTGATTGTCGGGGTCGTCGCCCTCCTCCCCGGCGGTGCTCGGGCGATCGGATATCGCGGCGGAAGGGGCGGATGAACGGTTCGTGCCGGGCCGTCAGAGGTGGACGACCTCGAGCTCGGGGAACCGGGTCGCGAGGTGCTCGGCCAGGAGCCGGCGGTGGCACCGGTCCGGGGTCGGCTCGGCACAGAGGAGGCAGGCCGAGACGAGTTCGGCCGGCACGACCCCGTCGACGGCCCGCTCGACCTTGAGGCCGGCGAGGTACCGGCGTTCGTACGCGTCCCACCCGAGGTCGCCGGCCTGCCAGGCGCAGAGGAGCTCCTCGCCGGGGGCGGCCTCGACCCAGTGGTGATACCCGATGCCGGCGGTCGAGCGGATCAGGTACGGGAGGTCCGTGCCCTTCGCGAAGCCGGCGAGCTGCGAACGGTTCCGGCGCCGGACGTCGAGGACGCGGGCCCCGCCGTGGGCCCGCAGGGTCTCGAAGAAGGTCTCGGCGCTCTTCCTCCCGGCGCCGATCGTGTAGAGGGTCGCCACGGTCTCGCGGGGTGATGGCGCTCCGGGGACATCTCGTTTTCGGGCGGAGGCGTGCCCCCGCCGGCAGGGCCGGCACTGCGGCTCGACGACCGGGTGAAAGGAAAAGGGGGTGTTCTCCGGGTTAGCAGAGCCCGACCGTCTCCCTCAGCTCCCGGTCGAGTTGTTTCAGCCCCTCGATCCTCGCCTGGATATGGTCGGCGATCCTGGCGATGTCGTCCCCCATCTCGCTCAGCTCCGGGTTTCTGAAGTCGGGGACGTAGTTCGGATCGCTCTTCTTCATCAGAAGGAACGAGTCCGCGATGTACTCGATCCGCTCGAGGTCGCCGGCGAGCGCCAGGAGCCCGTCGCGTTCGCACTGGGCCCGGGCCGCGAGCGGGTGGTCGACGATCATGCCGGTTTCAGTCTCTGCCATCCTGATTCACCAGCCGGATGTAACCTCCTGCGGGTCAATAACGCTTCCGGTCCGTCCCGCCGGCGACGGGCCCGCCCTCCGAGCCGATGCCGGCCCATCTGGCCGTCCCTCGGGCGGGGGCACTCGTCCGGGTCCCGCATGATGGCCGCGATCACCCTCCGGCGGGGCAGAAGGAAAGACTTATCGGGTGCCCAGGGAGACTACCTCGACGATGACGATGGTGAGCTCGCACTGGCCTCTCCTTCTGATCGTCGCCGTCCTCGTGGTCGCCACGGCGGGGTGCCTCCGCGAGGGGACGGCCGGCGTGACCGGGATCACGGTCGAGCCCGTGAACGTGACGGCCGGAGCGGTGGTCCTCAACGTGAGCACGACGATCCAGCACTGGTCGGGCCCCGGGGTCGGAGCCGGGATGCTCCGGGTCGAGGTGCTCGACGACGAGACCGGCCTTCGCGTCCACGAGGGGACGCGGAAGTTCGACCCGGTCCGCCCGGGGAGCACGGTCGTGGTGTCCTACGAGCTGACCCTGCCCCGCCGGGGCTCGTACCGGGTCCGTGCGAGCCTGACCGGTGTGGGCGTGCAGCAGGCCGGCGGCGAGGTGACGGTCCGCTCCTTCGAGCGGCTGCCGCCGGACGACGCCCGAACTCCGATCACCATCACGGACATGGACTTCCTGGTCCGGGGGGTCGAGCACGGCCGGGCACGGATCGAGGCCGAGGTCCAGCTGACGAACCAGGGGGACGGGCCGAACCTGGACCTCGTCGTCGAGATCAAGGCACGGGAGGCCGATGCCCGGCTCCTCGCCGACCGGCAGTGGACGACGGTGGGCTCCATCCGTCCGGGGGCGACCGTGACCCGGAACGTCACCCTCTCGGTCCCGGACCAGCACAATTACGAGGTCGAGGCCGTGCTCTGGAGCGGCGACGTGATCGTCGAGCGGGGCTCGCGGTCTGTGAACCTCGCCCCGAACACGACTGCGACCGGGGGCAAAGAGTTCGCGGTCCGGCGGATCGATACGGGGGAGTTCGTCACGGCCCGGGAGACCGGGGTGATGATGCCGGTCCTGACCCCGACCCGGACCCCGGGCTTCGGCGGGCCGGCCGCCCTCCTCGGGCTCGCGCTCGTCCTCCTCGGGCGGAGGCGGCACCATGACTGATGCCGTTCCCGGCGGGACGCCGGGGAGTCCCTCTCCGCGTTCGTGGTCACGGGCCTGGCGGGGATCGTCCTGCTCCTCGTCCTCTTCGCGACAATGCAGCTCTATCTCGCCGTGCAGGAGGCGGTCCGGTACTGGGTGGCCGACCAGTACGTGCCGCCCGTCAACGGGGCCTTCTACCTCGTGGTGATCGCCGGCGGCGTGTACCTGGTCATGCGGCTGCTCCGGAAGGGCTCGTAAAGGCGGTGTCGCATCCCTCGAGCCGGCGGGGTCGCCCAGGGTGTGGTGGGGACCACACGCCGCGGAACGCCCCGGTGAGGACGGCCCGGGGTATTCCTGTCGGCATGGTCTGTGCGTACACGGGGGACTCCTTGCGGCAGCAAGTCTCATCTTTGTAGGGGCACGGTTCATCCCCGCGTATACGGGGCGCTCGGGCCGGCGGCGGATGAGCCGGCTCGTCACGGCGCTCAAGCGGAGGGTGGCGTCCGTCTTTACGCTGATGATGGACGAGGCGGTGGCGCAGTTTGACGGCCGGACGGTTATCGGACGTATCACGACTCCGACCCTGATTGTGAACGAAACGAGGGATCCGTTTGTTCCGGTGATACTATCCCGGGAACATGCAGGCGGCATTTGCGGCGCGAAACTGATCCTTGTTGACGGAGATCATCTCTTCGCAAGGACGCAACCGGACGCATTCGTCGGGCCGGCCACGGACTTTCTCGCCGCTGTGGACACGCGCAAGGTGAACCCGGAACGGCGGTGACGGCAGTACCCCTCTCTTGAAGCGTATCCCCCAGTCCCCCGCCGAGACGGTCACCGCTGCGGCGTGTGCAGGAGGGCGCGGATGCCGGCGGACGTGCAGGGGGAGGGGCATCTCCAGGCCGGCTCGAATCTTCAAGACCTTCTACAGTTCATAGTCATACGGTGAGCCCATGGCAGAGTACCGCGTGACCGTCGTGATCGAGCAGGACGAGGGCGGCTATGCCGCGTTCAGCCCCGAGCTCCAGGGCTGCTACGCACAGGGCGAGACGTGGGAGGAGGCGATGGCCATGATCCTGGACGCTATTCGCCTCCACCTCGAGGACCTTGCGGCGGCGGGGGGGGCCCCCTCACCCCCTCCCGAATGGTCGGCGTGGTCCAGGTCAACGTCGTGGTATGACCGGAAAGCTGCCCCGTATCCCTCAGCCCGGCTGATCCCGGTCCTGGAACGGCGGGGTTTTATCCGTGTCCGCCAGAGCGGCAGCCCCGTCGCTTCCGTGTCGACGACCAGGACCATGCGGAACCCCCGTATTCCATCGGCGGTCCTGAGAGATAGCCCTGTTCCGAGGCCCGGGCCATGGTTGCGACCCCGCTCGAGAGCACGTCCTGATCGAGCGAGGGGCGCCCCCGGATGAAGAAGCAGGCCTGTGGGCGGAGGCCGGCAGCATCCCCGACGAGAAAGGCGGGGCATGCCCCGCGCCCTACCCGAGCCCGAGCGCTGCGAGCTTCTCCGGGGTCGGGAGGCCCCGGTCGTCACAGCCCCTCTCGCGGTAGTACTCGTCGAGGAGCGGCTCGCGGCTCCAGATCCGGCCGGCCGGGGAGCGTGTCGTCCGCCCGTCCATACCCGGCCTCGAGGTTAAAGAGCTTCTGCACGGTCCAGATCCGCTCCCCTATCCGCATGAACTCGTCCCCGTTGACGGGCATGCCGATCACGGCCGAGATAATCCCCGCGTAGTCGGCCGCCGCGAGCGGCGAGAGGTGAAGAGGCAGATCCCGGCCGTCATGTCCTGGAAGGCCCTGGTCCAGGCCGCCAGCACGACGACGATCTCCTCGCCCGGCGGTCTGCGGGCAGGGCGCGTGCTATCCCTCCGCGCATCAAGTAGTTTTCGGGACGACGCCGTCCATCCCCTGCCCGCCTCCGTCGCCGGCGGCAGAGATCGGTTCTCCCAGAAAAGGGGAAGGAGAGACGAAGTCCCCTCCGTGCTCGCCTAGCGGGCCTCGGGCGACGACTGCCGGATGATGTCCGTGACGCAGCTCTTCTCGTTCGCGAGGATCCGGACCACGTCGTCCATGGTGATGATCCCGACCAGCCGCTGGGCGTCGTCCACGACCGGGAACCGCCGGACCCCCTGCTCGCGGGCGACGTCCATCACGTTCCAGAGCGTGTCGTTTTTGTCGACCACGAACGGGTCGCAGGTCATCACGTCGCTGACGCAGGTGTTCTCCGGGTCGATGTTCCTCGCGCAGACGCGCAGGGCGAGGTTCCGGTCCGTCACGATCCCGATCGGGCAGCCGTCGCGCTCGATCACCACGCTGCCCACGTCCCGCTCGTCCATCATACGGGCAACGTCCCCGACCGGCTCGTCGGAGGAGGCCGTCACCACGTCCATCCTGATGCAGTCCACCAATGACATTTCCTTGCTCCCTCCTGAGAACGAGGCTCGTAGGGGGCCCGGAGTTATATGATGGTTTCCATCCCCGGCGGAGAGAAAAGGGCGAGGCCGGGCTCAGACCTCGGCCCGGGCGTCGACCGAACTGAGGGTCTCGAGGCGGGTCTCGGGCCGGTGCTCGCGGAACTGCCGGAGGGCCACGGTCAGGTCGCGCGTGAACGCGAAGTAGCCGATCTGGGTCTTTCTGCAGAGGTTGAAGGCCATCTCCATCAGCCCGCGGGGGTCGGGCCGGCGTTCGCCGAGCCAGATGTGGAAGATGTTCCCCCCATCGACGATCGGGAAGAAGACGTGCTCGAGCTCCATCCGCTTCGTCAGCGAGACGGGCGCGCCCGGGGCCACGTGGGTCCCGTTCGTGTAGTAGATCGGCAGGTCGTTCGTCGTGCCGAGCCTGCGGAGGCCGTCCTCGAGGTCGCCCTTGATCACCTTGGTCGCGTGGTCCCGGAATCGCCGGTCGAGGAGGTCCGCGACCGCGAAGCGCTGCCCGGTCGTCTCGGCCGGCGTCCGCGCGAGCGCGATCGTCATCCCATGCCTGGCCGAGAGCTCGCGCGAGTAGAGCTCGAGCTCGGTCATGGCCCGGACCGCGAGCACGAACGCCTCGCGGCTCTCGTGGAGCTGGGCTCCGCAGTGGTGCTGGACCATCTCGTTGACCCCGACCACCCCGATCGTGTACACGAGCGGGTCCAGGTCGACCGCGACCGACCCGCGCTCGCCCGTGTTCGGGTCCTTGGGCCGCTGCATTGCGAACGGCATCCGCCCGTTCGTCCGGATGATGTTCATCCAGCGCCGCTTGATCCGGAAGGTCTCGACCGCCTTGTCCATCAGGGCCTTGAGCTCGGCAAAGAGCCGCTCGTCCGAGCCCTCGGCGATGTAGGCCGCGCGCGGGCAGTTGACCGAGACCACCTGCCACGAGCCCATCGAGAAGTGCCGGCCCTCGCGGAAGTGGAGCTTGTCCTCGAAGTGCGAGTCGTTGTCGGCCACGGCCGAGAACTGGTACGCGCAGCACTGGTAGCACGAGATCCCCTTGCCCGCGCCGCGGTACGCCGGGAGCTGGTTGTCGTAGTAGGGTGTCCCGAACTTCGAGGCGAGCTCGAATGAGCTGAGGTAGAGGTCGCGGTACGTAGGCAGGTCGGGGTGGGCCGCGTTGTAGGCCTCGTCCTCGTTCATGAAGTCGGGCTCGATCGAGATCTCGGGCTTGGGGAAGTTGAAAGGTTTGCCCCAGGCGTCGCCCTCGAGCATGACCTCCATCAGGGCCAGGAAGAGGAGCCGGACCTCGCGTTCGAACTCGCCGTAGCACCGGAGCGGGGCCTGTTCGCCGTCCCAGACCTTGCCCTTGTAGACGCAGGGCTTGTCCTTCCAGAGCGCCGGCACGCCCGGCGAGAGCTGGACCGACGAGAAGACGAGCTGGCCGCCGCGGGCGACCATCATCTGCGTCATCTCGTACACGAACATCTGCATCAGCTGCTTGATCTCCTCGTACGGCGTCCCCTCGACGTACGGCGCGAGGAAGGTCAGGAAGTTGTAGTAGCCCTGGCCCCCCGCGAAGTTGGTCTGGGCCGAGCCGAGGGCCTTGACCGCGTGGAGCACCGCGACCTCGGCCCGCTTCGCCGGCCCCGCGACTGAGGCCTTGGTCCCGTTGCCGTCGGGCATCAGGCCGTAGTAGAAGAAGTAGCGGAGGTCCCAGTCCTGGCAGAATGGCCTGGTCCCGAAGTACTCGAGGTCATGGACGTGCAGGTCGCCCGAGAGGTGGTGGTCCGCGATCTCGGGCGGGAGCTGGAGGAGGTACTGCTCCTTCGAGATCTTGTCGGCCTTCTTCTTGTGCGAGGTCTCGGCGTTCTCCTGCAGGTTCGCGTTGTCGTGGGCCTCGAAGCCGCGCCCGACGTCGATCTGGTGGGCGTCGTAGACCGGCGTGCCCACGCGGGTCAGCACGTTCCGGAACCGGACCAGCCCGTGCTCGAGGAGCACGATGTTCATGATCTCGCGGATCAGCGGCCCGGAGAGGGTCTTGAGCGAGAGCTGCCGGACTCGCTCCTCGACCTCGCGCGCGATCGTCCGCGCGGTCTCCTCGTCGGCGCCCTCGCCATCGTAGAAGGTCCTGACGAGGCTCGTCTCGGTCAGGATCATCCGGACGATCCGCTCGCGGTCCCACTCGAGGATATGCCCGTCCGAGCGCCGGACAGGGGGCATGGCGGGGAGCCAGACGCCGTCGAGGGTCGCCTGGCCGCCCGGATTCGGCGGCGTCACGGGCTCACGCACCTGCAAGGAGCGAGTCGACTGCGTCCCGGTTCACGGCGCCGCCGAGAAAGAGCTCGGTCGAGGTCAGGAAGACGTTCCCCTTTCTCAGCACGGGCGCCTCCGAGACGAAGACGCCGTTGATACGGAGCTCGGTCAGCGCGCCCGCGGAGGACATGTCCTCCTCGGTGAACCGGACCCCGCGCTCCTTCAGATATGCCTTGAGGAGGTCGCAATTTGGACAAAACTCCAAGGTATAGACTTGCACGTTCTCGATCGGCACGGTCGGCTCTCCTACGATGATGTAATCCCTTTAGCAACCCATCGGAAAAAAAGGGATCGACCTTTCGAAAAATTCGTATCCGGACCCGACGATCTTCCCAACCGCAGGCGATCAAAGGATCGCATAGCTAAATGGTGACCTACTTCTCTCCTCGAATTTTCTGCGGTTCAAAGCCGATCGGACCCGTCCATGCGAGCATTGCCCCGACCTCGACCAGGAGTGACGACTCGAACCGGTGTTTACTCGGCCCTCGCTCTTTTGCCGTACTCGGTCTCGATCATGCCCCGGGCCACAGCCGCTTCTGCGATCGTGATCTCGATCATGTTATTTCCGATTCTGTTGCTGTCCTATCCTGACCAAGGGGATGGATCGAAGAGTATACACACTTGTGAGACGATGAACTGTGATATGGCATCGTCAGCCGAGGCGCTCCACTCGCCCCAGCTCGATACGATCCTGATGGTCGAGACCTTCTTACAGGAGCACTCGGGCGAGTTCAAGAGAAAGGCGCTCTGGCAGGCGCTCCCACGTCGGATGCAGTACGGGACCTTCCGCCAGATCATCGAGTACTTATGGGACTCGGGGAAGATCCTGATTGACAATGAAGGCTTTGTGGTATGGACCCATAACCCGGAGCTCGTCCGGGAGATCCTGAGCAAACCGCACCTCCGCCTTGCGTGACTCTCAGTAGTTGAACCGCCGTTCGTACTCCGTAAGGGAGAACCACTCGATCATTTCTACCGTTACCGTTGACCCCTCGGTAGCGACTCGGTAAATCAAGCGCCATCCGTCACGCAAGTCCAGCTTCCAGATACTCGCCCCGGTGGCCAGAGCACGGTATTCCTTCGGCAGTCGATCCGTCGAGATATGCTTCCCCGCTGCCGGGTTCGCCTTCAGGGTCGCCTCCGCATGAAGGAGAGCCGAGAAGAGCCGCCGTTCTTCCTCCCGCCTCGAGTCCATCAACCGTTGGTATTCATCCGCCCGGGACTCGTGCTGGTTGACCACGACCAGGCGATCGACAGCGAATCGGCGGGAGTAGTTGGGCGGCACCAATCAGAGTACCTGTTGGCCTCGATTAATAATTGCTGTTATGGTACTCGGTCCGCGGGGCCGGCGATCGCGTAGCTGATCATGACCGTCTCCTCGCTCCGGACCTCCTCGGGCTCGAACGAGGTCGCGGGCGCGGCCCGACTCATGAGCGCCGCCGCCTCGACCTGCAGCGGCGACGCGAACCGGAGCTCGGTCCAGCCGTACTCGATCCCGACCACGGCCCCGAGGCGCAGGCCAGCCGCCTCTGCGATCGTGGCCGCATTCTGCCGCGCGGCTCCGACCGCCGCAGCGAGGAGGCGCTGCCGGAAGCCCTGCCGGTCCCCAAGCTCGAATGAGACCTGGACCTCGACCCCCGGCGCCTCGCGCGCGATCGCGTCGAGCACGGCACCGGCGTCGACCGTGCGCGCCAGCTCGAGCCGAAGCCCGTGGGTCACGACGTACCCGCGGAAGACCCGCTGCTGCTGCTCTTCAAGCCACTGGTAGTCGGCGTCGGTACCGAACCGCGTCGTCTTCAGGGCCGTCCGCGCGATCCCCTGCGCATCAAGGGCCTCGCGGAGCCGCTCCACGAGCCGCGCGGCCCGCGCGACCGCCTCGCCGTACGCCGGGTTTTCGCCCCGGGCCTGGAACGCGAGCACCACCTGGTCGGGCTCGGCCCCGACCTCCCCGCGCCCCTGGACGCGGATCACTGCATCGGTCATGCGCCCCCGTATACCCCCTGAGCCCATCAAGGGATCGCCGGGGCGCAGCCTTATGGCCCGGCGGGGGCGCATACTAGATCCGTGCGCTCCCGCCTTGCCCGGCTGATGGCGGTCTCGCCGGTCCGCCGGCAGTCCCTGATCGGCCTCCTCACGACGATCGGCTCGACCCTGCTCGGCTTCGCCTCGACCGTCTATATCGCGCATACAGCCGGCGCGGCCGCGCTCGGCGCCTTCTACGTCCTCGCGGCCTACCTCGGCTTCCTCCTCCTCGCCTCGGACCCGGGCCTCGGCGGGGCCGCGGTCCAGCGGATCGCCGAGGGAGACGAGCCTGCTGCCCATCTCTCGGCCTACGCGACGGTCCGGTCCGCGCTCGCCCTCGCTGTGGTCGGCGCCCTCTTCCTGGCCCGACCCCTGCTCATCGACCTCGAGGCCGCGGGCCTCCTCCTCTGGCTCGCCCTCGCCCTCCTCGCCTCGACCGGAGCCGGGATCATCGCGACCGGGGTCTACGCGAGCGGGCAGGCTGGGGTCACGCAGACCGCGGACCTGGTCGGGGTCGGAGTCCGGGTCGGAGTCCAGGTCGGCGCGGTCGCGCTCGGGTACGGCGCGGCCGGGCTCGCGGGCGGGCTTGTGGCTGGCACGCTCGGGGCGGCGCTCGTGAACCGTCGCTTTCTCACGCTCAGGTTCACGCGCTTCGGCCTACGGCACCTCCACTCGCTCGGGTCGTTCGCGCTCTGGTCCTTCCTCCTCTCGCTCGTCGCGGTGGTGGCCGCGAACGCGGACACGCTCCTGCTCGGCTACCTCCTCTCGGACCGGGAGGTCGCGCTCTACCGCACGCCGTTCCAGCTCGCGGCCCTCGCGGTCCTCTCGACCATGCCCGTCCGGGCCTCGCTCGCCCCGCGGATTGCGGGCTGGGCCCGGGACGGCGCGTACCCCGCGATCGGCGCCGCCCTCGCCCGGGCCTGGACCTTCGCCCTCCTGATCGCGGTCCCGGCCGCGGCGGGCGGCCTGCTCCTCGTGGACCGCCTCCTCTACTTCTTCTACGGCGCCGACTTCGCCGAGGCTGCGCCGGCCCTGGCTCTGCTTCTGCTCGCCGAGATCGCCGCGGTCGGCTCGCTCCTCGAGGGGATGGCCCTCTCGGCTGTCGGCCGGCCACGCGGGGCATTTGTCGCGGCCGGCGCCGGGGCCGCGACCCTGGTCCTGGCCGACCTGGTCCTGATCCCGACCTGGGGCGTGACCGGTGCGGCCCTCGGCATGCTCCTCTCGATGGTCGTCGCGAGCCTCCTGGCCCGGGCCCTGCTCGACCGGACGGTCCGGGTCCGGTTCGAGGTACGGCCGGTCGGAGCAATCCTCGCGGGGGCGGGCTTGATGGCCGTGGCCGTGCTCGGGTACCGAGCCCTCGTCCCGCTCACGAGCCTGCCGCTCGCGGCCGGTGCGGTGGGTGTCGGGGCTGGGGTATACCTCGCCGTGGTCCTCGGGCTCGACGCCTCGGT
This sequence comes from Methanoregulaceae archaeon UXB-2016, assembly GCA_004332335.1. GTDB lineage: Archaea > Halobacteriota > Methanomicrobia > Methanomicrobiales > Methanospirillaceae > UBA288. Next base: position 80,933 of record SISS01000008.1, on the reverse strand, counting down.
GCGGGCCGAGGTGTTCGGACTCGTTCGCGCCCTGGTATGACCCTGTCCGACCGATCCTGCTTTGTAGCTCTCACGCCCACACTCTCCCCCATGGTGCGGACCTTCGTCGCAGTCGACCTCCCCGAGGACTTGCGGGCCCGGATCGGCGAGGCGGCGCAGGGCCTCCGCGGCTCGGAGGCCCGGCTCTCGTTCGTGGACCCGGCGCTCATCCACGTCACGCTCGCGTTCCTCGGCGAGGTCGAGGCCGACCGACTCCCGGCGGTCGCGGACGCCCTCAGGGCCGTCCGGCAGGCGCCGTTCGAGCTCGAGGTCGGCCCGGTCGTCGGCAACAACCGGTCGTCGCCACGGACCATCTGGTGTGCGCTCGAGGACGACGGCTCGCTCGCTGCGCTCGCCAAATCGGTCGGCGAGGCCCTCGCGCCGCTCGGCTTCCCCCCTGAACGCCGGGCGTTCCGAGGCCACGCGACGGTCGCGCGGGTCAAGGCCTTCCACCCCTCGCTCCTCGAACGGCTCCGGGCCCTCCCCCCGACCGGCTTCGGCTCCTTCCTGGTCGAGTCGTTCCGGGTGATGAAAAGCACGCTCACGCCCGCGGGCCCGGTGTACGAGCCGCTCGCGGAGGTGCGGCTCTGACCGACGCGATCCGGGCCGAGGTCCTCCGCGAGATCCGGCCGCGTCCGGACGAGCTCCGCCATCTCCAGGCCGTGATCGATCTGCTAGTCCCCGCGATCGAGGGCCGGGGAGTCGAGGCGATGGTCGTCGGTTCGGCCGCCCGCGGGACCTGGGTCCGGGGGGACCGCGACCTCGACCTCTTCCTCCTCTTCCCGCCCGATCTCGAGCGCGAGGCCCTTGAGCGGGACGGGCTCGCCCTAGCCCGGACGATCGCCCTCGAGTTCGGGGACGGCTACCGCGAGAAGTACGCCGAGCATCCGTACATAAACGCGACCGTGGACGGGATCGACGTGGACCTGGTCCCGTGCTACCGGGTCGCGTCCGCGGCCGGGATCCAGAGCGCGGTCGACCGGACCCCATTCCACACGCGGTACGTGACCGCCCGGATCGGCGACCTGGTCGACGACGTCCTTCTGCTCAAGCGCCTGGCCCAGGCCGGCGGAGTCTACGGCTCGGACCAGATGACCGAGGGGTTCGCCGGGTACCTCTGCGAACTCCTGGTCCTCCACTACGGCTCGTTCCGTGCCGTCCTCGAGGGCGCGAGCGCCTGGCGCCCTGGGACCGTGATCGACCTCGAGAAGCATGCGGCAAAACGGTTCACCGAGCCACTCGTCGTGATCGACCCGGTCGATCCGAATCGGAACGTCTCGGCCTCGGTCTCGCTCTCGCGCATGATGGAGTTCGTCGAGCTCGCCCGGGGGTACCTCGCGGCCCCCTCGGTCGCGTTCTTCGAGCACCGGTCCGAGTCCCCGATCGCCTGTGATGCCTTTGCCGCCCGGATCGCCGAGCGGGGGACCGCGCTCTACGCGGTCCGCTTCCCGACGCCGAACCTGATCGAGGATGTGGTCGTGCCCCAGCTCCGCAAGAGCCTCGATGGCCTGGCCCAGCTCCTCGAGCGGCATGGGTTCGTCGTGAACCGGGCCGACGCCGAGATGGGCCCCGACCACTGCCTCCTCCTCTTCGAGCTCCTGGTCAACTCCCTCCCGGCCATCGCACGCCACCAGGGCCCGCCGCTCTGGAACCGCGAGAACGCCGAGAAGTTCCGCGAGAAGTACGCGGCCCCCGGCGAGGCCGTCGCGGGGCCGTTCATCGAGGACGGGCGATACGTGGTCGAGGTCGCACGCCGGTACAGAACGGCCGGCGACCTCCTCGGCTCGGACGCGGTCCTCCAGGTCTCGCTCGGCAAGCACGTCCGCCGCGCTCTCGGCGAGCGCGAGCTCCTGGCCGGACCGGCCTGCTGGTCCGATGAGTTCGCGCCGTTCCTGGGCGCATTCGTGGACCGGGCCTCGCCCCTCCTCCGGCTCGAGCGTGCCTAAAGCACGCCCTCGCCCCGCTCGCCGGTCCGGACCCGGACCGCGTCATCGAGCGGGAAGACGAAGACCTTGCCGTCTCCGGGCTCCCCGGTCCGGGCCGCCTCGCAGATCAGGTCCACCACGCGCTCGACCGCGGTGGCGTGGACCGCGACCTCGACCCGGATCCTCGGCAGCAGGTCGATCTCGTACTCTGCCCCCCGGTACTGCTGCCGGAGACCGCGCTGCTCCCCCCGGCCCCGGGCGTCTGTGACCGTGATCGAACCGTACCCGTGTTCGTCGAGCGCCAGCTTGACCGCCTCGAGCTGGCTGTCGCGGATGATCGCCACCACCATCTTCATGGATGGGAAATCGCCGCCGCGGGACTTATTGATGATCACCAGGTCGTACGGGCCGTGCCGAAGGCCTCGACGTGCGTCGCGGTCCGCTGATGGATGGAGCGGTAGCGGTTCAGGCCGAGGATGATCTCCTCGAAGGCGACGAGCCGGGTCTGTGAGGCGTGGCACCGGATCGCGGCCGCCTTCCGCCCGACGGTGCTCGAGATGTCGACGAGAACTGCGACCTCGCGGACGGGTGTCCAGACCTCGAAGAGGCGGAGCGCGTCGACCCGGTGGGGGTCGGGGCCGAGCTCGGGGAAGCATGGCGCGCCCGCCCGCCGGCAGGCGTCGATCACAGCGCGCCCGAGGTGCGCGTGGTCGGGGTGGGCGTCGTCCGGGTCGTGGGTGTAGACGAGCGAGGGCCGCTCCTCGCGCACCAGCCGCCCGAGGACCGCGACCAGGTCGTACCCGGCGTAGGCGAGCCGCCCGTCGGGAAAACCGAGGAACCGGGGCTCGGCCGCGCCGATCACCCGTGCGGCGGCCACGGCCTCCTCCCGGCGGAGCGCGGCGAGCTCGGCGGCCGGCCGGCCGATCCCGCCGGCATCCCCGTCGGTCGCACAGGCGATGGTCACGCGGTCCCCGTCGTCCGCGTGGAGGGCGAGTACGCCGCCGCACCCGATCTCGCAGTCGTCGGGGTGGGCACCTATTGCGAGGACGTTCATGCCAGTTCCTGCGCCGGGACGGAGCATCACGGTTTCGACCGATCCCTGCGGAGTCCTGCTCCGGGGTGACCCGGTTCCGAGCATGGAAGAGCACGACGGCATGAGGCCTCCCTTTTTTTTTACTGGGGGCCATTGCCGGGATGAAAGAATAACCATTATCCGCCCGCCACCCGCACCACTTCTCATGGCCCGGCTCCTGATCGTACCCGTCCTGCTCCTCCTGTTCCTTGCATCGTTCGCCGGCTGTCTCGGAAGCTCGAAGGAGCCGGCAGCGGCGACTGGAACGCCGGTGAAGACGCCCGGGGCAAATACGACGAACGGAACTGCTAACACGATCATCTTTTCGGACCGCTCCCTCTACTTCGAGCTCGTCCGGACCCTCGGCAAGGCCTCCGAACACGGCTCCGACCTCGGCGAGTCGCTCGAGACGGCCTCGCGGATCGCGGCGCATGAGGGCGAGGGGCTCCATCCTGTGCTCGGAGCCTGGTACCGTGAGTGGAATGCGACCGCCGAACGGATCCACGCGATCGGCGTCGAGGCCGAACAGAAGCACCACACCCTGAGCGCCGGGGACGCCTACCTCCGCGCCTCCGAGTACGCCCGGGCGGCCGACTTCTTCCTCCACGACGACCCGGCGAACCCCGAGATCGTCCGGCTCTGGGACCGGATGCACGCGGACTTCGTCCGCGGCCTGACCCTCACGGGGGTCCGGTTCGAGGAGGTCGAGATCCCGTATGAGAACACGACCCTGCACGGCTACTTCTGGCCCGCGTACGCGGACGGCCGCCGGGCCCCGACGATCGTCGTCCACCAGGGTTTCGACGGCACGGCCGAGGAGTGCTGGTTCGGCCTCGGCGCCGATGGCGTCCGCCGGGGATACAACGTCCTCGCCTTCGACGGGCCCGGGCAGGGGCGGGCAATTCGGAAGCAGGGCCTCCACTTCCGCCCCGACTGGGAGGCCGTGGTCACGCCGGTCCTGAACTGGACCCTCGCCCGGCCCGAGGTCGAGCCCGACCGGGTCGTCCTCTACGGCATCAGCATGGGTGGGTACCTCGCGCCTCGTGCCGCAGCGTACGAGCCCCGGCTCCGGGCCGTGATCGCGAACGAGGGGGTCTACGACGTCTTCGAGAACGACGCGAACGCGGCCCGGATGACGACCGACCAGCTCCGGGACTTTCTCTACAACAAGACCGACGAGTACAACGGCTTCGTCGCCGGAATGATCGAGCACGACGCCCAGCTCTACTGGGCGACCACACACGGCCAATGGGCCTTCGGCGTCTCGAACCCGGCCGACCTGATGAAGGCCCACGAGGCCTACACGATGAACGGCTCCGTCGACAGGATCTCATGCCCGGTCCTCGTCCTCGACGTCGAGAACAACCAGTTCTTCGGCTCTCAGGCCCGGCGGCTCTACGACGCTCTGCCCCCCGCGCACCGGACCATGATCACCTTCAGCGCGAGCGAGGGGGCCGGGCTCCACTGCCAGGCCGGCGCCCAGCTCCTCGGGAACCAGCGGATCTTCGACTGGCTCGACGAGGAGCTCACGAAGGGCGGGAATCCGAGGTAGCCCCGTTCGTCCGGCGCAGTCAGAAAGCACTCCCACGGGATGGACCGCGTGTCGGCAGGCCGACAGGTACATATTCCGCTCCCGGGCGAGTGCGGTCGACGTCACGCAAAAAAAAAGGATGAACGGGCTTCAGAACCGGACGCGTTCCTGCTCGTGCTCGCGCATGTTCGCGGCCATGGTCCAGAACCAGGCCGCGCCGTGGGCCACGCGGAAGATCGCGAGCCGGACGTCGCCTTCGCCCACGATCGTCTGGAGCCAGGGCCGATCCTGGAGGAGCCGGTCCTCCAGCTCCTTGTCCTCGAGGAACTCGGCCGTTCCCTCGACCCGGAGCATGGTCCCGGCGCTCTGGCCGTCGCCGGGGTTGAAGAAGCAGAGCTCAAGCTTGGGGTTCGCCTGCAGCTGCCGCCAGATATCCTTGGTCGAGCCCGTGTGGAAGTAGAACCCGGTCTCGTCCGCATACCACATCGCGAACGCCCGCACGCGGGGCTGGTCCCCGTCGACAGTCGCGATGTACGTGACCGGATTCGCGTTCGCGAAGTCGGTGACCTCCTTGAGATCCATGCCTACCGATGGCCCAACGGGGATATCAGGATTGCGGAATGTGTGCGAAGACGGTCGGCCTCACTGTCTGCCGACCCCGCACGAATATATAGTCGCAGTTCCGCATCAGGCATAAGTGAGACGATCGGAGAGGCCCATGGGCGAGTGAGGATGAACCGCACAATCGTGGTCGTCGTCTGCCTCCTCCTGCTCGTGGCGGGTTTCGGGGGGCCCCCCTGGTCCCTCCTCCACGCTCCTCCGACGCCCTAGGGAGGCCCTGGAGCCGCTCGCGGTCGGAATGGAGACCAAGGCCGTTAACCCGCTCATCCTGATCGCCGATGCGAGGGGCTCATTTGTCGCGCACGGCCTCAACGTCACGATCCGTGAGTCCTCCTCGAGCCTCGAGGCGACGAACGGTATGATGGCCGGTGAGGTGGACCTTGCCACGGCTGCCGAGTTCGTGCTCGTCGGCAGGGTCTTCGCAAACGAGGGCGTCTCGGTGATCGCGAGCATCGACCGGTTCTGGCACATCCATATCGTCGGCCAGCGGGATCGGGGGATCGCGAACGTCACCGACCTCGCGGGGAGGCGGATCGGCGTTCCGAGGAGGACCGCGGCAGAGTTCTATCTCGGCCGGTTCCTCGACCTGAACAACATGAGCATGACCCGGGCGACCCTCGTGGACCTCCCGCCGGCGGAGGCCGGAAACGCCCTCGCCTCCGGAGACGTCGACGCGGTCGTGACCTGGCAGCCGTTCGTCAGGGCGATCCAGGACCGCTTCGGCGAGCGGATCGTGACCTGGCCGGCGCAGGCCCGTACTGCCTCACGCTCGCCGCCCCCGTCTGGATCGGAGAGCATCCGGACCGGGTGACCCGGTTTCTCACGGCCCTCGGCGAGGCCGAGGATCACCTGACGCGGGACCCGGCCGGGGCGAGGAGGATCGTGCAGCAGCGGCTCGGGTACGACGACCCGACCATGGACACGCTCTGGCCCGAGCATCAGTTCTCGCTCTCGTACGACCAGTCGCTCCTGACGGCCATGAACGACGAGGGGCGGTGGATGATCCGGAACGGCATGACCTCGGCGACGGCCCTGCCCGACCTCCGGGGGCGCATCGACGCCTCGGCCCTCCTGGCGGTGAAACCGGAGGCCGTGAACCGCCGGTGAGGGGCGGGCGAACGGAGATCGGCCCCACCCGTCCTCGTCGTGGTGGAGGAGGCCGGCAAGGGTCTCGGCCTGGTCGGCGAGCCGGCCCTCCTCCACGGCTGAATAGCCGTGGACACAGCGTCTTGTCCCGGCCATTGTGGTATATATGTGTATATTAATGTATATAATAGTGCATCTCCCGGGAGCCGCACCTTGATATACGACCGTGCGGAGACTACGATCGATGAAGTACCATAACGATGAGGAGCGGCGGCAGTGGCAGGACGCCGATACGGTACTGGACGCGGTCGGGGTCGGCCCGGGCCAGGTCGTGGCCGACGTCGGGGCCGGCGACGGCTACTTCACCCTCCCGTTCGCCCGGCGGGTCGGGCCGCAGGGGATTGTGTACGCGGCCGACCCCTCGGTGGAGCGGCTGAATCGGCTGCACGAGCTGGCCGAGGAGGAGGGACTCGAGAACATCCGGATCCGGGCGCTCACGGCCGAAGAGGGCGCGGTCTGCGAGGGCTGCGCCGACCTCGTCTTTTACGGGATCTGCCTGCACGACTTCGCGGACCAGGGAGCCGCCCTCCGAAACGCGATGACCGCACTCAAGCCCGGCGGCCGCCTGGCGAACCTCGACTGGAAGAAGGAGGAGACGCTCCTGAACGGCGAGCGCCTCGGACCGCCGGTCGAGATCAGGTTCAGCGAGGAGGAGGCCGCGGGGATGATCCGCGAGGCCGGCTTCACCATCGAGTCTGTCGCGCCCTCGGGGACCTACCACTACCTGATCCTGGCCCGGCGACCCTGAGCCGGCGTCAGAGGGGCGCGACCCGCGAGCCGCCGCGCTCCTTGGTCACGCCGTAGACCGCGTCGGCGACCCCTTCGAGCTCCTGCTCATGCGAGACGATGATCGTCTGGTCGCAGCCGGTCTCGGCCAAGACCTCGCGGAGCCGGTTGAGCTGCTGGGACGAGAATCCGTCGGTTGGCTCGTCCAGGATCAGCAGGCTCTCGCGGGTCATGCCCGCCTCCTGCCGGACCATCGTGTTCAGGGCGAGGCGGTATGCAAGCGCGAGGCTCGTCCGTTCGCCACCTGAAAGGGTCTCGGGCTCGAGCTCGAACTCGCCCGACTGGACCACGGGAGAGAAGGCCTCGTCGACCATGACCCGGAGGTCGTCGGCCTCGACGAGGCGGGCGAACCAGTCCGAGAAGAGCGCCTCGAACCGACCCCGGATGCTGTCGAGGACCTCGAACTCGATCGCGACGACCGCGGGCACGACATGGCCGAGGAGCCAGCGCTGGACCTCGCCAAGGTGGCGCCGGCGGCGCTCGTGCCCGAGCAGGCGTTCCCGTTCGGCCCGGACCGCCCCGAGCCGTTCCTCGAGCCGGCCTCGTTCGATCCGGATTCGAACGCGTTCGTGTTCGGCCGCGCCCGCCCGCTCCCGGATCCGGGCCAGCTCCTCCTCGAGCGCCTTGAGCCGTTCCACGGCCTCGTGGAACTTCTGGAGCTCGAGCTCGCGGGCTGCGAGCGCGGCCTGGCGCTCGGCCACCCGCTTCTCGACCCGCTCCCGTTCGGCCCGGCGCTCGGTCCGCCGTCGTTCCGCCTCGACGGCCGCCTCGCGCGCCCGCACGGCGGCCCGGTATGCGGTCACGACCCCGTCCCTTTCGAGCGCGCCGACCGCCGCCTCGAGCTCGGTATACCGGGCCGCATCCTTCCGGAATGCCTCCTGTTCGGCCTCGATCCGAAGGAGGCAGGCGCGCTCGTCGACGCCGTACTCCCCGCGGTCGAGTCGGTCGGCCAGGGCTTCGCAACGCTCCCGGGCCCGGACCGTCGCCTCGCGGGCCCGGACGAGCTCTCGACGCCGTCCTTCGAGCCGGCCGCACCGGCCCCGGACGTCGACGAGGTCCCGCCGGGCTTGTTCGGTCGCGAGCCGCCGTTCATCGAGCACGGCGAGCTCGGCGTCGAGGAGGCGGAGGGCCTCGGCGCACTCTGCGGCCCGGGCCTCGAACCGCGCCGCCTCGGCCGTCGCGCCCTCGCGGACCTGGTCGAGGTGGGCCTCGCCGAGGGTCTGACGGCAGGTCGGGCAGGGCGCTCCGACCCCGATCGCCGCGATCGCGGCCCACTCGGCCGAGACACGCTCCCGTTCGGCCGCAGCCTGCCCTCCCTGGGCGCTCACCCGGCCGCGCATCTCACGGGAGAGCGCGATCTCGGCCTCGATCTCGGCCTCGGGTGCGAGCGCCTCAAGGAGCCGGCGCTCCTCCTCCTCGAGCCCGGCCGCCTCGTCCTCGAGGGCCTGCAGCTCGTCGGCTCCGGCCTCGTCGACCTGACCCCAGTGGGCCTCGAGCGAGCCGGCGAGCCGTTCCCGTTCGCGCTCTATCCGGCCCGCGAGCTCCCGGCGCTCCTCGTCGAGGGCCCGAAACCGCTCGGCCCCAGCCCGTCTGTCGACCCGCTCGCGGGTCAGGTCCTCCCAGGCCGCATGCTGTTCAGCGAGCGACCGGAATCGGGCCTCGGCCGCCGGATCGGGGGGCCTCGCGGCGCTCTCGAGCGATCGGAGGGCCTCGTCGAGCTGCCCGAGCTCTGCCCGGTCCGCGGCGAGAACCTGTCCGAGCGAACGGAGCTCGCCGGCGACCGCATCGCGGGCCGGCCTGGCCCCGGCATACGGCGAGGCCTCGGCCTCGAGGCGGGCGCGCTCGGCCTCGATCAGGGCGCAGGCCTCCTCGACCCCCTCCGCCTCCTCCTTGAGCCGGGCCACGTCCTCCTCGAGCCGCCCCTCCTCCTCCTCGGTCGCCCCGAGGATCGCGGTCAGCCCGGCGAGCACCTCCTGCTCTGGGGCGATCATACCGCGGACCAGGTGCTCATCGATATTGCGCCGGGCCCAGCGGTACTGCTCGAGGCCGAACGCCCGGCGGAGGATGTCGAGCCGCTCCTCGCGTCCGAGCACGAGCACCTGCTTCATCTCCTCCTGGGGCGTGTAGACCGCGTACCGGTAGATCCGCGAGCCGGCCTTCGGGTCGGGACGCTCGTTGAATCGGAGCACCTGGAGGACCCGGGCCTTGAGCTCGGTCGTCGAATACTCGGTCTGGATGCCGTCCGCCTCGAGCCAGCCTTCGACCTGCTCGACCGGCCCGGCCTCGCCGCCCTTCCGCCGGACCCGCCGCTGGAGCGCCCGGTGGACGGCGTACTCGGCACCGTCGACCGCGAACCGGACCGTCACCTCGCCTCGCTTGGCCCCGTGGCGGAGGAGGTGCGTGTTCTTGACGTCGCCGAGGCCGAAGAGCCCGAACTCGATCGCGGTGAGCAGGGTCGACTTGCCGCTCCCGATATCGCCCCAGAAGAGCGTGACCCCGGGCGAGAACTCGACCAGGGTCTCCTCCTCACCGTACGAGCGGATATTTCTAAGGGCGAGCGAGAGGAGGCGCATTATCCCTCCCGGAGCTCGGGCAGGACCTCGCGGGCCCGACCCCGGACCCGGGGCCCGAAGACCCGGAGGCTCTCGTGCTCGGCGGGCTCGACCGCGACAGCCTGGAGGAGTCGGCGGGCCGTCCGGGCCCCGGCCTCGCCCTCGAGTGCGGCGCCGAGCTCGGCACCGAGCTCCGGATCCGGATGAAAGCCCGCACAGTGCTCGGTCAGGACCCGCGCCTCGATCGACTCCTTGCTTCCGCCCTCGCCCGCCACCCGGCGGGTGTGCGGGCCCGTCAGGCCCCCGCGGCTCAGCTTGACGCAGAGCGCGCCCTGCGCCTCGAGCGCGGCCCGGGCCGCACCGAACGGGACCTCGTGCGGCTCGCCCGAGGTGAGGGTGCCGCGGACCCGGAGCAGGACGATTGCCCCCTCGTGTGCCTCTTCGTCGACGGCCTTGTCGAGGAGGGCCCCGACCTCGCCCGGCGTCCGCCCGCCGGCCTCGACCGCGTGCAGCACGACCCGCGGGAGCGGGACCTCGACGAACTCGAGCCCGGTCACGGCGCCGTCGCCCGAGACGAGGTAGAACCCGCGCTCGGCGCCTGCCGCCTGCCGCTCCAGGTCGCCGTACTGGTAGCCCAGGAGCGGGCCAGGGTAGACAACGACCCCGCGCTCGCCCTCGCGCCTGGACTCGATCCGCGTGTGGACGTGGCCGCCCGCGTAGTAGTCGAAGCCGGGCGGGAGGCGGGCGAGGGGCATGGACTCGGCGTGCCGTTCGTGCTCGGGCAGGATCTCGGTGATGGCCGAGTGGAAGACGAAGATCTTGAACCCCGGCTCCGCCTCGAGGTGCTCGTGGTCGAGCTGCTCGTACCAGGCCCGTTCGAGCGAGCGCTGCCGGCCCGGGAGGCCCGCGAGCTTCACCCCGGTGCCGGGGTCGACCACGAACCGCGGCCGGAGCCGGGCATCCTCTCCCTCGCCCGCGACCTCGGGGCTCGGGAGCTTGATGAAGAGCCCCGAGGCCTCGAGCACGTCGATCACCGAGCTCGAGGTCGGGCTGTAGTCGTGCGAGCCGTAGGTGACGTAGACCGGAATCCCGGCCTCGCGGACCCGACAGAGGAGCCCGGCCGTCTCGCAGACGTACCCCATCCCGGGCAGGGGAGAGTCGAAGAGGTCGCCCGCGAGCACGATGAAGTCGACCCGCTCGGCCATGCAGCGTTCGAATGCATCGCGGACGGCCTGCATGCCGGCCTCGGCGAGCGGCCGCTCGCGCCAGGCCCCGATATGGAGGTCCGCAAGGTGGGCGAAGCGGAAGGCCGCCCAGGTGTTTCGGTCTCTCTCTCCGTCGCCCATGCTCTTCACTCACCCGTGCAGCCCGGGAAACCATCAAGGTGTGCTCCGTACTACGGGGCCCGGAGGCCCAGAGGATCGTCGGCCCCCCCCCCTGCGGCCCCTTGAGGGCGGCGGCGGCTCCGGGAAACTTTCATGGTCTGGCTCTTCGTACCCCCGAGAAGATGTCTGCCTGCATGAACGTCGCCGGCGTGCCGGGCGGTGCCTGATGCGCCGGCCCGATAAGGAGGTGACCGACCCGGCCTAGTGCCGGTTCGTTCTTGAGGAGGCCCCGTACCTGGTCCTCACCCTGCACGACGACCCCGCACCGTACGCGGTCCCACTCTGCGTTGCCGTGGCCGGCGCGGGACTATACCTTCACATGGCGGCCGCGGGCCGGAAGCTCGAGCTCCTCCGGCGCGATCCGCGGGCGGCCTTCGTCGCGGTTGTCGACACGGCGGTCGTATCGGGCGAGACGGCCTGCGCCTTCGGCATGCGCTACCGTTCGGTCGCGGGGACGGGGCTCTGCGCAGTCGTCGACGACCCGATCGAGAAGGAACGGGCCCTCGACGCATTCGCCAGGAAGTATGCGGGGGCGGTCCCCGACGGCTACCCCGCGGCGGCCCTCGCCGCGACCGTCGTGGTCCGGCTCGAGCCCGTCGCGATCACGGGGAAACGGTCGGGCCAGGGATGAGTTCTCCACACGAACCGAGCATATAACCGCGCTGACGTTTGTCCTCTCGGAAGGAGGCTGGGCCGTTTCGACGGGGTTTTGCAATCAACGTGAGAATGACCTATTCTTTTTAATATTTCCGAGCAGGAGAAAGGTAATACAGGATTTTTCGCATGTACACCGTCCTCTATGTGGATGACGAACCTGCTCTGCTCGAGCTCGGCCGGCTCTTTCTCGAGAAGAACGGGCAGCTCGACGTAGAGACCTGCCTCTCGGCCTCCTCGGCCCTCGAAGCCCTGCGATGCAGGCACTACGACGCGATAGTCTCGGACTACCAGATGCCCGGGATGGACGGCATTGGTTTTCTCAAGGCCGTCCGGAGCCAGTTCGGGGATATTCCGTTCATCCTGTTCACGGGCAAGGGGCGCGAGGAGGTCGCGATCGCGGCAATCAACAACGGAGTCAACTTCTATCTTCAGAAGGGCGGGGACCCGGGCGTACAGTTCGCGGAGCTGGAGCACGATCTCCTGCAGGCGGTGCTGCGCAGGGAGGCCGAACAGAGCCTCCGACGAAGCGAGGAGCGGTACCGCTCCGTGGTCGACGACCAGACCGAGATGATCGCCCGGTTCACCGGGGACGGGACCATCACGTTCATCAACGAGTCGTACCGGTCGTACTTCGCGCCTCTGCTCGACCTGGGAGAGATCGTCGGGAGGAACATCCGGGAGCTCATGCAGATCCGGAACTACTCCGAGGTGGAGGCATTTCTGGCCTCGTTCACCCCCGACAGCCCGATCCGCGAGATGGAGCGGGCTGTCATCGGCCGCGACGGGAAGAGGTACTTTCAGCGCTACTCGGTCAGGGCACTCTTCGGGGACGGGGAGGCTCCGGCGGAGTTCCAGGTCGTCGGGCGTGACGTGACGGCTGAGATGCTGGCCGAGCAGGCCGTCCGCCTGCGGGAGTCCCGTCTCAGGTTCATGCTCGGTTTCTACGAGATGGCCCGGCAACCCGAGGAGCGCCTCCTCGAGTATGCGGTCGAGGGTGCGGGGATCGTCACAGATAGTCCGCTGGGGTATCTGGCGTTCCTGAACCCGGACGAGAGCGAGCTCACGATGCATGCGTGGTCCCGGAGCGCGATGGAGGAGTGCGCGCTCAGGAAGAAGCCGATCGTCTATAAAACCGAGAAGACGGGTCTCTGGGGCGAATCGGTCCGACAGCGCCGCCCCGTGATCACGAACGATTACCCGGCCCCGAATCCCCTGAAGAAGGGGCATCCGGAGGGACATACGCAGATCCTGCGGCACATGAACATCCCGATCATGGACGGCGATCGGATCGTGATCGTGGCCGGCGTCGCAAACAAGGAGACCCCGTACTCCGAGAGCGACGTCTCCGAACTCTCCCTGCTCATGCAGGGCCTCTGGCAGGTCCTGAAGGGGAAACGGACCGAAGAGTCACTTCGGGAGTCCGAGGAGAAGTACCGGCTCGCCACGGAGACCACGGGCCAGCTGGTCTACGATTACGACATCCCCAGCGGCAGGATCCGGTGGTCCGGTGCAATCGAGCAGGTGACCGGCTGGACCCCCGAAGAATTTCAGGAGGTCGACATCGCTGCGTGGGAGGAACGGATTCACCCGGACGACCGGAAGACCGCGCTTGCCGAACTGAAGGCTTCGATGGAACGGGCGGGGGAGTATCTGGTCGAGTACCGGTTCCGGAGGAAGGACGGCACCTACATCCCGATGGAGGACACGAGCGCCTTCATCACCGATGCGGCCGGCCGGGCGCGGCGTATGGTCGGCACCCAGAAGGACCTCTCGCGGCGGAGGCAGGTCGAAGAGGCCCTGAGGCTGAGCGAGGAGCGATATCGCGGCATGGCGGATCGGATCTCGGACATCGTCTTCCTCGTCGACCGTGACCTCCGCCTGACCTACATCTCCCCGTCCTTTGAGTCCCTCACCGGCCTCAGCGCCCTCCCCCTCCTGGGCGGCCCCCTCCCCCTCGGCGGGCTCCGGACGGAGGAACGGGAGAGGATGGAGGACGTGATTCGCCGAAACCGGGCGCTCGAACCGGCGGGTCCCCTGGAGATCACCTGCCCGGCGAAGGGCGGGCGGTCCATCATCCTGGAGCTCCACACCACCCCCATCCTTGAGGACGGTCGCCTCGCCGGCGTCCAGGTGATCGCCCACGACATCACGAGGCTGCGGGAGGCGCAGGACGAACTCCGGGGGGCGTATGAACAGCTCGCGGCGACTGAGGAGGAGCTCCGGGCGCAGTTCGAACTGCTGGCCTGGAGCGAGCAGCAGCTCCGTGAGAGCGACGCCCGGTTTCGCGCCATCTTCGACCATGCCTCGGCCGCCCTCACGCTCTCGGACGGAGAGTGGCAGACCTGCCTGGCGGCGAACCCCGCGTTCGAGCGTATCACCGGCTGCACCGTCGCCGAGGCGATTGGTCGGAATGCGACCGATCTGATGCTGATCGCACCCGAGCTCGGGGAACGGCTGGCGCGGGAGCTCAGGGATCGCGGATCGATCGATACGTTCCCCATCACCTTCACACGCCCTGACGGCGAGGAGCGGCAGGGTCTCCTGAGCTCCATCCCGATCTCGGTCGATGATCGCCCGGCGATCCTGACACTCGTGGTCGACATCACGGATCAGTACCGGGCCACGGCGGCCCAGCGCGAGAGCGAGGAGCGACTCCGCTCGCTCTTCGAGGCGATGATCGAGGCTGTCTTCATCACGGACGAAGAGGGGCTGATCGTCGAGTGGAACCCGGCGGCGGAGCGGATCTCCGGGCTCCCCAGGGCGGAGGTGCTCGGTACTCCCGCCTGGGAAGTCCTGGTCCGGTTCCTCCTCCCGGAACAGCGCACGGAGGAAAATCGCGCTCGGTTCGAGGCGCTTATCCGCGAAGGCCTCCGCACGGGGGCACCCTTCTTCCCGACCTCCCGGAACATCGAGATCGAGCGCCCCGACGGCACCCGTGCCGTCCTCCGCCAGGCGGTCTTCTCGATGCCGGCCCCGGGCGGGTTCCGGTTCGGCTCGATCGCGCTGGACATCACGGATCAGCTCCGTGCCGAGGAGGTCCTCCGGGAGAGCGAGCAGCGTTTCCGGAGGCTCTTCGAGCAGATCCCGCTCGGCATCGCCCTAGTCGGGTCCGACCTCCGATTCCGTTCGGCCAACCCGGCTCTGTGCCGAATGCTCGAGTACTCGGCCGAGGAACTGGTCGGGAGGACATTCTCGTCTGTGACCTACCCGGAGGACGTAGCGCTCGGGCTTGCCGAGACGACCAGGGATCCTGAGAGGAGAGGCGTTCTCCTTCCGGATCGAGAAGCGGTATCTTAGGCGAGACGGCAGCCTCCTGTTGGCACTGGTGACGGTCTTCTCGATCACAGACGACCAGGGACGCATCCTGTACCTGATCCCTCTGATCGAGGACATCACCGAACGGAGGTCCGCCGAGAACGCGCTCCGCGCGGCGAACCGGCAGCTCACGCTCCTCTCCAGCATCACCCGTCACGATATCCTCAACAACGTCATGGTGATTCTCGGGTATCTTGCGCTGGAGAAGAGGGGTCCGCAAGATCCGGGGACGAAGGCGCTCATCGAGAGGCTGAAGACCCCAACCCGGCAGATCCGCGAACTGATCGAGTTCACGGGGCTCTTCGAGCACCTGGGTTCCCTTGACCCGGAGTGGCAGACGCTCCCGGCCGTGTTCGGCCGCCTGCAGGTGCCTGCGGGGATCACGCTGGCCGACGAGTCAGCCGGCTGGGAGGTGTACGGTGACGTGATGCTCGGCCATGTCTTCTCCAATCTCCTTGACAACTCGGTTCGGCACGGCGCCACGGTCTCTCAGGTGAAGATCAGAACGGAAGAGACGGCTCAGGGGCTGGTCATCATGTACGAGGACAATGGCGTGGGTGTACCGGCGGAGGAGAAGGAGGCCATCTTCGAACGGGGATACGGAAAGCACACGGGGCTCGGCCTGTTCCTTGCCCGGGAGGTTCTCGCCCTCACGGGCATTACGATCCGGGAGACCGGGAAGCCCGGCAGGGGGGCGTGTTTCGAGCTGATGGTACCGAAGGGCTCGTACCGGTCCGGAGCCGCGGGATAACCTCAGGGATCGCCGCGCTCTTCAGCTCGGCCTTTACGGGCTAGCGGACGAAGGCCCGGTAGCCCGTGCCCGGCACGATCGGCCACGCCCGCTCCTCGGCCACGGGCGGCCACGCGGCCGGGTTGGGGTCCGCTCCCTCCTCGGCGACCGGGGTCGGCGCCTGCTCGACCGCAACCGGCGCGGCCGCAAGATCGCTCCCCCGTGCCGGGCAGCAGCACTCGACCGTGACCTCGTTGGGGTCGTGGAGGTAGACCGAGTAGAGGAAGCCGTGGTCGGTCACGTCCGACGCCGCGATCCTGGCCGCCGCGCACCGGTCCTTGAGGCGGAAGAGGTCGTCGAGGGAACCGACCCCGAGCGCAAAGTGGTCGAACGCGAACGGTCCGGTCACGGGCACACCCGCCTCCTTCACGCCGATCGGGGCGGTCACGGGCCACTCGAAGAATCCAACGAGGGTGCCCCGGCCCGCGTCGAAGAAGTAGGCCCGCTGGCCCGGGCGGCTGAGCCGTCCCACGAGCCGACAGCCGAGCAGGTCCCGCCAGAACCGGATGGTCGCGTCCAGATCTCCGGTGGCGAGCGCGACGTGGGAGAGGCCGCTGATGCCTGTCATACAGGGACCTTGTCTCCTGAGATGAGAGGTCTTTCGGCAGGCCTATCCGGCCCCGGGTCCACCCTTCTCGCATGCAGCGCCGCCTCCTCTGTGCGATCGCCCTCCTGTGTGCCCTCCTCGCGGCCGGGTGCTCGACCGCTCCCCCCACGCCGGCCGCGACCCCGGCTCCGAACGCCTCGTTCACGCTCGCCGTGATCCCGCCCGCGATGACGAGCCCGTTCTACCATGCCCTCGTGAACGGAACCCTCGAGGCTGCCCGGGCGCAGGGGTGGGCATGCGAGCTCGCCGCCCCCGAGACCGAGACGGACCACGCGGCTCAGGCCCGGCTCATGGACGCCCGCCTGGCCGCGGACGTGGACGCGGTCGCGGTCTCACCGATCAACGGCTCGGCGATCGTGGCCCCGGTCGAGCGAGCGAACCGGGCCGGCGTCCCCGTCTTCATGTTCAACCTGATCACCCCGGTCCCGGCCGGCGAGATCGTCGAGTACATCGGGTACGACCAGTTCGGCGGGGCGGCCGCGCTCGGGAACTACACCTGCCGCGTGCTCGCTGGGCGTCAGAATACGACCATCGACGCGGCGGCGGGCGAGGTCTTCGTCCTCCGCGGCGTCCCCGGGTTCCACGCGAACCGCCGGACCGACGGGTACCTCGCCGGCCTTGCCGGCTCTCCGCACGTGACCGTCGTTGGGGAGGAGGTCGCGGACTGCCTCCGGAGCCGGGGCGAGGAGGTCGCCGCCCGGGCGCTCGCGGACCACCCGAACCTCTCGGTCTTCTACGCGACTGCGGACGAGATGGCGATCGGGGCGATCACGGCCATCGAGAAGAGTGGGCGGGTGCCCAACCGGGACGTGCTGGTCCTCGGGATCGACGGCAACCCGCCGACCCTCGAGCTGATCCGCGGCGGCCGGTTCACGGCCACGCTCGGGGTCTACCCCGATCGGATGGGCGCGGTCCTCGTCGAGCAGGTGGCGCGCCACCGGGCCGGGGCGCAGCTCCCGCGGGTCCTGCACACCCCCTGGACGATCGTAGAGCAGGCGAACCTCGAGGACTATGTGGCGGAGCGGACCTGGACCGCACCCGTCGAGGGGCCGGTCGAGCTGGACAACGGCCGGCCCACGGGCTCCTGAGCCCCGTCAGGTCTCGGAGAGGAGCCGGCCGGCCTTGCCGATGTTCTCGCGACTGAGCTCCTGGATCAGGATCGTGATCATCGCTGGATCGACCTGAAGGGTCCGGACGAGCGTGTCCGTGATCTCCTCGACGATCTGCCGTTTCTGCTCGAGGGTTTTACCGCTCGACATCTGAATCGTGACGACGGGCATCGTAAAAGAGCTCGGCCGGCCAGGCAATAAGTCGATCGAACCCCGCGTCACGGGGCGGGCGGCTCGACTCCGGAGTCGTCATACTTCGGCCTGAGCCCGGCCCACCCCGTGTATCCGCAGTAGATACAGCATTCGCCCTCACAGTGGGGACACGGGGTCGCCGGCGGCCGGACCTCGACCCGGCCCCGACGGTCGCAGTACGAGCAGCCCTCGCCCTCGCAGGCCTGGCAGATCACGCGGACGTAGTCATCGTCGACCATTGCTGATCCCGGAAGTGCCGGTCGGATAAATGGCTGTCGGTTGGTGAGTCCGCCGGGATGCGAGCGTATCCGGGTGCGCCTCGGCTGCCGTCCCGGGCCGGCGCGGCGGATGTGCCCGGGCCACGTCCCCTGTCGCAGGCAGGGGCGCCATGACCCGCCCTTCTGTTCGGCCAGTGACCAATAGAAACGATAAAACGATTCAATAATTATGCCGGAAATCCCAAACCCATTTCAGGAGCGTCACCCATGCGTCGTCTGTTCATTCTCGTCTTTGTACTCGTGCTCAGTGCGAGTGCGGTCGCGGCCCTGCCCGCGGCCCCCCCGTCCGCCGTCTCCGGCCTGCACCCCGTCGATCCTGCCGGTACCGTGCCACCGGCCTCGCTCTTCAAAGAGGGCGCGCGAGGCAAGCTCTCGACCGATCTCGTCCAGCTGATCGACCCGGCCGCCCGCCTGCCCGGCCAGACCCGCGAGACGGTCGCCCGCGGGGTCCGCGAGCAGCGCGCCTATCGGGGCACACCGGGCACCCGGGGCCCCGGGGCCGAGGCGGTCTTTGTCTACGTCTCGCTCTCCGCCGGGTCGTCGACCTCGCTCGTGGACACCTACGCCGTGGAGGTGACCGATCGCGACGAGACAAACCGGCTCGCCGCGGCCTGGGTCTCCCCGGACAGGCTGCTGGCACTCGCCTCGCAGCCGTTCGTCCGGACGGTCCGGACGGTCGACCCCCCGCAGGTGAACACGGGCTCGGTCACGACCGAGGGGGCCGCCCTCCTCAAGTCGGACACGTTCCGGAGCACGCTCGGGCATGCCGGCCGGGGCATGAAGATCGGCGTCATCTCGGACGGAGTCGACTCCTGGATGACTGCCCGTGATACGGGTGACCTCCCCGCGGGCGTCCACGTCCTCTCCAACTTGTGCGGCGGCGACGAGGGGACCGCGATGCTCGAGATCGTCCACGACATCGCGCCCGAGGCCGAGCTCTACTTCCATGACATGAGCGACAATCAGATCGGCTTCAACAGCGGGATCACGGCCCTCGCGGACGCCGGATGCCAGGTGATCGTCGACGATATCGTCTACTTAGCCGAGCCCGCCTTCGAGGACGGGATCATCGCCTCGCACGTCGACGACCTCGTCGCGTCGCGAAACATCGTCTACATCTCGTCGGCTGGCAACGAGGGGAACCGGCACTACCAGGGCCTCTTTACCCCCGAGCCGGGCACCAACGTCCACAACTTCACGAACGGCGCCCCCTCTTCAACCCCGCGGCTCTACGTGAACCTCTCCCCGGGGAGCGGGGTCTACGCGATCCTCCACTGGGACGACCAGTGGGGCCGCTCGGCAAACGACTACGACCTCGCCGCCTATCTGCACGGGCGGTACGCGAACCCGATCGTCGTATCCCGGGACTCTCAGGACGGGTCCGGAGACCCGATCGAGGGCGTGGGCATCGGCAACGACGGTGACGAATACATCGAGATCGAGCTCAACGTGACCCGGCATGCGGGGGACACGCGGACCCTGGAGGTCTATCTCTTCCCGTTCGGCGGGGCGCGGGTGAACCCGGCCAACATCGTCCAGGGGGACTCGATCTTCGGCCATGCAGCCGCCAGCCGTGCGATCGCGGTCGCCGCAGCGGACGTGGCCTCGCCCGCCTCGCTCGAGGCGTACTCGTCGTGGGGCCCGTCGACGATCCGCTGGCCCTCGACGGAGCTCCGGCAGAAGCCGGAGATCGCCGGTCCGGACGGGAACCTGATCAGCGGCGCGGGCGACTGGGGGCGTCGGGACGGCAGCCACTACCGCTTCTACGGCACGAGCGCCTCCGCGCCCCATGTCGCCGCACTCGCCGCGCTGATCTGGAGCGGACAACCAACCGCGAGCGCGAGCCGGGTCCGGTCGGCCCTGCTCGAGACCGCTGACGACCGGGGTCCCGCCGGCTTCGACTACGGCTGGGGCCATGGGTGGCCCAACGCACTCGCCTTCGCCCGGCAGCTCGGCGTGATGCAGCTCCAGGGCCCGGGCGGCGGGATGCCCGCGGCAGCCTTCGGCGTCTCGCGCCAGTCGGGGACGGCGCCGCTCACGGTCCGGTTCCTCGACTACTCGAGCGGAGCCGCGACCTGGCGCTGGGACTTCGGCGACGGCACGACCACGGTCGAGCACGAGCCGCTGCACACCTACATATCGCCCGGCCGGTACACGGTCTCGCTCACGGTGGCGAACAGGGCCGGGACCGCGGACACGGCGACGAAGTACGACTATATCGTTGCGACCGGGCCGTCGCCGACTCCCGTGCCGACGGTCGGGGTGAACTTCTCGGCGGACGCGACTTCCGGCCCCGCGCCGATGGCCGTCGCCTTCACGGACGCCTCGGGCGGGTCGCCGTACCACTGGTGGTGGGAGTTCGGCGACGGGAGCTCGTCGACCGATCCGAATCCCGTACATACCTACACGACGGCCGGGACATACACCGTGAACCTTTCAGTCTGGACCGCGACCGGAACGGCGACGGCCTCGAAGCCAGCGTTTGTGACGATCGGCGCCGACCCCCGGACCCCGGTCGCGAACTTCACCCTGAGCCGGACATCCGGGTCCGCAGCGCTGTACGTGCGGTTCACGGACGCCTCCACAGGGGACCCGACCTCGTGGCGCTGGGACTTCGGCGGGATCGCCTGGACCACGACAGGGAGCCCGACCACGGTCTTCCGGCAACCCGGGACCTACGCGGTCACCCTGACCGCGACGAACGCGTACGGCAGGTCGACTGCGACCCGGAACGTCACGGTGACGGGCCCGGCCGCGGCCCCGGCCGGAGCGGCCTCGATCGCGATCGTCGGATAAGATTCCCCTTTTTTCGCGAATCCGGCGGGAAAAAATGACGGCCTTATGCCGGCACGCGCATGGCCGGCTCCTCGCGCTCCCAGTGCCGGTGGGCCGCGACCGCCTCCAGGAACGCGGCCATGAACTCGTCGAAGGCCCCGGGCGGCGCGGTCACGACCCCGAGGCAGCACTGCACGCCCTCGCCCTCGAACTCGACCTCGGGGATGTCGGCGGCCGAGAGGAGCACGACCCCGGCACCGAGCCCGCCGAGCGCCTTGCAGTGGGCATAGGTCTCGTTGACCCAGTGGAGGGCCGGCCCCCGCTGGACCAGGGCAGCGACCGACTCCTCGCCGTCGAGGACGAGGGTCGCGTCGAACTGGACCGACGAGGCCGTCAGCAGGGTGACGTCCGGCGCCAGCTCGCGCCCGTCGGCCGCGACGATCGCCCTGCCCGTCGGCGCGACCACCTTCGTATGGGCGCCGGCCTCCTGGGCCGCGAGCCTGATCCGCTCGAGGGCCTCGTAGTCGAACCCGTCGGCCGCGAGGACCGCGATCCGGCGGGAGAAGGCCGTGTCTCTGACTGTGTTCTCCTGGCTGAGTGCGGGTGAGGCCTTCTTCGAGGCGGCGGGCTTCGGCTCGAGCGGCGGGGTGCAGTTGACCCCCTCCGCGACGAGCGCGGCGAGCTCGCCCGAGACGTTCCCGATCAGGTCGACCATCCGCTGCCGGATGATCGGCGAGGTGACCTTGCCGATCTCGAAGTGGAAGGCCCTGATGATGTGCTTCTTCTCGTGCTCGGACATCGAGTTCCAGAAGAGTGCGGCCTGGGAGAAGTGGTCGGCGAACTTCGGGCCCCGGGCCCGGATCTTGGTCCCGGTCACGGGCACCGGGTGCGAGACGAAACCCCGGGCGGGGTCGGCCGGCGCGGGCTGGCCGTCGCCGATCGAGTTCGGGAAGTAGTTCGCCTTGCCCGTGTTGATCGTCTGCCGGTGCATCGCATCGCGGTGGTAGTTGTGGACCGGTGCGAGGGGCCGATTGATCGGGATCTCCGTGAAGTTCGGGCCGCCGAGCCGGCTGATCTGGGTGTCGATGTACGAGAAGAGCCGGCCCTGGAGGAGGGGGTCCTCTGAGACGTCGACCCCCGGCACGAGGTTGCCTGGGCAGAACGCGACCTGCTCGGTCTCGGCAAAGAAGTTGTCGGGGTTCCGGTCGAGCACGAGCCGGCCGCAGAACTGGACCGGCACCTCCTCCTCGGGCCAGATCTTGGTCGCGTCGAGGACGTCGAAGTCGAACCGGTCCTCCTCGCCCTCGGGGATCAGCTGGACTCCGAAGTCGAAGGTGGGAAAGTCGCCGAGCTCGATCGCCTCCCAGAGGTCGCGGCGGAGCCAGTCGGCGTCCCTGCCGCCGAGCTTCTGGGCCTCGTCCCAGGCGAGCGAATGGACGCCGAGCACGGGCTTCCAGTGGAACTTGACGAAGAACGCCTTCCCCGCGGCGTTCACGAACCGGTAGGTATTGACGCCGAACCCCTCCATCATCCGGTACGATCGGACCACCGCACGGTCCGACATCAGCCACATGATCATGTGCATCGACTCGGGCATCAGGGAGATGAAGTCCCAGAAGGTGTCGTGGGCCGACGATGCCTGGGGCATATGGTGGTCCTGTTCGGGCTTGATCGCGTGCACCAGGTCCGGGAACTTGATCGCGTCCTGGATGAAGAAGACCGGGATATTGTTCCCGACCAGGTCGTAGTTGCCGTCCTCGGTATAGAACTTCGTCGCGAAGCCCCGGACGTCGCGGACCGTGTCGGCCGAGCCCTTGTTCCCGACCACCTGGCTGAACCGAACAAAGACCGGGGTCCGCTTCCCGGCCTCGGCAAGGAACCTCGCCTTCGTGAACTCCCCCATCGCGCGGGTGCACTCGAAATATCCGTGCGCGGCCGAGCCGCGGGCGTGGACGACCCGCTCGGGGATCACCTCATGGTCGAAGTGCGTGATCCGCTCGCGGAAATGGAAGTCTTCAAGGAGGTCGGGGCCGCGCTCGCCGGCCTTGAGCGTGGTGTCCGTGTCGGGGATCGGGACCCCCTGGTCGGTCGAGAGAGTCGTGCCGCGCGGGTCCTCGCGGAACGGCTCGAGCTGCTGGTCCTTCGGGTTGCTCTTCGGCATGATGATTCACGGGTGCATACGGCCGTATTGAAAGAAGAGTCTTTCGGCTATGTGGGGCCTTGTTGGTCCTCTGCTGCCTCGAGCGCGTCCACCGGGAGTCGGCGTGGACGGGGACCATCCATTATGTCTCGCGCAGTCCCACCCCTCCTGTACAGTGTCTCTGCTCATAGCGCTCGACGATACGGACATGCCCGGGACACGCGGCACGGGACGGCTCGCCCGCGGCCTCGCCGACGCCATCGCCCTTTGTCACCCGGTCACGGGCGTGACCCGGCATCAGCTCCTGGTCGACCCGGCGATCCCGTACACGTCGCACAACTCCTGCGCCGTCGTCCACGTCGAGGCCGGCCCCGGAGCGCTTGAGGCCCTGCTTGCGCTCGCTCGGGAGGCGATGTGGGAGGAGTTCATCGAGGGCTCGGACCCGGGGTTCGCCGGCGCCGCGGTCGGGGAGGTCTCGCCGGCCGTGGTCGCGTTCGGCCAGGACGCGAAGCGGTGCGTGCTGACTCAGGAGCGGGCGCTCTCGCTCGCACGGAACGCCGGGGTCCGGCTTGAGCCCCTCGGCGGGACCGGGAGCGGCGTGATCGGGGCCCTCGCCGGGATTGGCCTCGCCGCGACGGGGTGCGACGGCCGGTACCTCCAGCGCGGCCGGATCAGGGAGCTCGCCCGGGACTGCACGGTCGCCGAGGTGCTCGGCGCCGGCGTCGACGAGGTGGTCACACTCGACGGCCGGTCCGTGGCGGCCGGCCGGATCCTGTGCCCGGGCGGCAAGGCTCCGAAGCCTTGCCCGGTCCGGGGCCGGGTCGTCCTCTTCGTCGAGGAGACCGACGGCGGTCTCCGGCCGATCAAGCGGGACTGAGCGCAGGGACAGAAGGCCTATCTCCTCCCCCGTCGGAGGAGCAGGCCATGCCGTACGAGACTCTCGAGAACCTGCCCGAGCGGGTCCGCTCCGTCCTGCCCCACCACGCCCAGGAGATCTACCGGGCCGCGTTCAACAGTGCGTACGACGAGTATCGCGACCATGGGGATCGGAAGCTGGGCGGGAGCCGCGAGGAGACCGCACACCGCGTGGCCTGGGCCGCGGTGAAAGAGGTGTACGAGAAGGACGAGCAGACCGGGAACTGGAGGGCTAGAAAGGACTGATAAGATTCTGGAACATAATTTCTTATACTGGCACCGCACAGGAACGGTCGGAGTGATGACAATGAGGAACCCTGACCTGATGCATGCAACCGGCCACGGCGAACCCCGGGTGCTCCGGGCGAGCTCGATCACCAACGACCGGGTCCGGAACCCGAAGGGCGACGAGCTCGGCAAGATCCAGGAGCTGATGATTGACATCACGAGCGGGCGGATCGCCTATGCGGTCCTCGCCTACGGAGGCTTCCTCGGGATGGGCGACAAGCTCTTCGCGATCCCCTGGGAGGCCCTGATGATCGCGTCCAACGAGCGCGAGTTCGTGCTCGACCTGGACGAGGTGGTCCTGAAGAACGCCCCGGGCTTCGACAAGGACCACTGGCCGACCACGGTCGACACGAACTGGATGTCCAGCGTCTATACCCACTACGGGTACACGCCGTACTGGAGCCAGACCGCCGAGGAGCGGCGTTAACCCTCCTTTTTCTGGAAACCTTATTACCGGGGACGACCATCTCATCTCCACTGTGATGGCGCGTTCCAGGAGGCGGTAGCCACGGCCGGAATCCTCGAGGCCGCGGTGATCGGGCTCCTGATCCTTGCCAACGGCCTCTTCTCGATGTCCGAGTTCGCGATCGTCTCGGCCCGGCGCCACCGGCTTCAGGCCCAGGCCGAGGCCGGCGATCCCGGGGCCGCGGCCGCCCTCGACCTCGCCTCCGAGCCGAACCGGCTTCTCTCGACCGTCCAGATCGGGATTACCGTGATCGGAGTCCTCTCGGGCGCGTACGGCGGGGCTGCGTTCGCGACCGGCCTTGCGGAGGTGATCGCCCGCATCCCGGCCCTGGCGCCGTATGCCTCGACCCTCGCCCTGGCCGCGGTCGTCATCCTGATCACCTACCTGACCCTGATCATCGGCGAGATCGTGCCGAAACGGCTCGCGCTCGCCAACCCCGAGCTGATCGCCATCCGGATCGCGCGACCCATGGGGCTCCTCTCGATCGTCGCGTCCCCGGCGGTGCGGGTCCTCTCGGTCTCGACCGAGCTGGTGCTCCGCCTCCTCGGGGCCAAGGAGCGGGCCGGGCCGATCGTGACCGAGGAGGAGGTCCGGATGATGCTTGAGGAGGGGACGAGCGCCGGGGTCTTCGACGAGGAGGAGCAGGAGCTCGTGGACCGGGTCTTCCGCCTCTCGGACCGGCGGGTCGCCTCGCTGATGACCCCGCGCCACGAGATCGTCGGAGTCGACCTCGAGGACCCGCTCGAGGAGAACCTCGGGCGGATGCGCGAGGCGGGCCATTCCTACTTCCCGGTCTTTCGCGGCGACCTCGATCATATCGTGGGGATGGTCTCGGTCCAGACGCTCTGGGCCTCGACCGCCGACGGCAATGCCCCCACGGACATCGAGGCCGTGCTCTTCGAGCCGCTCTACCTGCCCGAGTCCCTGCCGGCCCTGAAGGTGATGGAGCAGTTCCGCGAGGCAGCGACCCATGTCGCCCTCGTGACCGACGAGTACGGCTCGATCGAGGGCCTTCTGACCCTCCACGATCTGCTCGAGGCGATCGTGGGGACCCTGCCCGGGGACCACAGCGAGGAGCCGATGGCGGTCGAGCGGGCCGACGGCACCTGGCTCCTCGACGGCCTCCTTCCCGTGGCCGAGTTCCGTGACCAGTTCGAGCTCCCCATGCTCCCCGACGAGGACCGGGGGTATTACCAGACCCTGGGCGGGTTCGTGATGATGCACCTCGAGCGCACGCCGGTCACCGGCGACCGGTTCAACTGGGACGGGCACGACTTCGAGGTCGTGGACATGGACGGAAACCGGGTCGACAAGGTCCTCTTCCGGCTGATCGGGGACGAGGGTTAAGCCGCGGGCCCGCCCAACCTTCTCATGGAGTACACCTCCGGCACGGTCGGGCGAGTCATTCTCGCCCGGGTCGACCACGGCGAGGACCTGCTCGAGGCGATTACGACGCTCGCCGAGCGCGAGGGGATCGAGGTCGGCCTCGTCCTCATGCTCGGGGCGCTCGAGAGCGGAAGGATGGCCCAGGGGCCCGAGGCCCTGACCCTTCCGCCGGTCCCGGTCTTTACCGGGTTTTCAGACGGGCGCGAGCTCCTCGGGGCGGGCACGCTGCTCCGCGAAGAGGGCCGGCCCGTCCTTCACCTCCATGGAGCGACCGGGAGGGCCGGCGCGACCGCGGTCGGCTGCCTCCGCGATACGGCCGGGGTCTACGCGACGGTCGAGGTCGTGCTCCTCGAACTTGCACTCGGAGCCGTCCGGCGCCCGGACCCGGTCACGGGGCTCAGTCGGCTCGCGTTCGATCCGTGAGAACCCGGATCGACTCGCCGGCGATGACGAGCACGAAGACGGCTGTATACAGGAGCGGGGCGAGGGGCGCCAGGGGCAGAAAGATCCCGAGGGTGAGGAGCCGGTCGACCTCGAGGAGGAGCTGGACCACGTACCAGGCGGTCGCGGCGCCCGCGACCCCCCGGAGAAGGACCCCGGGCAGGCTCGTGGGAAACGGGAGACCGAGGGCGAGATCGGCGAAGAGGTTGAGGACGGTGAGCACGACCGCGACCCAGATCGTCGCGTTCAGGAATGCGATGATCCCGGCCCAGACCGTGGCCCCGTACACGCCTGCGAGCAGGTTGAGGACGCCGAGCACGATCAGGTAGATGACGAGGCCGGCGAAATGCGAGACGGGCTCGCGCCGGTCCCTGTCCCGGTGGTCCCAGCGATGCCTCCACCTGTCGTCCCACCCGGACCAGCGCCCCCTGTCCGTCATGGCAGGGAGCGTTCGTACCGCCGGGCGGCTTCAGGCCCCTTGAGGCAGAAGTCCTTGAACTGCAGGTCGAGCTCCCGGTGGACCCCGCACTCGGGGCAGGTGCACCCGAGGTCCTCGGTCACGCAGCCGAATGAGCGGCCGACGAGGCAGTAGAGGCGCTCGCCCGCACCCTCACTGCAGTCGTTGTAGGTCGGGCAGTCCGGGCAGTTGCATCCGGGCGCGAGCCGCTCGAGCTCGGCGCCGCGGGCCGCGTGCCTGAGCCCGCGGTACCCGCTCATAAAGGTCTCGAACCGGTCCATCACCAGTACCCCCGGCATCACTCTCGTTGCGCCCGGTATATCAGCCCTTCCTCACGCGCTCGGTCGTCCGGAAGTGGATCTTCGCGACCTCGCCGAGGGCCTCCGGCCCGAAGCGGTCGGCATATCGCCGGGCGGCCTTCACGAGCCCCGGGGAGGACCCGCCCTTCGGCAGCGCGATCCCGACCTCCTCCGAGAGCGCGGCCAGGCCCTCGAGGAACCGGGCACGGGCCAGACAGGAGGCGGCCGCCACCGCGGTCCGCTCCTCGGCCCCGCACTCGGTCACGACCGGGACCCCCGGGCAGCAGGCCGCGAGCGCTGCCTCGATCCGCGGCGTGGCCGAGAATCGGTCCACGATCACGACCCCGACCGGGCCCTCGCCCACGAGCCGGCCGATCGCGGTCGCGTGGAGCCCGGCCAGGAGGTCGTTCAGGTTCCGGCCCCGGGCGGCGAGGGCCTCGTACCGGGCGTTGTACTCGGCCGGCATCAGCAGCTCGACCGAGGTCGCGCACTCCGCGGTGATCATGGCCGAGAGCCGCCCAACCTCGTCGTCGGAGACGGTCTTGGAGTCGCGGACGCCCCGGGCAGAGAGGCCGGCCGCCTCGAACGCGTCGACCCGGACCGCGGCCGCGACGAGCGGGCCGAAGTAGTCGCCCTTGCCCGACTCATCCGCGCCGACCTGGGGCCAGCGCTCGAGCGGGCTCGGAGGCGATTCGCCCGCCGCACTGGCCGCGGTCCCCTGGACCTGGAGACGGACGGCCGGATCGCGGACCTGCGAGGCGTCGACCGTGATCCGCCCGTCCTTCCGGGCGTAGAGCCGGACCACACCCTTCTCGCCGACCCGGAACTGGAGCCCGTACTGGATCGGTATCGGCTCCGAGGAAACATATCCGCGGTCGGCGAGCCGCCGGCGGACCTCGTCCGCCCGCACCCCCAGGGGGTCCGTCATCAGCACGGATTGGTCGTCCCGGCGGATAAAGGCGGGGCGCTGCGGGAAGCGCATGGGCCCACGGGATACATGGCGTTCGTCATCTTCTTCTCCCGACGACTCGAGCTGATCGCGCCGCCGTCTCCGGCCGCCTGGATTGCCCGAGCCCGTTCTCTCTCTTTTTTCGGAAATGGGGGCCTGCACTCCCAGATATCGGGCGGGGGCCACGTCATACTATAAATACTTTGTAGTCGAGGATCTGCTGAGGTAACTATCACATGGACTTTGGTACAATGCTCGGCGACGCCTTCGATTACACGAAGGAGGCGCTCGTTGACAAATATATGCGGTGGCTGATCCTGATCATCGGGTCGATCATCTTCCCGATCGTTCTCGGATACGGGCTCCGGATCTACCGCGGGGCACGGACCCCTCCCGACACGGACGACCTGGTCAGTCTCTTCGTCGACGGGATCAAGCTCTTCATCGTCGAGCTTATCTGGGCGATCCCGGTCATCATCGTCGGCGTGATCGTCTTCGGCGGCTCGGCAGCCCTGATGATGTCGGGCTCCGACGCGGCCGCTGCGGCCGGTATCGGCGGAATGCTGCTGGGATTCCTGGTTGTCATGATCGTCGGGATCATCGTGGGCCTCTTTGCCGGGATCGGCACGGTCCGGTTCGCACGGACGGACTCGTTCGGCGAGGCCTTCAACTTCAGCGCGATCCTCGCGCACATCGGCCGGATCGGCTGGGGCCCCTACGTCATCGCTCTGGTCGTGCTGATGGTGGTCTTCGGGATCATCAACGTAGTCCTCGGTGTCATCCCGGTGATCGGCTGGCTGCTCTGGCTCGTGCTCGCCCCGGCGTTCTCGATCTTCGCGGCGCGGTACATCACGCAGATTTACGACAGCGCCCCGGCACCGGCCTGAACCACCCCTCTTTTTTCAAGCCCGGTCTTTCACCACAAGCCTGAATGCCGATCCCCGTCCACCTGATCGTGACATGACCGATGGGGACGCGCCGCTCCACGCCATCCGGCTGATCGCGGAGAACCGGAAGGGGGCCCTCAGGGACATCGCGACGGTCGTGGCCGATCACGGGGCCAACATCCTGATGATCCACCAGGAGACCTTCGACTCGGGCCCGATGGCCGGCCTGGGCGAGCTCTACTTCGAGTACGAGGAGGCCCCCGACCCGGGCCTGCTGATCGCCGACCTCTGCCAGATCCCGTGTGTCTGCTCGGCGATGGCCTGCGACCCCTTCTCCCTGATCTACGGCTCGCGCGTGATCATCATCGGCGGCGGGGCCCAGGTCGCCCAGGTCGCGCTCGGGGCCGTGAACGAGGCGGACCGGCACAATATCCGCGGCGAACGGATCTCGGTCGACACGATCCCGCTCGTGGGCGAGGAGAGCCTCGGGGTCGCGGTCGACGCGGTGGCCCGCCTGCCCCGGGCCTCGATCCTGGTGCTGGCCGGCTCGCTCATGGGCGGCGAGGTCTCGGAGGCCGTGGACCGGGTCAAGGAGGCCGGGATCCCCGTGATCGCGCTGAACATGGCCGGCAGCGTCCCCGACCACGCGGACCTGGTCGTGACCGACCCGATCCAGGCCGGGGTCTTTGCCGTGATGCACGTCTCGTCCAAGGCACGCTTCGATATCGAGCGCGTGAAGGGGAGGCGGTTCTGATGGAACTCGCCGCAGAACGGAGGTGGATGTAATGGACCAGATCGAGAGGGCCGTCCAGGTCCTCATGCATGACGGACTCGTGGTCTACCCGACCGAGACCGTCTACGGCCTCGGGGCCGACGCGCTCTCGGACGAGGCGATTCGCTCGGTGTACGACTCCAAGCACCGCTCGCTCGCGCAGCCGATATCGATCGCGGTCGCCGACCTCGAGATGCTCAGCGCGGTCGCCCGGCTCACGCCGCTGGCCGAGGAGTTCGTCGAGCGGTTCCTCCCCGGGCCGTACACGATCCTCGTCGAGGCCCGGCCGCTCCTGCCCTGCCAGCTCCACTGCGGCACGGGCCTCATCGGCATCCGGATGCCGGTCCACCCGATCGCGGCCGAGCTCCTGACCCGGTTCGACGCCCCGATCACGGCGACCTCGGCCAACATCCACGGCGCCCCCGAGCCGGCGACGGTCAACGACATCCACTGCTACCGCGACTTCACGATCGATGCGGGCCGGCTCCCAGGGAATCCCTCGACCGTGGTCGACCTCGTGAACCGGACGATCACCCGACCCGGGGCCGGGGTCGAAGAGGCGGTCGCGTTCTTCCGGGAACGATGACCCGGCCCCTCCGGCTGCGCGACTTCGTCGAGGACCGGGACGGCTGGCTCTACGCGGTCGCAGCCTACGACAACGGCGAGCGGGCAGGCTGCGTCCTCCGGTACGTCCCGGACAGCGCGGGCGACCGGGTCCGTCGCGGGACGGGGGAGCGGTATCGGAAGCTCGACTTTCCCGAGGCCTATGCCCGCATCGCAGCCGAAAAGCCCGGATACCTCGACCTTCTCCACCGGATCCCGCTCGACGAGATCGC
Organism: Methanoregulaceae archaeon UXB-2016; assembly: GCA_004332335.1. Lineage (GTDB taxonomy): Archaea > Halobacteriota > Methanomicrobia > Methanomicrobiales > Methanospirillaceae > UBA288. Next base: position 50,317 of record SISS01000008.1, on the reverse strand, counting down.
AGCTGTCCACAAGCCCGAGGAGGTCTTCCCGGCGGTCCTCTCCCGCGACGAGCGGGTCCGCCGACTCGCGGACGCCCTGGAGCTTGCGCCCGGCTCAGCCGGCTGCACGGGCTCGCTCCTGGTCGGACTCGAGGGGCCCGCATCCGATATCGACCTCGTGGTCTATGGCCAGACCTGGTACCGGACCCAGATGCTCCTGCCGCAGGCGATCCGTGCGGGACTCGTGGACGACCTCTCCGAGGAGCTCTGGCAGCGAGTGTATGCGAAGCGGCGCCCCGAGCTCACGTACGAGGCCTTCCGCCTGCACGAGGCCCGGAAGTGGAACCGGGGCCAGATCGGCGGGACCTACTTCGACCTCCTCTTCTCACGCGATTACGCCGCGATTGACCCCGTGCCGATCCCGAAGGGGCCGGTCCTCGGCCGGGCCGCGATCGAGGCGATCGTCACGGATGCATCCCTCGCCTACGACGTCCCGGCCGTGTACGTCGTCGACCACCCGGACGTCAGCCGCGTCCTCTCGTTCACGCACACCTATGCGGGCCAAGCTCTTCGGGGCGAAACGATCGAGGCGAAGGGCGTCCTCGAGGCCCACGGCGACGAGCACTGGCTCGTGGTCGGGACCAGCCGCGAGCCGGTCGGCGAGTACATCCTCTCGAAGACCCTGCTCGAGTCAGGCTAGAGGAGCGATCGGCCGGTCCGGGCGCCGCCGGCGCAGGCCCTATCGTGTGGGCAGCGGCCGCAGGGCGCGTCGGACGACCGGGGCGGCAGGCGCCCCTGCTGGACCCGCCGGGCGGCCTCGAGGGCCCGGAGCACGGCTCGCCGGTCCCGGGGTTGGGGAGCGTATCGCCGAAGGGTCCCGGACGGGATGTAGAGGAGGTGGACCGCGTCGAGCGGCCGTCCCCGTTCCTCCTCGAGGCAGAGCGAGTATGCGGCTGCCCGGACCCGGTCGGCGCTCGTCACGCCGTAGGCCGGGGCCTCGCACGCCCGGACCACGGCGCAGGACGAGAGATCGGGTGCGATCCCGTCCACCTGGCCCGAGAGGCCGAGCCGATCCGACCTGACGGGCCGGTCCCGGAGCTCGAACGGCGGCCAGCGCGTGGCCCGGCAGGCCGCGGTCCAGGCGTCGACGAGCGCCCTCGCTCCCGGGTCGACTCCGGGTAGCACGCAGGTCACCTCGTCCCAGATCCGGTCGGAGTCGAGGTCGTCCCCGAGGTGGGCCGCGACCTGCTTGGCCACCGCGTAGCGCACGGACTCGACGGGCGGCCGGGCGAGCTCGTGCCAGTACCGGAGCGGGCAGCGGTGGGCCGCGACCAGCCCTGAGACCGTGATCGGCGCGGTCATGGAAAGCGGCGGGGATCGGTCTCGATGTCCAGGAGCGTGACCCGATCCGAGGCGAGGGCGGCCTCGAGCGCGGGCCGGAGGGCGGTCGGCTCCTCGATCCGCACCCCTTCCGCGCCGCAGGCCCGGGCGAACGCTGCGAAGTCCGGGTTCTGGAGCTCGGTCCCGAAGTTCGGATAGCCCTCGGTTGCCTGCTCGACCTGGATCATCCCGTACTGGTGGTTGTTCAGGACGCAGATCGTCATGGAGAGGCCAAGCCGGACCGCGGTCACGAGCTCGCCCATGGCCATCACGAACCCGCCGTCGCCCGTGATGCAGACCGCGGGCCGGTCGGGATACGCGAGCCTAGCCGCGATTGTGGCTGGGAAGCCGAAGCCCATGGTCGCGAGGTACCCGGACATGGCAAAGCGCTGGCCCCGGCTCACGAAGTTCCGCCCGAACCACCAGCCGTTCTCGCCCACGTCAAGGCCGATCACCGCGTCGGCCGGCAGCACCTGGGAGAGAACCTGCATGATGAACGGCGGCCGGAGCGGGGAGCCGTCGGCGACGGCTTCGGCTGCGAGCTGCGCACTCCAGCGGGCCTTGCTGACCCCGATCGCCGCCTCGCGGGCCGGGTCGGGCCGCCCCCGGACACGGGCGAGCAGTTGCTCGAGCACGACTCCGCAGTCGCCCCAGACCCCGGTCGTCCGGACCGACTTGCCCAGCGCGAGCTGGTTCAGGTCGACCTGGACGAGAGGCACGTCGAGGGGCACGTCCGTCTGTTTGGAGAACCCGACCCCGAGGGTAATCAGCAGATCGGCCTCCTCCGCGTACCGCCGGGCCTCGGGTGGGCCGAGGCTGCCGAGGACCCCGAGCACGAGCTCGGTCTCCTCGGGCAGGAAGCCCTTGGCCCGGAACGTGGTCAGGATCGGGGCCGAGCGCCGCCGAGCGAGGGCGAGCACGGCCTGGCCATGGGGGTAGGCGCCCCAGCCGGCGAGGATCACCGGGCGTTCGGCCTCCTCGATCGCGGCCACGGCACGGTCGAGTGCAGCCGGTGGCGGCGCGATCCCCGTGAGAGGCAGGCAGGAGGCACCCGAGCAGAACGGGGCTGAGTAAGCCGCTTTCTGGACGTTGTTCGGGACCGAGATCTGCCCCACGCCGTGTTCGAGGAGTGCATGCCGGATCGCCGCGGTCGTGATCTGCATGGCCTTGGCCGGGTCGTGGATGGTCGCGTTGTAGACGGCGATGGGCCGGAAGAAGGCGTCCTGGTCGATCTCCTGGAACCCGCCCGGCCCCGCGTACTGGAACTCGACCTGGCCGGCGAGCGCGATCACGGACGCATGGTCCTCCTTCGCGTCGTAGAGGCCCGTGGCCAGGTTCGTGGCGCCCGGACCGCCGATCGTCAGGCAGGCCGCGAGCCGACCAGTCAGCTTGTGAAAGGCTGAAGCGGCCATCGCGCCGTTTCCCTCGTGCCGGACCACGATATACTCGAGGGCCGGGTGACGCCGGACCGCGTCCACGAGCCCGAGCGAGGAGGTGCCGGGAATCCCGAAGACGTACCGAACGCCGAACGCCGCAAGCTCGGCCATGACCTGGTCGGCGACAGTTCCCCCGGCCGGGCCGCTCTCCTCCTCCTGCTCCACGAACGCGTCCGTGCCGGCCCCGCAGACCGGGCAGCGCCAGTCGGGGGGGAGGTCGACAAAGGGCGTGCCCGGCGGGGTCGCCGTGGCCGGCTCACCGGTCGCCTCATCGTAGATATAGCCGCAGACCGTGCAGCGCCATCGTGTCATCGCTACCGGCGGAGCGTGGGGCGGCCCGGCTATTTATGCCTGCCCGTCCCGGACGAACCACCCGGCCGGCCGGAGCATGGGCGTGACCCCGGCCGACGCCATGTCCCCAGCCGCCCAGTCGTACCGGCTCCGGATCGTCGGCGGCAGCCGGCGCTCGGGGATCGGGGCGAAGCCGAAGCCGGCGTAGAACTCCTCGAGCCCCTGGACGGCGTGCATATACAGGTCCTCGTTCTGGCAGGCCTCGACGAGCGCCCCGACCACGCGCCGGGCGTACCCCCGGCCCCGGAACAGCTCGGGGGTGAAGACCGCGTCGAGCTCGTACCCGTCGGGATGCCGGCGGCACCGGGCGAGCGCGACCAGGTTCCGGTCGACGAAGAGGCCGAAGACACGGTCGATCGCCGGATCGCCCCGGGTCTCGTGGTAGTCGCGCCAGACCGCGTCGGCGAGCGCAAACTGGGGCGAGAGGAGCTCGCGGACCTCGACCGCGAGGGCGGCGCGGGGGTAGGCCACGAGGACCGGGCAGGGGGCCGTGAGCGCCACCCCCCCGGCCACGGAGCCGAGCGAGACCCCGGCGACGGCGTCCCTCCCCCCGACCCGGCAGAGGGCGACAAGGCTCGCCCCCTTCTCTACGGCCGCCTCGAGGACGGCCGGCACGACCCCTCCCGTGCGGACGGTTGCCACCAGCCCGAGTTCGTCGGCAAGCACTGCGAGCTCCTCCGGGGCCTCCTCGCCGACGTACAGCAGAACCCCCTCGCCGACCCCGCCCGAGCCCACGAGCCGCCGGGCCGCCTCGACCGAGGTGGCCGAGAGCTCGGTCGGGATTAGCACGCGGCTGAGCAGGGGCCCGGCCGGCCGCCCCCGGAAAACGAGGACGTCGGTCCGCCCTCCCCTGAGGATCGCCTCCGAGACCGAGCCGAGCAGGCGGTCCACGGCTCGTCCACGCCCCCTGGCTCCGACCGCGACCAGGTCCACCCCCTCCTCTGCGGCCGTCTCGAGGAGGGTGTTCGCGACGGTCCGGCCGTTCCGGGCGACGACCCGGCTCCGAACCTCCGCCCCGCGGGCGCGGAGCCGCTCTGCCTCGACCTCGAGCGCCGGCGACGGCTCGTCAGCGTCGGCCGCATGGACCAGGATCAGCACGGGCCGGCCCGGGAGCCTGGCGCAGGCGTCGGCCGCCCGGGCGCTCTCCTCAGAGAGGTCGGTCGCGACGCACACCCCCACCCAGGTCATGAGACGCGGCACTCCTCGAGCGGGACCGAGAGAACGAACCGGGCACCCGTGCCGGTCCCCTCCTCGGCGATCCCGATCCCGGTGATCCCGAGGATCTCGCGGGCGAGATAGAGCCCGTGGCCGTACCGCGTCGAAGTCTGGTCGAAGAGATGCTCCCGCGCTTCGGGGGGAATCCCGGCCCCATCGTCCTCGACCACGATCCGACAGCCGTCGGGGGCGTGGTGATAGCTCACGACGACCGCGGTCGCCCCGGTCCTGGGAAGCGTCGCGTTGTGAAGGAGGTGGTAGAGTGCGACCGGCAGGGCCGGGTCCGCGTAGACCTCGAGCCGTGCAGTCCAGGTCAGGACCGCGACCGGCCCCGGGTCCAGCCGGTGCCGGGCCTCCTCGACCGCGTCCTGGACCGGCTGCCAGGCGGGGGGGCGGGTCCCGAGGACCCGGAACTCGCGCGAGACCTCGCCCCGGCGGCGGATCGCCTCGATCCGCTCGCCGAACAGGCGGAGGAGGCCGAGCACCTCGGGATCGGCCACGCCGAGCCGGATCCGCGCCAGGCACGTCTCAAGATCGTCCACGGCCACCGCGAGGTCGTGGTCCAGGATCCCGGCGAGCGTGGCCATGGTCCGGTTCGCGGCCTCGAGGGCCGCCCGGGCGAGGTGCTGGCCGGTCATGTCCACGAGGGTCACGACCTGCCGGTCTGGGCCGAGCGGGGCCCCCGAGGCCAGACAGTGGACGGCACGGCCGTCCTCGCGGACGAGGGTCAGCTCCTGCTGTTCGACCGGCCCCCGGCCGACGGCCAGAAGAAACCGGAGTGCAACCTCCGGATCAGCTCCGAGCGCCGGGAACAGCATCCCCGTCAGCTCGTCAGGGGGGCGGCCTACGAGGGCGGCGGCCCGGAGGTTCGCGTCCTGGACCTGCCCGCCGGCTCCGAAGAGCAGGATCCCGGCGACCGAGTGGTCATAGAGCCCGTGGTAGACCGCCTCCTGCACCCGGAGCCGGTGCGAGAGGTGGGCGATCAGGGTCCCGACTGCGATGAGCGTCGCCGCCCGGGCGCCGATCGCCAGAGCCTCTCCCGGTGTGAGCAGGACCGCTGCAGCCGCATACGCGCCCGCGACCCCGACTGAGACGGCGATCCCCCGCCGGGGGTACCAGTATCCGGCGAGCGCGATCGGGAGGTAGAGCAGGTGGGGGAGAACGACCGTGACCCCGGCGAGGAGCCCCCCGAGGTTGGCGAGCAGGGCGACGGCTCCCGTGGTCGCGACGAGGGCCGGCCGGTCGTGCGGAGCACGCCCTCGCCCCCGAGCCCGACGCGGGGGTGGTCGGGCACACCTCCTGTCCTCATCGCGTCGAATCTGCGACGCCAGACGAGATAGGCCTATCGGGGCGCGGTCGCGTTCGGCGCAGCGCCGGTGACCTGGAGCCGGAACGGCAGGGAGAGGCTCCGGCCGTCGGTCCCGGTCGCGTGAACAGTGAAGGAGTAGGCGCCCGGCGGGGCTCCTGCGTGGGCGATGAGCATGCGCGACGTAAACTGCGGGTCCGGCAGGTCGGTGGCCGGGTTGAAGGTGACGTAGATCCCCTTCGGCACGTCCTCGGCGTGGAGCGTGACCGGCAGATCGTACTCGAAGAACGAGGGCCCGGCCCGCAGCAGCGTGATCCGGACCTCGACGTCCATCCGCTCGCCCGGTCCGATCGCTCCGCCGGAGGGGGTGATGGCGAGTTCGAACTCCCGCTCGCCCGCCCCGAGCATCAGGCCCGAGGCGAGCATGTAGAGGACCGCCACGACGATCACGAGAAAGAGCACGATCGAGATGTAGAACGAGAGGGACCGCCCCCGCTCCCCCGACCCCCCGGTCGGGACCCGTGACGGCGGTGCGGCAGGAGCAGGATCGGCCATGATATCAGCAGTACAGTCCGCCCCCCGGGTAAAAAAGCTGCGGGGTCCATCGCGTGCAGCGCAGGCCGGGACGCGCACCTTTTCCGGTCCCCGGTCGACCTCTCCCCATGGAGATCATGATTCGGCCGGCCGTCAGGACCGACGCCTCCGCCATCGCGGCGAACAACCGGGCCACCGCGCTCGAGACCGAGGGCTGGGACCTCGAGCCCGGAACGGCCCTGGCCGGGGTCGAGGCGCTCTTTGACGAGCCGGCGCGGGGCTTCTATCTCGTGGCCGAGGCCGACGGCGCCGTCGTGGGCCAGTGCATGGTCACGTACGAGTGGTCGGACTGGCGGAACGGGAATTTCTGGTGGATCCAATCGGTCTACGTCCGACCCGGGGTCCGCCGGCAGGGGGTCTTTCGCCGTCTGTACCGGGCGGTCGAGGAGATAGCCGGAGCCCGCAAGGACGTGACCGGCCTCCGGCTCTATGTCGAGCTCGAGAACCGGATGGCCCTGCAGACCTACCTCCGGCTCGGGATGCATCGTGCGCCGTACATCCTGCTCGAGCGGGACTACGCCCGCGAGCCGGGCGACCGGGTCCGCCGCCCTAGCCCGTGAAGGGCCGGTCCGTGCCGGCCCGGGGCGCTGGTGTGCTGCTGGTGCATCAGCAAGGATGGAGAGGGACGATGCCCGGCCGCACCGCGAGGCCAGGTCATCCATCTGAGATCGGTTGTTGCCGCTCATCAAGCACGACGTTAATTGAACCTGATCGACACGATCCCGACGGGCAGGTGAGCAGACCCCGTCCCATTCGACCCTGATCTTCGCCCGAAGCGTACCCGATGTCCCCCGGGCAGACAGCTCGATGACCCACCTCGCCCAGGAACCGTGCTGACGGCACAACGGCATTCTCGATCTCTATGAGGAGTTCATGCCCCCGTTCGGCGGCACCGGGGCAATCATCCTGCCGGGGTCAACCGCGAGGGGAGAGGAGTACGATGAGTTCCTGCCTATTTCCAGAGCTCTCCGAGTGAAGGCCAGGGATCTCTGGACGGACAGCCTTCCCCGGAGAGCCGAAGCGAGGGAGCCGTCTGTTGCTGCGATGAGCGGGAAATGAACGGCGCCCTGTTTTCTCAGGGGATTGCTCCATACCCAGAGGTAAGGAGGCGCTCATCTCCGGGGGCAGTCCTGTGCTGGAGTTGACTCGGCATATGACAGAGACGATCCCCTATGAGTTTCCCGGGGAGGCCGGAGAGATCAAGTTCCGGAACTATCCCCTCGCTGGTGTTTGCGAGCGTGCAGGATGACGGCGACGACAGCGGCTTTCACTTGCTCTTCGCCTACATCACCGGAAACAATCGGGCTCGGAGCACTCTTCCGAAGACTGTCTCGGTCATCTCCGGTCCGGGATCGATGTCGTTCGTGATGCCTGCAGGACGGCCACGGGATCAGATTCCTGATCCGCTGGACAACCGCGTTCGGATCACAGCGCTTCCGGCACGGGAGGTCACCGTCATTCGTTTCAGCGGGCATACCGGGCGAGAGGAGGTCGCAGCGGCCATGTCACGGCTGCATGACGGGCTGAGAAAGGCCGGATCACACCTCAAGGCACCCCCTTCTTGATGCGGTACAACCGCCCGTTGACCCCGGGTTTCCCCCTGAGGAACGAGGTCGGGGTTGAGTTTCAGCGGAAACGCCGTGATCGCGACGATTCGTACCGCGGTACCTTCTCGGCACCCTTGAGCAGCCCCGTCACCGGGGTGGAACTCTCGACCGCCGTCTGCAGGAGTTCTGCCGTTGTTCGGGCCCCTCCTCTCAAACCCGTCATGGCCTTTCGACGTGTCCGGGCTCATACCGATCCAGAACTTGTAGAGCTAGTGTCGGGGCAGCACGATCCCCAGACGTCGGACTATCTTCAGTGGGCGAACGAGTGAACGCGAACTTATACAGAAATATACACAAAATAGACAAGATCCGGCGGCTCAAGGTGACTCGTTTGAGTGCCAATCGCGTACGGACGAGAATCAATTCGAAAAGCATAAAAACTCACGTCTCAATATTTCGAAATTGTATAACCATCCCCCCCCGTCGAAACTCGTGGTGATGCGTGGTGTTAAAATGACTCAATCAATCGAACCACAGCTGCTCCCCGCTGATATCGCACAGGAGTGGTTGACCAGGGTGTCCCAGATCTACGCCACCTCCATCAAAGAGGCGGAAGAGGAGACGTACCTTGGTCCCGATGCTCACCCCCTCTATCCCTCGCTGGTCGCCGTTACGCAGACAAAACAGTATCTTGCAACCCTGGCGCACGGTGCCTGCGACGTCGATCGGATGCACATCGCCGCAACACTCGGATCCCTTAGCATCGCGGCCGACCATCTCGAAGCGATGATCATCCGGGGTGTACACGGCACCCAGCCAAGCCCTCGGCTCGCGGCCATGGATCCGACGCGGACACGTACCCTGGATCTGTGCGCACGAGGAGAAGGCTCCCCGCGTAAAAGTCCTGAGTGAAATCTGAACCCCCGCTATCCGAAGCATCCCCCTCAACGATTCACCCATGCGCAGCGCAGCGTAGTACACTCCACCAACACGGACTGGTGGCGAAATCTCCTGGCCCCACTCGATAATTACGAGATTGACGAGAGTCTCCGATCCGCACTCTCCCGGATGCGATCTGGATCGGGTTGATCCGACGTGAGGCAGCGATCTGCGTCCCTAGGCCGATGACAGGGAGGATCTCCGTGATGTTCCGAACATAGGCGAAGGGCTCATGGGCGCTCCTCTCGACCTGCCCGATCACTCAGATACACCGGCCTCTGCCTCCTCTGCTCGCCTCCCGCGGATGGCGTGGCTCCGGAAGACGTTCACGATACTCAAACTGCTGTGGACCCAGGGCGACGAGCCCCCTCCGGCTGCACGAGCCTGACATTGATCCATGAATTCGTCCGATCGTCCGCCGGCTGAACCCGGGGTATCATCCGTAGACGGCAGACGAAACGAGTCTGGATCGCGGCACGGGAGCAGCACGAAGAGGCGAGACGCGCGAAAGCAGGCGAAATTCGGATCGGAGTTCCAGGCACTCGAGCTGCCTTGGCTCATCCATATCTGGGACATTCGAGATTTTCTTCGAGCGAAGCAGACGTTCTTCGCCCCCTATCCGATCGTCCTGGCAGACCTGCCGGACGAGATCACGGACCGCGGGAGGGATGTCTGGAGAGGCCGGAGAAGGCCCCCCACGTCAGCGGATCACGAGACCCGCGGTCAGGGTTGAGTGGAATAGCGTCGACATCGGATCCGACCGAGGCGAGGACTGCCGCAAATCGGGCACAGAGACTACGGGGCCTGGAACCCGTCGTCCCGGCGGGATGTCTCCGCGGGCTCTTCGCTCCGGGTAAAGTAAGACACGTCGATGAGATGTCCCCTGCCTTCTCCGCTATATCTGTGAAGGTGGTACGGACCGAGGAATCACGAATTCAATAAAATTGGTGATTTCTCGAGCAACAGAACTGTTACCCGTTCTTCAGCGCCACAATATCCCGTACCCCCGCGAGTTTCCAGACCATCGATCGTTCCTCCCGAACGATCGCTTCGGGAGCATCGTCCGGGGTATGGCCGAAGGCGGAAAGCACCTGCGGGGAGAGGCTCCTGTCCCTGATCATGCCGACAAACTGTTCCCGCACCATCTTTTTCTGTGAGGGCTCCGTCACCTCCTCCAATAAGCCCTGAAGGCTCACGAACGTAAAGGCGGAGAGATCAGGAGCATACTCCTCAATCTCGACCGAGACCCTCGGGTCGCTCTTAAAATACTTCATTTTCCTGCCGTATCTTGTGGAAAGGAAGTAGAGGTATTCTCCGTCGAAGACATACACGAACGGGGCGACGTACGGGTGCTCACATGCGCCAAAAGCAATACGTGCTATGTACTGCCGTCTGATCAGGGCATCGTACTCTGCTTTTGGCATCTTGGGGATTTTGACAGGATCCATAATATCACCGGTACCGGTTTTTCGTTCTCTTGCGCCCTGCGGGTAAGAAACCTTCGAGCACTGGATGAAGAGACCGTACACAATCTCAGCGGCCACGAGAACCGTGGTGATACAGAAGATGAATCATGGCCTGCAGGTCGGGGGCCCGACCTCGCGGAAAGGAACCCTTTTATCATTTTTCCGGTGATATACCTTAATCGAAGGACGTTCTGGTCCTCCGGGCGAGCCGGGCTCCGACCGGGCTCCGTCCTGAATATGTGAAGACCCATACATTTTCTCAGCTGGCTGTCATGAAGACCCCGTTCCACCTCATGCTCATCCCGACGCTCCGCTGCCCGGCGCGGTGCGCTTACTGCTGGTCGAGCGAGCACACGGGCCCGGTCATGGACCTCGAGACGGTCTGGGCCGCGGTCGACTGGCTCGCCGGGCTCAACGACGACCCGGTCACGGTCACGTTCCACGGGGGCGAGCCCCTGGTTGCAGGCCCCGAGTTCTACGAGGCCGCCCTCCCCATGATCGAGGAGGGGCTCGCCCCCCGCACCGTCGCGTTCGCCATGCAGTCGAACCTCTGGCTCCTCGACGACCGGCTGGCGGCCGTGCTTGCGGCCCACCGCGTCCCGGTCGGGACAAGCCTGGACGGCCCGCCCGATCTGAACGACGCACAGCGCGGCAAGGGCTACACCGAGCGGACCCGGGCCGGGATGGAGATGGCCCGCCGGCACGGGGTCCAGGTCAGCGTGATCTGCACCTTCACGGCCCAGTCGGTGCTTGAACGGGACGCGATCGTCGGGTTCTTCCGCGAGAACGGCTTCGTGATGAAGCTCCACCCGGCCCTCCCCTCGCTCCGCGACGACCGCCCCGAGCCGTACGCCCTCCCCCCCGAAGAGTATGGCGAGCTTCTGGTCTATCTCCTCGACCAGTACCTGGCCCATCCCGACACCCTCCGGATCATGAACATCGACGACCTGGTCAAGTCGGTCTTCGTCCGGCGGGGCACGGTCTGCACCTTCGCCGACTGCCTCGGCACGACCTTCGCGGTCGGGCCCGACGGCGGGATCTACCCGTGCTACCGCTTCGTCGGGATGGAGGAGTGGCGGATGGGCTCGGTCCGGGACAGGCCGACCCGGGCCGAGCTCGAGGCGACGCAGGCCTGGCAGCGGCTCGCCGCGTTCCGCACGTTCGTTGACGAGCACTGTCGGCCCTGCCGGCACATCCGCTACTGCCGCGGGGGCTGCCCGTACAACGCGCTGGTACCGACCGGGGGCGAGGCGACCGGCGTCGACCCCCACTGCGTCGCGTACAGGCGAATCTACGATGAGATCACGGATCGGCTCAACAGGGAGATGTTCGGCGGGGACGGCATGGAGGCCATGCTCATGGGCCGGCGACCGGCCGGCCCGCCCGGGATCATGGCCCTCATGCAGCGCATGGTCTCGCGGTAGGTCCGCCCCGCGACCCCCTCTCCTCATCCGGCGTCGGGCCCAACCCTACTCTTCCATGCCGAACGTCACCTACGTCCTCCCCGACACACTCTTCGGCGCTCCGGCCGCACGTGAGGCCCTCGCCCTCCAGACGGGGTGCGACCTCGTCGAGCTCGGGCCGTGCTATCCCCTGCCCCCGACCCTGCCCTGGCTCCTCCGCACGGCTTCCGTGGACGAGCACGGGAGGGACCTTCCCCACTGGTACGACCGGACCTGGACCGCGGCCTTTGTCGCGGCGCTCGTCTCCGACGTGGACCGGGCCCCGGACGCGGTCGTGATCGAGCCGGGCGCAGACCGGAACCGGCCCGGCGACCTGGTCCGGGCGATCGCCGCGATCCACGACGCGCTCCTTGTGCGATTCGGCATGCCCGTGCCGGTCCTGGTCGCGAACCGGGCCGAGCAGGCCCTCCCCGACGGCGCGGCCCTCGCCGAGTTCTGGGCTTACCTCGTGGGCCACACCCCGACACTCGTCCCGCATGCTGGGATCGCGCTCGATGCCCCAGAGCTCTATGCCGCAACCCGGACCCGGATGGCCGGCGAGCTCGCGCTCGTCCCGCCTGAGGCCCTTCGGTACCTCCGGCTCCAGACGCGGGGGAAGAAGCCCGACCTCCACGACCCGCTTCCCTGGCGTGCGGCCTTCGCGCTCGTACGCAAGGCCCCGGGGCCGGTCCTTATAGTGCCAGCCGTCCGGGATCCGGAGCAACTCGCGGCGGCCATCCTCTTCTGCATGCTCAACCTCCAGGGCCGGGCCTTCACCTGAACCGGTCGACGTCTCAGTGAAGCCGGGGCCGGGCCCAGTCCGAGAGCCGGGTCGCCCGGTACTCCCCCGCCAGGTGGCAGCGAGAGAGGTCGAGGTGGTCCACGTCGTACTCGTGCGCCCGCATCAGCTCGATGATCCTGGGGTACTTCCCCGTCCGGCAGAGGTGCAGATGGAGCCGGTGGAGGGTCGACTTCGCGCCGTAGCAGCGCGGGGCGTCAGCCCAGGCGACCCCGGTCGAGAGGACGTAGAGGACGCCCGTGAAGAGGCGCCGGAGGTCGACACGCCGGCCGCCGTGCGGACTCCGGACGGGGAGGAGCGGGCGCACGGCCTCCCAGAGCCGGTCGTCGGGCTCGCGAAAGGGCATGGAGGGGGATACGCCCCGAGAGAGAAAAGGATGCCGCCGGATCAGAGCGCCTTCTGGAGCCAGACGAGGTCGAACGGCCGGCCGTGCCGCTCTCCAGTCGAGCGGAAGCGACCGCACTCGACAAATCCATGGCGTTCGTGAAACCGGATCGAGCCCGTGTTCCGCGATGAGACCGGGGCCAGCAGGTGGGCGATCCCGCGAGCTTGTCCGGCTGCCTCGAGCCGCGCGAGGAGCGCGCTCCCGATCTCCTGGCCCGTCCGGTCGGGGGAGAAGTACGTGAGCTCGGCCGTCCTCCGAAAGGCCGGGAGTGGGCTGTGCGGGCGGAGGAGGCCGAACCCGATGAACGTGCCGTCGGGCTCGCGGACCGCGAAGGACGGGTGCAGGGCGATCAGGGGCCGCAGCCGTTCGAAGAACTCGTCCGTAACGGGGTCGTCGAGGAACGCGGCCTCGCCCTCCCGGACGTAGTGGTTGAAGAGCGAGACGAGCGCGCCTGCGTCGGCATCCGCGATCGGGGCGAAGAGGAGTTCGATCACGAATATTAGTTTAGAAAATATACTATTTTACGTCACCGCGTTCGGCGACCGAGGTCCCGAGCATCGTCTCCAGCAGGTCGAAGAATCCGACCAGCCGCTCGTGCTCGTCCGGACCCATCAGCGCTAGCGCGTCCCTGAGCCTGCCCCCGATCCGGTCGTGAAGGGAACGGTGCCAGGCGAAGGCCTGGCGGCCTGTGTCCGTGAGTACCAGCCGGACCGCCCTCCGGTCCTCCGGGTCCCGTACGCGGACTAGGCAGCCCTTCGCCTCGAGCCGCCCCACTATCTGGGTGACCGCCCCCTTGGTGACGCCGAGCCGGGACGCATGCTCGGAGAGGCCCGCCTCGGGAGACCGGCCGGCTGCATCGATCAGGTGGACCTCCGAGGCGGAGAGGCGGCACCCATCGCCGATCTCGACCGGCTCGCGCTCGATTGCGGCCGCCATGGCTACGATCCGGGAGAGCCGGTCGAGAAGGTCGTCGGCAAGCGCGTCGGACATGGACAGAGATGTCGGTTCGCCGACCTAATCGCTCTATCCCGCACTCACTCGTCCCAGCCGGAGGCGGGATCGTCACCGGGCGCGATCAGCCGGCCTGCGAACCCGCGTTCGCCCGCGCTGACCACGACCATCACCGGCAGGACCCCGGTCTTCCGGCCTCCCTCGCCCGCGATCGAGCCACCGGGCGGTGCGCGCCGGCTGCCGAGGTCGACGCGGTAGCGCTCCTCGCCGATCCAGAGGACCAGGCCACGGGGGTCCGGGGTGAAACGTTCGACCGGGAGCTCGATGACCAGGTGCGGCCCGCCCTCCGCGACCTCGGAGGGGGCCTCGGCATACGTGGCGGCCGCGTAGCCTTCGAAGAGGACACCGCCGACCTCGAGGTCCGTGACCGTGCCGGCGGGGGAGAGGGTGAATGCGACGGTGATCATGGAGTACAGGCTCGTCTCCGGCGGGGTTAAGGCTTTTCGGGTCCATCCTCCTCGGCCCGCCCCTCCATGTCGCAGCCATGTTCGAGCACGTACCGAAGGCCCTGGAGGTCGCGGACGGTGATGTTGTTGACGATCAGACGGCTGAGGAGATCCTCGAAGGGGATGTCGCGGAGGAGCTCCCCGACAGCGGCCTCGAAGAACGGTTCGGAGAGGACCTCGACGCCGCGAAAGTCGAGTTCGACCTCCCCCCCGGCGAGGAGGACTGGGTGGAGCCGGTCGTAGAGCCGTTTTCCGTCCGCCGACTCGACGCCCTCTTCACCGACGACCTCGGCGACGCGGATCGTCAGGGGCTCGGCCCCGTCAGCCGGCGGCATGCCTGCTCCGGTACTGTCCCCCATGACGACCCCGTCCCTTCACGGGGCCGCTCCGGCCGCCTCGGCGATCGTGTACCGTCCCGTGTCCCGGGCACCGATCCGCTCGCGCTGGAATGCGACGAGCGCTCCGAAGCGCGGGTCGTCGACAGCCGCGAGCTCGTCGAGGAGCCCGCCCGCCCGCTCGAAGTCGCCGGCCCGGCGCGCAACGTCGACCATGACCAGGGTCTCGGCGTTCGGGTCCCCGATGTAATGCTCGTCCCGGAGCCGGAGCTCGTCGAGGAGGTCGAGGGTCCGCCGGCGCGCCCGCTCGGCCTCCTCCCGATCTCCGGCGTCGTCGGCAGCCCACGCGGCCCAGAGCGCGGTCTCGGTCGCCTCGACGAAGCGGTTTGCATGCTCGAGCATGGTCGAGGCGCAGAGGAGCCGGACCACGAGCTCAGGCGCTCCGGTCTCGGATCGGAGGGAACGGTACGCGGGCGAAGCGGCCGTCTCCGCGGCCCCGGCCACGTTCTCGTCGATCGCGGGGGCACAGTAGCCGCAGTGGGGGCACTCCTGGACCCAGTGAGCGATCGTATCGCGCTGCTCGGGCGGCGGCCGAAGATCGAGGTCGGCCGATCCCGAGCGCTCGGCATCGAGCACGATCCCCTGGGGCGAGACCGTCCCGCAGAGGGCGCATCGCCGCACCTCGGATGTGATCGTCGTCATCGCCTCCTGGATGGCTCCGGCCGGGGGATGAACCTGACGGTGGATGCCGCCCTTCATCTGCGACCTGCAGGGCCACGCCGTGACGTACCCGACCGCCGGAAGATCCCGTAGGATCGATCCCCGCCTCTCAGCGGAGTCGCCTCGATGAGCGCTGCGGCCGGTAGCTGGAAAACGGGGGGATCTGCCCCGTGGCGGACCTAGAGACCGAGATCCGAGAGCCCGGGGTGGTCATCGGGGCGCCGGCCGAGGGGCCAGCGGAACTTGCGCTCCTCCTCGGCGATCGGGAGATCGTTGATGCTCGCGTGCCGCACGGCCATCCGGCCGGTTTGGTCGAACTCCCAGTTCTCGTTGCCGTAACTGCGGAACCAGTGGCCCGAGTCGTCGTGCCATTCGTACGCGAACCGGACCGCGATCCGTTTCTCGCTGAAGGCCCAGAGCTCCTTGATCAGGCGGTAGTCGAGCTCCTTTGCCCACTTCCGCTCGAGAAACTCGACGATCTGCTCGCGGTCATTGATGAACTCGGCGCGGTTGCGCCAGCGGCTGTCCTCTGTGTAGACGCCCGAGACCTTGACCGGGTCGCGGTTGTTCCAGCCGTCCTCGGCCATGCGGACCTTCTGCACGGCCGTCTCGTACGTGAACGGCGGCACGGGCGGGCGGATGTCTTCTGCCATGCGCCCGGATAGGGTGGGAGTGTATGATAAGGGTATGCATCCGCCGACCGGCTCTGCGGCGCGTGATACGAGCGGGAGCGGCGAGAGTAGACCTCGGTGAGCCTGCCCGGGCCCGCTCTTCATCCTCCGCCGGCTGGCGACCACGCGGTCAGGCTCCCACGGGGAAGCGGCTCTCCCACACAAGGGGTATCGGCCGGGGTCTTCGTGGAGCTCGAGGATGCGTTCTGCTACGCAGGGGAGACCGGATCCATCGTAGCGTTCAAGTCGCTGGCCGTGCCGGCCCGACAAAGCGGTACTTCTCGTGGGGCACCACGACCTCGAAGCGTGCGCCCTGTCCGTGAACACCCGTCTCGCGGATCGAGAGGCCGGTGATCGCGAGGATCTCGCGTGAGAGAAAGAGCCCGAAGCCGGTATTCTTCCCGACCCCTTTCTCAAAGATCCGCTCCTTCTCCGCCGCCGGCACACCGACACCGTCATCCTCATAGAGGATCGTCAGGCCCGAGTCCGAGACGTCGTAGGAGAACCGGATCCAGGACACGGTCTCGCCGTGCCGGAGGGAGTTGTCGATCAGGTTTTCGCAGATCAGTTCGAGCATGGGATCTGCGTAGATCTCGAGGTCGTCGAGGACCACCGTGAGCGTGATGCCAGCGAGCCGTTCGGATCCCAGATAGGTGACAGGATACGCGTCCAGCCGCTGCCACTGTGGCGCGTGGACCCCGATCTCCTGGTAGTCCTTGGTGAACGCGATCAGCCGCTGGATCGTCCTGATGCCCTCCCGCTCCCGCTCCAGTGCGGCCAGCATCGCGGCATTGGTGGTCTCGTCGGCGAGCATGTCGACCCGCCCGAGCAGGATCGTCAGCTGGTTCACGATGTCGTGCCGGGTGATGTTCGAGAGCAGGTTCAGCTTCCGGTTCGCGGTCTGGAACGCGTTCTCCGAGGCCTGGAGCTGGGCGTTCCGCTTCTCAAGGTCGCGCCGATACCGGGTCATCTCCTCGACGACCGTTCCGATCACGAGCGCGACGATGCAGAACATCGTGGCCCTGAGCAGGGCATCGAACGGGAAGGTTCCGATATACAGGTACGTCACCACGATATGAAGTCCACCGAAGAGGAGGCCCAGAAGGACGGCACGGCGACCGAACCAGAGGCCTGTGAGCACGATGATCAGGTAGAAGAAATGGGTATAGACGATCGAGATCCCGAGATAGGCATGGATCACGAGCTCGAACCCCAGGCCGGCCAGAACGAGCAAGGCCAGGACCAGGGATTCCACCGGTTTCTCTGGTACTGCTCTCAGCAGCCACGCGGTCCCAGTCATCAACTCCCTCCTCGTCCGCTGGCAGACGGGTGCCGGAGCGCCGCCCCTTCCTGCATGGCTCCGCACCCCGCCGTCGTTTCCGGAGACCGGTGGGAGCCACGGAAGTGGCCTCCATACGGTCATGCCGATTGTTTTTTATATTGCTCATTTGGGTTAAAAAAAGGATGGTAGGGCCGGGCGTTTCCGTCACTCGTCCGGCCGTACTGTGCAGCTCACGGCAAGAGATGATACCTGGAGGGCCGGTAGCGGAGGGCATCCCGAATCTGCATGCCGGAGGTGCGGTCAGGACTCGATCTGCGTGACCAGGTTCTCCATCACCCCGGCGATCGCCCTCCAGGTGGGGGTGTCGGCGTGCCGGAGAATGTACGGCCGCCCTTCGTCTCCGGCCTTCATCATCTCCGAGTCGAGGGGGATCGACCCCAGGTACGGCACGTTGAAGTCCTGTGCGGCCCGCTCGCCGCCTCCTTTGCCGAACAGGTCGACCATCTCTCCGCAGTGGGGGCAGGCCATCCCGCTCATGTTCTCGATGATCCCGAGGACCGGCATCTCCTGCTTCTCGATGAACCTGATCGCCTTGACCGCGTCGAGCACGGCGACCTCCTGCGGGGTGGTGACGATGACCGCGCCTCGGAGGTTCGGCGCGAGCTGCGCAATGGTGAGCGCCTCGTCCCCGGTCCCCGGCGGGAGATCGACGACCAGGTAGTCGAGCGAGCCCCAGCTCACATCGGTCAGGAACTGCCGGATGGCCCCCATCTTAATGGGCCCGCGCCAGATGACGGGGGAGGTGGAGTCAGGCAGAAGGAACGCCATCGACATGACCGGAAGGTGGGTGGTCACGTGGATGGGCTCGATGGCCTGGTCGAGCACAACGGGCCTCTGGCCCTCGAGGCCCAGCATCTTGGGAATGCTGGGGCCGTGGATGTCCAGATCGAGCAGGCCGACGTTCCGGCCGTGGTTGGCAAGGGCAAACGTGAGGTTGACCGAGACCGTGGACTTCCCGACGCCGCCCTTCCCGCTCAGCACGAGGATCACGTGCTTCACGTCGATCTCAACTCTGGGAGGAAGCTCCCCGTGTTCCTGTCGGAGCGATGGGGCTGAAAGACCGTTGTTCTGCGTCTCTGCCCGGGTCTCGTGGTGTTCCGGTCTCTGTGGGGTCATGGTATCAATCACTCGTGTTGAATTTTCTCGATCATTGTTCCCGACGTTCCAACGGTCGTGCTCCAGCTGCGGGATCACTCCGGCAAACGTACCTGGTCCGAAAGAATGCGGTCGGGAGAGCGTTCTCTCCCGCATCTCCCTGGTGCCGGTCGTCGACCCTCTCACATGCCGTCCGCGGGAGAGCTCCGACCCGGCCCACCCGTCTCGAGCCATCTCCTGTCCCGGCTCAGGCAAGCGAGAGCTCCCGTCGGAGCGCTTCCCAGCACCCGGCCAGGGCCCGCGATCCCGGGGAGTCTGTCGTGGTGATCGGTCGCCCGGCCCGGACGGCCGCGATCACGGCCGGGTCGAACGGGATCCGTCCGACGACGGGGACCTTCAGGGTCGCGCACTCGGCCTCGATCCGCGCCGCGGTCTCCCGGTCGAGGTCCCAGCGGTTGATCAGCACGAAGATGCGGGGGTCGAACCGCCGGCAGACCCCAATCACGCGCCGCAGGTCGTGCAGGCCCGCGAGGCTCGGTTCGGTGACGACCAGGACCGCGTCCGTGCCGCTGACCGTCGAGATCAGGGGGCAGCCGGTGCCGGGTGGGCCGTCGATGAGCAGCAGGTCGGCTGGATCCGCCGATCGCTCGGCCTGTCGTTTCACGGTCTGGACCATGAGGCCCGAGTTTCCGTTGCCGGGATAGAGCTGGGCATGACTCAGGGGTCCGCAGTCCGTGGCGGACTGGTAGACGACACCGCTGGTGCGGGGCACGAGGGCGACCGCGCCGGACGGGCAGACCCGTTCACAGAGGCCGCACCCCTCGCAGTCCCGCGGCTCGCAGACGGCGACCACGTCGCGGATCGCGATCGCCCCGAAGCGGCAGAGCTCAGCGCACCGTCCGCACCCCCAGCACCGGTCCGGGTCGATCGAGGCGGTCTCCGCCCCCTCGAACGGGGTGGCATGGACCTGCCGGGCCGAGAGGAGGAGTTCCAGGTTGGCGGCCTCGACATCGCAGTCGGCGAGGAGCTGCGGCCGCGGATTGAGGGCCGCGAGCCCGGCCGTCACCATCGTCTTACCGGTCCCGCCCTTGCCGCTGATCACGGCCAGGCGGATCATGCCCCGCCTCCCATCCGGCATGTGTCGTCGAACAGAGCGCTGAACCGCCGGTGCCAGCCGTCGTGCTCGCGGGCGATCAGCCCGCCCCGGTTCTGGACGGTCGCGATCTCCCGGTCGAACGGGATGGTCATGAGCACGGGGAGTTCGAGCTCGCGGCAGGCCTTCCGCGTCTCCCCGTCCTCTCCGTCGCTCCGGTTGATCACGACGCCGGTCGGGAGCCCGAACTGCCGGACCACGGCCGCCGCGAGCTCGAGGTCGTGGACGCCGAACGGGGTCGACTCGGTCACGAGGAGGCAGGCGTCGACCCCCTTCAGGGTCTCGATCACGGTGCAGCCGATCCCGGGCGGCGCATCGTAGATGGCAAGGGATGCCCCCGCCGCAAGCCGTTTCGCATACCGTACCACGGCCGGCGCCTGGACCTCGCCCTCGTCGAGGGCCCCCCCGATCAGGGTGAGCGACGGAGCAGGACGCGAACAGCGCACGGATCCGATTGTCCGGTGGTCGTCGCGGATCGCCCCCTCGGGGCAGACGTACTCGCATCCCCCGCAACCATGGCAGAGCTCGGGGAAGAGGAAGACCTCCGTACGCAGGACGCTGATCGCCCCGAAGCGGCAGAAGTGCCCGCACTCTCCGCAGAGGGTGCACCGGGCGCGGTCGACGGCCGGGACGGGCGTCCGGACGGGGACCTCGTGGGACGGTGAGGGAAAGAAGAGGTGGAGGTTCGGCGCTTCCACGTCGCAGTCCACGGCCACGACCTCGCGCGACCGGGACAGGACATGGGCGAGGTTCGCGGCGACCGTGGTCTTGCCGGTCCCGCCCTTGCCGCTGGCGACGACGAGTCTCATGACGGCACCATCAGGAGAGTTCGGGGAGCGCGCCCGAGCGGTACGCCTCGAGGGCTTCGGCCACCGTGCTCTCCCCGGCGAACGCGTAGGCCGGGACGGCCGCCACCCGGAGGGCTCGCACGGCGTGCTCGCCCATCCGGCCCGTGACCAGCGCCCCGGCGCCGTACTCGACGATGAACTGAACGGCACGGGGGCCGACGCCCCCGGGCCCGCCGCAGAGGGCGTTCGCGACCGAATGGGCCTCTCCGGTTACGGTCTCGATGAAGATGAAGAACGGCGCACGGGCAAACCTGGGCTCGACCGTCGCGTCGAGCCCGGGTGCCTGTGCGGTGATGCAGACCATCATGGATGCCGTCCTCCTGACCCAGCGATTACGCCGATCGCTCCGGGACCGATGCTATCTGTCATGACTCGGACACCCCGGAGCTCAGTGCGATCCGCAGTCGCCGCTGCAGTGGTCGTGGTTACAGACGCACTCGCTCCCCACGAGCGCGCCCGCGGCGAACGCCCGGGCGACCTCGTCGATGGGGCCGCCGACCCCGACCACGACCTCGATCCCGTTCTCGCAGAGCAGGTCTCTCGCCCGCGGACCCATGCCCCCGGCGATCACGACTCCGACGCCGCGTTCGGCAAGGTACACCGGGAGATAACCCGGTACATGCCCGGGGTTCGCGAGGTCTTCCTGTCGGAGGGCGCTGTTGTTCTCGATGCTGTACACTGCGTATCCCGCGCAGTGTCCGAAGTGTTCGGAGACCGCGGGGCCTTCCATGGCTATTGCTACCTTCATGTCTTCACTCACTGCGGACCCTTCCGCCCCCGAATCCTCGTCCGCAGCCGCGGGGAATGCCTCCGCGGCCGAGGCCGCGCTGTGTGGCCGATCTCGCTGCTCCCGACGACTGCACGGCCCTGTCCACGGGCTGTGCTGCCGCCGGATCCCATCGGGCCGTGACGTCTGCGGCCCGACACGGGTCGCGTCCGCGTCCACTGACGGCTCCGCGTCCGAGCGGACCTGTGCTATCGAATCCTGGCATGATGCTCATCTCATCCGTCGGTTCATCGGCGGATATTTACTCATATGCGCTTAATTTTAAAAAGGTAGCTATAACGGCAGGGCGATCCCATCTTCGCCGGGCCGAGCGCTCGCAGACACTCAGGAGTATGTCCCGTATGAATCGTTCCTACACGCTGACCAGCATCGGAACCGTCCGCTCCCCGCACCTCGAGTGCGAGGGCATGCCGATCCAGCCGCTAGGCGCTCGCGGCTTCCGCGGAGCGATCGAGCTCGATCCCATGTACGAACCGGGGCTCGCTGACCTGACTGGGTTTTCCCGGGTCATCGTGCTCTACCTCTTTCACCGCTCGACCGGGTACTCGCTCTCGGTCACGCCGTTCCTCGATACCCGTCCACGTGGGCTCTTCGCCACCCGGGCGCCCCGCCGGCCGAACCCGATCGGGCTCTCGGTCCTCCGGCTCACCGGGGTCGAGGGGTGCCGGCTCCTGGTCGAGGACGTCGACATCCTCGACGGCACGCCCGTGCTCGACATCAAGCCCTACGTCCCGTTATTCGACGCGTTCCCCGGCGAGGCCTCCGGGTGGTTTGGCGAGGCATGTCGGGACCCGGCCGCAGTCCGGGCGGACCGCCGGTTCGTCGGGGAGGATGGAACGGAGTCCTCCGATGCCTGACGGCCCCCCGACCGACTGGAACGCGGTCTGGACGGCATACAGGAAGCGACAGCTGGCGACCCCCGGCTTTCTCCCCGAGGACGAGTTCTTCGCGAGGGAGGAGAATGTGGCGCGGTACCGGGCCCAGGTCGCGGCCTCGTACCACGGCCATGTCGAGCGCCAGCTCGCGTCGATGGCGATCCCCGACGGCGCACCGGTCCTCGACATCGGGGCCGGCCCGGGCACCCTCGCCGTGCCGCTTGCGCGTCGCGGGTGCCGGGTGACCGCGGTCGAGCCCTCGGCGCCGATGCGCCGGATCCTCCGGGAGTATGCCGAGCGGGAGGGAGTCGCGGTGACGATCCTCGGGGAGCCGTGGGAGGCGATCGATCCGGCCGCCCTCCCGGGTCCCTTTGACCTCGTCGTCGCCTCGTACTCGCTGATGATGCTCGACCTCCGGGCCGCCCTGGCGAAGATGCACGCGGTCTGCAGCGGTTGCGTCTGCCTGTTCTGGTCCCTGACTCCGCCGGGCGGGCGCGTGGTCGAGCGGGTTCTCTGGCCGGCGGTTCACGGTGTCGAGTACCCTCCCGAGCCGATGGCCGACTGCGTGTACAACGTCCTCTTCCAGATGGGGCTCATGGCGAGCCTCGAGGCGGAGTACAGCGCGTTCGAGCACCGGTTCCAGGACCTCGACGAGGCCGTGGCCGAGTTCCGGGCTCGGCTCAACGGTCCCGAGGGTCCGGAGGCCCGGCTCCGCGAGCCCCTCGCCCGGCTCCTGAGCCGCGACGTGGGGGGCGCATACAGGCTCGACCGCTCGGCCTGGAACGCGGCGATCCACTGGGATGTCCGAGACCAGCCGTTCGACGCTGGACGACATCCGGTCCCGTGAGCGGTGAGCCCTGGTCCGGCGCCGACGTGTGTCATGGCGGGCCGAGCGGGGCGCAGGATATGAGCCGAACGGTCCGGAGGCCCGCCTCCCCGTCGCTTTCCGGGCGGGGACGAGCCTCGAGCGCATGGTCGAGCCGGACTCGAAACAGGGCGTTTCTGACGCAATTATCCAAACGTCGGGAAAAATGCGAAAAATAATCCATAAATAGGATATGATCATACGAATCTCGATTATCGTATGATTCAGCGCTCACTACACCTCCTGATCATCGTACTGGTCGTGGCCGTCGCCCTTGCGGCCGGCTGCACGACCACGGCGCCCACGGCACCGTCGGCCGCGGGGACCCTCACGCTCTCTGACATGACGAACCGGACCGTCACGCTCAACTCGAGCCCTGAACGGCTGATCGGCGTTGGTGCAGGAGCGCTCCGCATGCTCGTCTACCTGAACGCCTCGGACATGGTCGTCGCGGTCGATGAACGCGACCGGCGGAGCGAGAAGGCTGGGGCCCCGGGGATGCCCTCGGGCACGGACCGGCCGTACCTGCTCGTGCACCCCGCGCTCGCGGACCTCCCGTCGGCCGGCCGGGTCACCGGGGACCCCGAGCAGATCATGGCACAGCGGCCGGACCTTGTCTTCGTCACCTTCACCACGGCGAAGGACGCCCAGACCCTCCAGGAGAAGACGGGTGCGCCCGTGGTCGCGCTCGTCTCGGGCGACCTCGGCACAAACCGCGCCGCGTTCTACTCCTCCCTGCGGACGATGGGGAAGAGCCTCGGGCGGGAGGCCCGGGCCGAAGAGGTGATCTCGTACATCAACGCGACGATCGAGGACCTCCAGCGCCGGACCTGGGCCATCCCGGAAGAGCAGCAGCCCCGGGTCTATGTCGGCGGCGTCGCGTTCAACGGCGCCCACGGGCTCCTCTCGACCGATCCTGCATATGCGCCGTTCATGCTGCTCGGTGTGGACAACGTCGCGGCCGGCGCGGGTCCCAGGGGGCAGGTCGTGATCGACAAGGAGAGACTGGTCGCATGGAACCCCGACGTGATCTTCGTCGACGAGGCGAGCGCGGGACCTGTCACGGACGACCTCGCCGATCCGGTATATCGGTCCCTCGGCGCGGTGAAGGCCGGCCGGGTCTACGGCGTCATGCCCTACAACTGGTATGCCAACAACTACGACACGGTCCTCGCGGACGCCTACTTCATCGGCAAGACCCTCTACCCCGAGCAGTTCGCGGACATCGACCCCGGGCGGAAGGCCGACGAGATCTACGAGAAGTTGGACGGGGGGGCCGCGTATGCCGGCATGAAGCAGCACTTCGGCGGCTTCGGGCCGTTCGCCGGGGGGCAGCGCGGATGAACCCGATCGCCGACGGGCGGTCCCTCATCGAGCGCCCTCCGGTCGGGACGGGCGGGGAGTTTCCCCTCACCTGTCTCGAGCAGGCCCTCGGCGGGGTCCGCCTGTACTATGCCCTGGCGGGTGCGCTAGAGCTGGGGCTCTTCGACCGGCTCCGGAGCCCCATGACCGCCGTCGCGCTGGCGGCCGAGCTCGGCACCCGGCCCGACGAGACCGCTCTCCTCTGCGAATCCCTCGCGATCCACGGCCTGCTCGCGTTCCAGGGACGCCATGTCGAGCGCTGGCGGGACCTCGCCCGGCTCCTCAGGGAGGGCCCGGAGCTGATGCCCCGCGAGGAGTTCTTCCGTCACACCGTGATCCCATCCATGGCCGAGCATGCCCGGTGCGGCCTCCTCCAGCAGGTGGCCGGGATCGTCGGGGGCCTCCCCGGGTTCGCGGAGGCGGAGAGCCTCCTCGACCTCGGCGGCGGGCACGGGCTCTACGCGATCGCACTCTGCCAGATGAACCCCCGGCTCCGTGCCACGGTCTTCGACCTTCCGGCCGTCACCGAGACGACACGCGACTTCATCGACCGGTACGGGGCGGATCGTGTCTCGGTCGTCGCCGGGGACTTCAACACCGACCCCCTGCCCGGTCCCGTCGACATCGTCTTCTCGTCCTCCAATCCGGGGGGCAAGGACCCGGCCCTGATCCCGAAGATCGCGGGCGCCCTGAAGCCGGGGGGGCTCTTCCTGAACAAACAGGGGATCGACAGCGCGGAGACCGACCCCCTGCTCGACCTTGAGTGGAACCTATGGACCTTCGACGGTGTGAAGAAACAGCGATCGAGGTACTCCTTCTCGCACAGCGTTCCGCTCGCCGGATACCATCGGGCGCTCGAGGCGAACGGCCTCTCGGTGCTGACGGTCATACCCGTGGACGGGACCTCCGAGATGACCGTCGCCCGGAAGAGCGCGTAAGGGGGGGCATGCACCTCGACCTCCCCGCCGAGCCGATCGCGCCCGGCTACGCCGGGTATCTGCGCGGAAAGCGGCTCTTCCTGGGCGGGTGCCTCGCCCTCCTCGGCATCCTGGTCTGCGTCTCGGTCTCGGTCGGGAGCGTGATGATCCCGGTCCCCGAGGTCGTGGCCGCCCTGTTCGCCGGCCGGCCCGGCGACGCCTCGACGATCATCTGGAATATCCGGCTTCCGCGTGTCCTTGCCGCATGCGTCGCGGGTGCGGGGCTCGCGGTCGCGGGCGGCGTGATGCAGTCGGTCCTCCGAAACCCCCTGAGCTCGCCCTACACCCTCGGGATCTCGCACGCGGCCGGGTTCGGAGCGGCCGTCGCGATCACGGTCTTCGGCGCGGGGACGCTCTCGGCCCACCTCGAGGACGCGGTCGTGGTCCGGAACCCGTACCTAGTCACGCTCTGCGCCTTCGTCGCCGCGATGGCCGCCACGGGGGCCCTCCTCGCGATCGCCCGGACCCGGTCTTCGCAGCCCGAGGTGATGGTCCTGGTCGGGGTGGCGGTCGCCGCGCTCTTCACGGCCGGCACGACCTTTCTCCAGTACTTCTCGAGCGCGGACCAGGTCGCCGCGATCGTCTTCTGGACCTTCGGCGACGTCGGCCGGGCAAGCTGGTCGGACCTCGCCGTCCTGACCGCGGTCGTGCTGCCCTGCACGGCCTGGTTCCTGTTGAGCCGATGGGACTACAACGCTCTCGACGCCGGGGACGAGACCGCCCGGAGCCTCGGCGTCCACGCCGAGCGGGTCCGGGTCACGGGCATGCTCCTCTCGTCTCTGATCACGGCGGTCGTGGTCTCGTTCCTCGGGATCATCGGTTTCATCGGCCTCCTCGGGCCCCATATGGTCCGGCGGCTGATCGGCGACGACCAGCGCTTTCTGCTCCCGGCCTCGTTCCTCGTCGGCGCGATCATCCTCCTCGTCTCGGACACGCTCGCCCGCCTAGTCCTCGCGCCGGTCGTGCTCCCGGTTGGCATCCTGACGGCCTTCTTCGGGGCCCCGCTCTTCCTCTACCTGATCGTCCAGGGGTACCGGCGATGATGCTGGAACTGGACGGGGTCGGGTTCGGGTACCGGAGTCACCCGGTGCTCGACGGAGTCTCCTTCTCGGTCGAGCCGGACGAGTTCGTCGCGATCCTCGGGCCCAACGGCGTCGGCAAGACGACTCTGCTGCGCTGCCTCAACGCCCTCCTCCGGCCCGGCGCGGGCAGCGTCCTGCTCGACGGCCGCGAGGTCCTCGCCATGAGCCGGCCTGCGATCGCACGGGAGATGGCCTATGTCAGCCAGCGGACCGAGCCGACGCGGATGACCGCCTTCGACACGGTCCTGCTCGGCCGGAGGCCGCATATCGGGTTCGGTATAACCGGGCGCGACCTCGCGATCACGGAGGCGATCCTCCGGCGGCTCGACCTCTCGGCGCTCGCCCTCCGCTACCTCGACGAGATGAGCGGCGGCGAGCTCCAGAAGGTGGCCATCGCGCGGGCGCTCGTACAGGAGCCCCGCGTGCTCCTCCTGGACGAGCCGACGAGCAGCCTGGACCTGAAGAACCAGCTCGAGATCCTCGGGCTGGTCCGCGAGATCGTGCGAGAGCACCGAATCGCCGCCCTGATGACCATGCACGACCTGAACCTCGCCCTCCGGTTCGCGGACCGGTTCATCCTGATGAAGGAGGGGGCGATCCACGCGGCGGGCGGCCCAGAGGTCGTGACGGCCGAGGCGATCGGGAGCGTGTACGGTGTCCCGGTGACGGTCGAGCAGTGCCGCGGCTGCCGTGTCGTGGTGCCGTGCGTCTGAGGGGCGAGATCTCCGGCGGCGCCTCCCCTCTCAACGGTCTCCGAACGACAGTCTCAGCCCGGTCCCGGTCTCCCGGAGGGGAGCGGCCCGGGCTAGGGCCACCTTTGCGAGGAGCGAGGTGCAGTGGCAGGCATGGAGTGCAGAGGGGCGGAGTCCCTGCAGGTATTCGCAGGTTCCACGGAGCTGGGCTCCCTCGTCCAGGAGATGGAGGCCGCCGACGATGTCAGCGATCCGTTCCTCCCCGCAGCACCGGCGGGCGTGTTCGACCGTGTTGCAGACCCCCGCATGGGCACAGCCGGCCATGATCACGAGCCCCTCGCTACTGCGGTAGGCGAGGGAGGTATCGTCGAGCAGATAATCGGCCTGCTCCTCCCCTCCGGGCTGGACGATGCGCCGTGACCCGGGCTCGAATGCCTCGAACGGGAGGGTCCGCTCGACCTCGCCGAGGAAGAAGAGGTTCGGGGAGAGCTGAAGCGGAGCCGCGGTGAGGTCGAGCGGCATGACCCGCTGCACCTCGTCGGCCGTGAGGACCGCGCCGATGTCGGGGAGGGGCGGCTTCGGGCGGGGGAAAAAGCAGTGCGGATGCGCGACCAACCGGGGCAGGCGGTGCGCCGTTCCCTCCATGATCGCCTCGATGAAGAGCCGGATCAGGTGGTAGAGCCCTCCGGTGTGGTCGTTGTGCCCGTGGGAGAGGACGATGTAGTCGAGGTCGAGCAGGTCGACCTTCAGTCGCTGTGCATTCCTGATGATTGCATCCGAGTACCCCGTATCGAACAGCACTCTCCGCCCCTCGGCCTCGATGTACATGGAGAAGCCGTGCTCTGCGGTCAGGACGCTGTCGAAGAGTGCCGTGTTGTCCACGAGGATCGTCGCTCTCATGCGGATGCTCCCGGTAACGCTATTGCTCCTGCAGCGTATCAACTCTTGGCGCTCCCGCACTGCGGCCGAAGCGGGCGCGTTGCCGGGTTTCACTCCTCATTGGACGCCATGAGAGGTACCCCGCCGGTGATCCGACCATCATCCTTATAATTAGGTAAACCCTAACTAACTGGGATCACCACATGAAGGACAGGGAGGAGCATTTGTTCGAAGCGGTTGAAAACCTGCTCAAGATCAAGAACGAGTGCTCCTGCGCCATCTTCTCCGAATGCGGGCTCTCGGATCTGACCGTGAAACAGATCGCGTACCTGAAAGTGATCGACGCGCAGGGGGACGTCACGTTCAGCAGGCTTGCCGAGATCACCAGCACCTCAAAACCCACGATCACCGAGATGATCAACAGGTGCGTCCGGATGGAGTGCGTGTACCGCGAGCGCTGTCCCGATGACGGGAGAATCCAGTATATCCGCCTCACAGAGAAGGGCCGGCAGATCGCACAGGCCGAACAGGCCGCCCTGCGCCAGATGATTGAACGGATGATGAGCTCGCTGGACAGAGAAGAACTGAATCTTCTGGTAAAGATTCTGGAGAAGGTCAGGTAATTTTATCCCTTGACCTTTAGTTAGGTAAATTCGAACTAATGAACGAGATAACCATGCAGTCCGTAACAACTGAAGATACACGAGAAAAACCTGTCATACCGCTCTTCGAACTCGTGGTCTACCCGGAGAGCCGGACAAAGATCAAGGTCGACCGGGAGACAGGCGACCGCCTGCTCTCGGCAATGGAGCACGGAGGCACGCATGCGGTCGGCCTGACCGTGAAGAGCGGCGTCGGGCCCTCCGATCTGGCCGCCGAGTCCCTGTACACGATCGGCAACCTGTTCCGGATCCTGCACGTGCAGCCCGCCGAGGACGGCCACCTGGTCTGTGTGCAGGTCGTGGAGAGGGTACGGACTGTCTCGCTCTCCGAGCAGGACGGGCAGTTCTATGCGACCTGCGAACCGGTCCCGGACCTGCAGGACCTCGAGGAGGGCACGAAGGCCCGTTTCGTCACGGACGTCCGGCTCGCCATCCACGAGATCAGCGCCCATTTCGCCGGCTCCGAACAGTTCACGCGGCCCATCGACCAGATGGACTCGGTCGACCACATCCTGGGATATGTCATGCCGTTCCTGCCGGTCGACCTGGCCGAGAAGCAGGCGCTTCTCGAGATCGCCTCGGTCCGGCAGCGGTACACCACCTTCCTCGAGCTCCTCACCGGGGCGGGTGAGACCATCAACCTCCGGATCGAGATGGCACAGAAGGTCTCGGACCGCGTGACCAAGTCGAACCGGGAGGCGATGCTCCGCGAGCAGCTCCGGGTGATCCAGGAGGAGCTCGACGAGGGCGACGACGCCGCCGGCGAGGGCGGATACCGGCAGCGGATCGAGAACTCGAAGATGCCCGACGACGTGCGGAAGAAGGCACTGGCCGAAGCCAAGAAGCTCGAGACCGGCGGCCCGCACAACCACGAGGGGGCCATGCTCCGGAACTACCTCGACCTCATGCTCGACCTCCCCTGGACGACGGAGGAGAGGAAGAGCATCGACATCAACGAGGCCCGTCGCGTGCTCGAGAGCCACCACAACGGCCTCGAGAAGGTCAAGGAGCGGATCGTCCAGCACCTCGCGGTCATGAAACTGAAGGGCGAGAAGCAGGGCTCGATCCTCCTGCTCGCCGGCCCGCCCGGGACGGGCAAGACAAGCCTCGGCCGGTCCATCGCGGAGGCCCTCGGGCGGAAGTACGTCCGGATCAGCCTCGGCGGCGTCCGTGACGAGGCCGAGATCCGGGGGCACAGGCGGACCTACGTCGGGGCCCTCCCCGGCCGGATCATCCAGGGCATACGCAGGGCCGGCACCAAGAACCCGGTCTTCGTCCTGGACGAGGTCGACAAGCTGGCCTCCTCGTACCAGGGAGACCCAGCGAGCGCGCTCCTCGAGGTCCTCGACCCCGAGCAGAACGGCACGTTCTCGGACCACTACCTCGAGGTCCCGTACGACCTCTCGGACGTGCTCTTCATCGCGACGGCCAACTCGCTCGCGACGATCCCGGCCCCGCTCCTGGACCGGATGGAGCTGATCGAGATCTCGGGGTACACGAAGAACGAGAAGTACGCGATCGCGAAGGACCACCTCGTGCCCGAGGTCCTGACCGAGCACGGCCTCGATGCGGAGCGGCTCCGGTTCGAGGACGCGGCCCTGCAGGCGATCGTCGAGCGGTACACCCGCGAGGCGGGCGTCCGGCAACTCAAGAAGCAGCTCGCCAAGGCCGCACGCCACGTCTCCGAGAAGATCGTCTCGGGGATGCCGGAGCTGCCGTTCGTGGTGACGGCGGAGGGCCTGGTCGCGGTCCTGGGCAAGGAGCCGGTCCGGCTCGAGGTGGCGCGGAAGGAGACCGTGCCCGGCGTCGTGACCGGCCTCGCATGGACCCCTGTCGGTGGAGAGATCCTCTTCATCGAGGGCACGGTCATGCCCGGGACGGGCAAGCTCACGCTGACCGGGCAGCTCGGGGACGTCATGAAGGAGTCGGCGACGATCTCGCTCTCCCTGATCCGCTCGCGGCTCGCGGACCCGCAGAGCGGGTTCAACTTCATGACCTGCGACACGCACATCCACGTGCCCGCGGGGGCGACGCCCAAGGACGGGCCCTCGGCGGGCGTGACGCTCTTCACGGCCCTCGCCTCCCTGATCACCGGGAGGACCGTCGACTCGAGCCTCGCGATGACCGGCGAGATCACCCTCTCGGGGGCGGTCCTGCCGGTCGGAGGGATCAAGGAGAAGGTCCTCGCCGCTCACCGGGCGGGCATCAAGAGGGTGATCCTGCCGCGGGAGAACGAACGAGACCTGGAGGACGTCCCCGAAGACGTCCGGGCCGATCTCTCGTTCGTCCCGGTGGAGACCGTCGAGGAGGTCCTGCGCGAGGCGCTGGGGATCGACCTGCCCCGGACCGTCGTGCTCCACACCGGGAGCGGCTTCGGGCCGGTGGTACAGCCTCCCCCCGAGCTCCTCTCATCGGCGTGATGGACGGACCGGCAGCCGGTTCATCCTGGCCCCGGGGTCTGCGGTCGAGGCCCGACGCCTCGCATTCTCTTTTTGATCCGATTCGAACACTTCGTCGACGGGCTCACCGTGCCGCCTGGCAGGGCGGGCATGGGTAGCCCATCTGAGCCCGGATCTTCTCGCGTACCTCGGGCCCCGCGATCCGTTCGCAGAGGTACAGCCCGAGATCGATCGCAGCGGTCACGCCTCCGGCGGTGATCGTGTCGCCATCCTCGACGATCCGATCGCCCGAGACCTCGCGGGCGAAGTGTTGGAGGCCCCCTCGGAGGACCGGACGCGCTCCTCCCGGGCGTAGATGTCGTACTCCAGGTTGGGGACGAACCCCATGGTCCTGAGCCGGGTGAGGGGATCGAAGACACCGGCGAAGTCGAGCAGGGTCAGGCCGTTGTAGACGACGAATGCGAGTCTCATGAGCGTGCTCCTGAATCAGAGTCGGTGTGAGAGCACGTGAAGATGGGGGGCGGGTCCGACCATCGATGACGAGTACTCCCTACCATGATTCGCCGCACCTGCTGACACGGTCGGGCCCGCGGGAAGATCTTCGGCCGAGACCGACTAGACAGTCCGAATACGCCTGAGAACAAAGAGGTAGACGATTACCGGTCGTGTTGGGGGTTGGAACGAGAAAAACCCAGGGAGAAACTCCCCGGAATATCTCCTATTTTTCGATTGTACGACGTTTCCGTTCCTTATCCCAGTGGAGCGACGGTCCTCCCATAGATATCGTTCATGATCGGCGCCGTTGCCGTATAGATCGAGGCGAGACCGCTGACGATACCCACATACCCGGCCATTATCGTGAACATCCCGGCCCCGGTCGCCGCCCCTGCGGCCTCCGGGAAGAAGACGGGGGCAAGTGTCCCGAGGACGAACTGGAGTGCCCGCGACATCTTCAGGGATCCGACAAAGAGGATCAACGTGAACAGCCCCCAGAGAGCGAGATACGCGGCCATTGCACCCGCGCCGCCAGTATCCTGTGCGAGCCCGAGCACCGGAAGAAGGAGAAGGGCTGCAAAGGAGAACCAGAAGAGGCCGTAGGACCCGTATGCTGCCATTCCGTAGGTGTTGCCCTTCTTCCACTCCATCAGGCCGGCAGTGAACATGGCGAACCCGCCCATGAAGATCACCATGCCCAGGATCGCAGATCCTGTCTGGATTATTCCGGCGTTGGCCAGGCTCAATAGGACGCCCGGCATACCGTACCCCAGAAGTCCGAGGGCCCCGGCTCCTGCGGTAATATCCTTAATCTCGATGATTGATCTCGGGTTTGTGTGTGTTTCGGTCCTCAGCAATCAAACCTGAATGAATACTACTGCTTTTTCCATTAATGCTAAATAAAAAAGCGCATTTTTACCTGCGATAAAACTCGTGCATACGGGTGACTCCCTCTCATGCTCACTCTCCGCCTCTTCATGGCGGCGGCGGGTGTGTTGCGCGAACGAACCTCGCCGTCCCCGCACAGATGCGGAGGAGCAACGAGGTCCCCAGTTTCCGGGACGAGGCGGGCGGGTCTGCCAACAGCCTATGAGAAGATCCACGTCCAGTTCTCCATCGCCACCCGGCTGGACAATACCACGATGGGGGCCGTGCTCCATCAGGCTGTGACCGCACTCTGTCCGGTGGCCGCGACGCTTGGCCGGGCGGCTGATGTTACCTGGGAGTTCCGTCGCGTGAAGGCCCCCAGCTCCTCGACCCCAACAAGCACTCCTCGTTGACCCGCTTCCCATCCACCCGCCGGCCAGGGTTCCCCTACAGCGTCCGGGTGGGGAAGAGCGCTGCGACGAGGGCCAGCACGGGCCCGACCACGACGCCGGCCCAGAGGATTAGCCCGGCGACCGCGACGGCCGCGAGCACGGCCCTGTCCGTCGTCCGGAAGCCCCCGGGCCGCAGGGCTGCCCGGACGACGACCCCCCCGAGTGCGAACGCGATCAGCCCCAGGGCGACCGGAACGACCGCGGTCGCATTCGGCTCGGCGGAGAGCAGGGCGATGCCCGTCTCGACGAGCAGGCCGAGCCCGCTCCCGAGAAAGATCAGGCCTGCGAGTGCGGCGAGCAGAGAGGCGATCCCGAGATGGCGGCGGAGCGCGAGGAGGAGGCCCCCGACGACAACGACTGCGGCCAGGGGTCCGAGCACCAGCAGAGGGGACTGCCCCTGCCAGAGGTGGATCCGGAGCCGGTCGACCGGGACCGTCAGCCACTCGATAGGGCTGAACTCCTCAAGGTATCCGGTACCGAGCACGTACCGCCCGCCGCTATCGGCGGTCACCAGCACCCAGACCGGGCCCGTGATATTGACTGTCGCCCGGTACGAGGCCGTCTCGTAGAGCGCCATCGGCGTGAACGGCTCCAGATCGGCCCGGGGCGGACGGCTGGCCGCGATCACCAGGCCCCCCATCCCCGGCGGGACGGCGATGCCGGCCGGGGCGTCACTCCCCTCGATGCCCGGGCCGATCAGCACGAAGGCCGGTGCGAACGGAGCCGGATCTGGGGTCGAGACCGATGCGCGGAGTTCGTCGCCGGCGGCGAGCTCGAGCCGATAGTAGTCCGCCTCTCCCGGACCCGCGAGGTCGCCGTAGAGTGCGAACGATTTGGCGGCGTCGGGAACCCTGACCGCGGTCTCAAAGGAGCGCCCCTCGCCCGGCAGGACCGGTACGTGTGCGAGGACGGGGATGATGCAGATCAGGAGGATGCTGACTAGGAGCCATGAGCGGCGCATGAACCGTGATGGGCACGAGACGAAGATATTGGTTGTGTCGTGGCTCCGCCCCGACTCGGGCTGGGAAGTGCTCTCGCATGCTTATACGGGATCGGCGTACGGAGTGACTGTGCGTGGGAGGTGGGTGGCCCGGCTCCCGCCCCCGAGTCGGCTCTGATACTTCACGTGGGCCCGGTCCGGCTGAAAACGGAGGTCGACGGTTAAGAGGGTCTCGCCCAGTTTCGCCACCAGGTCGGCCGCGTACCCCGGCACGACCGCAGGAGGGCCAGCCACCCGGCCAGAGAGCCATGATAATCACAATTCTTCTGGTTCCGCTCCCCGTCAGCCGAACAGTCCACCAAAAACGGAGTACCCCGGAGGAACTCGGGATACGGCGTTGAGTTCTAGGAATACCCCCCGTGAAGTGCGCGAAGACGTTGAATACACCGTCAGCTTCGAACCGGTCGCTGAAGTCGGCGCACCACCGCCTCTCCCGGCATTCTCTCGGCCGTCGAGGGCGTGCCCTCTCTCGCCGCGCTCGTCTACCCGGCGGGCAGGCTCTGGCACGACACGCGTGACGGTGAAGAGTTCGGGGACGGGGTGCCCGGGCCTTTCAGGACCGGGGAACTCCGTCCGGGTGCTCTGGGGGTACATCGGGTATCACCGTCTGTATGGGCCCCTCGTCGACAGAGGCACGGTCCCGCCCCCCCCGTTCCAAACGGCGGGTGCGCGTGTCAACCCCCGCCGTCGTGAACTCCACAAGGCCACTGTATGGATCATGTGGCCCTATTGGGCGTTATAAGGACTCAATGGTTTTTTTATTCACAGAGTGGAAGTCTCCTTAATTATGGTGGAAGCCGGTGGGAGTGAGAGCGGGGGCCGATCTGGAGCGCTGGGTATGGTCAAGGCGGTCGGCCTGGTATTCGGCGATATCGGCACGAGCCCGATCTACACCCTGGCCGTGATCCTCGCCCTCATCCCCCGGACCGAGAGCTCGATCCTCGGCGTCCTCTCTCTGATCATCTGGACCCTGATCATGATCGTCACGGTCCAGTACGCCTGGCTCGCCATGAGCCTCGGGAAGAAGGGCGAGGGCGGGACGATCGTGCTCCGCGAGCTCCTGAACCCGCTCCTGAAGCGTGCCAGGTCGCGAAATGCCCTCCTGATCCTGACCGTGATCGGAATCTCCCTCCTGATCGGCGACGGCGTGATCACACCGGCGATCAGCATCCTCTCCGCAGTCGAGGGCGTGCCCCTGATCCCGGGGTTCGAGGGGATTGGCCCGGACCTGCTCGTCCTGCTCGCGGCTGCGATCGCGATCGGGCTCTTCTCCTTTCAGCGGCGGGGGACCGAGCGGGTCGCCTTCGCCTTCGGTCCGATCATGGTCGTCTGGTTCGCCGTGCTCACCATCTCGGGTCTCATCATGATCGCGCAGGCCCCCTCGGTCCTCCTGGCGGTCAATCCAATGCTTGGCGTGAGCTTCCTCTTCTCGAACGGGCTCGCCTCCTTCCTGGTCCTCGCCTCGGTGGTCCTCTGCGCCACCGGCGGCGAGGCCCTGTATGCGGACATGGGGCATCTCGGGCGCGAGCCGATCCGCCGCGCCTGGCGCTTCATCTTCCCGGCCCTCGTGATCAACTACCTCGGCCAGGGAGCGTTCGCCCTGACCCACCCCGAGGCGACGAGCTTCCTCTTCGAGATGATCCTCTCCCTCTCGGCCTACCTCTACGTCCCCTTCGTCCTCCTCTCGATCGCTGCGACTGTGATCGCGTCCCAGGCCATGATCAGCGGGATCTTCTCGATCGTCTACCAGGGGATTACGACCCGGCTTCTGCCGGCTCTGAAGATCGACTATACCTCGGCGACCCTGCGTTCGCAGATCTATATCGACAGCGTCAACTGGATGATGCTCGGCGCCGTGCTCTTCGTGATGCTGCTCTTCCGTGAGTCGGCGAACCTCGCGTCCGCATACGGGCTCGCCGTCACGGGGGACATGGCCCTGACCGGGATCCTGATCACGATCATCTTCCTGCTCCGACACCGGTACGGCCATGCCACCCTTGCGTGGGGCATCACCCTGCTCGCATTCCTCTTCTTCGGGGCCAGCCTCAGCAAGGTGCCGACAGGCGGGTACTGGTCGCTCGTGCTCGCCGCCATTCCGCTCAGCGTGATCCTGATCTATCTCATGGGCCAGAAGCGGCTCTACCGTTCTTTCCAGGCGGTCGGGCTCGAGGAGTTCCTGGACCAGTACCGCGAGGTCCGTGACACCATGAACCGGATCAGCGGCACGGCCCTCTTCTTCGCCCGGGACGTGGAGCGGATGCCGCCGTACATCGCGCGGATCATGTTCGTGAACAACATCCTGTACCAGGACAACATCCTGGTCTCGATCGTGGTCGAGGACAAGCCGTTCGGCGTCGTGCACAACTTCAAGCGGAACCTGGCCGAGGGCCTCCGGACCTTCGAGGTCCGGCACGGGTACCTCGAACTCGTGGAGATCGTCCCGATCCTGAGGGAGCACGGCATCCAGGAGAAGGCGATCTTCTACGGGCTCGAGGAGATCGTGACCGATCGTCTGGTCTGGCGGGTCTTCGCCCTGATCAAGCGGGTCGCGCCGACCTTCGTCCAGTTCTACCGTCTGCCGGCCGACCATATGCACGGCGTCTCCACACGGATCGAGATGTAGCGGCCGAACAGTGCGATCCTGCGGGGACCGTCCCGATCCCCCATGTGCTCGCGGACCTCCTTCGACAGCACCCCGGCTCGTGAGATAGGGGCGATCCGAGCTCCGGGAAGGGTGGTGAAGAGGTCGGTGTGTCAGGACCTCTGCAGTGATCGAATATTTTAACAATACTTGAACCCTAAGGTATGATCAGACACCATCAGCGAGAGGAGCGGTCACATATGCAGTGCAGTCTCTGCGGAACCCCGGGAACTACCTTCACCAAGGCCGTGCATTCCCGGCGTGGCATCGTGTACCTCTGCGACGCGTGCCGCCGACGAGAACAAGCCGCCCTGCGCCCCGCCGGCCGGAGCTGTGCCTGCGACCCCGATGCCCCTCGCTGATGAATCCGAGGCGATCATGCTACAGACTCCACCCTCCTCCACTGTTGCCCGGGCCGTCGCCGCCGTCGCCCTGGGCCTGGTCCTGCTCGGAGCCGTCCTCCTGGCCGGCTGCACGACCCAGACCGGACCCGTCGCGTCCGTGGTGACGCCGGCGCCGGCCGCGACCGTCGCATCCTCTGCATCCACCCTGCCCGACAACGTCACGGTCACGAAGCTCGAGGTCTTCCACTTCCATCCGACCCGGCAGTGCGTCTCCTGCATCACCATCGGGGACTACGCGAACGCGACCCTCACGACCTACTTCGCCGACGAGCTCGCCTCCGGGAAGATCGTCTTCCGGCACATCAACGGCGAACTCCCTGAGAACCTGGCGGTGGTCGAGCGGTACGGCGCCTCGGGCTCGTCCCTCTGGCTCGGCGTCCACACCTCCGACGGCAGATTCTACCCCGAGGAGAACCTCAAGGTCTGGTACCGGACCGACGAACAGCAGCGGTTCATGGACTACCTGAAGGGCGTAATCGAGAAGCGCCTGGCCGGCGACCTCTCGCCCGCATGAGCCTCCTCGAGACGATGGAGGCGCTCGGGACCAGCAGCGTCCCGGCCGTCGCCGCGTTCTTCATCGGCCTGATGATGGCGATCTCCCCCTGCCCGCTCGCGACCAACCTGACCGCGATTGCCTACATCGCGCAGCGGAGCGAGGGGGGCCGGCACACCCTCCTCGTCGGCTCCCTCTACACCCTCGGCCGGATGGTGGCCTACGTCGGGATCGCGGCCCTGGTCGTTCTGCTCGGCCTGAACGTCCGGGAGATCGCGGTCTTCCTCCAGCTCTACGGCGAACGTCTCCTCGGTCCGCTGCTCATCGTGATCGGCGTCGTGATGCTCGACCTCGTCCGGCTCCCCGTCTCGCTCGGCTCCGCCCGGCTCCAGGACGCGAAGCAGCGCGTGACCGAGCGCCTCGCCGGACACCGCTACCTCGGCCCCTTCCTTCTCGGCGTCCTCTTCGCCCTGAGCTTCTGCCCGTTCTCGGCCGTCCTCTACTTCGGGATGCTCATCCCGCTCGCCCTTCGCGAGCAGAGCCCCGTGGTACTGCCGTCCGTCTTCGCGATCGCCACCGGCCTGCCCGTGGTCGTCCTCTCGCTCCTCCTCGCCGGGAGCATCGCGACGGCTGGCCGGGCCGTGCAGCGCGTGCAGGTAATCGAGCGCTGGCTCCGCTGGACAACGGGTGCCGTTTTCATCGTCGCTGGCATCTACTTGATTACGGTCGTGTACCTCGCGTAACCGGGCACCGAGCTGTTCCGGACCCAGGAGGAGGTGACAGCAATGACTGTCTTACATCCTCCGCGACATGGTCCGCCGGTGCAGCACCATCGTGACGGCCGTGAAGGCCAGCGTGAAGACGGCGAGCGCGCCGAGATCGATCCCCACGGGGAAATAGGATACGCCGGTGAACGCGTACCGCACAAGATCTGCGAAGTAGGTCAGGGGCGAGCAGACGGCAAGCGCCAGGCCCCATGTCGGGAGCTGCTCGAGAGGGACGAAGATCCCGGAGATGAAGACGAGCGGGAACTTGATCAGCGACGAGAGCATCATGATGTTCGATGGCACGTTCGTCGGCGGCACGGCGAGCAGCATCCCGATCGCCGAGAAGCAGACGGCGGCGAGCAGGACGGCGGCAGCCAGCGTGACCCCGTGCAGGAGCGGAAGGCCGAGGGCGAGCCCGATGGCGATCGTGACCGCCGTGATCCCGATGCCGAAGAGGACCGAGGCGATCATGTCGCCGAAGACAATCGTCTCGACTGTGACCGGGCAGGACGCAAGCCGTTCGAGGGTCTTGGCCGACCCCTCCCACGGGAAGATGGCCGGTGAGACGGCCGTGGCCGTGAAGAAGAGCGTCATGCCGATGAGGCCCGAGACGAGAAAGGCGAGCGGGAGCTGCCGGCTCCCCATGAGGAATGCGAGGAAGAGAAAGACCGGCATGAAGACCCCGAAGATCAGCACAGGGCCCTTGAGGTAGTAGATCCGGATGTCCTTCTTCGCGATCGCCCACGCCCGCCGCACCTGCTCGAGGAGCCCCGCCGGGTTCATGACGTCCCCTCCCCGGTCAGCCGGAGGAACGCCTCGTCGAGCGAGGGGGCGAGGGTGTTCAGGGCTACGATGGCCGCGCCGTGCTCCCGGGCGAGGGCCGCGAGGGCCTGGATGGCGGCGTCCGTGTCCTCCACAGTCATCAGCCACTTGTCGCCTTCCCGGGCGATCGTGTGTACCACCTCCAGCGCCGCGAGACCGCCGGCGGAGACCTCGCGGTCGAAGCTCACCTCGATCCGGTGGAACCGGTCGATCGCCGCCTTGAGTCGCTCGGGCGCGTCGAGAGCGACGAGCTGCCCGGCCCTGATGATCCCGACGCGGTCGCAGAGCCGGTTCGCCTCCTCCATGTTGTGCGTGGTCAGGAAGATGGTGGTCCCCGCCTGGTTCAGGGTGCGAAGGAGGTCGAGGATCAGGTGCGTGGACTGCACGTCGAGCCCGCTCGTGGGCTCATCGAGAAAGAGGAGCTCGGGCTCGTGGAGCAGGGCCATCGCAAGTATGAGCCGCTGCTTCATGCCCTTGGAGTAGGCCTGCACCTTCTGGTCCTTCCGCTCCAGTAGCCCGAGTACTCCCAGAAGTTCGGACGCACGCTCGGCTGCGTGGGCCCGGCCGAGGCCATAGAGCTCGCCCATCAGCATCAGGTTCTGCCAGGCCGTGAGGTCCGTGTATGCGTTTGCGGTCTCCGGCACCACACCGAACCGCTGCTTGGCCTGGACCGGGTCGGTCCGCATGTCGTACCCGAGGACCGTGGCTGTCCCCCCATCAGGCGGGATCACACCGGTCAGCATCCGCGTGGTGGTGGTCTTCCCGGCCCCGTTCGGCCCGAGGAACCCGAAAATCTCGCCCTGCCGCACGCTGAACGAGACGCGGTCGACCGCAGTGGTGTGGCCGAAGACCTTTGTCAGGTCCCGGGCCTCGATCGCGTCGGGCATCATGCCTCCGCCATCATACGTCATCACGGATCCCGAGGAGGACCATCCGCTGCGTGCAGCGGATTCCCCGGTCTTCGTCCTTCCCCACCGCGACGAGGTGCATCGGTGTCACCGGGTACTCCGCCGTCCCCGACGTGATGGCCCCCTCCCCCTGCAGAACGACGAAGACCACGGCGTACGGCTCGGGGTGCGGCGGAATCGCCTGCCCCGACTCGAGGCAGACGAGGACGACGTTCGAGCCGGCAGTCGTCGCGAGGTCGACCTTCACCGGGCCGTCCGCGGAAAATGTTGCTGCTTTCAGGAGATCCTTCATTCTCTCAGTCATAATGCCCCTTTTCTCAGGTCTCTGGCGCCTCCGGCACGGCGACGCCTTTTCGGTAGTAGAGCCGACAGTGGCAGTTGCCTTCCGTCTCGATCTCATCACGGTGGTACACGCATGGGCAGATGATCGCCCGGTCCTTCTCCTTGTCACCGGACCGGAGGCGGCATGGGCAGTAGCGCGCGCCGAACCGCTGCTCGTTCCGGGCGAGCCCGCGGGTTACGGCGGCGAGCACGTCGGGATCCGGGTTCAGCACCCAGCCATTCTCCCGGGCGTATGCGTCGGACCAGGCCAGGATCTCCTCTTCACCAGTCGTTTCGGTCACCTCTCATCGTGTATCGAACCGCCCCGGTTCTTCCCCGGACCGCCGGGACCTCCCGATCTGGACTCGATACCAGACCGCGAGTGCCAGAGGCCGGCGAGGGCGACGACTCCTGCGTGGATCGCGCTCCAGCGCAGCTCCTCGCCCCCCTTACCGGTAAAATACGAACCCCAGAAGATCGGGCAGAAGAATCCCACGAGCATGATCCCGAGCCCGAGTTTGATGTCGGTGCGATACTCCTGCTCACGGGTGTGGTCGTGGGTCGGCCGCGGTGCCTCCACTCCGCGAATGGTCTGGACCGCCTTGGTCGCGACCAGGGTGTACGGGCAGTAGTTGACGAGCTCGCGTACGGCTGTTTCGAGTCCTGGCAGGGCCATAGGATCGCCCTTTGATGGGGCTGTCCCTTCCCAATCCACCTCGGGATACTCGTCGGTCTCACTCATCGCATCCTTTCCTCTCTCTCCCGTCCAAGGTCTTCCCACGTCTGATCTAACGTCGTCACATTTCCGGACTCCGGAGCTTTTCGCTCCTCGGTGGAGCGTTGGGCGCTCCTCATCCGCAGTCGTTCGATCAGGGCGAGAGCCCGCTCCTTCGCGGCCGCCTCCTTCTCGTCCTTCGGCACGGCCCACGGCTGCGTGACCTTCCAGGTCAGTTTTCCGCCGATCGGCTCGGCCGGGTACGCGCCGGGGTCGCAGAGGAGCTGCCCCCGGACCTCGGTCGGCGCCTCCTGGTAGCAGGCATGGATTGTGGCGCGGAGGGTCGGGATGTCCTGGAACTGGCAGTCGACGAGCGTGGCCTGGTCGAGGAACCGCACGACGACCTCGCGGGGGACGTTGTAGAGGACCGGGAACGGAGCGTCCGATCCGATAATTCGACCCTTCCCATCGATGCCGTTCGCGAAGAGCGCCTTGAGCGCTCCCCCGGTGGCGTGGCCCGCGGACTCGGGCTCGCCGAGGACGAGGTACCGGATGTTCGGGTTACCGACGATGTTCCAGATGATCTTCTCGAACCCGATGTTCGGGGTCTGGACCGTGCCCGAAAGTGCGGCCCCGCTCTCGACGCCGGCCCGGACCAGGGCCTCGATCTCTGGCGGGATCCGGTCCTCGTCCGTGTTCAGGACGATCACGACCGCGACCGGCGAGAAGTCGTTGCCGCGGAGGTACCGCCCCTCTTCGGGCGGGTAGTCGGAAAGCGGCCGGACCTTGCGGCTCGACGACGGGTCAGTCGTTCGCCGCACCCCCGAACGTGGTGTCGATCCAGGCCGCGATCTCGTCGCGGACCCCCCGGAAGACGGCCAGCCGCTCCTCCTCGGTCCCGGTCGCGCCGGAGGGGTCGGGGAAGCTCGCGTGGACCGTCGTCTTCGCCCAGGGGAACATGGGGCAGGCGGCCTGCGCCGCGTCGCAGACCGTGACCACGACGTCCATCTCCTCGCCGATGAACTCCATGAGAACCTTGGACTGATGGCCGGAGATGTCGATCCCGAGCTCGGCCATCACGCGGACGGCGAGCGGGTGGACCCCGGTCGCGACCGTGCCGGCGCTGAACGCCTCGTACCGGTCGCCGTACCGCGCCTGCAGATATCCCTCGGCCATCTGCGAACGGCCTGCATTGTGCGTGCAGATGAAGAGGACGCGTTTCATAGAACCCCCTGGTCGACGGCGCACTGTGCACCCGGCGCATTCGGGTACCACCGTTTCTTGAGCCAGAGCGCGACGTTGACGAGCCCGATCAGGACCGGGACCTCGACGAGCGGCCCGATCACGGTTGCGAACGCGACCTGCGAGCCGATCCTGAAGACGGCGACCGCGACCGCGATCGCGAGCTCGAAGTTGTTGGACGCCGCCGTGAACGAGAGGATCGCCGAGCGGGGGTAGTCCACGCCGAGTTTGTACGCCATCCAGAACGACGCGAAGAACATGATCAGGAAGTAGACCAGGAGCGGGACCGCGACCCGGACCACGTCGAACGGGACCTGGACGATGTACTCGCCCTTGAGGCTGAACATCACGATGATCGTGAAGAGCAGGGCGACGAGGGTCAGGGGCGAGATGCGCGGGATGAACTGAGTCTCGTACCAGTCGCGCGACCTCACGCGCAGGAGTGCGAACCGGGTCACCGCGCCGGCGATGAAGGGGATCCCGAGGTAGATGAAGACCGAGGTCGCAATCTCGGCGATTGTGACGGAGACGGCCGTGCCGGCCCCGACCCCGAGGAGCGGTGGCAGGACCGTGATGAAGACATACGCGTACACCGACTAAAGGAAGACCTGGAAGACGGAGTTCAGGCCCACCACTGCAGCGCAGTAGTCGCAGCTGCCCCCGGCGAGGTCGTTCCAGACGATCACCATCGCGATGCAGCGTGCGAGCCCTACCAGGATCAGGCCGTACATCAGCTCGGGCCGATCGCTGAGGAAGAGGACCGCGAGCACGAACATCAGCACGGGCCCGACGAGCCAGTTCTGGACGAGCGAGAGGCCCAGGATCTTCCGGTCGCGGAAGACCGTGCCGAGTTCTTCGTACCGGACCTTCGCGAGCGGCGGGTACATCATCACGATCAGGCCGATCGCGATCGGGATCGAGGTCGTGCCGACCGAGAAACCCGTGATCACCTGCGGGACCGAGGGGACGAAGTACCCGAGCCCGATCCCGATCGCCATCGCGAGGAAGATCCAGAGCGTCAGGTAGCGGTCGAGAAAGGAGAGCCGTTTCGCCGGTGTATCCATGAATGGTGCCTCCATGAAAAAGGGTGAGTGAGGTCTTGTGATCTTCAGCGGATGGCGTCAAGCGCGGTCGCCAGGTCTTTCTCGACGAGCGTGAGCTCGGACGACTTCGCGATCCCGAGCTCGGTCAGGACATAGTAGCGATCGATCGGCATGCCGGCCGCATCCATGAGTCTCTTCGCGCACTGCATGGGGCAGCCGTCGATCACGACCCGTTCGTCCGAGGCCCGGGTCTGCTCGACGATTCCGCGGATCCCGGCTGCAATCCCGGCGAGGCAGTAGAACTTCCCGTAACCCTCCTTCCCGAGCCGAAGCGCGGCCTCGTTCGAGAGTTGACCGACATTCGAACCGCCGCCTGAACACGAAAAGATCGTCCGCCTGGTCCTGGCATCACAGACACATGTGGTACATTCCGTCATCGGTCTCACCTTGGATTTCACTTTTGTTGAATCCTCGTATGCGGCCTGAGTTTATAGGTCTGTCGATTTCATCTTTTGTTGAATACTAGTCATCCGAACACGGGAGCGTCTCCGGCCCTTTCATCGTAGAGCCGATCGATCTCGACCCTGAAGGCAGCCAGTTCGTCGCTCACGGCATCGGCCGGCAGTGCCCTGAGGAGCTCGCGGACGTGGACCAGCCCCGCCGTCTCCCTGTCGCAGGTCCGGCCGAGGCGCGGGGCCCGGCAGTGGTGTTCGATCCGGAGGCCGAAGTGGCGGAGGGTCGCGGGCGAGAGCTGCCGGCCGACGAGCTCGGCCGAGGCCGCCACTGTGGACCCGCAGGGAGCACCGCGCAGCACCTCGAGCCGCACGAGCTTGCCGTTGCGGACCGTGGCTGCGAACCGGGGCCGGCCGAAGGCGCGGGCGAAGGCGTTGAGGGAGCCGTTCCAGGTGGTCGGCTCGAGCGAGCACATGGTCTCGGGCGCGACCACGTCGGGGTTGATTGCCCTCGCCTGTCGGACGAAGCCTGGACCGAACGAGACCGCCAGGATCACGGGCCGGCCCTTCTCGACCAGGGCGAGCGCGAGCGCGGGCGAGCGGAGGTACGAGAGGTAGAGGTCGGCCTCGGGCACCTCGATCGTCGCATCGTCCATGGCGGTCGCGGCCAGCGGCTCGACCTGGGCGAAGTCGGTCGGGAACCGGGTCAGGCACTGTTCGAAGGCCCGGTCGCCGAGCACTCCGTCCGAGACGATGCTGACCTTCACGCTCGACTCCTACAGCCGGTCGGCGCCGTTCAGGATCGCGGTCGCGATCAGCGACTCGGGAAGCTCCTCATGCTCCTCGTCGCCGATGCGGACCGTGCGGCAGGCGCAGGGCGCCCCGACGAGGTCGCCGCAGGACGCGCAGTCGGAGACCGCGGCTTTTCTGCCGACCAGGTCCTCGATCGGTGTGCCGCCGACCAGGACCTCGTTCGACCGCGCGATCTCCTCGGGCGGGAGCTCGATCTCCCTGAGTTCGAGGGCGATCCCCTGGACCGCGAGGACGGGCGCGAGCTCCGCGACCACGGCCCGGAGGTTCGCGCCCGTGCTCCCGCAGCGCTCGCAGGTCTCGCCCTCCACGGCGAGGTGGCGCCACTCGACCACGAGCGCGGTCATCGTCCCTCCGCCGCGGCGAGCACGGCCCGGGCGACGGTCTCGATCTCGGCGTACAGGACCTCGGCCCGGCCGTCCTTGACGATGCCGA
This sequence comes from Methanoregulaceae archaeon UXB-2016, assembly GCA_004332335.1. Classification (GTDB taxonomy): domain Archaea; phylum Halobacteriota; class Methanomicrobia; order Methanomicrobiales; family Methanospirillaceae; genus UBA288. Next base: position 5,410 of record SISS01000008.1, on the reverse strand, counting down.
GCTCCGTGGCCATGAGCCGGAGGAACGGGTCCATGCCGGCCTCGGCCGCCTTTCGGCTGCCGCAGCAGTCCTCGCAGCCGTCGAGCGCGATCACGAGGTCCGCGCCGTCCGCCGCCTCCGCGATCTCCTCGGGCCCGGCCTGGGCCCGGACCCATTCGAACCGCCCGGGATGGCGGACGAGCAGGTGGTGAGCGACCGCGGTCGTGAGCCGGCCGACGTTCGAGAGGCCCGAGCAGGTAATGAGCGTCATTGCCATCGCCTCACCCGCAGTTGCAGCTCCCGCCGCAGCCACAGCCGCCCTCGGCGCTCTGCTTCTCCCGGTCCCCGGCTGGGGGCTGCTTTCGGTCGGTCGCGGTGGCTCCCGCCGTCTCCACGGCTTCGACCACCCGATCGATCTCCTGCTCCCGGAGGTTCAGCTCGCCGCTCTTCGCGATGCCGAGGTCGGTCACGACGATATGTCGATCCGGGGTGACGCCGACCTCCTCCAGGGTCTTCTTCGCGCACGCGACCTCGCAGCCGTGACGAACCCGGGCTGCCGGCTCCCGACCCCGCCGAGGCAGCCGATCCGCCCCCTCCCCTGCTGGGTCAGGCGGACGGCGGCCGCGTTCGCGAGCTGGCCCGTGTTCGACGCGCCGGCGCAGCCGTAGACGACCGTGCGCTTCGGTGTCTCCTCCGCCATCGTCTACGTCCCCAGGAACTGTTTGATCTCCTTCACGGACGGCACGCGGCCCGAGACCTTGGTCTCGCCGTCGATCGCGAGCGCGGGGGTGAAGATGATCCCCCGGTTCATGATCTGGGCGATGTCGTCGACCTTGACGACCTCGGCCGTGACACCGGTCTCCCTGACCGCTTCCGCAACGTGCTTCTCGAGCTGGTGGCACTTGGCGCACCCGGTTCCAAAGACTTCGATCTTCATTATCTGATCACTCCTTCGCAATCCATCGCTGGTATTCCCGGTATACGGCTCCGGCATAGGCCGCGGCGGCCAGCGCCGGGACGTAGTTGTAGACCTTCACGCGTTTGAGCAACGCAGTCCGGACCTCCGCCTCGTTCGCCAGTCCGAGCTCCCGGACCTCGGCGAAGGAGCGGTCGAGCATGGCGAGGCCGATCGTCACGCCGTCGACCTCGACCGGTCGAACGTGCCGCACCGCATCGGCGGCGCAGCAGGGGATTCCATCGTTCTTCATTCTATCACCCCATGATCCAGTTGAAGAGGTAGCCGACCGCGATGATCCCGGCCCCGACGACACCGATGAAGACCACGAGGAGCTGCGGCTTGAGCACCTTCCGGAGCAGGATCATCTCGGGGATCGAGAGCGCGGTCACGGCCATCATGAACGCGAGGGCCGTCCCGAGAGCGACCCCGGCCCGGGTCAGCTCGGCCACGAGCGGCAGCACCCCGGCCGCGTTCGAGTAGAGCGGGATCCCGATCAGGACTGCGATGATCACCGAGAACGGGTTGTCCGGGCCGGCGTACTCTGCGAGCGCGCCTGCAGGGATCCAGCCGTGCATCAGGGCGCCGATCCCGATCCCAATCACGACGTAGATCCAGATCCGTTTGAGGATGTCGAGCGAGCAGGCCCAGGCGTCGCGAAGCCGATCGCTGAGTGTCGGGGCCTCGCCGGCCGGCCCTGTGGCTCCGACCTTGATCTGGTAGACGTACTCCTCGACGTACTTCTCCATGCCGAGCCGGCCGATCACGAGCCCCGCGACGATCGCGATCAGTTCGCCGGCCGCGATGTAGATCAGGGCGATCTGCCAGCCGAAGAGGCCCCAGAGCATGCCGAGCGCGATCTCGTTCACCATCGGGGCCGCGATCAGGAACGAGAAGGTGACGCCGAGCGGGATCCCGGCTTCGACGAAGCCGATGAAGAGCGGCACGGCCGAGCAGGAGCAGAACGGGGTGACGATCCCGAGCAGGGCCGCCAGGACGTTGCCGAGCACGGTCGAGCCCTTCCGCTCGGCGAGCCAGGCCCGGGTCTTCTCGGGCGAGAAGTAACTCCGGATGAAGGTGATCGCGAAGATGATCACCACGAGCAGGATGAAGATTTTGACCGTGTCGAAGAGGAAGAAGTTCAGGGCTGAGCCGACCGCCGAGTCGGGCGAGAGACCGAGCACCCCGTAGACGAACCAGTCGACCACGGCCTGCCAGGGCTCAAAGACCGTCGCAACCACCTCGTCCGCCGGTCATTCTCGCTTCAATCACGTGAATTTCCGTCACCTCTCATCATCGCCATACACGGGCATCCGCCGTTGCGCGTCTGCGTCATGCGTCGGCACATGAAGAAGATCACAACGATACCGACCCCTGTCATCAGGAGCAGAAGGAATCCGATGCCGAGCACGATCCTGCTTCCCAGGATCCGGGAGAAGATCATACTGGCGATCACGCCAGAGATTGAGATCATCATGCACCTTGTCGAACAGAATTCAACATTAGTTGAATGCTCGCGCGAAATTTATATCTTGTGATTCCACTTATTGTTGAAGTCACGAATGCCGATACCTCAGGAAGTTGCTGAATGTCTCACGGCCGTGGGCGGGGTGCCCGGGATCGAGGCCCGGCTGCCGGCTGCGGAGGTGCTGGTTGTGGCAAGCCGCGTCCACCACGCCCTCTCGGAGCCGCTCCGCCTTCGCATTGTCCACGCGCTTGCGGTCCAGCCGCTCTGCGTCTGCGTGATCAAGGAGATCGCCAGGATCGCGGACTCGAAGCTCTCGTATCACCTGAACCAGCTCAAGAAGGCCGGCCTGATCGAGGGCGAGCAGCAGGGGAGCTGGATCATCTACCGCCTGACGCCGCTCGGACAACGGTGTATGGCCATAGAGTATCCGCCACCCGGGTAAACCCGATCAGTCGAGCTCTGCGTCGGCAGGGCCTGTTCAACAGATCGGTGGTCGCCCTCCGGTCCCTTCGACTCCCAATCATTGTTACGCCCCACGGCTCGCGGCCAAATACCCGGTCGCCGAGGATTACAGCATCCCTCGTCATCACCATGGTGACGCTGCAGGTGATGTCCATGTCATGTCTACACGAACGCGGCCCCTGCCCCTCCCGGCACCAGCGCGACCATCGAACAGCGGCCGGGGGCCGGTCCTCGCCGGCAGATCCACGACCCGCGGTGGTCGCGGTGTTGATCGAGCTCGTGCAGGAGTCGGACCGGATGCGGATCGCGCTTGAGCCCGGGTGACACTCGAGCCCCCGGACGGATCCGGCCCTGGTGGCTGACCGGGGAACAGAGGGGGAGACGGCCGCGTTCATCGCCCGGGCGACGAGGTCGAAGCTCGTGGTCGACCTTTGCGAGCCGCTCTGGCCGGCGGACGTGGACGAGGGGCAGATCGCCCAGGTGATCAACGCCGACCAGGCGATGCCCGAGGGTGGGCTGATCACCGTGACCGTGGAGAACGTGACCCTCTCGGGCACCGAGGAGTCGCTGCCGGCTGGCGAGCACGTTCGCTGCCGGGTGACGGACGAGGGGGTGGGGATTCCGAACGAGCGCCTCGCCCGGATATTCGAGCCGTACTTCACGACGAAGAAGGCTGGAAACGGCCTCGGGCTCGCTCGGTCGTCTCGATCGTCCGGCGCCACGGCGGCTATGTCACGGTCTCGTCCGAGCTCGGGGTCGGGACTCGGTTCACGATCTATCTGCTGAGGTCGGTGAGTGCGCCCGACGAGAGGCAGGCCGATGAACCGCCGGACGCGACGCATGGAGGCCGCATTCTATTAATGGACGATGATCCCGGGAATCCTCTCCACGATCGGCCCGCTCCTGGACCGGCGCAGCTATGCGGTCGTCATGGCAGGGATGGCGCCGGGGCGATCGAGCGGCACCGGGAGGCCTTCGAGGTCGGCGCCCCGTTCGACGTTGTCGTGATGGACCTGACCGTCCCGGGCGGTATGGGTGGACTGGAGGCGACGCGGCAGATCCTGGCCATCGATTCGACCGCCCGGGTGATCGTCTCCAGCGGGTACTCGGACGCGCCGGTGATGGCCGATCACCGCCGGTTCGGGTTTGTGGACGTGCTGCCCAAGCCGTACCGGATCGACGAGCTCGACCGGATGCTCCTGCAGGTGATGGAAGCGGGGTGAGACGGAGTCGCTATGGATACCGGCCTATCGGCAATGGAGGTTCCGCGCCGGCCAGGTCGACCCGTAGCGATCATCAAGGTGATCAGATTGCACCCGAATCACACGGCATGCGATGATCATTTTATCGAGCGGCCCGGGTGCTCGAACACGAAAAGGTCATCGATGACAGGCTGTTTCCGAGGGCGGGGCACCGGATGGGGCTCGGCACGAGGGGATACGGCGTCAGGAGGTCGCCGGGAGAGGGAGCCGGATCCTCCCGGTCGGCCGGGATATCTCTCCTGTGCTTGGGTGAGGGGCGGCCTCGGCAGGCGCCCCGCCGTTCGCCGGGGGCCGCATAGTGTGAGTCGCTCCTCTTACATTAATACTGATATTTATGGAATAATACTGTTTTTTACTGGTAAAATATATATCCAATGTGTCAATATCAATATATGCGACCTCACACCAGAGCCATACTCTGCCCGTCATTCGATCGCTTGTTCGTAACGAGGGGGTGAGACGATCCCCGTTCCTTGCCTGCCCGATCGCTGGGTCGGAGTGGACCTGAACACGACCGGTCACCTCGCCGTCCTCGCCGAACCCGTCACGGGTTTCGTCACGCGTCTCGGCCAGGTCGCGTCCCTCTTCTACCTCCACCCCGGGGAATGCACAGGTCAGGGTCGGGGCCGTCGGTTCGCCAAAATCCGGAATCGGCTCAGAGCTCTCGTGAAGACGGTATGCCTTTCGGTCTCACGCGAGATCGTCCGGGTTGCCCGTCGGCTCGCCTGCGGGATAAAATTCGAGCGCCTCTTCTCCAGTCGCCCCCGGAGGGAGTACGGCGATGCCGTCCGTCCGTTCCTCATGGTCCAGCAAATGGTCGAGAGCCGGGCACGACGGGCTGGGGTTCCCGTTCTCTTCGTGGATCCGACCGCGACCTCGAAGCGCTGTCACCGATGCGGTGCGGTCGGGCTCCGGCACCGGAAACGGTTCGAGTGTCCGGTCTGCGGCCTTATCGCGCATGCGGACGTGAACGCGGCGATCAACATCGCGGTAGCCCCCTGCCCGCGTCCGACGGAGTCGCATGTTTCACCCTCCCGTCGGAGCCTTCTTCGCCTGGCCAGGAGCACTGCCGGGACCTGCCTGCCGCGCGAAGGGTTTCTCGCCCTCTTTGATGGTTGCACCGGCGAGTCGGGCGGGGCACGGCCCTCCTCAGGCCATTTATCTGCCCCACAGTAGTGATGGCCTTAAATCAGTAGTTCGCTAATTTTGAAAAGGTGTTGGCGCGGTTCAGATGGCTGATTTGAGAAGAGAATCGGCAGATCTAAATAGGATGCAGGCTGCCCA
>SISS01000007.1 GCA_004332335.1 Methanoregulaceae archaeon UXB-2016 | reverse complement strand
CAGATCTTGCCCGAACCGGCGTTGCCGCAGCGGAGGGCGAGGCAGTCCTCGAACCGGATGTTCTTATTGGTCCGGGGCGAGCGCATGCCGTTGAGATTGAACCCGGTCGAGCCGACGTCGATCGCCTTGCACCGGACAAACTCGATGTTCTCGCAGACCCGGCCGTCGGCCCAGACGAAGAACATGCCGTTGACGGTCGGCGCGGTCTTCTTCGAGTCACGGATCGTCACGTCGCGCACATTCACGTTCGACGTGGTGATCATGAGCCAGCCGCGGTTCGTGATCGTGAAGTCGCTCACGGTCACGCCGGCCTGGGCGATATCCACGCGGGCCGCGTAGTCGCCGGCCATCGAGAGGACGGTCGCATCGGCGCCCTGGCCCCGGAAGACCGAGTTGGACTTGACGTAGACCGTGCCCGTGGTGCGGAACGTACCTTCGGTCATTATGATCTCCCCGCCGCGCGCAAGAGCGCTGTTGAGTTCCTCCTGATCGCCGCTGCCGTCACAGACATACTGCGCGCTGGCCTTTGAGGCCGCACTCGCGTCGCTTGCGGCGACAATCGTCGCAGCGGCAGCGGATTGCACGACGATTGCACATCCGCATAGTAATAGAATGAAGAGTAATTTGGTCCGAACGTTCATCTAACACCCTCTATGCACATTACAAGAACTTCGGCTTATATATACACTTGCTTTTTGACCAAACTAAAATTTGGCCTCTATTTCGCCAAATAGCCCCAAATATCTATTATATTGGGCATAGGGCCCCATATCTTCCTCCTTTCGTTATCACATTGTTTAAATACTACCTCGGACGGGATGGGGAAAAGACACCAATTTCTTCGGCCATTTCTCTATCCATCGATACAGCGGGGTTTATTTCGAAATTCCATGCATGAACCCAAGACGCAGTCCGTCAGCCCTCACGACGAGTCAGAAATGCCAGATTGCGTACCGACTTCTGAAGAGAGAGCGAGCGTACATTTAACTACCATGGCCGTATTCGCCGGGAGTCAGCGCGTACGGAAGACGTTAAATATGATGCTGCCGACAATCCTGTTAACGAAGATTTCGGCGGCATCATGATCACACTGACCCCCCCTGAAGTCCGGGCGCGTTTCGGCGCGCTCTTCTCCGAACGCTACCTGGTGATGGTCGATCCCGCTGCCGGCGTGGCCGAGATCCGTGAGACCTGCTGTGCCCGCGGACCCGTCGAGTGGGATGCCATGAACCGCCAGCGGGCCGGCGGAGCGATCACCTCCTGCTCGGTCGACGGCTCGACCCTTCGTATCCTCGCCCGGCTAGGACGTTTTCCCATCAGTTTCGGCCCGGCCGAGGCGCAGAGCGGGGGCCAGGCCCTCGAAGCGGTCGAGATCGTCGGCGATGAGGTGGCCACGAGCTGGGCCGGGATCGCGGGCGCCGGCGTCGGAGTGGCGGCCTGCCTGCCGCAGGCGCCCGGCGTCATTCGCGCCGAGTACCCGACCGAGGCGGACCTGCAGGTCGGCGGCGCCCGGGAGAACCGGGTGAGGATCGTCTCGCCCGTGTACGATAAGGTCGTCTTCGGAATCGACGATACCGACACCGCGGCCGGCGGCGCCACCTGGGTCCTTGCCCTGCAGTGTGCGGCGGCCTGCCCGATCGAGGAGGCCCATCTCCTCGGCATGCGCCTGGTCCAGCTCAACCCGGCCGTCCCGAGCAAGACCACGAACTGCGTCGGCTCGGCCCTGGTCTATGCGGTGCGCCCGGAGCAGGTACGCGAACTCGAGGAGTATATTGTTCACTTCGTCCGCGAACGCTCGCTCTCGCCCGACGCGGGGGTTGCGGTGCGGAAGGGGATTGTGCATCCTCCGGCCGACGAGGAGATGCGCCGGGTCAAGACCGAGATCCTGACCATCGACGATGCCGTGGCGATTGCGGCACGGTTCGGCATCCGGTTCATCGACCCGAACGGAGGCAAGGGGCGGATCGGGGCGCTCGGAGCACTCCTCTGGGCGAACGAGGGAAGCGAGGCGGCAGGACTCCATGGCGAGCATCTCTGATCCGTACACGGTCCCATACCGCCGCCTCGTGGCGGTGACGGGCGGGCCCGGCGAGGTGGAGCTCGTCGAGTTCTATGATTGTCTCGGCGGGGCCATGTGGTCTCGGCATCACTATCAGAAGAGCCCGCTCGTCTCCTCGGTCCGGTGCGTCGGCCCGACCATGCGGTACCTGCTCGTGGAGGGGCAGGTCGAGCTGCCGCTCGAGGGGTCGCGGTTTCCGGCCGGGATTGCCGGGGTCGAACGGAGCGAAAGCCAGGTCGCGGTCACCTATGTCGGGCTCGGCGGCGGCGGCGTCGGGGCAGCCGGCTCGCGTTCGCAGGCCGCGGGGATCGACCGTGCCGAGGCCGACCCCTGCGGCGGCGGCCGCCGGGCCGGCTCCACGGTCTGGCTCCCAGCGCGGCAGCGGGTTCTGATCGGGATCGACGACACGGACACGCCCGAGAGCGGGGCCACCTGGACGCTCGCCCACAACATCGCCCGTGGAGTCGAGAGCGAGGACGATGTCTACCTCTCGCATACGATCGTGCAGCTCTATCCGGTCCGGTTCCGGACGAAGAACTGCGTGGGCGTGGTGCTCGAGTTCGCCTCGAGCGACCCCGAGGAGCTCGTGAGCCGGGTCCGGGCGCTGCTCGAGGAGCACACGCTCTCGGACCAGACCGGGATGGCCGCCTTCACGGGCTTCGACCCGGCCGCGCTCCAGCCCTTCGCCGACGCGGTCAAGCGGGGCGAGGTCGGGCCCGAGGCGCTGGCCGCCGTGACCCCGACCCCGGGCCTGTCACTTCACCTGACCGGGCGGGGCGTGATCGGTGCGATCGCGGCCATCCCGTTCTACACCCGCTACGAAGAGGCGCTCCGGCTATGGGATGGACTGAGCTGAAGGAGGCGGTCCTCGCCGCGGGCGGGTGCCGGATCGAGGGGACACTTCCCGACTACGCCGTCGCCACCTCGACGGCCGGCCCGGGCGCCGGGGGGAGCGGGGCCGTCTTCTTCTCCGTCGACGGAAGGCGCGTCCGCCTGGCGATCGCCGAGGGCGGCAGGGCCACACTCATACCCCGTCCCGACGGCGCGGCACGGCTGCGCTGCGGAGAGCTGGAGCTCGAGGGACGGATCGAACCGGTCGGACTGCACTGCCCGCGCCAGGCCTTCATCACGGTCTCGGAGTCGTGCCGGTACCGCTGCCGCTACTGCCCGGTGCCGCTCCAGGAGGGGCGACGCAAATCGGTCGAGGAGTGCGTCGCGCTCGTCGACGGGGTCCGCGATCGGGTCGATGCCATCGCCCTGACCAGCGGCGTGGCCGAGTCGATCGAGGAGGAGGAGGAGTACGTCTGCCGGGTCGTGCGGGCGCTCCGGGACTTCGGTCTCCCGATCGGAGTCTCGATCTTCCCGACTCCGGAGACGCCGCAGCGGCTGCATGAGCTCGGCGTGGCCGAGGTGAAGTTCAACCTCGAGGCCGCGACCCCCGCCATCTTCGCCGCTCACTGCCCCGACCTCCCGTTCGACCGGGTCCTCGAGGCGCTCGCCGCCTCGGTCCCGCTCTTCGGGCGGGGGCATGTCTTCTCGAACGTGATCGTCGGGCTCGGCGAGACTGGGCGCGAACTCGAGGCCTGCATCGACCGGCTCGTGGGAATGGGGGTGGTGCCCGTGCTCCGGCCCCTGAACCCGGTCGCCGGCTGCGGCGAGTACGCCCGCCCGGACTCCGCGCTCCTCGATCGCGCCGCACGCCACCTGCGGACAAGACTCGGGGAGGCCGGCCTCGACGGCGGAGAGGCCCTGACCATGTGCGCGGCCTGCACGGGCTGCGACCTCGCCCCCTGGAGGGACCTGTGACAGCGGCGGCACGGCTCGGCGAGGCCCTCCGGCGGGCTGCCGACCACTGGTACGCGGTCCCGGGCTATCCGGTCACCGAGCTCGGAGCGGCCGCTGGAGCCCTCCTTCCCGTCAATGAGAAGGTCGGGCTCGAGCACTGCCTCGGCCACTCGCTCATGGGCCGTCGGGCGGGCCTGGTCTGCAAGCACGTCGGCCTGAACGCCTGCGCCGACCCGCTCGTCCAGGCGACCACGCAGGGACTCTCGGCCGGGGTCGTGATCGTGGTCGGCGACGACCTCGAGGCCCGCTGGTCCGAGAACGCTCAGGACTCGCGCTACTACGGCGAGCTGGCCGAGGTCCCCGTGATCGAGCCCGGCCCCGAGAACGCGCTCGAGAGCGTCGAACAGGCGTTCCGCCTCTCGGAGGCGAACTCCCGGATCGTCCTGCTCCGCCTGACACCGCCCCTCTTCGAGGGAGCGGTACGGGGCGATCTCCTCCCGCGAGAGTCCCGCGCCCCCTCCCAGGCCGGCGAGGGACTCACCCACCGCGGGCAGCACCAGCGGGCCCGCCGGGGGACGCGGGCCCTCTTCTCCTGGTCGACCGGGTCCCGGCTGAACCGCCCGGGGGCGGGCGAGGTCGGAGTCGGGGCGGCCGGCGGCGGCAGCCGGATCAGCACGGTCTACCCTCCCCCCTCGGGGATCGGCCCGACCCCCATCCGGGAGCTCGGCCGGCCCTTCGTCCGGGAGCATCAGCAGCTCCGGCCGCCCCCCGACGCCGGTGAGCCCGAGACCTACCGCGGACGCGGACGCCGGAGCACCCTCTGCCCGGGCTGCCCGTTCGGCCCGGCGATCGCACTCCTGAAGGAGCGGGGCCTCGTCCCGGTCTGCGACACGGGCTGCGCGCTCTTCGCGCTCGCCCCGCCCTATGCACACGGCCTGGCCGGGTACGGCCTCGGCTCCTCGATCGGGGTGGCCGCGACGAGCACGAAGATCGCCCTCACCGGGGACTACGCCCTGCTCCACTCGGGCATCAACGCCCTGATCGAGGCCTATGCTTCGGGTGCCCCCCTGCTCACGGTCGTGCTGCAGAACCGGTGCCTGGCCATGACCGGCCGGCAGGAGGCCGTCGACGTCGCCCCTTTCCTCGACTGGGCATGCCCGGCCCTGATCGACGCCGACGACCGGGCCGCCCTGGCCGCGGCGCTCCTCCCCCCCGAACGACCGACGACCGTGATCATCCGGGGCCGGTGCCCCGATGGAGCCCGTTATGGAACCGTGGACTGTTGAGATCTGCGACGTGACGCTCAGGGACGGCGAACAGACCCCTGGCGTCTCGTTCACCTGCGAGGAGAAGGCGGCGATCGCGGCCCTCCTCGACCGGATCGGAATCGAGGTGATCGAGGCGGGGTTTCCCGCCGTCTCCACCTACGAGAAGGCCTGCGTCAGGGCCGTGACCTCCCTCGGGCTCGACGCCCGCATCTGCTGCCTGGCCCGCGCGAAGCAGGCCGACGTGGACGCCGCGCTCGAGACCGACGTGGACATGGTCAGCATCTTCTTTGCGACCTCGGACCTGCACATCCTCCACAAGTACGGCCGCCCCCGCGAGGACGTGCTGAACGAGGCCCTCGGCGTCGTCGACTACGCCCGGGACCACGGCCTTGCGGTCCGGTTCGCGGCCGAGGACGCCTCGCGGACGGACCCGGCCTTCCTCGAAGAGATGTACCGCGCCGGCGGCGAGCACGGGGCGGCCCTCGTCTCGTATGCGGACACGGTCGGCTGCCTGACCCCGCTCGAGATGCACGGGATCATGGCTCGTCTCGTCGAGGCCAGCCTCGTGCCGCTCTGCGCCCACTGCCACAACGACATGGGCATGGCGACCGCGAACACGATCGCCGCGGCCCAGGCCGGCGCATTCCAGCTCCACACGACCGTCAACGGGATCGGCGAGCGGGCCGGGAACGCCCGCCTCGAGGAGGTGCTCGTCGCCCTCCGGTTGAAGGGGGGCGTGGACCGCTACGACCTCACGCTCCTGCCCGAGCTCTCGGCGCTCGTCGCGGCCTGTTCGGGGATCCCGGTCGGCAAGACCCACCCGATCGTGGGCGAGCACGCGTTCGCCCACGAGAGCGGGATCCACATCGCGGCCATGATCAAGGACCCCGACTGCTACGAGTACGTCCACCCGGGCACGGTCGGGGCCGAGCGCCACTTCGTCCTGGGCAAGCACACGGGGCGGAAGGCCCTCGAGCACGTCGTCTGCTCGCTCGGGTTCTCGCTCGACGCCGACCAGATCCGGCACGTGCTTCACCTCGTCAAGGAACGGAGCGAGCAGAAGTGCAGCGTGACCCCCGAGGTGCTCGTCGAGCTGATCCGGCAGGTCCGGGGGACCTGATGGCGACGCTCTCCGAACGGATCCTCGGCGCTCCGGCCGGGACCTGCGTTGACCGGCAGGTCGACCGGGCCTACGTCCACGACGGGACGGGCGTGCTCACCCTCGGGACCTTCCGCTCGATCGGGCGGCCCCTCGCGGCCCCCGAGCGCCTCTCGATCCTCTTCGACCACATCGTGCCCGCGAACACCTCCACGACCGCCGATCTCCAGGCCGAGCTCCGCCAGTTCGCAACCGAGCACGGACTCCACTTCACTGACGTGGGGGAGGGGATCTGCCACCAGGTGATGGGCGAGGGGACGGTCCTCCCGGGCGAGATCGTGATCGGCGCCGACTCGCACACCTGCACGCTCGGCGCGTTCGGCGCGTTCGCGACCGGTGTGGGGGCGACGGACATGGCCGCGATCTGGGCGACGGGCGAGACCTGGCTCCGCGTGCCCGAGACGATCCGGCTCGAGCTCTCGGGCCGTCTCGAGGGCGCGGCCGAGGCCAAGGACCTCGCGCTCAGCTACGTCGCCCGGCTCGGCATGGACGGCGCCACCTACAGCGCGCTCGAGTTCACGGGCGAGGGGGCCGCATCCCTCTCGATGGCCGGCCGCCTGACCTGCTCGAACCTCGCGATCGAGGCCGGCGCGAAGACCGGCCTCTTCTACGCGGACAAGACGACACGCCACTACCTCGCCGGGTTCGGGCGCGAGGCCGACATCCAGCGCCCCGAGGAGGGGAGCTACGCGGCCGAACTCCGGATCGACCTCGGCGCCATCGAGCCGGTCGTCGCGATCCCCGATCGCGTCGACACGGTCCGCCCGGTTGCGTCCCTCGAGGCGACGCCGGTCGACCAGGTCTTCGTCGGGACCTGCACGAACGGGCGGAACGAGGACCTCGAACGGCTCGCCTCCCTCCTGAAGGGGAGGAAGGTCCGCGTCCGGACGATCGTGGTCCCGGCATCGCGGCGCACGCTCCTCGAGGCGATCCGGACCGGCGTGCTGACGACCCTCGTCGAGGCCGGGTGCACGATCGGCCCGCCGGGCTGCGGCCCGTGCCTCGGCACGCACCTCGGCGTCATCGGCGAGGGCGAGGTCTGCCTCTCGACCGCGAACCGGAACTTCCGGAACCGGATGGGCGTCGGCGGCGAGATCTACCTCGGCTCGGTCGCGACTGCCGCCGCGACCGCGATCGCCGGCGCGATCGCCTCGCCGGAGGCGCTGCCATGAGGCTGGAGGGACAGGCGGTCCTGCTTCCGGCCGATGTCGACACGGACCAGATCATCGCGGGCCGGTACCTCCGGACCAAGGACCCCTCGATCTGGGCCGCCCACGCCTTCGAGGACCTGGACCCGAGGCTCGCGGGCCGCCTGGCCGGGGCGGTCCTGGTCGCAGGCCCGAACTTCGGCTGCGGCTCCTCGCGCGAGCAGGCCGCCCGCGCCCTCCGCGACGCCGGGGTGGTGGCCATCGTGGCCCCGTCCTTCGCCCGGATCTTCTTCCGGAACGCGATCAACCTCGGCCTTCCGATCGCCGAGGCCGAGCTCGCGTGCGACGAGGGAGAGCCGGTCGAGCTCGACCTGGCCCTCGGGACCGTCCGGGCCGGGACGCGCGCGCCGATCTCCTGCCGGCCGCTCTCCCCCCGGATGCAGGCGATCCTCAAGGCGGGCGGCCTCGTCGAGCTCCTGCGGAGCCAGGCGTGATCCCCGAGTGCAAGTCCGTCGGGATCGCAGCCTCCCGGCCGTGCGGAGACCGGGTCTACTTCCTGACCCGCTACCTGCTCCGGCCGTCGGGCGACTCCTACGACCTCCTCGAGGTCGAGCCCGACCCGGACGCGGCCGGGCTGATGCGTCCCCTCCGGAGCGAACGTCTCCTCCTTACGGCCGGCGAGGTCGCCGTCCACCCCGAGCGCGTCGGGCTCGCCGACCGCTCCGGCCTCGTCCGGCTCGCCCGGGGGTACGGCCGGCCCTGCACGGTCTTCTTCGGCCATGACGAGCACGTGACGTTCGTGCTCGACCCTGAGGACGAGCCCCTCGTGACGATCCACGTCCACGATATCGAGCCTCCGCGCCCGAGCCTGGCCGCCGCCTGCGCCGGGCTCGAGGCGGCCGGCCTCACCGGCGAGCTCGGGCTCGTCTTCGAGCACCATATCCGCGACATCCGGGACCTCGGCGCCGGAGTCTATCCATGCCGTGCCGCCGGCCTCGCCCGCTCGCTCGACCGCGACGGGCCGGCCGGGGGCGAACGGGTCGCGTGCTGCCAGACCGGGCGCGAGCTCCTGCGCGAGGCATACGGCGCAGAGCCGGAGCTGGTCGAGACCTGCCCCTGCGGCGCGGTCGAGGCCGAGCCGTTCGTCGTCCGGTGCTGCCGGGCCGAGCGGACCGGGCTGCAGACGATCAACGGCCGCTTCGGGGTCGTCGTCCACTGGGGGGCGTCGCCGCTCACGATCCTGGACGCGCTCCGCGCCCTCGCTGTCGCCTGGAGGGACCGGGCATGACCCGGATCGCGGTCGTCGAGGGCGACGGGATCGGCCGCGAGGTCGTCCCCGTGGCCGCAGCGGCCCTGCAGGTCCTCAGGCCCGAGTGGGAGCAGCTCCCGGTCGAGCTCGGGCTTGAGCGCTGGCGCCGGACCGGGACTGCGCTCGACGAGGCCGACCTCGAGGTCCTCCGGTCCTCGGACGCAGTCCTCTTCGGCGCGGTCTCGTCGGCCCCGAACGGCGAGTACCCGAGCGTCGTCCTCGCTCTCCGCCGGGCGCTCGGCCTCTATGCGAACATCCGCCCCGTCCTCGGCGGGGGCGCGGACCTCGTCGTCGTGCGCGAGAACTCCGAGGGCCTCTACGCCGGGCGCGAGCGGATCGAGGCCGATCGGGCCTGCACCGAGCGGGTGATCACGCGGGCCGCGACCGAGAGGATCGCCCGCCTGGCCTGCCGCCTCGCGGCCGGGCGCCGACACCTCACGATCGGCCACAAGGCGAACGTGCTCGCGGCCGACCGCTTCTTCCTCGGGATCGCCCGCGGGGTCGCGGCCGCCGAGGGCGTCCCGGTAGACGACGCGTTCATCGACGCGCTCTGCCTCGACGTCCTGCGCCGGCCCGGCCGCTACGACGTAATCCTGGTCGAGAACATGTTCGGCGACATCCTCTCGGACGTGGCCGCCTTCCACGTGGGCGGCCTCGGCCTCCTGCCGAGCGCGAACCTCGGGGAACGGCACACGCTCTTCGAGCCGGTCCACGGCTCCGCACCCGACATCGCGGGCCGGGGCATCGCCAACCCGACGGCCGCGCTCCGCTCTGCAGCCATGCTCCTCGATCACCTCGGCGATACCGGGGCCGCGGAACGGCTCAACATCGCCATCGAGGAGGTCATGGCCCGCGGGCTCCGGACGCCCGACCTCGGCGGGACGGCCTCGACCCTCGAATTCGGGGACGCGGTTCTTGCCGCTCTTGAGAAAAGGGGATGACTCAGGGCCGCCGCGCGAACCGCCCGAAGGCGAGCAGCGCGAGGCCGAGGCCGGCCAGCGGGAGGAGGGAGAGCCCTGCCCGCGTCGCGGTCGGCACGGCCGTCGTCGGCACTGCGGTCGTCGCGACCGTCGTGCCGATCGTCGGGGGCACGGTCACGGTCGGCTCTATGGTCGGTTCCGTCGTGCCGGCTCCGACCGTCACCGTGTATCGCTCGATCAGGCCGTTCGGGTCCGAGAGGGCGACGCGGTATTCGCCGGGCCCCGCAATCGGAACGATCAGCGAGAACGACCCTGACGCGTCGGTCCGGACGTACTCGGGCCCGAAGGTGAAGTTGCCGGGGCCCGTCACGGCGATCGCGATCGAGCTGCTCTTCTTCCCGGGGGCCGTGCCGGTCACGGTCAGGTTCGACGCATCGCTCTGTGCCGCAGGCGAGGTGACCGTGACCTCGCCCGAGCGGTCGACGAGCGTCACGAGCCGGGTCGTGGTCGAGGACGATCCGTAGATCGACGGGTCGCGCTGCCGCTCGATCTCGACCCTGTAGTCGCCGCTGCCGAGGCCGCTCGTCTCGAAGGTCGCGGAGAAGGTCCGGTCCTCCTGGACCACGATCGTCTTTCGGGCGAGCTCGCCCGAGCCGCGGTAGAGGATGACGTCGGTCGTAAACCCGGCAGGCAGGGTGGAGGTGCCGTTCACGACGAGCGGTTCGCCTGCGGCGAGGGTGCGCGGGGTATCGATGGTCACGACATAGGCTGTGGCGGCTGCAATCAGCAGCGAAGAGAGGCAGAGAAGGAGAAGCAGTCGTCTTGTCATCGTATCGGCTCCTGGCGACCCGTATGAGACGGGCCGCGGACGCAACATTTCTATTACCCCGGGACGTATTAAACGCTTCACGTTCATGATAGAGGAGAAGCCGCTCGCCAGCTGGACCGGAACCGATCGTCTCGACGACGAGGTCGTTCCGACCCTGACCGTGATCCTCAAGACCCCCGGGTGCTCCTGGCGCCGGTGCCGGATGTGCTCGTACAGTCACGAGCAGCACGGCCGGATCGAAGATGCCGAAGCGCTGATTCGTGCACAGCTCGCGTGGGTCCGCCGGGAGTATGAGGGACGCGACTACGACCTCGTGAAGGTCTTCAGCTCGGGGAGCCTCTTCGACCCGAACGAGGTCCCGCCCGCCGCGCTCGATGCGATCGGCGAGACCTTCCGCGGACGGACCCTGGTCGCCGAGACGCGGCCCGAGTACGTCGACCGCGAACGGCTCGAGGCGCTCGCCGCAATCGTCGACGACGGGTCCGTGGACCGCCCCGTCTATGTCGCCATCGGCCTCGAGACCACGAACGACCAGGTGCGCGAGAAGTCGATCGACAAGGGCTTCTCGTACGCGGTCTTTCTCCACGCGGCGCGCGAGGCCCATGCGGCCGGCGCCGGAGTTAAGGCCTACCTGCTCCACAAACCCCTCTTTCTGACCGAGGCCGAGGCGCTCGAGGACATGCAGCGCTCGATCGCCGAGGTCTCCCCCCACGCCGACCTGATCTCGATGAACCCGTGCACGGTCCAGCGCCGGACCGAGCTCGAGCGGTACTGGCAGCGGCGTGCATATCGTCCGCCGTACCTCTGGTCGGTCGTGAAGATCCTGCTCGAGGCCGATCGGCACGTCACGGCCGACCCGCTCGGCGGGGGCCGGCACCGCGGCCCGCACAACTGCGGCACCTGCGACCACGAGCTCGTGGACGCGATCCGCGACTACTCGCTCACGGCGAACCGGTCCCGGCTCGTCGAGGCGATGGCGCTTCCCTGCGACTGTCGAGAAGAGTGGGAGTTCGTGCTCGAGGCCGAGCGCCCGTACTGTATGCCGCTCACACGGTGACGGGCGCCTCTTCGAACCCGAGGCACCGGGCGAGCAGGGGCAGGAAGGTCCCGGCGTCCGAGACGATACCGAGCGCCTGCATGGTGCCGCGGTCCATCAGCTTCGTGACCGAGGCCGGGTTGATGTCGACGCAGATCGTCTTCACCTCGGCCTGAAGACAGTTGCCGACCGCGATCGAGTGGAGCAGAGTCCCGACCATCAGGACCATGCCGCAGCCCTTGAGGTGCTCGCGGATCGCGTCCTGCGCGGCCACCATGTCGGTGATCACGTCGGGGAGGGGGCCGTCGTCCCGCAGCGAGCCGGCGAGCACGAACGGCGCTCCCCGCCGGACGCACTCGTACATGACTCCACTCGTCACGATCCCCGTCTCGACGGCCTGCCGGATCGAGCCGGCCCGCATCACCTCGGCGATCGCGTAGAGGTGGTTCCGGTGGCCGTGCGCGGTCGGCTTGCCGGTCGAGAGGTCCATGCCGAGCGAGGTGCCGTAGAGGCTGTACTCGATGTCGTGGGTCGCGAGCGCGTTGCCCGCGAAGACGACGTCGATGTACCCCTCGCGCACGAGCCAGGCGAGCGCTGGGGCCGCGCCCGTGTGGACGATCGCGGGGCCGCCGACAAGCGCGATCCGGACGCCGCCGCGCTTCAGCTCGGCCATCTCATGGGCGATCTGCCGGATCAGGGTCTCGCTCGGCCGCTCGGACGAGACTGTGCCGTGCATGAACTCGAAGGTCGTGGTCTCGCGCGGGCGCTCGGGGGGCCGGACCAGGACGCCCTCCTCGCCGACCACGACGAGCTCACCCATCTTCAGCTTCGAGAGCGGGACGCACCGCGCTGCACCGGCCTCGGGGTCGACCGTGACCAGGCAGTCCATCTCGATCTCCTCGACAGGCAGCCATTCGCCGCAGCACTTGACCGAGGTCGGGTAGTTCGTGGTCGTGTAGAATCCCCGCGGGATCACCCGGTCCGCCTCGGCCCGAACAAGCCGAACGTCCTCGACCGCGGGCTGGCGCGCGCCGAGTCGATGGAGATCCGAGAGGATCTCCCCGAGCTGCTTCTCGTTCTCGGCCGAGACGAGCAGCCGTGCGTACGTGGGGTCGGTCTTGTGCTTGCCAACATCGAAGGCCCTGATCTCGAACGAACCCCCGCGGTCCATGATCCGGTCGAAGACCTGGGTCATGATCCCCGAGTCGATGATATGTCCCTCGAGCTCGATCTCCCGCGAGGTCTGCATATGCCTTTTATATCTCGTCCGGACCGATATCCTTTTTTCGGTGATTGCAGCCCGAATCGGGACCCGATTGACGGGCGAGGAGGTGCGCTTCGGCCGCAGCCAGGGCGACCCGCGTGTTCACGTTGTGGCAGAGGACGGGGTCCGCGAGGAGGAGCCGGCACTCCTCCTGCTCTCCGTCCATCATTCCAGCGTGGAGCACGTTGATCCCGGCCGGGATTGCCCGTCGGCCGTCCACCACCTCGACGCACGCGTTCTCATCACCGACCGGGACCCAGACCGAGAGCGCCGGGCAGGACTGCCGCTCGTATGCCGCGACGACCTCGTCGACGATGGCGGAGGTCAGGCAGGGCAGATCGGCCGAGAGCGAGAGAAACGGCTCGTCAAGTCCGAGCATCCCCACCGCCTCGGCGAGGTCCTCGATGTATCCGGCGCCCTCCGTGCAGACGCAGAGCAGGTCGTGCGCGCGGCACCAGTTCTGCGTGAAGGGGGTCCACGGCGAGGCGACGACCACGGCCTCGGCCCCGGTATCGACGACCGCGTCCACGACCCATTCGATCATCGGCCGGCCGTTGCAGAGCGCAAGCGGCTTCTCGCCTCCGCCGAGACGGCGACCCCGGCCGCCCGCAAGGATCAGGGCAAGCATGCCTCGATCCCCTCGAGCAGCTGCCGGTTCTCATCGCGCGTCCGAACCGCGACCCGGATATGCCCGGGAAGCCCGAAGGAGGCGCAGTCCCTTACGCGGATCCGGTGGCCGGCGAGGGCGTCGCAGAGAGCCGGCACGGGCACCGGGCTCGTCGCGCAGACGAAGTTCGCAGCGGCCGGCAGAGGCCCGAAGCCGAGCGCGTCCAGCCCGGTCCGAAGCAGGTCGCGCTCGAGGCGAATCCGCTCCCGGGACGCCTCGAGGGCCGGGTACTCACAGAGGGCGGCGATCGCGAACTCCTCGGCGAATGCATTGACCGACCAGGGCGCGCGGCACCGCTCGCAGCGGTCGACGAGCTCGGGGTGGCCGAAGCCGAAGCCGATGCGGAGGCCCGGGACCGCGAAGGCCTTGGTCATGGAACGGAGCACGAAGACCCGCTCGTCGGTCGAACCGATCATCGAGGCATCCGGGTCGGCGAGCTCGATGAAGGCCTCGTCCAGAAAGAGCCGTCCACCCTCAGGCACCGTCGCCAGGACCTCCCCCACAGTCTCCTGGTTGAGCAGGGTTCCCGTGGGATTGTTCGGGTTGCAGAGGAACCGGACGCTCCCCTCCTCGGGGGCGGCGGCCGGCCGCGCGCCGGCCAGCGCCGCGGCCACGCCGTACTCGCCGAAGGTCGACCGGTCGATCACGACCCGGTCCCCCGGGCCGAGTGCGGCCTGGCAGAAGGACCGGATCACCTCGATCGAACCGTTTCCAACCGTGATCTCCTCGGTGCGGCGGCCGAAGGTCCGGGCGATCGCCTCCTTCAGGGCGGGGTACCGGTCGTCGGGATAGTGCTCGAGGCAGCCCGGACTGGGGGCCCAGCGGACGCGCGGCGCAAAGGGGTTGAGATTGGCCGAGAAGTCGAGCCACCCCGCCTCCTGCTGCTCGGTCCGGACGAGGCCGCCGTGCACGGCGCGCTCAGGGATCGGTCGGTCCATTGCACGTACTCTATGTCAGTGATCGCTGATGCAGGTTTTGTGGCGGCCGGCCGCCCCCATGACCGTCGGGCTCGAAGTAATCAAGGGCCGGTTTAATCGGGAATATGCCTTCAGAAGACGCAATTTGCTTTATTTCAACCCGTTCTGTTAGATAGAAATAGAAATGAATATATAAGAATATAGTCCAACAATGAACTATCAGCGGGTCAGACACTCAGTCGCCACTGGTCAGACACAAGGGTGACAGATGTCGTCCTCACGTCAGACAATCCTGATGACAATGAAGCGGATCACCATACGATTGCCCGAGCAGCAGGTTGACCTGCTCGAACAGATGGTCGAGGACGGCGAGTTTCCGACCGTCTCCGAAGCGGTGCGCGATGCGGTTCGGGGGCTGATCGAGCGCCGGGGCAATCGTATGTTGCGGGACAAGGATCAGGTATCATTCAAACTGTAGGGGGTTTCGATGCAGACTATCATTAATGAAGCGCTGAAGAATGCGGAGATCGAGCGCGAGATGCTCAAAGGGATCATCAACGAGGAGGACTTCAGCGGTCAGCCCCGGATCGTGATCGTCGGATGCGGTGGCGCCGGGAACAATACCATCAACCGGCTTCACCACCTTCAGGTCACAGGTGCCGAGACGATCGCTGTCAATACTGACAAGCAGCACCTCGACATGATCCAGGCGGACAAGAGAATCCTGATCGGCAAGTCGCTGACCAAGGGGCTGGGCGCCGGCGGGTACCCCGATGTCGGGAAGCGCGCGGCCGAGATGGCCCGTTCGACCCTCGAGAGCGTGCTCGAGAACGTCGACCTCTGCTTCGTGACGGCAGGAATGGGTGGCGGCACGGGCACGGGGGCCGCGCCGGTCGTCGCGCAGATCGCCAAGGACCAGGGCGCGATCGTGGTCGGCATGGTCTCGTATCCGTTCCAGGTCGAGAAGGCGCGCCTTCTCAGGGCCGAGGAGGGACTCGAGGCACTCAGCCAGTCCGCCGACTCGGTGATCGTGCTCGACAACAACCGGCTCAAGTCCTACGTCCCGAACCTCCCGCTCGGTCAGGCGTTCTCGGTCATGGACCAGCTGATCGCCGAGACCGTCAAGGGAATCAGCGAGACGATCACCGAACCGTCGCTGATCAACATCGATTACGCCGATGTCCGGGCGATCATGAACAAGGGCGGCGTGGCCGTGATGCTCGTCGGCGAGACGAAGCAGCAGAACAAGGCCGAGACCGTGGTCCGCGAGTGCCTCTCGAACCCGATGCTCGACATCGACTACCACGGGGCCACCGGGGCCCTGATCCATATCACGGGCGGCAGCGACCTGACCCTCCAGGAAGCCGAGGCGATCGCGAGCGAGCTGACCTACGAGCTCGACCCCCACGCAGACGTGATCTGGGGAGCGCGCATCAAGAGCGAGTTCGAAGGCCGAGTCCGCGTGATGGCGATCATGACCGGCGTCCGGTCGGCCCAGATCCTGGGCAACCAGAACCGATCCGCTCAGCCGACCCCTATGCCCACGATCGAGTCCCGATCGCGACAGACGTCGAGCGCTGGATACCGCAACCCCAGGGACCACAAGAGTGGCGGCCTGGAGATCGATATCATCCAGTAACCTTTTTTTTACTCGCGAAGCATCGCGACCTTATCACCGACCTGCACGCCGAGACGCGCAGCGATCGGCCGGCACTTCGCTGCGAGCAGGTGGGCGACCGGCGGCAGACCATCATACTCCGAGAGCGACTCGTAGTTCGCCATCCCCTTGGCGATGATCAGGTCCGCACGGGCGATCGCCTCGGCGAGCTCGGCGGGGATACGGTCCAGGGGAACCCCGATCTCGCTCCCGCCGCCGGTCGTGGTCAGGCGGTCGGCGAGCCGGTCGAGTCCGAGGGCGAGGGCGTCCTCGAGCGTCGCGTCGTTCAGGATTGGGCCATCCCGCACGGCGACCGTGACGCGGGCCCCGCGTCCGACCAGGTGCTCGATCAGGAGGCGATCGAGCACGATCTCGCCGCAGTTGTCGGTGATATAGACGACGCGCCCGAGGAGCCGCTCGATCCCGTCGCAGTCGTCGATCGCGAGGCCCTGCGCGTACTCCTTCTCGAAGAAGGCGAGGAAGTCATCGGCGATCTCATGTCCCTTCACCCCGTGGTCGAAGGTATTCCCGATGATCGAGGCGGTCACGAAGTCGCGAAAGGTCTGCAGGCGCGGGCGCACGACCCGGCAGGCCGCCCGCACGGCCGCAGTGCTCTCGGCCTTCACACCGGCGTACGGATCGCGCACGCCGAGCATCTCCGCCGCGATCCGATGGAGGTCCGAGGCGACCACGGGCTGCGGGACCTGCCAGTCCCGGAGCTCGCCGAGCCGGGCGGAGCAGGCCGATGCCACCCGGTCCGCCTCGGCCGGCCGGCCGGCAAGCGCACAGGTGTGAACGATCCGCGAGATGAGGCAGTCAGAGCACTCGAGAGAGACCGGCATGCCGGTAATTTCGGCTGGTCGGACAGAAAAAGTATGGGGCCACTGCGATTTGAACGCAGGTCAGAAGACCCCCAGTCTCCTAGGATGGCCAGGCTACCCTATGGCCCCACGACCTATAACGTTGGTCCAGGGGGCATATCTACCTTCGCATCCGCAGGCGGCAGCAGCCCGAATCGACGGCCGGAAGGGAGATGATCCCGTCAAACCGCCCGATCTGAAGGATTTATCAAGAACGGAAGGAGCATGCTCCGCTTACAGACTCGAAAACAATAAATAGACTTTACACCCTGTACACACTATTCTCTCTGACGGCTGGCGACGAAGGCAGATATCATGTTGAAGGAGCGGATTGCGGAGTTTGTGGAAGAGGTCCGGGCCATCGATGGAGTCGACGGCTGCGCACTGATCTCGAAGGACGGCATCATGATCGGGAAGTCATTTCCCAGGGAGATCTCTGAGAAGTGGTTTGCCGCGATGAGCGCTTCGGTCCTGGCGTCAGCGGAGTCAGCGGCCAGCATCATCGGCATCACGCCACCAGTCCACATCATGATCGGCGCCCGAGAAGGGCGGATCCTGATCCATGACGCGGGCGAGAAGCTGCTCCTCGTGGCCGTGCTTGCGGAAGGGGCAGGACAGGAACAGATCGCAGAGCAACTCGAGGTCGTGGCCCTCCGGGTCGCCGAGGCGCTCTGATGTCCACCATCATGGTCGTGGACGACTCGGCCTTCATCGTCGATGTCTTCGTCACGATGCTCGAGCGGGGAGGCTACAAGACGATCGCGACCTACGGGGGTCAGGAGTGCCTTGACGTGCTCAAGACCGAACGACCCGACCTGATCCTCCTCGACATCATGATGGAGCCGATGGACGGGCGGGAGACGCTCGAGCGGATCAAGACGAACCCCGAGACCAAGGATATCCCGGTCATGATGCTGACGGCCAAGCATCTCACGCCGGACGAGGCCCAGGAGTACGCGATCTACGTCGAGGACTACGTCCTGAAACCGATCACCCACCGTGAGCTCTACGACGTGATCGAGCACATCCTGAACCGCCGTGCACGGATCAGGCAGGACGTCGAGATGGCCCGGGCGGCCGGGATCGACCAGAAGGTGATCGACGAGTACTCGCGCCTCTCGAGGAACATCGAGGTGAACAAACGGCTGATGTCGATCCTCGAGTCGACCTACAACATCTCCGACACGAAGGCCAAGGTCGGGGAGGAGATCGCGCGCGCCATCCGCTCGATGAACATGAACATCACCTTCCAGGAAGACCGTCTCCGGGAGATCCGGGACCAGATGAAGGTCTCCACGTAGAGGGGAGATCCCCTTTATCAACCCCGGCCAACAGACAGTATCCAGCGGACGGAGAAACGGGCCTTCGGGGGATCCCCTGGCCCGAGACACAGCACGATCCGTCCGCATGGTCGGGCCGCGGGACGTCATGGGGGCCGGCATCGCCGCGCGCCCCCAGAACCGGCTCTCGGCGGCGCAAGTGCAGGCACGGTGTCGAACCGCACCCCGGATCGGCAGTCGATCCGCGCGGGCCCCAGAATGGGCTCAATTGCTTAAATAGCGGGACCATGCCCGGGTTCTCTCGACGCGTCCGGGCGGCTTGGCCCTGAGAGTACTTTCCGAACATTTATATCCTTTTATCCCATTGTAATAATGCTGTGTCGCAGGGACGGATGGGTTCGTAGCTCAGTCCGGCAGAGCGCCTGGCTTTTAACCAGGTGGTCGAGGGTTCAAATCCCTCCGGGCCCGTTTCCACCGTAGCGACTCTGGTTTTTGAGCGGCGATGCAGACTGAACACGCAGACGTCCCAGGCGGGAGGGGCAGATGAGCATCAGGATAAACGTACTGGACCATGTCATGGTCCCCGATCATCAAGCAATGAGCGAGGAAGAGGTACAGGCCCTCCTCGCCCGGTATTCCATCACCTTTGACCAGTTGCCAAAGGTCTTCCACGACGACCCCGGCGTTCGCCAGGTCAACGGGAAGGTCGGCGATGTCGTCCGGATCATCCGGCAGAGCCACACCGCGGGGATCGCGGAGGCCTACCGACTTGTCGTCAGGCGGCCAAAGAAATAATTCGGGGGCTGATTCTCTGTTAGACCGTACCATACTCTCACGAGCATACTTCTCACACGAACACGTGGCCCGGCACCAGCTGGATTCATTCAACCACTTCCTCCTCCACAACCTGCAGAAGGTCGTGGACGAGCAGCGTGTGATCGAGACCGACATCGAAAACCGCGGTAAGTCGAACGAGCCGGTCTGGGTCGAACTCGGGCAGATCAAGGTCATGAAGCCGCTGGTCCGCGAGGCCGACGGCTCGCAGGGCGACCTCTTTCCATGCGAGGCGCGCCTGCGGAACCTGACCTACGCAGCCCCGATGCACCTGGATATGACCCTTGTGCACGGCGGCGAACGGCAGGAGCCCGTGATCACGACGATCGGCCTTCTGCCGATCATGATCGGCTCGAGCGCGTGCAACCTGGCCGGCATGAGCGACGCCGAGCGGATCACCCACGGCGAAGACCCGCTGGACCCCGGCGGCTACTTTGTCGTGAACGGGACCGAGCGGGTCCTGATGACCCTCGAGGACCTCGCCTCGAACAAGATCATGACCGAGTTCACGGAGCGCTACAACGAGCGGATCTACGTGGCAAAGGTCTTCTCGCAGTACCGCGGGTACCGCGCCCTCGTCGTGGTCGAGCGGAACAAGAAGAACCTCCTCGAGGTCTCGTTCCCCTCGGTCGCAGGCCACCTCAAGTTCGTGGACCTGATGCGCGCCCTCGGGCTCGACTCGGACCACGCGGTGGTCGAGGCGGTCTCGACCGAGGAGGACATCCTGACCTTCATGATGCAGAACCTCGAAGAGTCCGCGTGCGACTCGGTCGAGTGCGGGGTCATGTATGTCGGGAAGAAGCTCGCACCGAACCAGACGCGGGACTACCAGCGCAAGCGTGCCGAGTTCGTGCTCGACAACTACCTGCTGCCGCATCTGAACTACCTGATGCCGGTCGGGATGAGCGAGACCGACCCCGGCCACGAGGCCGCTGTCCACGGCGTCCGCCTTGCCAAGGCCCACTTCCTCGGCCGCATGGCCGAGGCCTGCTTCGACCTCGTGCTCGACAAGCGCCGGATCGATGACAAGGACCACTACTCGAACAAGCGGCTCAAGCTCGCGGGCGACCTGATGGAGGACCTCTTCCGGATCTCGCTCAACCGCCTGACCCGCGACGTCAAGTATCAGCTCGAGCGCGCCTCGATGCGTCACCGCGACCTCTCGATCGGGACCGCAGTCCGTGCGGACGTCCTGACCGAGCGCCTGCTCCATCCGCTCGCGACCGGGAACTGGGTCGGCGGACGGACGGGGGTCTCACAGCTCCTCGACCGGGTCGACCACATGGCCGTGCTCTCGCACCTCCGCCGCGTGATCTCACCCCTCTCGCGCTCGCAGCCGCACTTCGAGGCCCGTGACCTGCACCCGACCCAGTGGGGTCGGATCTGCCCGTCCGAGACGCCCGAAGGACCGAACTGTGGCCTTGTGAAGAACTTCGCCCAGATGGTCGAGATCTCGAAGGGGGTCACGGACGAGGACGAGGTCCTCTCCATACTCTACACGATGGGTGTCGAAGGGCTCAAGAGCGAGGTGGCCCGATGAAGCGCTCGCGCGTCTTTGTCGACGGCGCCCTGATCGGGCTCGTCGAGGACGCCGGCGCACTGGTCCAGGAGATCCGGAAGCTCCGCCGGAGCGGCGGAGTCTCGACCGAGATCAACGCGTCGTACAAGCCCTACAACGGCGACGTGATCATCCACACGGACCGGGGACGGGCTCGCCGCCCCCTGATCGTGGTCGAGAACGGCCGGCCCGTCCTCACGAACGAGGAGCTGGCCCGGCTCCAGCAGAAGGAGATCGACTTCAAGGACTTCATCCGTCGCGGATTCCTCGAGTTCATCGACGCCGAGGAGGAGGAGGACCTCCTGATCGCGATCAACGAGTCCGACCTTACACCGGCCCACACGCACCTCGAGATCGACCCGGCCCTGATCCTCGGGCTCGGCGCGGCCCACGTGCCGTTCCCCGAGCACAACGCCTCACCCCGCGTCACGATGGGCGCGGGGATGGTCAAGCAGGCGCTCGGCTTCGGCTCGGCGAACATGAAGCTCCGCCCCGATACGCGCGGCCACCTGCTCCACTATGTGCAGAAGCCGCTCGTGCGCACCCAGACCAACGAGCTGATCGGCTCGGACGACCGGCCGGGCGGCCAGAACTTCGTGGTCGCCATCCTCTCGTATGAAGGGTTCAACATCGAGGACGCGCTCATCTTCAACCGCTCCTCTATCGACCGCGGCCTCGGCCGGTCCCACTTCTTCCGGACCTACGAGGGCGAGGAGCGCCGGTATCCCGGCGGCCAGGTCGACCGGATCGAGATCCCCGACTCGGAGGTGACCGGTGCCCACGGCGAGGAGTACTACAAGAACCTCGACGACGACGGCATCATCAACCCCGAGACAGCCGTGAGCGAGAAGGACGTCCTGATCGGCAAGACCTCCCCGCCGCGGTTCCTGGAGGAGCCGACCTCAGACCTGATCACGGTCGAGAAGCGGCGCGACACCTCGGTCACGATGCGCTCGAACGAGCACGGCATCGTCGACACGGTGATCATCACCGAGGGCGAGAACTCCTCCCGCCTGGTCAAAGTCCGGACACGCGACCTGCGTGTCCCCGAGGTCGGCGACAAGTTCGCGTCCCGCCACGGGCAGAAGGGCGTCATCGGCCTGATCACGGCCCCCGAGGACATGCCCTTCACCGAGGGCGGCGTCGTCCCCGACCTCGTGATCAACCCGCACGCCATCCCGTCACGGATGACCATCGGGCACATGCTCGAGATGATCGGCGGCAAGGTCGGCTCGCTCGAGGGCCGGCGTATCGACGCCACCGCCTTCTCGGGCGAGCGCGAGGTCAACCTCCGCAGCGCTCTGATGGAGTTCGGCTTCGCCCCCACCGGGCGCGAGGTGATGTACGACGGGATCACGGGCAAGCCCTTCACGGCCGACATCTATGTCGGCGTGATCTACTACCAGAAGCTCTACCACATGGTCTCGTCCAAGATGCACGCTCGCTCGCGCGGGCCCGTGCAGGTCCTGACCCGGCAGCCGACCGAGGGGCGCGCCCGCGAGGGCGGTCTGCGGTTCGGCGAGATGGAGCGCGACGTGATGATCGGCCACGGCGCCGCCATGGCCCTGAAGGAGCGGCTGCTCGACGAGTCGGACAAGGTCCAGCAGTACGTCTGTGCCAAGTGCGGCATGGTCGCGATGCTCGACCGGAAGCGGAACACGACCCGCTGCCTCGTCTGCGGTGCCGAGACCGACATCTACCTCGTCGAGATGAGCTACGCGTTCAAGCTCCTGCTCGACGAGATGAAGAGCATGGGGATCGCCCCGAGGATGGTCCTCGAGGACCAGGTGTAATAGATATATGCCGAGTCCAAAACGCATCGGAAAGATCAAGTTCGGTCTCCTCTCCCCCAAGGAGATCCGGACCATGTCCGTCAGGAAGATCATCTGGGCGGATACCTACGACGACGACGGGTTTCCGTATCCCCAGGGCCTGATGGACCTCGCACTTGGGGTGATCGATCCCGGGCTGCGCTGCAAGACCTGCGACCAGAAGGCCGCCGACTGCCCGGGCCACTTCGGGCACATCGAGCTCGCCAAGCCCGTCATCCACGTCGGATACACACGCCTGATCCGGAAACTTCTCCGGGTCACCTGCCGCGCCTGCGGCCGGCTCCTCCTCTCCCCTGACGAGATCAAGAAGGTCTCGATCACGGCCGAGGACGAGCTGGGCGGCGATGTCCTGACCGAGAAGGACATCAAGAAGGAGCGGTCCTGCCCCCACTGCGGGGAGCAGCAGCTCAAGGTGAACTTCGAGAAGCCGACCACCTTCTCCGAAGTCCTGCTCGAGGACGGCAAGAAGAACGAGCACAAGCTGACCCCGGCCGACATCCGGGCCCGGCTCGAGCGGATCCCCGACTCGGACCTCAAGCTGCTCGGGATCAACCCCGACGTGGCCCGGCCCGAGTGGACCATCCTGACCGTGCTGCCCGTACCGCCGGTCACGATGCGCCCCTCGATCATCCTCGAGAACGGCCAGCGCTCCGAGGACGACCTGACCCACAAGCTCGTGGACATCATCCGGATCAACCAGCGGTTCAAGGAGAACCAGGACGCCGGCGCCCCGCAGCTGATCATCGAGGACCTCTGGGAACTCCTCCAGTACCACGTCACGACCTACCTCGACAACGAGGTGGCCGGTTGCCCGCCCGCGCGCCACCGCTCGGGCCGGCCCCTGAAGACGCTCTCGCAGCGCCTGAAGGGCAAGGACGGCCGGTTCCGCGGCTCGCTCTCGGGCAAGCGCGTGAACTTCTCGGCCCGTACGGTGATCTCGCCGAACCCGAACCTCTCGGTGACCGAGGTCGGCATCCCGCTCTCGATCGCGATCGAGATGACCGTGCCCGTCCGGGTCACGGCCTACAACCTCGAGGAGATGCGCGAGTTCGTGCTTCGCGGCCCGGAGCGAAAGAGCCTCAAAGTGCCGTGCGGCGCGAACTACGTGATCCGGCCCGACAACCGGCGGCTTCGCCTCGGGGGCGACAACCTCGAGACGATCGCCGAGCAGATCGAGCCGGGATACACGGTCGAGCGGCAGCTGCGCGACGGTGATATCGTGCTCTTCAACCGGCAGCCGTCGCTGCACCGGATGTCGATCATGGCCCACCGGATCAAGGTGATGGACGGCAAGACCTTCCGGCTCAACCCGGCGGTCTGCCCACCCTACAACGCCGACTTCGATGGGGACGAGATGAACCTCCACGTTCCGCAGACCGAAGAGGCGCGGGCCGAGGCCGCGATCCTGGTCGCGGTCCAGGAGAACATCCTCTCCCCCCGGTTCGGCGGTCCGATCATCGGCGGGATCCACGATCACATCTCGGGGATCTTCATGCTGACCCACGACCTCCGGTGGTTCACCAAGTCCGAGATCCTCTACCTCCTCAAGTACTTCGAGTTCGAGCACCTGCCCGAGCCCGGAAAGGTCGAGGAGGACGGGACCCCGATGTGGTCGAACAAGCAGGTCTTCTCGATGATCCTGCCCGACGGCCTGAACATGGTCTTCCGGGCCTCGTCCTGCATCAACTGTGACGAGTGCAAGTATACCGACTGCGAGCGCGACGCGTTCGTCCGGGTCATCGACGGCCAGCTCGAGACGGGCACGATCGACAAGAAGTCGATCGGAGCCTTCGACGGAGCGATCCTGAACCGGATCATCCGGCAGTGCGGGATGGACCGGGCGAGCCAGTTCATCGACGACATGACCCGGCTCTCGATCCGCGGAATCATGATCGACGGCTTCTCGTTCGGGATCGACGACGAGGACCTCTCCAAGACCGAGTACGGCCAGATCGAGGACGAACTCAGCAAGGCGAAGGACGACGTCGACCGCCGGATCAGGATCTTCCAGGAGGGTCAGCTCGAGCCGATGCCCGGCCGGACCCCCGAGGAGACCCTCGAGATGCAGATCATGCAGGTGCTCGGCAAGGCCCGTGACCGCACGGGTGAGATTGCAGGCCGTCACCTCGGTCTCGGCAACTCGGCCGTGCTGATGGCCGTCTCCGGCGCCCGCGGTTCGATGCTGAACCTGACCCAGATGGCCGGGTGCATCGGCCAGCAGTCAGTGCGTGGCGAACGGATCATGCGTGGGTACGAGGAGCGGACCCTGCCGCACTACAAGCGGGGCGACCGCGGCGCTGACGCCCACGGCTTCATCCTCCACTCGTACAAGAGCGGACTCTCACCGACCGAGTTCTTCTTCCACGCGATCGGCGGGCGTGAAGGTCTCGTGGATACGGCCGTCCGTACCTCCCAGTCGGGGTACCTCCAGCGGCGGCTGATCAACGCGCTCCAGGACCTCAAGGTCGCCTACGACGGGACCGTCCGGACCACGATGGGCCGGATCATCCAGTTCAAGTACGGCGAGGACGGGACCGACCCCATGAAGGGTTCGTTCGGCGACCCGGTCGACGTGAAGGGACTTGTCGAATCGGTCCTCAAGGAGGAGGTCTGATGCTGTTCACCGAAACGATGCGTGAGGAGATCGTGGGAGCCGCGCTCCCCGACCTGACCAAGCAGCAGCTCCTGAAGGCGCTCGAGGACAAGCAGATCACGGATGCCCAGTTCGAGCAGATCATGACCGGGGTCCACGCCGAGTTCAAGTCGACCCGGATCGAGCCGCTCGAGGCGGTCGGCGTAATCGCGGCCCAGTCGATCGGGGAGCCGGGCACGCAGATGACCATGCGTACCTTCCACTACGCGGGTGTGGCCGAGATCAACGTTACGCTCGGTCTCCCGCGCCTGATCGAGATCATGGACGCGAGGAAGGAGCCCTCCACGCCGACCATGACCATCCACCTCTCCCCCGATTACAACAACGACCGGGACAAGGCGCGGATGGTCTCATGGCAGATCGAGGCAGCCCCCCTCCACGAGTTCGGCGACATCACGACCGACATGGAGAACATGCAGGTCCTGGTCCACGTGAACGAGGCCGTGCTGGCCAAGCGCAAGATCTCGATGGACCTGATCGCCGAGACCGCGCAGAAGAAGATCCGCGAACGCCGACACTACCGCGACTTCGAGGCCGAGGTCGTCGAGCAGGACCACGTGATCCTGTTCACGCCGAAGGACCAGGCGAAGTACCAGAACCTCTTCCAGCTCGCCGAGCACGTCAGGAACGTGATCGTGCAGGGGATCGACGATATCGAGCGCGTCGTGGTCCGAAAAGAGAGCGGTGAGTATATACTTTATACTGAAGGCTCCAACTTAAAGGACGTCTTCGAGGTCGCCGGTGTCGACACTACGCGAACCCGGACGAACAACATCAGCGAGATCGCCCAGGTCCTCGGGATCGAGGCCGCGCGGAACGCGATCATGGCCGAGGCCCTCTCGACACTCGGCGAGCAGGGTATCAAGGTCGACGTCCGACACATCATGCTCGTCGCCGATATGATGTGCATGGACGGCGAGGTCAAGCAGATCGGCCGTCACGGCATCGCCGGTGAGAAGGAGTCCGTCCTCTCCCGCGCCGCATTCGAGGTGACCGTGAACCATCTGCTCGATGCTGCGGTCGCAAACGAGGTCGACGAGCTGAACGGTGTGACCGAGAACGTAATCGTCGGTCAGCCGATCCAGCTCGGCACGGGCGACGTCAAGCTGATCGCAAAGCCCAGAACGTAGAGGAAATTCAATGGAATTTAACGTATCCCTTCGAAAGGCCATCAAGACCGGGAATGTGGTGCTCGGTCAGAACGAGACCGAGCGATGTGTCATGAGCGGCGGGGCCAATATGGTCGTCGTCGCGAGGAACTGCCCTGAGGCCTACCGCACGAAGCTGGCCGGAGAGTCGGGTGTCTTTGTCTACACCTTTGACGGCTCCTCGGTCCAGCTCGGCAAGGCCTGCGGCAAGCCGCACATGGTCAGCGCACTCGCAATCGTCGACCCGGGCGAATCGGACATCGCCAGTCTGAAGAGGGCCTGAGCATGCCTGAGTTCACACTGACCGAGGACTGCATGCGCCTGATCTCGGAGTTCGAGAGCCTGACGGGTGCGGGCTCGCGCGACTGCGTGATCGACGAGCGGAACAGCCGAATCATCTTCGTGGTCAACCCCGGCGAGATGGGGCTTGCGATCGGCAAGAAGGGGGCCTCGATCAAGAAGGCCTCCGACGCGATGGGGAAGCGGATCGAGGTCGTCGAGTACTCGGACAGCGCCGAGCAGTTCGTCAAGAACTGCTTCCTGCCGGCCCAGGTGCTCGATGTCGACTTCGAGGACTCCGAGCGGGGCCCGGTGGCCCACGTCGAGGTCCGCGAGGAGGACCGTGGCATCGCTATCGGCAAGGAGGGCAAGAACATCTTCAAGGCGAAGAAGCTCTCCATGCGACAGCATGACATTCAGGACGTGCTGCTCGAGCAGCCTGAAGTCTCCTCCTGATCATCTTTTAACAACCTTCTTCTTCTGACGACACAACCTCTGAAGTATCGTGACGGAGCACGTGGACTGGCTCGTGGTGCCCGGATCGGGCGCACATATTCGCTCCGGGCCGGACCGGCTGATCATCAGCCAGGGCAACGGAGTCGAGGAGTACGACCTCAACGACCTCTCGCACCTGCTGCTCGCGGGACGTCACACGATCCAGACCGCGACCGTGACCCGGCTCCTCCGGCACGGAGTCCGGGTCAGCTTTCTCGAGCCCGATGGTGAGCCCGTCGGAGTCCTCCAGCCGATTGGCGGCGACCGCGAGGGCGAGCGGCTCCGCAGACTCCAGGAGTGCCTGCCCGCACACGGCGTTGCCCTGACGATCGTCGCCCATGCCGTCCACGTGCGCCTCGGGCTGATCGGCGAGGTCGGCACGGAGTTCTATGCGGGCGAACTCGAGGTCATTCAGGCGCTCGTGGCCGAGCTCCCGAACCTGATCCGGCTCCAGGAGCTCCAGCGGGCACACCGCATGCTCGGCGACATGTACTACGAGATCATGGGACGAAGCCTGCCGCCTGAGATCGGGTACCGGCGCCGAACCGGGTCGCCGTATCGGGATCCCGTCAATGCGCTCCTCTCCCTCTCGTACGGCATTCTCTCGGCCGGGGTCCTCGGGGCCTGCATCGGCGCACGCCTCGATCCGTCGATCGGCCCCCTCTCCCTGGGGGAACGGGGACTTGTCCGCGATCTCGGCGACTGTTTTCGGACCGAGATGGTCGACCGGACGATCTTCGGCCTCCTGAAAAGCGGGCTCACCACGGCCGCATTCGATCGATCGCCCGACCGTTGCCAGCTCTCGGAGGAGCTCGTGCGGGAGGTGACGGGGCACCTGCACCGTTCGATCGACCAGGCACGGATCGATCGCCAGGTGCGGCAGTACGTGGGCGTCCTCGAGGGAGACCTCGAGTTCACCATCGTCTAAAAGAGGCCCTTTCGGATCACGAACTCGGGCGACGCGGCCGCCTCGACCGACTCCATCCGGATCTCCCGGACGATCGCCCGCGGACAGCCGTAGAGCATCGA
The DNA here is from genome assembly GCA_004332335.1 of Methanoregulaceae archaeon UXB-2016. Taxonomy (GTDB): domain Archaea; phylum Halobacteriota; class Methanomicrobia; order Methanomicrobiales; family Methanospirillaceae; genus UBA288. The sequence continues at coordinate 17,818 of SISS01000007.1, read as the reverse complement.
GATGAACTTCTCCAGGATCATGTCCTCGGTCGCTGCGATGATCCGGACACGGCCGTCGGCGAGATTCATCACCTCGCCCGTGATGATCAGGCTGTCGGCGATCCTCTTTACGCAGGCGCGGAAGCCCACGCCCTGCACCCGGCCCGAGACGAGGAGCGCGACGGCCCTCATACCCGCAGTTCCTGCATCACCTTGATCACCATCGCGAGCTCGTCGAAGATCTGGTCCCGCTGGCGGAACTCGCGGATGTTGGTCGCGGCCTCGCCGGCCATGTCCATGATATCGCTCGAACGCAGCTCGTCGCCGGCCGCGAAGACCTTGAGGGCCATGTCTCCGAGGACGTAGACGCGGCGCGAGAGCGGCCTGATGATCTCGGCCGCGTTGATCGCGGACCGGAGGAGCTTCTCCCCGAGGTTCTCCTGGCCGGACTCTTTGGCCGCGACAAAGAGCTCGGTATAGTACTTCGCCTGCAGGGCCCGGTCCGGGATCACGTGCAGGCTCCGATCGATCGAGGCGATCAGGTTCTTTGAGAACTCGCCCGACTGGATCTTCCGCTTGGCGTCGAGCACGGAGGCGTGCACGCTGTCCGCCACGGCCGGCTGGGGGTCCTGGTTGAGGCGGCGCAGAGTCTCGTACCGGACATCCTCGTCCTCGATCCCCCTGGCCACCGCGATCGCCCGGGCTGTGAACCCCTCCGCATCGCGCCGCTGGGCGATTGCGACCAGGCGCTGCACGAGGGCACGCTTGAGCACGGCCACGATGAACGGGATGTTGATCCGTTCCATCGATCGCTCGACCTCACCGAGGAAGGCGTCGACGTACGAGTGCTCGCCGCAGACCTCCGCGATCGGGATCACGTTCAGAAGCGCGGTCCCCCGCTCGTACGGACTCGGTATGGCCTCGATCGAACGGGAGACGAGGCGCAGGATCTCGCGGCAGGACCCCGTGTCGTCGCGGACCATGTTCGAGACCGCGATCAGGGCCTCGATGTAGTCCTCCGGGTTGCCGATCCCCTCGATGATCGCCATGGCCCGCGGCACATTCTCGACGTTGCGGTTCACTCCGTGGAGGCTCACGATCGAGAGGACGAGCTGCACCCGGACGAACGAGGCACGTTCGGGTTCGACCCCGTCGAGGAGCCCTATCGCCTGTTGGAGACAGGCGTAGGCGCGGACCTCGTCCACCCCGACGAGCAGGGTTGCGATATCGGCGAGGATCAGGATCCGCTGGTACTGGTGCGGCAGGGTCTCGAGTCGGCCGATGATCTCGTTGACGAGGCCGTCGGCGCGCTCCCGGCGGCCCTGTCGCATGAAGAGGTCGGCGAGGGTCGACATCCCCGAGAGCCGCGTGTAGGGATCCTTGATCTGTGCGTTCAGCTGGCAGGCCAGGTCCATGATCAGGATCGAGGTCTCGGCCTGGTCGAGCCGCATCAGCAGGTACGCGAGGACCTCGTACGGGTCGGTCGAGTCGAGCAGCTCCACGATCTCCCGGAGCCCGCCGGCGATCCTCGCGATCATCGCATCCCGTTCGAGGGGGTTCTCGATCTCGAGCGAGAAGAGCGTGAGCGGGACGAAGAAGTTGACCGCGCTCGACCGCTCGGCGTACTGGAGCACGATGTCGATGGCGCCCGCGATCTTGAGCGAGACCTGCCCCGGCTTCGTGTGCTGCCGGAGGAGGGCGAGGGCCTGCTGGAATGGGCGGGCCTCCTCGATGAAGTCGGGCGACTGGTAGGTGAAGGCCGACTCCTCGAGCCGCAGGCAGCCGACCCGGATATAGGCCTCGATCACCCGCTCGGTCAGCTGCTGCCGCAGGGCCGGGTCGTCGATCAGCTCGAGAAGCGCGTCGGCCTCGTCGAGGGCGTAGGGTGCCTTCTCGATCAGGGCGTAGCGGATCATGCCCTGCACGATCTTGCCGATGGCCCCGGTCGCGTACTCTTTCTCGAGGAGCGAGGTCGACCATGACCGCATGCGCCGGAGGAGGTCGAGATCCGACTGCTTGACCGCGAGGAGGGAGGCGGCCTCGATCACGGCAAAGAGGGCCTCGGAGCGGATGTGCTGCCCCTCGATGTTGGAGGCGATGCCGATCGCCCGCTGCAGAAAGTCGCGGCTCTTCTTCTCGACCCCGATCACGGTCAGGTTCCGGATGATGTACGCAATCGCCCCCTCGCGGATCGGCAGTTCGGCGATCCCCTCGGCGAGGTCGATCAGGACGCCCGGGTCGCCCTCGACGAGGAATCCGTGCTCGATCAGTATCGTGATCGAGTCGAGCAGGAGCTGGTCCGAGCGCGGGTGCAGCCGGGCCAGGGACCGGATCGCGCCGATATGCTCGACCGTGTCGCTGAACGGGTGCTCCTTGCAGAGTTCGTATACGGCCCGGTAGATCGCGGTCTCGGTCTGTTCGGGCTCGAGCAGGGAGAGGACACGGGCGTTGACCAGGTCGATCTCATCGCGGAGGATCGCCTCCTTGAGAAGGCGGACGCTCGCCTCGTCCGTCTGGTGGCGGTGGACCAGGTCGTGCATGTCGACCCGGGAGTGGGTCTCGATCGCATCGTAGAACTCCCCGATCCGCAGGAGAGTGTTCGTGAACTGCAGGTAGGTGTGCGTGGCGGCCGGCCGATCGTAGAGCTGCTCCACGAGGGGCAGGACCGCGATCAGAAAGTCAGGGTTCCGGGTCTTCTCCGCGATCAGGATGCCCGAGTGGATGATCTCCTTGAGCGGGATCTGGGCCGGGTCCGTGATCCGGCCGTTGAACTCGAGCGCCTTCTTGATGTACCAGTGGTCGCCGGTCGTCTCGGCCTTCTTCAGAAGCCGGACCACGAGGTGGCGCCGGGACCCGGGCATATCGCGTTCGAGGGAGAGGAGGGTCGAGTAGAGCTGGGAGCGGTCCTTGATCCGTTCGAGGAGCTCGTGGACGAGGCACTCGAAGATCTCGACCTGCCGGGGCTCGGGCAGGTCGGTGAACGCGTCCATGAAGGTCTTGATCTCCGAGATCGTCTTTGCGATCGGAGACCGCCAGGTCATGTCGATGATCGCGAGCGTGCAGTTGATCCGGCGGAGCTTCTGCAGGATCGCACTCGCCGACCGGATCGCCTCGTACACGATCGAGAGGTCGCGTTCGGCGATCCCGATCGTGACCATCGCCGTCACGATATCGCAGTGCAGGTCCGCCCGCTCGGAGACGTCGCCGATCTCCGGGACCAGCTCGAGCGCGCGGCGATGATACCGGATGTCGTGCGTCGTGATCCCCCACGTGATCAGCGCGGGCACGAGCTCGATCAGCAGGGCCGAGCGGTATTTGCGGAAGCTGATCTGGGAGAGGATCCCCATCCCCCGCTCGATCAGCACCTGCCGTCGGTCCCGTACCCCGGTATCGACGAGGGTCTTGGCCACCTGCGAGAGGATGCGGGACTGGCTGCTCTTCCGGTCGAGCTGCCCCGTCACCTGGAGGATCGCGTCGATCCAGCGCTCGTCCTGATGCGTCAGGTAATGCCCCGTCAACCGGACCGCGAGGCCCTCGACCTCCTCCTTCGTGAGCTCCTGAAGAAAGCCGATATAGGCCGGCTCGTCCTGGTCCAGAGCGGCCGCGATCAGCACCCGGTTCGCGAGCTGGATCTGGACGGCCCGGTCCTTGCGCTTCTGAATCGTGGAAAGGCCCCGGACGATCTCGTCGATACTCGGGATATCCCGCGCATGTACGGCCTTTTCCAGCGGATCGACAAGACTTTGAGGGCTCTGCATCTCGATTCCTATCAATAACTTTATCTCTTTTTACTATATATCATCGAAAGAGATAAAGTTTGTTTTTTGTGTTCTCCGAATATTTCGCCTAAAAGGCAGACATACCCAAAATTTACGGTTATTAGCGGCAATCCACCACTCAGGGCTCACTGAAACGGCGGTATGGAGGTATTTTGCTTTTTTTCCGCCATCCGCACCACCTACAGGCGGTCAAAAACTAATAAATCTTTCTTTCACCCCCCCGAGCCTTCCCCGGACCGTCCCCCATTTCTTTCGACCGCGATCGCCACCTCACGGCCTTTCAGCACGCTTAAACCCAATGAAGACATTATCCGTCTGCATGAAGGTCTGCATCATGTGCGGAGGCGAAGGCACGCGCCTCCGGCCCCTGACCTTTGAGCGCCCAAAACCCTGCATCCCGATCGTGAACCGCCCATCGATTCAGCATCTCGTGGCCCATCTCTCGAACCTGGGGTTCAACGAGATCGTGATCACGCTCGGGTATCTCGGAACGGTGATCGAGCAGGCGCTTGGGGACGGGTCGCTCTACGGGGTCGATATCACCTACGTTCACGAGGAGACCAAGATGGGCACGGCCGGGTCGGTCAAGAACGCCCAGCCGTACCTCGACGGCTCGCCCTTCCTCGTCGTGGGCGGCGACCATGTGACCGATCTGAACGTCCTCGAGTTCTACCGCGAGCACCGACGCCACGACGGGATCGTCTCGATCGGCCTGATCTCGATCGACGACCCGTCCGAGTACGGGATCGCCGAGCTCGACGCGAACTACGATATCCTCCGCTTCAAGGAGAAGCCGGCGCCGGGCGAGATCTTCAGCAACCTCGCCTCGACCGGGATGTACGTCTGCGACCCCGCGGTCTTCGACCATATCCCCCCGAACACGAAGTACGACTTTGCGAAGGACCTCTTCCCGGCCCTGATGGATCGCGGCGAGCGGCTGAAGGGCTGGCTCGCCCGCGGCAACTGGACCGACGTGGGGAGCCCCTCGTCCCTCCGGATGGCCGAGCGCTGGATGCTCCAGCGGATGACGGTCACGAACATCAGCGGCAACCTCTCGATGAAGGGAGCCCAGATCCTCGGCCCGGTCCAGCTCGGGGACTCGATCTCGCTCGGGAACAACGCCAAGATCATCGGCCCGGTCGCGATCGGCTCGGGCACGATCATCGAGGAGAACGCGCTGATCGGCCCCTACACCTCGATCGGCGAGAACTGCTCGATCAAGGCGAACACCAAGATCTTCAGCTCGTCCCTCTACAACCGGATCGTGGTCGGGCCGAACAGCACGGTCTCGGGCTCGATCATCGACAACGACACCGTGATCCGCGAGTGCTGCTCGATCGAGAACGACACCGTGATCGGCCCGCGCTCGATGCTCCAGCGGGGCGTCGTGATCCACTCCAAGACCCGCCTCTGGCCCGAGGTGATCGTGCCCGAGGGCACGATCGTCAAGGAGCATATTCTGAACGAGCGGTTCGACTGCCGCTGCGAAGGGTCGTAAAAAAAAGGGGCAGAGGCCCTATACTCTTTTGACCAGGCGGTGGGTCAGGGCCACAAGCGGGTGGCGAGCGTAGTCGAGCACCTGGATGTCGTCGAGCGAGGCGAGGTGCATGGACCGGGCCGTCCGCTCCATCCCGAGCTCCACGTCGTCGTCGACCTCGATGATGTAGGCGTCCAGGTTCTCGATCCCGAGCCGCTTTGCCGCGATGGCCCGGTGATGGCCGTCGACGAGGATGGTCCGGCCCGGGCGGCTGACCACGATCAGGGGCTCGGCAAGCCCCTTCCGGATCTCGTAGATCCGGCCTTCGAGTTCGTCCTCGTAGATCTTGGACTGCGTCGGCAGGAGGCTGTTGATCGGGACCGAGCCCCGCCGGAGGGTCGGCTCGATCCCGTAGAGCCTCTTCAGGGTCGTGATGAAGTTGAAGACCTTCTCGGGCGAGACATGCTCGATCTGCGAACGGATCACGTCCGAGTTCGAGATGATCCCGACGAGCCGGTTCTTCTCGTCCACGACCGGGAGCTTCTGGATCCCGGAGCGGAAGATCACCCGGGCCGCGTCCGAGATGCTCATCTCGGGGTCGGCGACGATCAGGTGGCTCGACATCACCTCGGGGATCGGCGTGGACGGATGGGCAAAGAGGAGGTCGCGGGCGGCGATGTAACCGACCACCTCGTTGCCCCGGTCGACGACCGGGAAGCCGTCGTGGTGGGTGGTCTTGATCCGTTCAAAGACATCCCGGATCGTCCCTTTCACGTCCACCGTGACGACGTCGTAGGTCATATAGTCCTTGACCCGTTTCTTGTCCACACCATAGATACTGGGTGTATCTACTTCAATTGTTCGGTGGCAGGAGTGTCCCGAATGCGGTATATCGGCCCGTCCTCGGCGACGAATCCCTCGTGCCGGAGCTGCTCCAGGACGGGGCCGAGACGGTCCGGGCCGGCCCCGGTCGCGGTCGCGATCGCATCGAGCGGGAGCGGGCCGGCCTCGAGGAGCGCGGCGAGGACCCGGCCCCGGAGCTGGCGCCGGGACCCCTCGAAACGGGCCTGGACCGCGTGGTGGGCCGAGCGCCGGTTCGGGTTCGGCACAGTCTTCGCAAGCCAGGTGCCGTAGTCCATCAGGGCCCAGTACCACTCCCGCGGGCGGTCCCGGTCGAGGGCCCGCTCGACGAGCGGCCGCAGCTCGGCGTCGATCACGCCGGCCCGCTCATGGAAGAAGCAGTGGAGGAGGACCCGGCGGATGTTCGTCTCGATGTAGACCTCGGGGCGATCGAAGGCGTAGACCGCGATCGCGGCCGCCGTGGCCGGCCCGATCCCGGGCAGGGTCGCGAGCACGGCCGGGTCGTCGGGGAGGCGGCCGTCGAACTGGGCGACGACCCGTCCAGCGGCCGCCTGCAGCGCGAGCGCCCGCCGGTTGTACCCGAGCCCCTGCCAGATGCGAAGGACCTCCGCGATCGGGGCGGCCGCCAGGCTCTCGAAGTTCGGGAAGGCCACGAGGAAGGCGGCGTACTTCAGCCGGACACGGTCGACCTGGGTCTGCTGGAGCATGATCTCGGAGACGAGTATGTGGTACGGGTCCGAGGTCTCGCGCCAGGGCATCGATCGGCCGAACGCCCGGTAGTGCGCCCATATTAGCGCGCGAAAGAGCTCGATCGTCCGTTCGCTCACGCCCTCGTTCGCGAGCGAGGCTCGGAAGGCCAGGAGCGGGCCGTCGTCGTCCGCGAGGTGGGTCTGCTCGTCCACGGGAGTACAGGGGCGGGCGATCGGATAACCCTGCAGATTTATGCAGGCCGACGACAGAGGCTCCGGCATGCGGATCGGGTACCCGTGCATCAACCGCACAGTCGGCTGCACGACGAACCGGACTTTTCGGCTCGCCTCGTACTCGGGCGAGCGATTGTTCGCAACCGTGGAAGAGAACCTCGCCTGCCTCGAGCGGGTCCTCGCCTGGAACCTCGAGCACGGCCTCCTTTTTTTTCGGATCAGCTCGGACCTCGTCCCGTTCGCCTCACACCCGGTCTGCTCGGCACCCTGGCAGGAGGCCTTCGACGAACGCTTCGCCGCGATCGGCATGATGATCCGCGAGCACGGGATGCGGATCTCGATGCACCCCGACCAGTTCAACCTCCTGAACGCACAGGACCCGGCAATCGTGGAGCGGACGATTGCCGAGCTCTCGTACCACGCCGACGTCCTCGACCTCCTCGGGCTCGGGCCGGATGCGAAGATACAGCTCCACGTCGGCGGGGTCTACGGCGACCGGGAGGCAAGCATCCGCCGCTTCATCGATGTCCACGGCCGGCTGGCCCACCCCATCCGGCGCCGGCTGGTGATCGAGAATGACGACGGGCGGTACTCGATCGACGACTGCCTCCGGATCGGCGACGAGGCCGGGTTTCCCGTCCTCTTCGACCGGTTCCATCACGAGGTCTACGGGACGGACGGTCCCATCGGCGAGGTGCTCGACCGGGTCGCGGAGACCTGGAGGCCGGCCGACGGGGTCCCGATGGCGGACTACTCGACCCAGGCGCCCGGAAGGCGGCGGGGGGCCCACGCGGAGTCGATCGATCCGGCGGCCTTTGCCGGCTTTCTGCTCGAGTCCCTTGGCCACGACCTCGACATCATGCTCGAGATCAAGGATAAGGAAAAGAGCGCCCTCGTCGCTCTGGAAGCGGCACAGAGCGACCCAAGGCTCGTCACGGCCCCTTGAGATATCCTCATATACCAGCGCGCCCCATCTCGGCACGACGAGGAGGCCCCATGGACGACGACGACCGGCCGGCCAACCGGCTGATACACGAGAAGAGCCCGTACCTGCTCGCGCATGCGCACCAGCCGGTCGACTGGTACCCCTGGAGCGACGAGGCATTCGATCGGGCCCGGACACTCGACCGCCCGGTCTTCCTCTCGATCGGGTACGCGACCTGCCACTGGTGCCACGTGATGGCCCACGAGTCGTTCGAGGATAGGGAGGTCGCCCGGCTCATGAACGAGGCCTTCGTCTGCATCAAGGTCGACCGCGAGGAGCGGCCGGACGTGGACCAGGTCTACATGACCGTCTGCCAGCTCCTGACCGGCTCGGGGGGCTGGCCGCTCACGGTGATCGTGACCCCCGACCGAAAGCCGTTCTTTGCCGGGACCTACTTCCCGAAGGAGAGCCGGCTCGGCGCGACGGGGATGCTCGAGCTCATCCCGCGGATCGCCGGGATGTGGGCCGAGCGGCGCTCTTCGCTCGTGGAGGCCGCCGACGAGGTCACGGCATCCCTCTCCCGCTCCGCGGCCGAACCGCCGGGCGGGGACGAGATCGGCCCCGGGTCGCTCCAGCGCGGGTTCGAGGGGCTCGCGCTCCAGTTCGACTCGCTCCACGGAGGCTTCGGCCACGCGCCGAAGTTCCCGACCCCGCACCACCTCCTCTTTCTCCTCCGCTACTGGCGCCGGACGGGCGAGCCCCACGCGCTCGCGATGGTGGAGCGGACGCTCAACGCGATCCGGCGCGGGGGCGTCTACGACCAGCTCGGGTACGGGATCCACCGCTACTCGACGGACGCGCGCTGGCTCGTACCGCACTTCGAGAAGATGCTCTACGACCAGGCGCTCTTCGTGCTGGCCTGCGTCGAGGCCTACCAGGCCACGGGCCAGGCGACCTTCCGGCATACGGCCGAGGAGACGATCGTCTACCTCCTCCGCGAGCTCCGCTCGCCCGAGGGAGCCTTCTACTCCGCCCAGGACGCGGACTCCGAGGGCGAGGAGGGGAAGTTCTACCTCTGGACGAAGGAGGAGCTCGACCGCTTCCTGCCCCCCGAGGAGGCCGAGGTCTTCTACCGCATCTTCCGGGTCAAGGCCGGCGGCAACTTCGTCGACCCGGTCCACCCCGAGAAGCGCGGCGCCAACATCCTCTACCGGACCGTCACCGCGGAGGAGGCGGCCGCGGGGCTCGGCCGGCCTCCGCGCGAGGTCGCGATCCTCCTCTCGGCCGCACGCGAGCGGCTCTGCGCCATCCGTGGCTTCCGGCCGCGGCCGGCGATCGACGACAAGGTCCTGACGAGCTGGAACGGCCTGGCGATCGCGGCCCTCGCCGCGGCCGGCCGGGCCTTCGGGCACCAGCCGTACGTCGACGCGGCGAACCGGGCCCTCGACTTCGTCCTCCTCCGGCTCCGGACCCCCGACAACCGCCTCCTCCACCGCTACCGCGAGGGCGACGCCAGGATCGCCGGCCTGGCCGAGGACTACGCCTACCTGGTCTGGGGGCTGCTCGAGGTCTACGAGGCGACCTTCGACCCGTTCCGGCTGGCGACCGCAAAGGCGCTCATGGACCGGATGATCACGGACTTCTGGGACGAGGAGCAGGGCGGATTCTACTCGGCCGGCGCCGGGGCGACCGACCTGCTCGTCCGCCAGAAGGAGACCTTCGACGGGGCGTACCCGTCCGCGAACTCGGCCGCGTACCTCGACCTCGTCCGGCTCGCCCGCCTGACCGGCGACCCGGCGTACGAGGAACGGGCCGCCGGCGTCGTCCGCCTCTACGCGGCCCCGCTCGCCTCCTCGCCGACGATCGCGACCCTCTTCCTCGCCGGGCTCGAGCTCGCGGCCGGAAAATCGCACGAGGTCGTGGTCGTGGGGGCGCCGGGAACGCCGGACACGGTCGCGATGCTCGAGGCCCTGCAGCGCGCGTACCTGCCGACCACGACCGTGCTCTTCGTCTCGATCGACGAGTCGGGCGAGGCTGCCCGCCGGCTCGCGCCGTTCACGGCCGAGATGATGATGGTCGACGGAAAGGCGACCGCGTATGTCTGCACGGGCCAGGCCTGCGATCGGCCCGTGACGGACGTGGCCGCGCTGATGGAACGGCTGAGGGGTACCCCGAAGGCATCGTGAACTACCCACGACTAAAAGTCGTGGGCATGGTACCCCTGACTCCTGTCGTCGGCTTGCCCTTCCAGCTTCCACACCTCTTCGAGGGTGGATGGAGTGCGATGGGCTGATTGACATCAGCCTGTCGCGCGATGTTCTTCGCGGCATTGCTATCGGCGTTCTCATGATGTCCACACTGGACACATAAAAACTCGGCCTGGCTCTTCCGGTTATCTGTGGATGTGTACCCACAGACACTGCACTGTTGCGAGGTATACGCAGGATTGATAGAATAGATGGGAATTCCCGCTTCCTGTGCCTTGTACCGGATGAAGTTCGCGAGTTCGAAAAACGCCCACTTCCCGATCGTCAATCTCTGGGCCTTCGTAACCGAGATCCGCGCGCGGATGCCCTCGAGGTTTTCGAGGGCGATCCCACGCCGGGTGTCTTTCGCAGTTCTGACGATCGCTTTGGAGATGATATGGTTAATGTCGCGCGTGAAGCGGCTCACCCCCCCTACACCCGAGCCGCGCACTCCTCGCGATGGGGCTTTATCGCTCCGTTCGGCCACGTGAGCAGGCCTCTCTCACTATGAAGCGAGACAGGAGACAGGCGCCGGCCGGCACGGAGGAAAGGGCGCCCCCACCCGGTCAGACCCCTTATGCAGATGTTAATCGCCGGCCTGGAGCTGCGTGCCGACGCCTGGTCGGCGCGTGCCTCGTCAGAGAACGAAGGTCGCGACTCCAATGCCGCGTGCCGCCTCGTCCTGCTTCCGATCAGCCGTGAGCAACGGCTCCGCGAGGGATTCGGCCAGAGCGATGAAATGAGCGTCGTACACAGACAATCGGGCCGCGCAGGCAATCTCGAATGCACGATCGGAACAGAACTCATTCGGATGGTACGCGACGAGGCCGTTCTCTCTCATCTCTTTCAGATGCCGGAGAACGGCAGCGGCATCCTCCTCCCTGATCGTATCTCTCATCCGATTCTTCCAGATGACGTTGAGGGTCTCGATCCAGAGCATCTCCACGGTTACAGGTGCTGCGCTGGGGGCCAGATGCGGGATTACTCGTTCCCACCCCTCCTCTCGAAACAGGTACTGCACATAGGCCGAGGTGTCAATGACTGTCACGATCCTCCCTCACCATACGGGCTGCAAAGCCAGCGGGCACGCCCGGTCGCTTTGCAATCTCGGCCGTGATTCGGTCGAAGGTCTCGGTCTTTCGCTCAAGCTCGAGCCGTTTCGCGATGTACTCCCGAATCTCGTCATTCCAGCAGATGCGGTCGCGAAACCGGTCCATCTCTCCCCTGAGCTCGTCGCTCACCCGGATGCTGACAACGCCGGACATGGTCGATCATTACCTGGTAGGTGTGCCGGCAGATATTGTTTACGGATTTTCCAACATCTCGAAATCACGGCTCAGATGATCGATGATAATTCTCCTAAATCAGACTCTGATATCCGGAATGTCTCCATTACTCTGTATACATACTATCCAACAGCCTCTGTTCCAGGCCATCGCCGAGCCTGGTGCGGAGGGGAATGTAGAAAAACGGATCCGATCGCACAATCGACAATTCCGACGCCCCGACATCCGCAGCGTGAGGGATCAAGCCTTTTACCGCCGCGATACAGACAGGTGATCATGATCGGGCGGCAAGGACGCGCGGGGTGCTGCAGGTGAAGGTGGTCTCGGTCGTGGGGGCGCGGCCGCAGTTCATCAAGTGCGCGCCGTTATCCCGGCAGATCCGGAGACACTACGACGAGGTCCTGATCCATACCGGTCAGCATTACGACTCGGGGATGTCGGACGTCTTCTTCGAAGAGCTGCGGATCCCCCAGCCCGATCACCACCTCGGTGTCGGTTCAGGGAGCCATGCGGAGCAGACGGGCGAGATGCTGGTCCGAATCGAGCACGTGCTGATGGACGAGGAGCCTGATCTCGTCCTCGTCTATGGCGACACGAACTCGACGCTGGCCGGCGCGCTGGCGGCCGCGAAGCTTCACATCCCGGTCGCCCATGTCGAGGCCGGCCTGCGATCGTTCGACCGTTCCATGCCCGAGGAGGTCAACCGGGTTCTCACGGATCACCTCTCTACCCTGCTCTTCTGCCCGACGGCGACTGCAGTCGAGAACCTCGCCCGCGAAGGGATCCGCGAGGGCGTCCAGATCACGGGAGACATCATGGTCGACGCGCTCGAGTTCTACCGGGGCCTGGCCGGCGCGACCTCGACCGTCCTCGACCGGCTCGGCCTCGCGCCCGGCGGGTACCTGGTCCTCACGGTCCACCGCGCCTCGAACACGGACGACTCAGCCCGGCTGAAGGGGATCCTCGAGGCCGTCGGCGAGGTGGGACTCCCGGTCGTCTTTCCGGTCCATCCCCGGACGCGGCACGCGCTCGCGGGGCACGGGATCGTGGTGCCGGCGAACGTCGTGGGGATCGAGCCGCTGGGGTATCTGGACATGGTCCGGCTCATGGGCTCGGCCCATCGTATCCTGACCGATTCCGGCGGGATCCAGAAGGAGGCCTATCTCCTCGGTGTCCCCTGCGTCACGCTCCGCGACACCACCGAGTGGGTCGAGACGGTGGACCTCGGGTGGAACGCGCTCGTCGGGGTCTCGCCGGCAGAGATCCTCGAGGCGGTCCGGAGGCCGGCGCCGGCCGGGGAGCGCCCGCCGGTCTATGGCGACGGCCGGGCCGGCGAGGCGATCCTCGACGTGCTGACGGCCCACTTCGGTGCGTGAGGATAGGGGTTGTTCCGACGGGCTCCCGCCCGACGACCTCTCCCGCTCCGTCCGACCCGATGCGGGAGGGCGGCGTGCCGGACCGCGAGTCCCGGCGCCGGAGCACCGCCTGTCGCCCCCTCCACGCGGGAGCGCCGGGTTCACACCGCCCCGGGGCGAAACCCGCGGGCCTCGCGGCACCCCGCGACGGCCCGGTTGAAGTAGCGATCGGTCATCCCCGCGATGTAGTCGCGTGCGGCCAGGGCCGGCGAGGCGGCATCCCGGTACGCGGGCGAGAGCCAGGGGACATCGAGGTGATCGCGATAGATCGGCGAGCTCCTGTCACCCCGTCCCGCGTCGAGAAGGGAGCGTTCGAAGAGGTCTGAGAACATGGACCTTATCCCCTCCCGCTCGCACACGAGGAACTCGTTGTCGTAGATCTCCCGGTAGTTGAACTCCTTGAAGAGCCGGAGCGCCCCGGCCACCTCGTCCGAGAAGCCGACGGCCGGCCGGTCAAAACTCTCGTTCACCAGGTCCTTGATCGTGACGTCCAGGACGGCGCGAGCGATCCCGGCGCTCTCCCCGACCCCGATCCCGAAGACCTCCCGACAGAATTCGGGTAGCCCCTCGATGCCGTCGACGACCCCGATCTCGATCGCGTCCTCGAGGTCCCGGCCAAGGTAGGCGATCGAGTCGGCGAAGCGCACGACGCAGCCCTCGAAGGTGGCCGGCACGATCGAGCCTCCGCGCCGGGCCTCGTCGACCCTCCTGTCGAACTGCTCCCAGGTCTCGATGCGAGCCGGGGCCAGACGGAGGTCGTTCCCCTCGCCATCATGGGAGAGGATCCCGTCGAGCGTCTGGAGGGTCAGGTTGCAGTCTTCGAGGGCTTCGAGGCAGCGGACGCCCTGGACGTTGTGGCGGAACGGGTCGAGACCGTGCTCGTGCGAGAGCTCGTCCAGCATCATCTCACCCACGTGCCCGTACGGGACGTGGCCGATGTCGTGGCCGAGGGCGATCGCCTCGATCAGATCCTCGTTCAGGCCGAGGGCGCGGCCGATGGTCCGCCCGACCTTGGCCACGAGCTGGACGTGGAGGGCCCGGTGCGTGATGTGGTCGTTCTCGACGTTGAAGAAGACCTGGGTCTTGTCGATGTACCGGGCGTAGGCATGGGTATGCAGGATCCGGTCGGCGTCGCGGAAGAAGGGCGGGCGGAAGACCAGGTCCTCGGAGGGGTCGGGACGACGGCGCAGGGCCGCGACGTCGCGCGTGGCGGAGGGGGAAAGAACAGCGTCTCTCTTTCCGGCCATATTCTGCCGATCCCTTCGGATCTGTTCATCGAACTCCAGATGGACCACCCTGCGCCATTTTCATGTGATCGAGGTAGCCCCTGGGATTACCTCGAATCCCCGATCGGATTCCGGACGAATAACCCGGGCGCCCCATCACTATTCCCTGATCCCATACACTCAGGCTCGATATCAGTGCCTGCGTACCGAATGCCGGTTCCTGTCCCCTCGTCCGATCCCCCGGTAGACGAAGCCCTCGTCGATGAAGGCGTCGGGGTCGATCATGTTCCGGCCGTCGACGATGACGGGGTGCTCGCGCCCGGCGAGAGCCTTCAGCCGGCGGGGGTCGAGCCCGCGGTACTGGTCGTGCCCGGCAAAGACCACGACCGCGTCCGCTCCCTCGAGCACGGCCTCGAGGTCGTGCTCGATCGGCACGCCCGGGTACTGCTCGACGTGCGGGTCGTGGACCCGGACGGTCGCGCCGGCCGCGAGCATCGCGTCGCGGAAGGGCTCGGCGGGGGGGTTCCGGGCGTCGTCGGAGTTGCCGAGGAAGGCCCAGCCCAGCAGGGCGACCCGGGCACCGGTGAGACCCCGCCCGATCGCGCCGAGACCGTCCGCGACGAGGTGGGCCATGTGCGTGGGCATGAAGTCGTTGACATGGCGGGCCATGACGTAGAGCGACATGAGGTCGGCGGGGAAGTCGAGCCGATCGGGACCGAGCTGCTGGACCCCCCGCTCGAGGTGATAGGTATCCTTGGTCAGGCAGTGCCCGCCCACGCCGGCACCGGGCCAGAGGATCGCCCGGGTGATCCCCTCGCCCTTCAGGCTGTCGACACCCGTGCGGACGTCGTAGACGTTGATCCCCATCGCCTCGCAGTAGAGCGCCAGCTGGTTGATGGCCGCGATCTGCAGGTCCCGGAACGTGTTCTCCGCCGTCTTGGTCACTTCAGCAGCGGTCGCCGACATCGGGATGATCCGGCCCGTTGTCAGCACGGGGGCGTAGAGCTCGACCGCACGGGCGGTCGAGGCGTCGTCGATCCCCCCGACGATCCGGTCGTGCTCGCGGATGTTCCGGATCAGCCGGCCGACCATCACCCGTTCGGGGGCGTGAGCGAGGGCGAAGTCCTCCCCGGCCCTCAGGCCAGAGGCCGCTTCCAGCAACTCGCGAGCGGGCCCGACCGTCGTTCCCGGCGTGATCGTCGACTCGAGCACCACGAGCATCCCCGGCTGCAGGTGACGGCCCACCTCCCCGAGACCCTCGAAGAGAGGGCCGAAGTCCGGCAGCAGGTCCTTCGGATCCGAAAACGGCGTCTGGATCGCCAGCGTCACCGCGTCGCACGCAGCGATCTGAGAGAAATCGGACGTGGCCTCGAACCGACCAGCCGAGACCGCTGCGGCCAGCAGCGGCTCGAGCTCCGGCTCCTCGCCCTTCAGCGGGCTCTCGCCACGGTTCAGCATCGAGACCTTGTACCCCGACGAGGACGAGGCCCGCTGGAACCCGGAGACGTGCTCGAGACCCGGAACGTGCGCGAAGAGCACCGCCGCAGGAATCCCGACGTAGCCCATACCGATCACGCCGACACGACGGATCGGGCCGCGTTGCAGTAGAAGTGAAGACAGTGAATCCATGGCGATCAGATGCTCCCCTGCCCGAGCTGGGCGGTGATCTTTTCGCAGTACTCCAGGTTTTTCAGGCCCTGTTCGAGTGTGATCGGGAATGTCGCCTTTGTACGAACCGCCTCGACGAACGCAAAGAGCTCCTGTCGGAGCGGCTCGAGCTTGTTCACCAGGACTTTCTCGATGATATTCTCCTGGCTGTAGCGGTCGGCCTCGATCGCATACTTTCCGGGCTTCCGATAGACGTAGATCTCCTGTGTCATGAAGTCGCCTTCGATCGTGCAGTCCTCCTCCTCGATGTAGATCCTCCGGACCTTCTTCGAGGATTTCCGGGACGCGGACATGTAAACGGGCACGGTGCCATACGAGAAGAGGGCGGTGGCGATATCGCCCGTGCCCCTGGCATAGATATCGGGCTCACGGTCGAAGAGGGAGTTCGTGACGATGTCGATGTCGTGGATCATCAGGTCCTCGACCACAGTCCCCGACGCGATCCGCGACGAGGTCGGGTTGTGACGGTTCACCTCAACATAGAGGGGGTCGCGGACGATCTTCTGGATCTCGTCGACGATGGGATTGAACCGCTCGATGTGCCCGACGCCTGCGATCAGATCGTCCGGGACATTTCCGATCATGGCACGGGCCTCGGCGGAGGTCTGGCAGACCGGCTTCTCCATCAGAAAGTGCACCCCGTGCTCAATCGCTTTCAGTCCCGTCTCCTGGTGAAACGGCGTGGGCACGCAGATGCTGACGGCGTCGCAGTCCGAGAGCAGCCGGCCCAGGCTGCCGGCCACTTCCGCACCGATCGGCCCGGCCACGGCCCCGGCGGCCTGTCGGTTGATGTCGAAGATGGCGAGGGACTCGACCTGTTTGAGCTCGCTGAAGACCCGGGCGTGGTTCCTCCCCATCACGCCGGTCCCGACGACACCGACCTTCATGATCGGGCCGCCTCGCGGATGACGGAACAGATCCGCTCGACCTGCTCGTCCGTAACGCCGGGATGGACCGGGAGGCTCAGGACCTCCGCTGCCACCCGCGTGGAGACAGGGCATCCGGCGTCACCACCGGGTCCGCGGTAGACGGGCTGCCGGTGGATCGGAATCGGATAGTGGACCGCCGAGCCGATCCCCTCGCCGGCGAGGCGGTCCATGAGGGCCTGGCGGCTGAGGGGGAATTCGTCCGTGATCCGGACGACGTACTGGTGGAATACATGGTACATTCCGTCCCGGGTAGTGGGCGCAACCAGGCCGTCGATCTCCTGCAGGCCTCCCGAGAGTCCCTCTGCATTCCGGTTTCTCCGGGCGTTGAAGCCGTCCAGTCTCTTCAGCTGCTCGAGCCCGATCGCGGCGCCGATGTCGGTCATGCGGTAGTTGTAGCCGATCATGGTATGGAGGTACTTCTCGGCCTGCCCGTGGTTGACGAGCTGGCGGACCCGGCGGGCCACCTCCGGATCCCGTGCGAGGACCATGCCGCCCTCGCCGGTCGTCATGTTCTTGGTCGGGTAGAACGAGAAACAGGCAAGATCGCCGAACGACCCGACCCGCTTTCCATTGTACATCGCGCCGTGCGCCTGTGCCGCGTCCTCGACCAGGGCCAGACTGTGATCGTCGCAGAGCTCCGAGACCGCGTCGACCTCGAAGGGATGGCCGAAGAGGTGGACGCCGATAATGGCCTTCGTCATCTCCGTGATCGCCGCGTTCACGGCTTCGGGGTCGATCGTATAGGTCGCCGGGTCGACGTCGACAAAGACCGGGCGCGCGCCGCACATGGAGACGCAGGTCGCTGATGCGATGAACGAGAACGACGGGACGATCACCTCGTCGCCCGCACCGATCCCGAGCGCGAGGAGGGCCGCGTGGAGGGCGACCGTGCCGTTCGCCACGGCAACGCTGTGGTCGGCCCCGCAATAGCCTGAAAACGCCTGTTCGAAACGGGTCACGGCCGGCCCAGAGGCGATCATCCCGCTCCTCATCACGTCTGCAACGGCGGCAATCTCCTCGTCGCCGATGGCCGGATACGCCACCGAGATAGAATTCATTGGTTCACCGAGATCTATATAGTGTTACGTTTATTGAGGAAAAAGG
>SISS01000006.1 GCA_004332335.1 Methanoregulaceae archaeon UXB-2016 | reverse complement strand
AACGCGACCCTCGATGCGATGATCGGGCCCGTGTACGAAGCCATGCGGGTCAGCCAGGAGTATGCAGCCTGCAATTTCACCGCGCGGGTCGACACCTCGCTGCAGGTGAACGGCGACTTCGTCGGGTTCCGCGACGCGCTCAACGCCATCGGGTCCCAGCTCGAGGACTCGTTCTCCGAGATCGCCCGGGTCGCCGACGCCTACGCCAACGGCGACTTCGCGACCGAGGTGGACCCGGTGCTCGAGGTCAGGGGCGACCTCGCGGCACTGAAGGGCTCGCTCAACCGGATCGGGATCGAGGTCTCGCGCACGCTCTCGCTCGTCAATCAGCAGATCATCGACCTCTCGAGAAATGCCGGACGGGCCAAGGACGGGGTCGACGATGTGAGCCGGGGAGCGAACCTGATCGCCCAGAATGCCGAGTCGGTCTCGCGGAACGCCGAGAAGTCCGAGAACGGGATCGAGCAGGTCCTCCGGACCATGGAAGACCTGACGAGGACCGTCGGCGACGTCTCGGGGACGGCCGAATCGGTCGCACGCCTGACGGCGGAGGCGAACAGCCTGGCCAAGCACGGGATCGAGGCGGCCGAGAAGGCGGAGGTGGGGATGACGTCGATCACCGAGTCCTCCTCGCAGGTCGACGGGATCATCAACGAGATCCGGCGGCAGATGGACCAGATCGGCAAGATCGTTGGGCTGATCACGGATATTGCGAACCAGACGAACCTGCTCGCATTGAACGCCGCGATCGAGGCGGCCCGGGCCGGCGACGCGGGCCGCGGGTTCGCGGTCGTCGCGGCCGAGGTCAAGTCGCTCGCCCAGGAGTCCCGTACCTCGGCTCAGAACATCGCCGAGATGATCGGAGGGCTGAACGCGAAGTCCCAGGAGGCTGCCAATGCAATGACCCTTGCCGGCACGGCGGTCCAGCAGGGGAACCTCGCGCTCAAGGAGACCCTGAAGGTCTTCTCTGATCTCTCCGAAGCGGTCGAGGCGATATCGATGGACATGACCTCGGTCTCCTCTGCGACAGAGGAGCAGGCGGCCTCGTTCGAGGAGATCACGGCCTCGGTCAACGAGATGGCCGGCCTCGTCAAGACCACGGCCAAGGATGCGATGCACTCGTCCGCAACGAGCGAGGAGGCCCTCGCTGTCGTGGACCAGATCACCGAGGTGATCCGCGATATCAACGCGGTCGTGGTGAACGTCGACCGGGAGATGGGTCGGTTCACCATCCGGACCGCCTGAGCTCCCTCCTTTTTTTTAACTGAATGTGCGGATCAGCCAGGTGCGGATCCCGTCGGGCGACAGTATCTGGTCGACGGCCCCTTCGTCGATGGCGGTCCTGGGCATGGACCCGATTGCGCAGGTCGCCGGGTCCTGTACGATGGCCCGGCCTCCGATGGAGCGGATATGTGCCAGGCCCTCCGCTCCGTCCCGGCCCATCCCGGTCAGAACGATCCCGGTCACCCTGTCGAACACCTCTGCGCCGATCGAGCACATGGCAACATCGATCGAGGGTCGGACATAGTTGACCTTATCCCCGTCGACGAGCTCGAGCAACCTTCCGGAACGAAGGCGGAGATGGACTCCGCTCGGCGCCACATAGACGCGTCCGGGGAGGATCCGGTCGTCATCGGTCGCCACCCGCACCTCCATGGCCGAGCCCTGCTGGAGGTTGTCGCGGAGACGGGGGACAAAATGGCCCGGGATATGCTGCACGATGACGATCGCGGCCCGGAGCAGGGGTGATCCGCCGAGGATCTGCTCGAGGACGAGGGGGCCTCCGGTGGAGGAGCCGATCACAACGAGGCGGTCTGCGGTCCGGGGCTCTCCGGAACTCTCAGAGGTATTCGACGTACTTCCTCACCTGGGCGACGAGCTCGTCGGGTTGAAACGGCTTCGTGATATAATCGAAGACCAGCTCCTGAAGCCCCTCCATCTTGGGGTCGGGCACGTCCCGGGCGGTCAGCATCACGATCATCACACGCGAGAGATGGCCCCGCTCCTGGCACGCCCGCACCGTATCCCACCCGTCAAGCACCGGCATCATGATGTCCATCAGCACGAGCCCGGCAAACCCGTTGTCGAGTGCGTCCAGACACTCCTGGCCGCTCCGGGCAGTGATAACCGGGAAACCCTCCGCCTCGAGCAGGATCCGAATCGTGATGAGGATCCTCGGGTCGTCGTCGACGACCATCACTGGCTTCATCCTCGTCTCCACACAGGAGGGGTCGGCGCGATATGGATAATAGGTTCCGGTCCGCCTATTTCAGTCGGTGGCCGCGGTTCGCCTCAGATCCGGAAGGGTCACGCGAAAGGTCGCTCCTCGTCCCTGCCCCTGGCTCTCGGCCCGGACGTCTCCCCCGAGCTGCGCAACGAGGCGTCTGACGATCGAGAGGCCGAGCCCGTGGCTGTCGCTCCGGGTTCGCGAGGGGTCCACCGTAAAAAATTCGTCAAAGATTCGCTCCAGGTTGACGGCCTCGAGGCCCACGCCTGTATCAGTCACCGCGATCGTCATCCCATCCTCCGTCGATTCGGCCGTGAACCTGACGGTCCCTCCCGATGGCGTGTACTTCAGGGCGTTGGTGAAGAGGTTGTCGATGACCGAACGAAGCAGCTCGCGATCGCTGAGGCAGCACAGGTCGTCCGGGACCTGGTTCCGGACCACGACCCCGCTCTGTTCGATGAGGTATCGGTGCACGGCGATCGATCGGTCGACGACCTCGCGGAGCCGCACCTCGTCCGAACCTCCGGCCGGTGCGATCCGGTCGAGGCGAGCGAGGGCGAGGACCTTCTCGACCAGCCCCCTGAGCTGCTCAGCATCGTCGATCAGGATCTCGAGGAGCTCGGCCAGCTCAGGACTGGACTCCCGCTGGCGGATGTACGGGAGGAGGCCGATGAGCGGGGTGAGCGGCGTCCGGAGGTCATGGCCGAGCTGCGCGATGAACTCGTCCTTCTGCCTGAGCAGGCGGTCCACCTCCCGTGTGCGCTCCCGGACCTTCCGGTCGAGCATCCGGTTCGCCTCCCGCAGCTCATCCTGCAGATGATCGAGCTCCTGGTTGCGCCGCGCCAGGTCATCGGCATACTGGAGGGCCCAGTCCTCGGCAACCTTCAGTTCGGTGATGTCCTGGGTCGTGCCGAATACCGCTCGGATGGTGCCGTCGCGGTCGGGGCGGGGCGCCATGATCGTGCGGAGAAACCGCTCCGTCCCGTCGGGCATCTGCGCCCGCCCAATCCATGTGGCCCCTTCACCGCAGAGCACCGCTGCTCTCACCGACTCGAACGCTGTCGTGTCTGCCGGGTCAAACCGTTCGAGCACTCCTTCGAGTGAGAGTGGTTCCTCGTCGAGCGGGACACCGAAGAGTCGGTACATCTCCTCGGACCACTCGAAGGAGGCGGTCGCGAGTTCCAGGATCCAGTTGCCGATATGCGCCTGACGTTCGGCCCCGGCCAGAGATCGCTCGGCGCGCCGGAGCCGGACGGCCTGGCGGACCTTATGGGCGAGATCCACCTGCTGCGAGGCGAAGTTCACATCCTTCAGGACGAAGAAATCGACTCCGGTATTGATCGCCTCGATCGCGACGTCCACCATCCCCTGGTGCGTGTAGATGATGAACGGGATCTTGTTCTGTTCGGCCCGGAGCCGGCGAAGCAGCTCGATCCCGGTCATGCCCGGCATCTGGTAGTCCGAGATCACCACGTCGTACGGGTTCGTTGCCAGCTTGGCGAGGGCCGCGGTGCCCGAGGATGCCGTATCGACCTCGAACTCCCCCGACATCTCGAAGAAGCGCTGAAAGAGCTCGAGGAGCGCATCGTCGTCATCGACGTAGAGCAGCGAGAGCATCAGCGGCACCCGGAGCGCCCGACGCTCCAGCGAAGATGGTTCAGGAGAGGCGACACGGGGATCCGCTCAGGTTTACAGGCATGCACGTGCGATCCGGTCTATGAAAAGATGCTGCTATGGGGATTCGAACCCCAGTCGTCGGCGTGAAAGGCCGACATGATTGGCCGGACTACACTATAGCAGCAGATGAACCCACGTGATTTGACGGGAAAAAAGATATAGGTTGTGCTGGTCGACTCAGTTGATCGGTTTTCCGGACTGCTCCGTCGCCGTCTTGAACGCGGACGTCAGCTGCCGCGTTATCGGCCCGGGCCTGCCGTTGCCGATCGATCGGCCATCGATCACGACGATCGGCGCGACCTCGGCCGCCGTGCCCGTCACGAAGACCTCGTCGGCCGAGTAGAGGTCGAAGTAGCCCATGTTCCGCTCAAGGACCGTGATGCCGAGATCGGCGGCGCACTCCAGGACCACGAGCCGCGTGACTCCGCGGAGGTTGTTCAGGGTCGGCGGGGTCACGATGACACCGTTCTTGACCACGTAGATGTTGTCGCCCGACCCCTCGGAGAGGTAGCCGTTCGTATCGAAGAAGATCGCCTCGTCGCCACCCTTGTAGTTCGCCTCGATCTTGGCCAGGATGTTGTTGAGGTAGTTGAGGCTCTTGACGTTTGGCGGCAGGGCATCGGCCGGGTTCCGCCGGATCGAGACCGTGACTCCGGTCAGCCCCTTCTCGTACAGGTCGCCGTACATCGCGCCCCATTCGACCGCGATGATGATCACCGTGGGCTTCGGGCACTTCCGGGGGTCGAGCCCGAGGTCCCCGATCCCGCGGGTCACGATCGGCCGGATATAGGCATCGCGGAGGTTGTTGCGGCGCAGGGTCTCTGCGATCGCCTCGGCCATCTCGGCCTTGGTGATCGGGACCGCGAGGTCGATCGTCTTGGCCGAGTCGTACAGCCGGTCGAGATGCTCTTCGAGGCGGAAGATCCGGCCGTTGTACGCCCTGACCCCCTCGAAGACCCCATCCCCGTAGAGAAGTCCGTGGTCGAAGACAGAGACCTTCGCCTCCTCCTTCGGGAGAAAGGCCCCGTCGAGGTAGATAATCATGATCACACTCTGGGGGGCCGAGATTGTATCCTTTACGCTTCCGCCTTCGCCGCCCGGCACCGATCGACAAAGGCGTCGAACATCCGGCGGGCCCCGACCGGGTGGAGGTGACAGTATGTCCCGAGGACGTTCCGGACGACCGCACCGTCGCGCACGCCGTCGATCCCGGTCCCGCGGGAGAGGGTGTAGGCGTAGTGCGTCTCCGGGTCGAGCGCGACCTCCGAGTAATGGAAGGAGTGGCCCCGGAATCTGCCGCCGCCCATCGGCGACGAGGGCTCGCCCTGGCCCTCGACATAGGTGACGACCCGTTGGGCCGGCATCCGCGTCTCGCCGGCAAGGACGCCGGCGAGGTCGTGGACCTCCTCCTTCGGGGCGTCCCGCCATCCCGCGGCGAGCCGGACGCGGTCGGTCAGGTAGATCAGCCCGCCGCACTCGCCGTAGATCGGGACGCCGTTCAGGGCCGTTTCCCTGACCCCCTCGCGGCAGGCGGTGTTCGCCTCGAGGGCGGCGGCATGGACCTCGGGGTACCCGCCGCCGAGGATGTACCCGTCCGCATCGGGGAGACGGTCGTGGCAGGGGCTGAACCGGACCACGTCGGCGCCGGCGGCGGCGAGGATCTCCTCGAGGTCGGCATAGTAGAAGTTGAAGGCCTCGTCGTGCGCGAGGCCGAGCGTGAGGTCCGGCGCCTCTTCGCGCGGCGCGAGCAGAGGTCGATCTGCGGAGGGGGGCAGTTCCTTCGCGACCGAGAGCAGCCCCTCGGGCGGGACGTACTCGCCGATCAGGTGGGTCACGGTCTCGATCCGCTCGCGGAAGCCGGCCACCTCGCTCCCCTCCCGATACGGGACGAGTCCGAGATGGCGCATGGCCAGGTGCATCTCCTCGATGGGCGGGACCGCGCCGATCACGGGGATGCCGCAGAAGTGCTCGACCGCACGGACCGCCTTCTCGCGGTGCGACGGGCCCGAGACGTTGTTCAGGATCACGCCGGCGATCGTGAGGGCGGGGTCGAAGGCCTGGAATCCGCGCACGAGCGCGGCTGCAGAGCGGGTGATCGAGCGGGCGTTGACCACGAGCACGACCGGGAGCCCGAGGAGCTTGGCCATCTCGGCCGTGCTCCCCGTGTCGCCGATCGCCTCGGCCCCCTCGTAGAGCCCGCGGACCCCCTCGACGATCGCGACCTCGGCCCCGCGGTTGGCCGCCGCGAAGACCGCACGGTTCTCGGCCCGGGACAGGACGAACCCGTCCAGGTTCCGACACGGGCGCCCGGTCACGGCCGAGAGGTACGAGGGATCGATGTAGTCCATCCCGACCTTGAAGGTCTGGACGGTCCGGTCGCGTGCGAGGAGCGCGGCCAGCGCGAGCGTGACCGAGGTCTTGCCGCTCCCCGAGCGGTCTCCCGAGATCAGAACGCCCTTCATGTCAGGCTCCGGAGCACGGCCCCGAACTCGCTCTCGACGATCGCCCGGGCCCCGAGGGTCTTGGGGTGCAGATCGACCTCGACCAGGACGTGCCTGTGGCCGAGCTCGCGGAGGGGCGCGACCTGCCGGGGTCCGTTCGTGATCGAGATCACCTCGATCCCGTCCGTGTACTCGGCGGGGATCGCATGCGGGACCCCGACCACGAGCGCGTACGTGGCTCCGCTGGACCGGATGGCCTCGCCAAGCCGGTCGCCGAGAGCCCCGTACTCGTCGAGCGACCCGACGGCCTCGAACGGAACGTGGCGCTCGGTAAGACCGGCCGCAATCCGGCGCGCGTCGTTCCGGACCTTGGGCAGGCCCCGCTCTTCGAGGTTTGCGAGGTACCGGATCGGCGCGTCCGGCGCGGCCTCGTGGAGTGCGGCCAGCGCGTCGGCGAACATGTACGCGGTCTCCTTCTTCGCGTTCATGACCGCGATCCCGGGCGCGCCCGACCGGGCGAGCTCGAGAAGCCGCCCGGCCGCTACGTGCTTGAGGTCTCCGCGCTCGGGCTCGATGTAGGGGCGGCTCGCGGCCCCGCGGAGGTGTTCGACCTCGTTCGCGGCCCTGAGCAGTCCTCGCTGACGGACGAGCTCCTCTTCGCCGATCCAGCCGGCCACGGCGGCGGCCTGGAGGGCCGCGATCACTCCGTCGATGTTCTCGGGGTAGCCGGCATGGATGTCGATGGCGATCGTCGGGGTCTCGACCGCGTGCACGGCCTGGCCGAGGTCCTCGCCGATGATCATCGCGACGCAGGTCCCGATCACGGCCATACGCCGCGGGGCGAAGGTAGTCTCGGCCTCGATGAGCACCTCCTCGAGGCGCTGTTCGCCGCCGAAGATGAACTCGTTCTCGCCAAGCGAGGTCGTCAGGACCCGCATACCGTCCTCTTCGAGGAGTCGGGCGTGCTTGAATGAGCAGCCGGACGGTCCGTGCAGGACAGCGACGTCCACCTCGAGGTCGCGCGCCGTATACAGGGCTGCCACGATCGAGCTCGGTCTGGGCTGTATGTACTTCATCCTCTATCTCCAGGTCTTGACCGCGAGCACGACCGGTCCCCCGCGGCCCGCGGCGAGTGCGTCCGTCCGGCCGGCATCGAGGGTTGCGGCCTCGAGGAGCCGGCCGGGCCAGGCGAGCGCGCGGAGCCGTGCGACGGTCGCCCGCCGGTGTTCGGGGGCGCCGATCAGCACGACCGTCGCGGGTCCGATCGCCGCGACCGCCGCGGCCACCTCGTCCGGGGCGAAGCCCTCGCAGACCGCGTGGTGCTCCTCGCCGATCACGAGGCTCAGCTCCCCGACGGGATCGAGCGAGCGGGCGTACGAGGCCGCCTCCATGGCCGTGGCACGGGTGGTGCCGCTGTTCGCGTCGTCAATAATTACGCGTCCCGCCTCGGTCCGGGCGGCAAGCCTCCCGGGCACCGGCTGCAGAGCCGCGAGCCGCCCCGGGTCGCGCCCGAGCAGGACGGCTCCGGCCGCCGCGAGCTGCAGTGCACTCCGGTAGGCGGGGAGGGCGAGTAAGGGGGTGGTCGCGGTCCCGTCGCGGGTTGAGCAGGTGTCCCCCGTGATCCGTGCCAGGCGATCGGCCCGGAAGAGGGCTGGGTGCCCCGGTTGGAACGGCTCATCCCCCGGGACCAGCATGCGCGGGGCTCGCCGGCACGAGTCGAGCTTGCATGCGAGCGCCGAGCGTTTTCCGGCCGCGCAGGCGTAGTCCTGCGTGGACGTGAGTACGGCGAGGTCTCCGGCACCCGTGACCCCGAGCGACTCCTCGGCCACGCACCACCCTCCGAGGGTGACCGCCGCCCGTGCGGCCGGCAGGACCGATGCAGGGGTGATAGAACTTCGCCAGAGGCGGCGGCGCTCGGGATACTGCCAGGTCCCGGCCGAGGTGTGAAGGATCCCCGGTCCGTCCATCACGGCGGCCAGGGCGAATGCGGTCGTGGTCTTGCCCCGTGCCCCGGTCACCTCGACCAGGCAGTCGGGTCGGCAATCGGCCAGGCAGATGCCGGCCGCCTCGTGGTGAGACAGGAGCTGGTCTCCGGTATCGGCCAGAAGGGGATGGTCCGGGTCCAGGTGGACCGGGGCGATCACATGGTCGAACCCGTTCGGATCGGGCCACGGATCGGCCCCGCGATAGACGTCCACGGTCTCGACACAATGTCCCCGGAGGCGGAGCTCGTCGCCGAGCAGGGTGCCCCCGTGGATCGTATCGAGCACCAGCAGGTCCATGCAGGGCTTAGATAAGCGAGAGTGCGGCCTTTGCGTTCTTGAGCATCAGCTCGGCGAGCAGGGGGTCGACACCGATGGGATCGGCGTAGACGAGCGGCACCGTGCCGTTCGCGGCCAGGAACGTGCCTTTCTTCTCGCCCTCGGCGAGCCCGAGCAGGCCCGGGATGTCCTTCTCGATGTGGACGCCGCGAGCGAGGAAGAGCGGGACCACGGTCAGGGCCTCGATCGTCTCCTTGTGGAAGGCCTCGAGCTGATCCGTGACCGAGGGTTCGTTCATGGACATGAAGCCGCAGCGAACGACGTACTCGTCGGAGCGCTCCTGGATCATGCGACCGGTCTCGAGGATCAGTTCCTTGTTGTAGGGGAGCTTCGACCCGTGTCCCACGAGGAGCATACCAAACCTGCTCATGTAGTACAGAGTACAACGCCAGACCTAGAAAAATCTTACCGCATCGGGCCGGCAGAGGGGGATGGAACGGGAAGGGGTTACCCTCCTGGCAGCCCTTTGGGCTCAGGAGCCGATCCGCTCGAACCCCGGTCGGCGGGAGGCCATGCTCCCAAAACCCTATGTGCCACCAGGAAAAATGAGTAACACTCTATGGCGGTGCAGGATGAGCGATTTTCGCTCCGTATCAACGGGTCCGCAGTCAGGACGCCGATCGCGCTCGCCTCGATGGCGGGTGTGGTCGATGCGGTCTATACGCTTGCCCGCGCCGCTCATGTCGGCGCCACGTTCCTCGGTGGGTACTCCGTGGACCAGCCCACGCTCGCTGCATCCCGCCGGATGGCCGGGAACAGCCGGGCCGAGTTCCTCCTCGACGACCCGATCCCGGCCCTCAGGCGGGAGGTGGGCGCTCTCGACGGAAGCGGGCTCATCGTCGGCCTGAACCTCCGCTCGGCCACGCCCGAGGCTCTGGCCGAGGTCGCCCGTGCGATCGGCCCGTCGGTCGTCTACGAGATCGATGCCCACTGCCGGCAGCCCGAGATGATCGAGGTCGGGGCTGGCGAGGCCCTGGTCCACCGGCCCGAGGCCCTTGAGGCATCCATCCGGGCGCTCCGCGACGAGGGGGTCTCGGTCTCGGTCAAGTTCCGGGCCGGCGTGGCGAGCGACGACCGTGCGATCGCCCGTCGGTGCTGGGAGGCCGGTGCGGAGGTGCTGCACGTCGACCTCATGGACTTCGGCTACCCGAAGATCCGGGAGATTCGGAACTCGGTCCCCCTGACCCTGATTGCGAACAACTCGATCACGACCTTCGACCAGATGCGCGAGATGCTCTCGCACGGCGCCGATCTCGTCTCGCTCGCGCGCGGTGCGAGCGAGCGCACGCTCGCCGGGCTCGACGCCGCCATCACGCGGTACGCAGACGAGCAGGGGTGGTACAACTCGCCCAAACAGCTCTGTCGTGGCGGCGACATCCGTTCGCTCGCGTTCTGCTGCATGCCCGTCAAGTCCTGCCCGCTCCTCCCGACCCTGGAGAAGATCGGGCTGAGCCGGGATCGATACATCTCGCTCAAGCAGGAGGCCGTACGGGGAACCCCGCTCGAGGGCGGCGCGCAGACCTGTTTCGGATCGCTCTCCTGGTGTTGCAAGTCCTCGTCGCCGTGCATGTTCCGCGACATCACCCTTCAGCAGATGGGTCTGTCGAAGAAGGAGTATATGCAGGCCAAGCGGCAGCTCTCCGAGCGAATCACGCACGATGTCTTCGAACCCCATACGGCTCCCTGAGCCCATGCCCCTCCACTGCTCCTTTCCGGCATCGAGGGCGGAGCGGGCGCAGCTCGCGATGGCGCTCGAGGTCCTGGCCTCGCCGAAGCCCGGGAACGTGGACCGCTGTCACGACTATCCCGAGACCCGGATCGAGCATTTTCTCGTCTCGACGCTCGCTGCGCGCGCCTCCCTCGAGGCGATCGAAGCGCGCCGCGCCGGCCTCGGACGCCTGATCGAGGACGCCGTCGGCGCCACTTCCTGCCATGCCGGGGGCAACACCCACTTCGGCGCGTTCATCCTGCTCGTTCCGCTCGTCTACGGTGGAGACCTCCTGGGGACCTGCAGGGCGGTCGAACGGAGCACGGTCGAGGACGCGGTCGCCTTCTACCGGGCGTTCGCCCTCACGCGCGTCCGCGTCAATGCGACCGACGACCTGGACGTGAACGATCCGGCCGCGATGGATGCCCTCCGCGACCGGGGGATGACATTGCTCGATGTGATGGTTCATTCGGCCGAACTGGACATGGTCGCACGCGAATGGACGAACGGGTTCGCCCTCTGCTCTCTCGGCGCGCGTGCCCTGCTTGCGGACCCGGCACCCCGGACGGCGATCGCCCGTGTCTTCCTCTCTCTCCTTGCGAGCGAGCTCGATACATTCATCGTCAAGAAGCATGGCTCGGCCCTCGCGGAGGAGACGCGTCGGCGCGCGCGCGCGGTGCTGCAGGGCGGGGAGACGGTCGAGTCGCTCGATGCCTGGTGCATCGAGCACGACGTCAACCCGGGCTCGCTCGCGGACATCATGATCGGCGCCATCTACCTGGCGCTCGAGGCGGGATGGGCATGGGACTCCTAGGCCCCGGGATCAGCGAGGTGATCGCGACTACGCGGCAGAACGCCGCACCGATCGGGATCCATGGGCGCGGCGACGAGCTATCGGCGGTCCTCTATCGCGGGAGCCATACTGCGGCGAATGTGGTGCGCGAGGGCTGGCTCGTGGCCAATGTGGTCCAGGACCCCGTGCTCTTCGTCCGCACCGCCTTCGGGGACCTGCCCTCATCCTCGTTCGTCCCGATCCCCGAGCTCGGCTGGGACCGGCTTGCATCCGCCGAGGGATACGCGGCCTGTCGGGCCGAGGTGGTGCGCGAGACCGGCGAGGCCGTTCTGGTCCGGTTCTCCGTGGTGCGCGAGGAGGTGCTCGAAGCACGGAGCCTCCCTCTCAACCGGGGGCGATGCGCCGTGATCGAGGCGACCGTTCATGCGACCCGATACCAACGCAATCGCGATCCTGCGCTCCATCGCCTGATCGAACACCATGCCTCGGTGGTGCGGCGGTGCGGCGGACCCGCCGAGCTGGAGGCCCTCCGGGTGCTCGAGGAGCATCTCCGTCTCTCCCCTGGGTCGGAATAGGAGATATTGCCGGCTATTCCAGAAAAAAACCTCAAATTTCGTATATTTCGCGCTGGGGTAAAACAGGTAAATATCGTAACCCTCATTAGGGGCGGTGACATATACTGTGTTGCGTTAATCATATCTGCGGTGGTCCCAGCCCTCCCCACCGGCCGGCGCCCCCGCAATCGACCAACGCACGTGGTTGACGATGCTCTGCTTCGGTACTGAAGGGATGGGTCCTGCGCGCTGGCTGCTCCTCGGAATGCTCCTGATCGGGTGCACCGTCGGGCTTGCCTCGGCCGTTGCCGTGACCGGACCCGTGGTGATCGACACACCCGGGACCTATGAGTTGACAAAGGACATTCTGGATACGAAGGCCCCGGTCTGCATCGAGATCCGCTGTGACGACGTGGTCCTCGACGGGAACGGCCACCTGATCCGCGGTGTGGACGCCCCGAACTCCGCCGGTGTCCTCGTCCACGGCTCGGGCCCGGTCTCGAACGTCGTGGTGCGCAACATCAGGGCCGAGAACTGGTTCTACGGTATCTATTACTGGGGGGTGCACAACGGCCGCGTTGACGGCAGCACGGCGACGGACAACTACTTCGGCCTGGCATTCAACCCCTCCTCGGACTCCTCCGTCTCGAACTCGCGCTTTACATCGAACAGCTACGGCATAGTCCTGACCGGCTCGACCCGAAATCAGGTCACGGGATGTCGGATGACCGAGAATGATCTGGCCGGTATCTCGCTCTACGGATCGGCCGGAAATACCCTTGCGAACAACCTGCTGCAGAACGAGAAGAACGTCTTCTTCGTCAACGGGGCCGCGCCGGCCAACCTCTGGAATGTGGAACAGCGTGACGGCCCGAACATCGTCGGCGGCCGGATCGTCGGCGGCAACTGCTGGCTCAATCCGGACGGCAGCGGCGTCTCCGCCTCTGGCGACCAGAAGGACGGCCTTCTGACCAAACCCTACCGTCTCGCGGCCGACAACGTCGACAACCTGCCGCTCGCGGCCCATCCTGAGGGCGGCACCGCCGTAGCCTCGCCGACGAGCACGCCGAAGGTCGATGGGACCGTGGCGAGCAACGGGACCGGCTCGCGGCCGTTCGTCGCCCTCCGGATCCCCGGCACGATCCAGGCCGAAGACTACGACCTGGGGGGCCCCGGGGTCGGTTACTTCACGCCCTCGCCGGTCGCGAACTCGGTCTACCGCAAGGGGAACATCCAGATTGCCCGGAACGTGAACGAGAGCGGCTATCACCTGGCCGGCACCCGCTACCGCGAGTGGCTCCGGTACACGGTGGATGTGGCGCACACGGGCAGCTACTCGGTCAGTGCCCGGGTCTCGTCTCCGAGCGGCGGACAGTGGTTCAAGGTGATCGACGAGTGCCATCCCAAGAGCCGGGTCACGCTCTGGGTGCCCGGAACGAGCTCGTACGACCTGTTCAAGACGACCCGGTCGGCCTCGCTGCACCTTGGCGAAGGCCGGCACACCCTGAAGGTCTTCTCCTACGGGACGCAGAATATGGACTCTTTCCACTTCTCCTGATCCTCATTTTTCCGTTCGAAAACGCCAGACATATCCGCTCGCCGCACGCACCTGTACACGCCCATGGCGTTCAACCCGCTCCTCGTCGGCGCGGCCGCGATCGGCCTGACGCTCATCTACGCCTCGATCCTGGACCTCCGGGACCGGCGAGTGCCGTTCCGGACCTGGTACCCGATGCTCGTCGTCGCAGCCCCCTGCACGGCCTGGTTCTACTCCTCTCTCATCGCCACGGACCCGGGCCTGGCCGCCCGCCTCCTGTTCATCTCAGGGGTCTTCGCCGCCTGCTTCTACCTCTTCGGTGCTCTCGGGCTGATCGGAGGAGCCGATGCCTGGGCCCTGATCTTCGTCACCCTTCTCCTCCCGGCATTCCCGGTCCAGCCGATCTTCAACGGAATCTTACCGGGTTTCTTTCCGTTTCCGATGCTCGTCCACGCCGAGGTCGCGGCCCTGCTCGCCCCGATCGGGATCTACCTGATGAACCTGCGCCACGGCGTCCGGGGGCCGCTTCTGCCACGCCTCCGGGGCTACCCGGTCACGGCCGAGGAGATCACGGACGGCCGGGCGTTCGGCTTCGTGATGGAGGAGATCTCGCTTGTGGACGACAAGGTCCGCCGGCGGTTCTACTCGTTCGGCGAGTCCCTGGGCGCGATGGTTCGAGGGACCCGGCTCTATACCCGTGAACTCAGGGTGAGCCCGGACGAGTTCACCGAGGAGCTCGCCCTGATCCGGCGCGCCTCCCCGGTCTGGATCTCCTACGGGGTCCCCTTCATCGTGCCGATCACGGCCGGCTTCCTTGTGACCCTGGTCGTCGGCGATTCGCTCTTCTACCTCCTCTCCAGTCTCTAGGAGAAGTACCCATGCTTGAGATACGATATCTGGATGGACTTGTCCCGGTCGTTGTTCAGGACGCCGGGACTCGCGATGTGCTGATGGTTGCGTATGCGAACGACGAGGCCGTTCGCCTCACCCGGGAGACGGGCTATGCCCACTACTTCAGTCGGTCACGCCAGCGGCTCTGGAAGAAGGGCGAGGAGTCGGGCCATCTCCAGCGAGTCCACGAGATCCTCGTCGACTGCGATGAGGACTGTCTGCTCTACCGCGTGGACCAGACCGGCGCCGCCTGTCACACGGGTTACCGCACCTGCTTCTTCCGAACGATCGACGGGACCATGCTCGGAGAACCGGTCGTGGATCCCGCCAAGGTATATGCTAATAAGCCGTGATGTCGGATCAATATTGGTGATTTTTTATGAAACTGGTCCCCGATACAAGCGTCATAATAGATGGACGCATCACCTCCCTTATCAAGAAGGGTGAATACCCCGACGCTGAGATCATCATCCCCGAGGCCGTGGTCGCCGAGCTCGAATCCCAGGCGAACCAGGGACGCGAGATCGGTTTCTCCGGTCTCGCCGAGCTGCAGCAGCTCTGCCGGATGGCCACAGAGAAGATGTGCACGATCCGGTTCGTCGGCGCCCGCCCCTCGTTCGATCAGGTCCGCCTCGCCGCCGGCGGCGAGATTGACGCGATGATCCGGGCCGTTGCGATCGAGAACGAGGCGATCTTCCTGACGAGTGACCGGGTCCAGTCCGAGGTGGCCCGGGCCAAGGGCCTCGAGGTACAGTACCTCCGCCCCGAGCTCGGCGAGTTCTCGCCGCTCGGGATCGATCAGTTCTTTGACGAGCACACGCTCGCGGTCTATCTGAAGGAACATGTCCCTCCTTACGCGAAGAGGGGTTCGATCCAGGACGCCCGGCTCGTCCGGATCCGGGAGCAGCCCTCGAGCGAATACGAGCTCGTCGGCCTTGCCCAGGAGATCCTGGAGCGGGCCAAGCGGAGCTCCGACGGCTTCATCGAGCACGAAAGCCGGGGCATTACGGTCGTTCAGATCGGCTCGATGCGGATCGCGATCGCACGATGTCCGTTTGTCGACGGCATGGAGATCACGGCCGTCCGGCCGGTCGTCGACATCTCGCTCGAGGATTACGCCCGGGCCGACGCGATCAAACAGCGATTGACCGGTCGGAAGGTCGGGATACTGCTCGCCGGAAAGCCCGGCGCCGGCAAGACCACCCTCGCACAGAACTGCGCGACCTTCCTCTCGAACAGCGGGATCATCACCAAGACCATGGAAACCCCGCGGGACATGCAGGTCCCCGACCGAATCTCCCAGTACACCGCCCTCGACGGGCGGATGGAGGCAACGGCCGAGATGGTGATGCTGCTCCGGCCCGACTATGTCGTCTACGACGAGCTCCGCCGGACCGAAGACTTCCGCGTCTTTGCCGATATGCGTCTCGCGGGCGTGGGGATGATCGGGGTTCTGCATGCCGAAAATATCCATGCGGCTCTGCTCCGCTTCCTGAATCGGGTCGACTTCGGCACGCTCTCCCGCGTGATCGATACGATCGTGATCGTCGAGGAGGGCGAAGCACATCGGATCTACGACCTGGAGTTCGGTCTCCGAATCCCGGAGTCGATTCCGAGCGACGGCGTTGTGATGCCCGTCGTGACCGTGACCGATGCCGAGACCGGGGAGGCGGCACTCGAGGTCTTCCGATACGACGGCGAGATGGTGATCATGCCCCTCTCGGGGTCGGCCGCGCCTGCCGAGCGGCCCGCCCCCGCCCCGGAGTCACCCGCCGAGCGAGCGGAGTGCCCCGCTGACGAGCGGAACGGCTGGCGGCATGTCGAGCGAGACCTGCAGCGTGAGATCGGTCGGTACACGGATGGCCCGGTCGAGGTCCGGATGCTCTCCGAGACCAAGGCCGTGGTCTACATCGACGACAAGGACGTCCCGGCCGCGATCGGCAAGGGCGGCAAGAACGTCGCCTCGATTGTGAACCGCGTCGGGGTCGGGATCGATATCCGCCCCCGCTCCGAGTCGACACCTCCGACGCCCCATCCGGCCGAGGAGGAGATGAATGAAGGAGGCATCCGGATCCGAACCGACCGCAAGCACCTCGCGATCATCGTCCCCGACCAGAGCGGGCGGATCGTGGATGTCTTCGCCGGCAAGGAGTACCTCTTCACCGCGACCGTGAACGAGAGCGGCGAGATACACCTCGCGCGCAACAGCACGATCGCCCAGGAGATGCAGAAGCGCTATACGAACGGCGAGGTCATCCGGATGCGGCCCGTCTAGATGAGGGGAGTGAAGGAGATGGATCAGCACGATGAGATGCAGTCGATGGAGGCTGCCGTCCGCGCCCGGTGGAGCGATGCGTTCTCGGTGGACCCGGCGCCCGGCGCGGAGAAGTTCTACCTGACCGTCGCGTACCCCTATCCCTCGGGTGCGATGCACGTGGGCCACGGGCGGACCTACCTGGTCCCCGACGTGATCGCCCGGTTCTGGCGGATGCGGGGGCGCCGCGTGCTCTACCCGATGGCCTTCCACGTGACCGGCGCGCCGGTGATCGGGATCTCGAAGCGGATCGCGAACCACGATCCCGCCGCGATCCGGCTCTACCGCGACCTCTACCGCGTCCCGCCCGACGTGCTCGAGCGGTTCGTCGACCCGATCGAGATCGTGCACCACTTCTCGAACGAGTACGAGCGCGTGATGCGGATGGCCGGCCTCTCCATCGACTGGCGGCGGCGGTTCACGACCGTGGACCCCCACTACAGCCGGTTCATCGAGTGGCAGTTCGGACGCCTGCACGAGAAGGGCTACGTGGTCCGCGGAGCCCACCCGGTCCGTTACTGCCCGCTCTGCGACAACCCGGTCGGGGACCACGACCTCCTCGAGGGGGACAAGGCAGAGGTGATCCGGTTCGTGCTCGTCAGCTTCCGCTGGGGCGAGACGATCGTGCCGACCGCGACCCTGCGGCCCGAGACCGTCTACGGCGTTACGAACCTCTGGGTGAACCCGTCGGTCACGTATGTTCGGGCCGAGGTGGACGGCGTCCCCTGGCTCGTCTCGCGCGAGGCGGCCGAGAAGATCGCGCTCCAGGACCATACGGTCCGGATCATCGAAGAGGTCCCGGGAACGTCGCTCGTGGGCCAGGTGGTCTCGCACCCGCTTGCCGGCGAGGTCACGATCCTCCCGGCCGAGTTCGTCGACCCGGACATGGCGACGGGAGTCGTGATGTCGGTCCCGGCCCACGCACCGTTCGACTACATCGCGCTCCGCGACCTCCAGCAGGAGGGGCGGTACACGGAGATCGTGCCCCGGCCCCTGATCTCGGTCGAGGGCTACGGCGAGTGCCCTGCGCAGGACGCGGTCGAGCGGGCGAAGATCACGAACCAGCACGACACGCGCATGGACTCGCTGACTCAGGAGGTCTACAGTGCCGAGTTCTCAAAGGGCCGCCTCCATGCGCGGCTCGGCGGCATCCCGGTCCGAGAGGCGCGGGACACGGTCGGCGAGCTGCTGATCAGCGAACACGGTTCGAGCGTGATGTACGAGTTCGACAGCCGTCCCGTCGTCTGCCGGTGCGGAACCCGGGTCTACGTCAAGATCCTCCACGACCAGTGGTTCCTGACCTACTCGGACGAGGCCTGGAAGGATCAGGTGAAGGCCGTCCTGCCCGAGGTCTCGCTCGTTCCCCCCGAGGTCCGGGTTGAGTTCGAACGGACCGTCGACTGGCTCCGCGACTGGGCCTGCACCCGCCGCGTGGGCCTCGGGACTCGCCTGCCCTGGGATCCGACCTGGCTGATCGAGCCCCTCTCGGACTCGACCATCTACATGGCCTACTACACGGTTGCCCACCGGATCCGCGAGCTCGACCCGGCACTCCTCACGCCGGCCGCGTTCGACTACCTCTTCCTCGGCAAGGAGTCGGACGGGCTTATCGGGCGTGAAGCACTCAAGCCCCTTCGCGAGGAGTTCCTGAGCTGGTATCCCTACGACTACCGGTTTTCGGCAAAGGACCTGATCTCGAACCACCTGACCTTCCAGCTCTTCCACCACGCGGCGATCTTCCCCCCCGAGCTCCAGCCGAAGGGTATGGTCGTCTTCGGGATGGGCCTCCTGAACGGCGCGAAGATGGCCTCGTCCAAGGGGAACGTCTTCCTGCTCGAGGACGCCCTGGCCGAGTTCGGGGCGGACACGGTTCGGATGTTTCTGATGGGCTCGGCCGAGCCCTGGCAGGACTTCGACTGGCGCAACGAACTCGTCGCCTCGACCCGCCGGCAGATCGAACGGTTCGAGACGACGGTCCGCGACGCTCTCGCCACCGACGGCGCGGCGACCCCGATCGATGCCTGGCTGCTCAGCCGGCTCCAGCGTCATATCGAACGGACCACGGCCTCACTCGAGCTCTTCCAGACGCGGCAGGCCCTGCAGGAGGCGTTCTTCGGGATCGAGGCCGACCTGCGGTGGTACTGGCGCCGACAGCCCGAGGGAAGCAAGGGCGGTTCTGCCGTGCGCGAGCTCTGTTCGGTCTGGGTCCGGCTCCTCGCGCCGTTCATCCCGTTCATCTGCGAGGACCTCTGGCAGGCCCTCGGACACGACGACCTGGTCTCGTTCGCCCCCTGGCCCGTGGCGGATGCGGGGGGAATCCAGCCCTCGCTCGAGCTCGGCGAGGAGCTCCTGAGCCGCACGGTCGAGGACGTGGAGTCGATCTTGAAACTGCTTCCGATCACGCCGACGGCGGTCGAGATCGCGATTGCCCCCGTGTGGAAGCGGTCGGTCTTCCGCACGATCGCCGCGTCTGAGGACCGGCAGGTGGCCGTCCGAACGGTGATGCAGGACGCAGAGATGCGCCAGCGTGGAAAAGAGGCCGCTGACGCGGCAAAGCAGTGTACGACCCTGATCCACCGGCTGCCCCCGACGATCGTCGACGGGCTGCTGGCCCTCGAACTCGACGAACAGACGGTCTTTGCCGAGGCCCGCTCGTTTCTCGAGCAGACTCTCGGGCTCCCGGTCCGGATCGTCGGCGCAGAGGAGTCGGCCCACCCGAAGGCGGGCGGGGCCCTCCCCTACAAACCGGCGATCACGATCGAGTGATTACCCTTCGGTCTTCTTTTTTGCCCGCTTGACCCGCTCCTTCGAGTTGAAGCCGGTCGCGGCCTCGAGAAATGCGTTTCGTTTCCGGATGGTGTCGAGGATCACGGCGTCGTCGCCGATCTCGGTCTCGGTCTCGATCTCGACCGTGAGCGTCTTCCCGGCGGGACCGGGTGTCGCGACAAGTCGGCGAATCGCACCGCAGGCGATCGCATAGCCCTCCCCGGCGGGCTCGGGCTCGCACCCGAAGCACCGGCGGAGTTCGATGGGGATCCGATCCGCCAGATCCTTCGTCAACCCCCGTTTTACCTCGAACTCTTCCATAATACTTTTTAGGGAGATACCCTATGTTAACTTAATGCCCCCCGATCCGTCAAACGACATCAAGATCATGGCAAGTCCGCTCGCCGGCGAGTCCCCGACCGTGCTGATGGGCTTTCCTGGGAGCGGTCTGGTCGGTTCGATCGCGCTCCAGTACTTGGTCGATCAGCTCGAGTTTCCGCTGATCGGGAATATGACGAGCAAGTACTTCCCGCCGTTCGCGATGATGGCCAAGGGGCTGATCAACGTCCCCGTCCGGATCTACGAGAAGGCCCCGCTCGTCGCGATCGTGGCCGATATCCCGGTCCACCCGATGATCTGCTACGAGGTCGCGAACGGGATCATGGACTGGCTTGCCCCCTATCATCCGAAGGAGGTGGTCGCCCTTGCCGGCGTGGTCACGAACGAGCCGGAGAAGCGGGTCTTCGGGATTGCCACGAGCGATGAGGCGCTCGCACGAATCCAGGAGTTGACCCAGTTCCTTCCCGTGGGCTCCATCTCGGGGATCGCCTCCTCGATCCTGACCGAGTGCAAGGTCCGGGGCATCCCCGGTATCGGGCTGCTCGGCGAGACCGTGAATGCCCCCGACCCCCGGGCATCGGCCGCCGCGCTCGACGTGCTGAACAAGATGTACGACCTGAACGTGGACATGCAGCCCCTGCTCGACCAGGCCGAAGAGATCGAGTCGACCATGCACCGCCTGGCCGAAGAAGTCCAGTCGACCGAGGTCTCGCAGAAGCGTGAGAACCTCCCGATGTACGGGTGATCGCGATGGAGTTACCCGCACTCACCAGTCTCTCCCCCGAGATCCTCCGGGAACTCAAGCGGGGGCTGCCGCGGACCCTCGAGGTCCAGTCGGCCCACAACGTGATCTCGATCGCCGGCGTCGGGCCCGGAACGCAGATCTTCATGACGAACGTGGACTCCGAGGACCTCTCTCCGGGCGATCGGGGAGTCCTCGCCGACGTGCTGACCATAGGGGTCTCGATGAAACGGGTGGTCGAGTTCTCGCACGGCTCCTACTTCGAGGAGCGCGAGCGGACCGCGGTCCGGATCCAGGTCCGGTACTGCGCCGAATCGACGGTCAAAGGCATCATCGCACGCGAGACTCTCACGCCGACACTGGTCGACGTGGTCCGGGCGCCCTGCTGCCACGCCGGCTGACCCTCCCCTCTTTTCCCATTCGACGGTTTCATTAGGGACCGGGTCGAATAGAGATACTCCGGGGGCCTGTGGCTTAGTCCGGATAGAGCGCCGGGCTTCTAACCCGGATGTCGGGGGTTCGAATCCCTCCAGGCCCGTTCCCTTTTTTTAACGCACCCGTGTTCCCGGAGCGACCGGTCTCATCGGCACGAGGAGCGAGGCCTCGTCGCCGGCCGCGAGGATCATGCCCCGGCTCTCGATCCCGAAGAGCACGGCCGGAGCGAGGTTGGCGATCACGATCACGTCCGTGCCGACGAGCTCGCCCGGCGTGTAGTGCCCCGCGATGCCGCTCACGATCTGCCGCTCCTCCGTACCGACGTCGACGACGAGCCTGAGCAGTTTCTTGGACTTCTTGATCGGCTCGGCCTGCAGGACCCGGCCGACCACGAGCTCCATCCGTGAAAACTCATCGATGGTAAGGGGGGCGTCACCCGACGGTGCGCTGCAGGCACGCGATTCAGCCTCGGCCACCCGAGCCGTGAGCAGGGCATCGAGCTCGGTCACCCGCTTCTCCTCGATCCGGGAGAAGAGCGGGGTCGGCATGGCCAGCGGTCCCGGCGCGAGCGGCGCGGTGCAGCCCTCAAGTCCCTCGTCCGCGATGGGGTCGGGGAGGCCGAGCATGCCCCAGATCCGACCGGCGGTCTCGGGCATCACCGGGTCGATCAGGATCGCGAGGGCCCTGACGATCTGGAGAGCGTCCGCGATCACCTGTGCGGCCGCATCCCGGTCGGTCTTGATCAGTTTCCACGGAGCATTGGACTGGATCAGGGTGTTGCCCGAGGCGGCGAGCCCCAGCACCGCGTCGACCGCGGTCTTGAACTCGTACTCGTTCATGGCCGTGTCGATCGCTGCCATGGTCTGCCGGATCTCGGCCAGGACCTCGTCGCGGGCAGGCACGGCCGGCACCCCGCCGAACTGGGTGTGGGCAAAGTGGAGGCTTCGGTGCACGAAGTTGCCGAAGGTGTTGACGAGCTCGTTGTTGACCCGGTCAGCAAAGGCCCGCCAGGAGAAGTTCAGCTCCTTGGTGTGGCTCGTGTAGGCCAGCAGGTAGTACCGGAGGCAGTCTGCGGGCAGTCCGAGGTCGAGGTAGTCCTCGTTCGTCCAGACCACGTACCCTCGCGACTTCGAGAACTTGTGGTCGTCGACCTTGAGCATGCCCGAGGCGACGACGGCCGTCGGGAGGCCGTAGCCGGCGCCCTTCAGCAGGGCCGGCCAGAAGATGCAGTGATGATAGGTGATGTCGCCGCCGATGAAGTGCGTGACCTCGGTGTCGCCGCACCAGTAGCGCTTCCAGTCCACTCCGTGCTCGGCGGCCCACTCCTCGGTGAACGAGATATAGCCGATCGGGGCATCGACCCAGACGTAGACCACGAGGTCGTCGCGGCCCGGATACCGGACGCCCCACTCGAGCGTGCGCGTGATGCACCAGTCGCGGAGCCCCTCGCGGACCCAGCCCTGGGCGTAGTTGCGCGCGTTCGCGGTCCCTTTCAGGTGTTCGAGGTGCTCGACCAGGAACGGCGCGAAGGTCGAGAGCCGGAAGAAGTAGTGCTCCTGCTCGCGCAGCTCGGCCGGTGTGCTGCAGACCGTGCAGACCGGCGCGCGGATCTCACCGGGCTCGAGGTGCTTGCCGCAGCCCTGGTCGCACTCGTCACCGCGCGCCTCGGCGCCACAGTGCGGGCAGAGCCCCATTACATACCGATCGGGCAGGAACCGCTGGCACTTCGGGCAGTAACTCTGCTGGATCCGCTCCATGTAGATATGCCCCTTCTCCTCGAGCGCCGAGACGATCGCCTGCGTCCGACGGTGATTCGTCGGCCCGTCGGTCATGCCGAAGTGGTCGAAGCGGACACCCATCCGCCGGAAGGTGGTGTCGAAGTGCTCGTGGTACCGGCGCGAGAGCTCGGCCGGCGTGGTCCCCAGGGCCTCGGCGCTTACCACGATCGGCGTTCCGTGGTTGTCGGATCCGCAGATGAAGACGACCTCCTCCCCGCGATGGCGAAGATACCGGACGTACATATCTGCCGGCACGTAGGTGCGGAGGTGGCCGAGATGGCACGAACCGTTCGTGTACGGAAGGCCGCATGTGACGAGCCGGGGCGAATCGCTCATGCAGAGCTTTTTGAGAGCGATCCGATATATAGTACGGACGCATGGCTGCACGACCGGCACTCGATACTCGCGGATTCGGTGGAGAGGCCTCGATCCCGCCCCTTTCAGCGCTCGCCGCCCTGATGGCGGACCTCCCCCGCACCGAGGCGGACCTGACCACGCTCCGGCTGTACGAATCGGTGCGCCCCCAGGTCGAGGCCGGGATCGGGACGGTGGCCGGAGGAGGACTCTTCTATGCCCCGCGGTGGCAGGATGCGATCGGAGGAGTGCGCGACGGCATACTGCGCGACGATCCATTTCCGCAGTCGTCGGCGCTGGCGATGGACGCCCGGGCACTCTCGGGCTTTGTCCGGGCACCGTGGACGACCATGCTCGCACCGTCCGACCTCGGGCTCGTCGACCGTCATTTCGGCGACCCGGCCGAGGCGAATGCCGCCGTCCGGGACGTCTACCGTGTCCTGATGCGGAGCATGCGGGATGCCGGGGTCATGGGCCACGTGCTCCTTGCGGCGTCCCCGACCGACGAAGAGATGGAGGATCTCTCCTCTCCCATGACCTTCTTCTTCTGCCTCGACCCGGACGAGGAGGCCCTCGCCGTCCTGCTCGAGCACCAGCGGTCTCTCGCACTACCGGGAAAGCGGGTGGCGGAACTCGCCGGAGTGATGGATCAGTACGGGCGCCGCCCGGTCTATCTCGTCGACCCGTCAGAGGAGGAGGTCCGGGCCGCCCTCGAGGTCCTCGACCCCGATCACGTCCGCATCGGCGGCCTCTGCCCCGGGGATTGCGACGCCTACTGGCGGCGGCTGGCTGCACTATGAGTCGGTCTGGGCCTCGAGTGCTTCCGTGATCCGGGCCGCGATCGGGCCCTCGAGCCCGACCGCAGCCGCCTCGAGCGCCCGCACCGCCATTCGGCGGACGTACGGGTTCTCGTCGTCGAGCCGGTCGAGCAGGGCCTCAGCCGCGGTCGAGTCGGGGTGGCGGGCCAGGCCCTTTGCCGCCATGTACCGGACGTGGTCCTTCTCGTCCTCAAGTCGTTCGACAAGGGCCGCCGGCACGCGAGGATCCGCGATCGAGCCGAGCGCCTCGGTGGCGCGATAGCGTACGACCCAGGACCTGTCGCCGAGCGCGGCGATCAGGGCCGGCACGGCGACCGGTCCGAGCCCGGCCAGAGCCCGGCCGGCCACCATCCTGACCTGTTTTTCGGGATCGGCAAGGGCCCCGACCAGGGGAGCGACAGCCCCGGGGTGACCGCAATGGCCGAGGGTCAGGGCGGCATATGCGCGGACGGCCGGATCGGGGCCGTCCTGGAGGGCCTCGGCGAGCGGCCCGACTGCGTCGTCAATGGTGGGGATGTCTGCCATGCGGATGTCCTACATCTGCTGCTGGAGCAGCTCGATCTCCTTCATCGTCTTCTCGGCGAGCTCCTTCATCCGAGCGGAGATCCGGTTGGAGGCGGAGAACTCCACGGTCCGCATCGCGTTTGCGATCTCTGACCCGAGCACGAAGATCGCATACTTGTGCTCGAGCTTGCTCTTGTGGATCTGCGTCGGGCCGATCCTGAGGGCGTGGTACTGGGAGAAGAGCAATTCAGGACTTGCGGCCTCGAAGTAGTCTTTGATCTCCGAGAGCATCTGGTGCAAAATGATCAACTCGTCCTTGTGCATCTCCCCCACCTCTGATCAAAATAGAAATGCTTATCTTAAATATCTAATCCATCCTATGGAAGTTTCATCAAACGGACCGACAGAGGCCGCTTGATCACCTCCGAAAAGTCTCGTGCGGCGACGAACTCCACGCCGCGGGCCACAAGGCGGTCGAGCAGGCGCTGGTCCACGGGTCGATCGACCACCAGTCCGGTGATCTGGGCGCTCATCCCATCGAGGGTGCGCTCCATCTCTTCGGCGCGAACCTCAGCCAGGACCGTGAAGTCCGCCGAGAGGAACCGGGCGAGCGTGCGGCCAGAGACCCGTTCCAGGTGGTCGCGCAGCGAGGTCTGGCCCTGGGGGCCTGCGACCGTCTCCTCAGCCGTTGTCTGTTCTCCGGCCTCCGGCACCGCCTGCGGTCCTGCCGTCGGGTTCGAGGGGGCCGGGCGCTGGCTCTTCGGCTCCGGGCGGGGTCTGCCCTCGGTCGCATGATACTGATCCCGGACGTACTCGACCGGGATCTTGTTTCTGAGCGCCTTGATGATCTCCTTTCGCGCCATATCCTCAACGGACTTGCCGCGCGGAGAGAAGGCCACGTAATCGATATCGGCGATCTGGAGGAGCTCCCTGAGGATCAACTCTCCCCCGCGATCTCCGTCGAAGAACGCGGTCGCCGTCTTCTTATCCGAGAGCTCGACGATCGTCTTGGGGACGTTTGTCCCCTCGACCGCCACCGCGTTCTTGATCCCGTACTTCAGGAGGTTGATCACATCGGCGCGCCCCTCCACGATGATGATCGCGTCCGAGTCGACGACATTCGGACCCGCAGGTATATGGTCGTCGCCGATCGACTCGATCCTCTCGATCCGGATCGCTTCGCGAACCTCGTCGAGGAGCTCGTAACTGTCGATGGACCCCTCGTCAAAGTGGTCCAGCAGGAGCTCCTTGGCCCGTTCGACAATCCGTCGCCGTTTCGTGACGCGGATGTCCTCGATAGATTCGACCGCAACATGTGCCACACACGGGCCCACGCGATCGATGGTCTCAAGCGAGGCCGCCAGGATGGCGGTCTCGGCCCGATCAAGCGACGACGAGATGTAGATATCACCTCTCGTTTCGCCTTTCTTACTGCTGATCTGGACGTCTATGCGACCCACGCGTCCAGTTCTTTGCAGGTCTCGCAGATCGAGGTCTTCGCCGAGCAACCCTTCAGTCTGGCC
This sequence comes from Methanoregulaceae archaeon UXB-2016, assembly GCA_004332335.1. Taxonomy (GTDB): domain Archaea; phylum Halobacteriota; class Methanomicrobia; order Methanomicrobiales; family Methanospirillaceae; genus UBA288. Next base: position 2,952 of record SISS01000006.1, on the reverse strand, counting down.
AAATATGGCCCCAACTACATCGGGTTTCTCGACCACCCCCTCGGCCTGCAAGGTAAGGTGAATGAGATACTTGGTAGTGTCAGGTGAATACACGTGATCACACCCCCATGTCTTCTGCCGGGAACTGACCGCGTCAACATAGGTACTGTATTATATATACAGAACCGCTACTTAAATACGCACCCCGATAATCCGGGCGTGCTGACGAGGCTCCATGACGGCCTCTCTCTGCCCTTTTCGCTTGTGGCGATCCGTGCCGGAACAGAAGTTCCCGGTCATTTTTCCGCCTGATCTCCAACTTTCTCCCCTTTGCGAGATCATTTATAGGGTGATCAATAGATCCTCTAGGAGGACCATGGGGCACTGCCTGTTCCAGTGCTTCAACCCTTCCCCTCCGGAGACCTGCCGTGAGATCGTGCATGAGAATCGTCCTTCTGCTGTTCATCGCTGTGGGCATCTGCCTCAGCGCCGCCCAGGCGGCCACACCGGCCCCCACCTGGAGCGCGTCCGGTCCGTCGCCGACCCTGTCGAGCAACGTGACCACACCGGCATCGAACGGGACGTCTCCGACCTCTGTGCCGACGACCGTCAAGGCCACGAAGGCCCCGACAGCCGAACCGTCCGTCCAAACGACGGCGCCCACCGCCACCAGGACGGCCGACCCGACGGTCCGCGCGACCGCCTCGCGCACCCCGACCGTGGTCCCGACCACTCCGGCGCCCACCACCCAGGTGACCACTGCACGGCCCACGTCCTCCTCGACGCCCGTTCCGACCACGGCCCTGCCCACGTCCACCTCGACGCCCGTTCCGACCACGGCCCTGCCCACTTCGACTGTGGATCCGAACCTCACGGCGACACCGCCGATAGAGACCGTGAACGTCACCTCTCCCCCGACCCCCGAGAACAACGAGACCCTGAACTTCACGGTCCCGACGACCTGGCCGTATGTGACGATCACCGAGTACCCGACGGCGACCGATACCCCCGATATCGACCCGGGCATGACGCCGTACGCAGGGTCCACCGCAGAGGTGACACCAGTCGGCGAGATCCCTCCCTTCGACCCGAATGCGACCCCGACCGAGGGTCCTGCGGGCATGCTCCCGGTCTTTACGGCAGAGATCGTCTCCTCCCCTCCGTTTGAACTCCCCCCCGGGATGCTCGACCCCGAGGTGGTCCCGTCGCCGACCGAGACCGTCGAACCGGTGCCGACCCTCCTCGAGCCGGGGGAACCGGGTGCCTCCTTGTTCTTTCCTCGCTGGCTCAGCTACCTGCTCTTTATCTTCCTCGGGATCTCGGGTGTGGCCGGGCTGGCCATGGTGGGTTCATATCTCGGAAGCCGGCCCCCCACAACCGGCCCGACAGCCGCTCCGCAATCGCCAACTCTGCGCACTCAGAACCGCTTCCTGGTCTCGCCGGAGGCCGGCGAGCTGCCGATCGATCAGCAGATTCTGGTCGACCGGATCTCGAGTTTCTCGCCGGAGACGATGCATGTCGAGCGGCTTGGCCGGAACCTGCTCCGCCTCGAGCAGGTCGCACAGGCGCGCTCGGGGGACCGATCGGTGCGCCTCGGTCGGCTTCTCTCTCTTTCGACCGTTCCATCGGTGGCGATACCCGCCGCAGCCCTGGCCTGGGCCCGCGCACACGGCTTTCGCGTACTTGCGGTCGATGGCTCAGGGATGGCACTCGTGATGCCGGCCCTCTCCAGTGTCAACCACAGCGAGCTCGGGGTCCTCCCGGTCGCCAGGATGGTCGACGGATCCAGTCCGGTCCCGATGCCCGTCGTACCTCCCGAAGCCGGACCGTCCCCGGACCCCCGCTCCTCTTTTCTCGCCGGGATGGGCTACTACTCCTCAACCGAGCTGTCTGAGTGAGCTCAGAGCTCCACCCGTGTGACCACGCCATGGATCCGGTTCGCGGGAAGCTTGTAGAACTGGACGAATGAAGGCGAGAGCCGCTTGATCAGGGCGAAGACCTTCCAGATCATGTTGGTCGAGACGATCTCGTCGAGACCGTAGAAGATCGTCTTCTCCTCGATCCCCGCCTCGCGGAAGATCCGGACAACATCGATCATCTCGAGATAGCCGGCCCGAATCTCAAAGAGACGGATTCCAGCTGCAGGGCTCTTTCGGAACTCCCACGAGATCCCGAAGGGGCGGTCGAGGGTCTGGAGCGAGACGATCACGTTGTCTTCGTAGAGGATATTGTTCTGGAACATCGTCAGACCGACGTATGGCGGGATCTGCTGCAGGTCGCGTGCAAAGAAGAGGGCCGTCCCGTCGATCTTCGACTTTACCGCATAGATCTCGCGGAACTCGTTCAGGAAGCGCTGGACCGGGATCGGTCGCAGATGACGGTAGATTCGCTTTTGCCCGTAATGGTAAATCAGAATGATCGAGAACGGGACGGCCGCGATGACGAGCGACCAGTAGGCACCGGCCGGCAGTTTCGTCAGATTTGCGATCAGGAACGCGATATCAACCATCGTGATCCCACAGGCGATGAGGGCCTTTCCGATATGGCCGCGCAGAAAGAGGATGCTCGTGATGAAGACCCCGGTCAGGGTCATGTCGCCGGTGACGGCGAGACCGTAGGCTGCGGCAAGGTTCGACGAGGCCTGGAAGAGGACCATGATGAAGAGGATGGACCCGAGCATAAGCCAGTTGACTATGTCAATATAGATCTGTGACCGGAGCTCGCTCGAGGTATAATCGATCTTCATGATCGGCAGAAGCCGCGTGGTGATCCCCTGATAGACGATCGAGAAGATCCCGCTGATCATCGCCTGCGACGCGATGACCGTGGCCGCGATCGAGAGCAGGAGGAGCGGAATGTACAGGAGCGGGGCCTGAGCCACAGTCCTTCGCTAATTTCCCTCCGTGACTATTTTCATTCGTTCGCACTCCTGGTTTCCTTCGGCTATCCCGGGTTTCTGAGTGCAGGAATGGT
>SISS01000005.1 GCA_004332335.1 Methanoregulaceae archaeon UXB-2016 | reverse complement strand
GGTGCCTCCACAGTGAGGACAGGTCGTAGTGGTAACCAGGAGACCGTGAGCCCGGAGATACGTCTCGGCGGCCTCTTCGTCATGGGTAGAGCGACCTAAGTCGATGAGGGTAACCACACCACCACCTTTTCATTCCGTCTATGAAGGTGGCACTAATTAAGGAATCACCGATATTTATTCTCTTGGCCCCGTTTTCCGCTGTCGGCATGCGGTCGATAGTGAGAAGAGCGATTGACCCTTTCCATCTCGGGAGTTGGCCTCTTGCGGTTTCGCCGCGTGCTGATTGGTCGTCCCGAAAATCGCCGCGCACGGGGTGGGGACGTTATGGGCCGGCAAATCCGATCCGCCGAGCAGGGTACTGGGGCCGGCTCGACTTCGACAATGACCGCACGCAGCCGGGCGTGATTGCATGACGTCGATTTTGCTGGCCCTTCCGTTCGACGCCGGCAACCTCGAATCCCAAGACCGCGCCACCAGGTACAGGCACGACCGTGTCTATGGGAGGCCATCCCGCTTCAGGGAGCGATTCGCGCTTAGAATTTCCCGTTCTTGTTTTTCCATTTCTCTTCCGGCATCAGGGGCTCGATGACATCCCAGTGCTCGGCGAGTTTTCCGTTCTCCGCCATGAACAGATCGTAATACGTGACGGGTTGCTGTCCGAGGGTTCCTTCACTTCCCGCCAGTACGAAGTTCCCCTCCCCGAGCACCATTCGTGTCCTGGTATAGTTCAGGGCCATTCCCTGAGCGGAAAACTCCTGAAGTGCCGTTGTGAGTCCAGAGACTCCGTTCGCAACAAGCGGGTTGTGCTGGAGATACGTATCCCCTTCGAAGAACGACGGCAGTTTTTCCGGATGCCGGTCCATCAGAACGGAGGTCACGAAATCCCGGATAAGTGCCTTGTTCTCCGAAGTCCTATCGAGGTCGACGAGCTGCGTCGGCCCATCGATCATGCTGTCTCCATTCCTTGTCGAGCTCGCAGTCTCCTGCAGGTTGTCCCAGTGTTCCACGATCCTGCCCTGGTCGAACCGGAAGATGTCGAACCCGGTCCGCTTCTTCCCGAAGAGGAGATACTCCGAATGGATGACAACATGCTCGCCGTCGCCGAGGACTCAGACGGGCCGCACGGACCGGCCTGCATGAGAGAGGGAAGCGCGTTGAGAAGCGCCTCGCGGCCGTCGGGGAAACGCGAGGTTGTGCTGGATGTAGGGGTCCGCGCTGACGTACTGTTCCACCGCGGTCCTGTCGCCGGTCTCAAGCGTTTTGAGAACGGCGACCGCTTTTTCTTTGTTTTTCGATTCTGAGGACTTCATGGCGGCTTCCGAGTTGCAGGTTGCCGCAATAGGGATGATCCCGGTGCAGGCAGTGATGAATTTTGCCGACCAGGACGGCACTGGTTCATCTCATACGTTAACCTTTGATACCTCTTTTAGGCCTCTCGCAGAGTTGACCGGCGTTGGCGATCAGCGCGGCTGCGTCGAGCCCGCACCGACAAGTCGGGGTGGCGATCCGTTTCATCGCGCCGGCCTCTTTCACAAACAGCAGCAGCGCTTGACCTCTCGCGCTTGGCTATCGTTCCGGCGACCTCGCTGTTGAACTCTCAGGCCGGGAAAAAAAGTGCTCATCGGGCCGAAGACTGCTCCTCGTCGCCCGTATAGTAGTAGTACTCCCCGGACGACTTCTGCTCGCGGTCGAGGTAGGACCCGGGCTTGTTGATCCGGGGCCGGCCCGTCTGGTCGCGGCGGAAGGTGATCCCCAGGTTGCCGAGGAAGCGGTTCATCCCGTCCCGCATGCCAAAGGGGCCGACGGCCGTCCCGGAGAGGCCGGGCTCGCCCTCGAAGACCAGGATGCGCTCGCTCGCCATGTCGATCAGGTAGATGTCGTGGTCGATCACCATGATCCCGGCCTCGCGCCCCTCGGCGTGGCGTCTGATCACGCGCGTCACCCGGACGCGCTGCTCGACATCCAGGTGGGCCGACGGCTCGTCCAGGATATAGAGGTCTGCATCGCGGGCGAGGCAGGCCGCGATCGCGACCCGCTGGAGCTCGCCCCCCGAGAGCGTGTCCACGGGCGACTGGAGGAGGGGCCCGAGCGAGAGCGGCTCGAGGATCTCGTGCTGGAACTGCGAGGAGTCGAACCGGGTCGTGGCCCCGCGGAGGAGGAACTCGACCGGGACCGAGGTGTCTCCCTTGAGGTACTGCGGCTTGTACGAGATCCGGATAGGACTCTCTACCGGCCCGCCGTCCGGGGTCTCGGCCCCGGCGAGGAGCCGGGCGAAGGTCGACTTGCCGATCCCGTTCGCCCCGACCACGCCCAGGACCTCGCCGCGGCGAACCTCGCCGCCCAGGACATCGAGGCGGAACGCGGGAAAGGTCTTGGCCATCTTCGGGAACGTGAAGAGGGTCTGGCGGTCGCTCCCCTTCGTGTGCGCCCGCTTCTCGAAGACGACCGAGTGGTCGCGGAAGCGGACGTTCTCCTCCGCGAGAAAGCCCTCGAGGTACTGGTTGATCCCGACGCGGACGCCCTTCGGTCGCGTCACGACCCCGAAGACGGCGGGCGTGCCGTAGCCGACGTGGACCGTGTCCGCGAGCATGTCCAGGATCGCGAGGTCGTGCTCCACAATCACGATCGGCCGGTCGCTCGCGAGCTCGCGTACGAGACGAGCCACGACCATCCGCTGGTACACGTCGAGGAACGGCGTGCATTCGTCGAGGAAGTAGAAGTCGGCCTCGCGGGCGAGGCAGGCCGCGATCGCGACCCGCTGGAGCTCGCCCCCCGAGAGCGTCCCGATCGTCCGGTCCGCAAGCGATGAGAGGCCGAGCGCCTCGAGGTATCCCCCGAGCGCCCCCCGCTCGTCGGTCTTCTCCAGGAGTTCGCGAACCGTACCCGAGAAGACCTTCGGGATCTGGTCGATGTACTGCGGCTTGACCGCGACCTTCATGCGGCCGGCCGAGACACGGGAGAGGTAGTCGAAGAGCTCGGTCCCGGCAAAGCCTTTCAGGACCTCGCTCCACTCGACCTCGTGATCGAAGACGCCGAGGTTCGGTCGGAGGGCCCCCGAGAGGACCTTGACCGAGGTCGACTTGCCGATCCCGTTCGGGCCGAGCAGGCCCGTCACCTTCCCCTCGACCGGGATCGGGAGGCCGTAGAGAGCGAAGCCGTTCTGGCCGTAGCGGTGCGTCGGTCGCTCGAGCTCCTCGGGCAGACTTACGATATCGATCGCGTCGAACGGACACTTCTTGATGCAGATGCCGCAGCCGACGCAGAGCTCCTCGGAGATCTCGGCCCGTCCGTCCTCACCGAGCACGACGGTCTCGTCCCCGGTCCGGACCCTCGGACAGTAGGAGATGCACTCGGTCCCGCATTTGCGCGAGTGGCATCGCTCACGATGAACAACGGCGATTCGCATGATGGCTTACCGAACCGAGGTCGTCAGAAGGATCGTCTGCGTGATGAACCAGAGCGCAAAGGTCATGAATCCCTGGTAGAACCAGTCCTTGCCCCCGAGTCGGGGCGTATCGAGCCGGAGCAGGATGAAGAGGTGGCGCTGGACCACGATGGCGGCGGCGAGCAGCACCAGCGAGAGCAGGGCGTTCGGCTGGACAGCGAGCTCGTTCGGGGTGCCCCCGAAATAGAACGAGAGCCCTCCGGCGATCATGCCCAGGAAGCAGGCCGCAAGCGTCCTCGCGATGCGGCGCATGTGATCGCCCTGTTTCTCCGAGCGGAGTCGCTCCGCCTTGGTGCCGCTCCCTATTCTCGGCAAATCGGTTTCGGTTTCGGTCATGACACCAGTGAACCTATTTTTTAGGCGTCAGGGCATATCTATCTTGGTACTTAATGGCGACTGCACAGGGGATGAGTGGAGTGGACCTGCTGGCCGTGGTCTCAGGGCTGCAGCGTGCGCTTCCGCTCTGGATCGGGAAGGTCTACCAGTACGACCAGAAGTTGCTGGGTATCCGGCTGAACGGCCAGGAGCACGCCCGCTATCATCTCATGGTCGAGTCGGGGCGGCGGATTCACCGGGTTCAGACGCCCCCCGAGCCCCCGAAGCTGCCCTCGTCGTTCGCGATGATGCTCCGGAAGTACCTCGAGGGCGGGCGCGTCCTGGCGATCGAGCAGCACGGGCTCGAGCGGATCGTCTCGATGGAGATCGGGCGGAAGGATACGACCTACCGGCTCGTCTTCGAGCTCTTCGACGAGGGGAACGTGGTGCTCTGCGATACGGACTGGCGGATCATCAAGCCACTCTGGCACCACCGCTTCAAGGACCGCGAGGTGGTGCCGGGCGCGGAGTACACGCTGAAGGACCGGCCGGCCCCGTTACCGGAGCCGGAGGCCTTCCAGGCCCTGCTAGCCGGATCCGACCGCGACCTGGTCCGGACCCTGGCTGTCGAGCTCCGTCTCGGAGGGGCGTTCGCCGAGGAGGTCTGCGTCCGTGCCGGTGTCGACCGTTCGGCCCCCGCCGCCTCCGTCGACTCGGAGCCGGTCTACGCAGCGCTCCTGGACCTGATCGCCGAGGTGAAGGCCTGCCCGGCCCCGGTCCTCGACAAAAAGGGCGCGTGGCCCATCGCCCTCACCGGCATGACCCCCACGCAGACCTTTGCGAGCTTCGACGAGGCCCTCGAGGTGTTCTATCCGCTTGCGCCGACCGTGAAGGTCGTGGAGAAGCGCGAGGAGGTGTCGCGCGAAGAGCGGATGCGGCGACAGCAGGAGCAGGCCGTGATCGGCTTCGAGCAGAAGATCCAGCGGAACGAGCGGGTCGCGGAGCTGATCTACGAGCAGTATACGCTGGCATCCGAGGTGATCACCACCCTCGACGCCGCAAGCCGCCAGCGCTCCTGGCAGGAGATCGCGAAGGTCCTGAAGGGGGCCGAGAACCCGGTGGCCCGGCGGATCGTCTCCGTAGACCCGGCGAAGGCCTCGGTCGAGGTCGACCTCGGTCTGCGCGTGACCCTCTTCGTCCACGAGACGGTCGAGCAGAACGTCGAGCGGTACTACGAGCAGGCCCGAAAGTTCAAGAAGAAGCGTGCCGGCGCCCTGGCCGCCATGGCCGCGCCGGCCAGGAAAGCAGCCCCGAAGGTCGCGATCAGGGCCGGGCCCGAGAAGAAGCGCTGGTACCACCGCTTCCGCTGGTTCGAGACCTCCGACGGCACGCTCGTCCTCGGCGGGCGCGATGCGGGCCAGAACGAGGAGCTGGTCAAGCGCTATATGGAGGGAAAGGACCTCTTTGTCCACGCCGACGTCCACGGGGCCTCGGTCGTGATCGTGAAGGGAGCGACCGAACGGATGGACGAGGTGGCGCAGTTCGCGGCCTCGTACTCGGGGGCATGGCGTGCCGGTCATCTCGAGGCCGATGTCTACGCGGTCCGGCCTGACCAGGTCTCGAAGACCCCCGAGGCCGGCGAGTACGTCTCGCGCGGCTCGTTCATCGTCCGCGGCGAGCGGACCTGGTTTCGATCGGTCCCGCTCGGCATCGCGATCGGCCTTGGACCGAACAGCGTGATCGGCGGTCCGCCGACCGCGGTGGAGGAGCGGGCGCCGACGCACGCCCTGCTCCGGCCCGGGCCGTACGAACCGAACGACACGGCCCGGCGCGTGCTCAGGGCCCTCCGCGACCAGGTCGGGGCCGACGGGGGGCGCGGGGCCAAGGCCGTGCTGAACACCGAGGCGGTCGCCCGGTTCGTGCCGCCCGGCGGCTCCGAGATCGCCGGGGTCCATGCAGGCTGAGTGCGGCGAGATCCGGCGGGGATATGGGGAGTGCCGGCTGACCCCCGAATCGCTCGACGACCTCTGGCACCTCTCGCACCTCGTCGTGCCGGGCGCGCTGGTCTTTGCTACGACCTTCCGCTCGGTCGAGACCGCGACCGACAAGATCCGCCCCGAGAAGGCCGAGAAGAGGCCCATCCGGCTCGGGCTCCGCGTCGAACGGGTCGAGTTTCACGTCTCGAGCACGCGCCTCCGGATCGGGGGGCCGATCGAGCACGGCCCCGAGCTCGGCGCCTATCACACGATAAACCTCGAGCCGAACACCGAGCTCTCCGTGATCCGTGACTGGCGCCCGACCGACTTCGAACGGATCGAACGGGCCGTCCGGGCCTCGGTCTTCGGCGCGGTCCACATCCTCGCGGTCGAGGAGGGCGAGGCCGAGCTCTACCGGGTCCGCCAGTACGGTCCCGAGTATGTGACGACGGTCACGGCCGGAAGCTCGAAGGGAGACGAGGGCGGTGGCCGTCGCGCCTTCTTCGAGAGGGTACAGGAGCTCCTGCGTCCTGTCGAGGGCGCAGTCGTGGTGGCGGGCCCGGGCTTCGTCAAGGAGGAGCTCGCTGCCTACCTGAAGACGGCCCTGCCTGCCCTCGCCGATCGCATGACCGTTGTCGACACCCGGCGTATCGGGCGGGGCGCGGTCCAGGACGCGATCGGCCAGGGCGTGCTCGACCGGCTCGCAGGCGACCGGGTGCTCGCCCGCGAGGTGACGCTCGTCGACGAGCTGATCCGCCGGATCGCGGTCGACGGTGCCGTCGCCTACGGCATGGCCGAGACGCGTCGGGCCGTGGAGTTCGGCGCGGCCGAGCAGGTGCTCGTCGTGGACCGCCTCCTTCACGACCGCGAGGCCCAGGAGGTCATGGAGGCGGCCGAGGGGATCGGGGCCTCGGTCGCGGTGCTCTCGTCGGCCTTCGAGCCGGGGGAACGGCTCGAGGGGCTCGGCGGGGTCGCGGCCCTTCTGCGGTACCGGATGGCCTGAGGAGGAAGGGTAATCCGTATTGGGGGAACTGAGCCTACGCAGGCCCCGTGGCGGGCGTCTCCGTCGACGTGGCGCTCTCTCCGAGGAACTCCAGCAGCTCGTGGTTCACCCGCTCGGCATGGGTCCAGATCACGCCGTGCGGCCCGCCCTCGATTACCACGAACCGGCTCCCCTCGAGGGTCTCGTGCAGGGGTATTCCCGTTGCCGCGATCGGAAGGACCCGGTCGGCGTCTCCGTGGATGATCAGCGTCGGCATCTGGACCTGCTGGAGATCGTTCCGGAAGTCGGTCGCCCACGCCGTGACGCACTCCAGGGTGCCCACCGGGGATGCGCCGACCGCGATGTACCAGCTGAACCGGACGGCCTCCTCGCTGACCCGGTCTCCCCCCAGGACGTCGACGTTGTAGAAGTCATTGAAGAACTTCGTGAGATACGCCGGGCGGTCCATGACGATGGCGCTTCTGATCTCGTCGAAGACCTCCCCCTCGACACCTGTAGGGTTGTCCTGCGCCTTCAGGAGGTATGGAGGAACGGAGGCGATGAATGCCGCTCTCTCGACGCGGTCGGACCCGTAGATGCTCAGGTAGCGGGCGACCTCGCCGGTGCCCATCGAGAACCCGACCAGGGCGGCGTCGCAGAGTTCGAGTTCGGTCATGATAAGGTCCAGGTCGCCGGCGAAGGTATCGTAATCGTACCCGGTCGTCGGCCGGCTCGACTCTCCGAACCCCCTGCGATCGTACGTGATGACCCGATACCCGGCCTCGAGCAGGACCGAGACCTGCCGCTCCCAGGAGCGACCGCTCAGGGGCCAGCCGTGTATCAGCACCACCGGCTTTCCCTCGCCGTGGTCCTCATAATAGAGGTCGATGTCGCCGGAGTTCTCCGTGTCGACGTTAATCCAGGGCATGAGCATCCTCCGTCTCCGTGAACGGGTCACGGCTCCGCGTGAGTGCGCTGCACCTGGTTCTCTTCGGCGCAGGGAGGCGGTCATACGTCTCCCTTCCGTAATCTGTCGTCATACGACCTCGTAGACATTCACGAGAACATAAAACTCTTGCGGCCGAGCTCGACTCCGGAGTCGGCCGTCGTCCACGGTCGCGATCCTCTCGAACCCATGCGACCTGGAATGGACTTACTTCTGGCCGAGCCTCATGAGCCGCGTCAGCAGGAACGGGAAGAGTAGCACGACGGCGACCGCAGCCCAGGCTGTCGCAAAGAACCAGAGCAGGGATTCGCGTGCCGGGTCGTAGAACCGGACCGAGAGCTCGCGCGTGCGCTCCCAGGCGAGGATGGTCGTCTCGTTCGGCCCGCTCGAGACCTTCGCGCCGGGCGACCATCCCCCGAGGAGCGGATTCCGCACGTCGTACCCGGAGGGCACGGTCACGTTGACCCGGTAATAGCGGTCGTAGACCTGCTGGAGGTGATAGTTCCGGAGTGTGCCCCAGAACCTGACGGAATAATTTCCGCGGGGGAACGCGATCATCGATCGGCCGCCCTCCTCGTATGCGACCTCGGTTCCGTTCGGCGCGAGCAGGCGGACTCCCGAGACCTCCACGGGGACCTGCTCGCCGAGCATGCCGGGCTCGGAGAAGAGGTAGGCCTCGACATTCTCGAGTTCGATCTCGGCCGAGTACGCGCTTCCGTTCTCCGCGATCTCGTAGGAGGCGGCCGGCAGGGCGGCCGCGATCCAGGGGATCAGGAGGAGAGCGCAGAGAGCAGCGAGGAGAGGTCCGCGTCGATCTCGCAGGGAGGGGCGCACTGGGCGATCACCGTCTCGGGGTCTTTCAGCAGGTGGCCGGTCACGACGCAGACGATCCGCTCGTTGCGGTCGATCTGTCCGTCCTCGACCAGGCGGCGGATGCCGGCGACCGATGCCGCCGAGGCCGGCTCGACCCCGATCCCCTCCTTGCGGGCGAGGTCGCGCTGCATGGCGAGGATCTCGGCGTCGGTCACGGTCGTCGCGGTGCCGCCCGTTGCCCGGATCGCGACGAGCGCCTTCTCGGCGTTGACCGGCGCGCCTATCCGGATCGCGGTCGCGATCGTCTCGGGGCTCAGCTCGGGGATCACGGCAGGGAGGTCCTCGCGGACCGCACGGACGATCGGGGCCGAGCCGGCCGCCTGGACTCCGGTCATCATGGGCAGGCGGTCGATGAACCCGAGGGCCAGAAGCTCGTTGAGCCCCTTGTGGACTGCGGAGATGTTGCCCGCATTCCCGACGGGGAGCACGAACCGATCGGGGACCTGACCGAGCTGGTCGACGACCTCGAAGCCGATCGTCTTCTGCCCCTCGAGCCGGTAGGGGTTGACCGAGTTCAGGAGATAGAGTCCGTGCGAGAGGCAGAGCTCGTGGACCATCTCGAGCGCACGGTCGAAGTTGCCGCGGATCGAGATCACCTTCGCCCCGTGCATCAGGGCCTGGGCGATCTTGCCGAGCGCGACCTTGCCGGCCGGCAGGAGCACGACGGCGGGCATGCCGGCCTTGGCCGCGTACTGGGCCAGGCTGGCCGACGTGTTGCCCGTCGAGGCGCAGGCGACCTGGGTCATGCCGAGCTCGACGGCCATCGAGACCCCGACCGTCATCCCGCGGTCCTTGAACGAGCCGGACGGGTTCATCCCCTCGTGTTTGGCATAGAGGTGCGGAAGCCCGAGCTCCTCCCCAATCCGCTTCAGGTGGTAGAGCGGGGTCCCGCCCTCCTGGAGTGTGACTGGCTCCCCCGTGACTGGAAGGAGCTCGCGGTAACGCCAGACTGAGAGCGGCCGCCGGCGCCAGCGGGAGCGGTCGATCGAGAGTTCGTCGAGGGGATACTCGACCGCGAGCAGGTGCCCGCAACGGCTGCAGGTGTAGATGATCTGATCGGCCGGGTACACGGCGGCGCAGTGGACGCAGACGAGGCGGTACATGCAGGAGATGAATGGGCGCCCAACAGGCATGAGTCCATCGGCGCCTAGGATCGTGCCACGAGCCAGAAGAACATCCAGAGGAGGCAGAAGAGGAAGAGCGAGAGCTGCACCACCGTCTCCGGCGCGGCGCCGAACTGGTACTGGAGGAGGAGGCAGCCCCACATGGCGCACCCGAGCACGGTCGCAAAGACGCGCGGGCGATGATCGGTCCGGCCGCCCGTGCGAAGTCGCCCTCGGATCCGCCGACCGCTGATGGGATAGAGCCAGGCGATCCCGGCCGGCGTGCAGGAGTCCTCGGCGAGATGGAGCAGGGCCCCGGCTGCAAACCCGACGAGGCCGAAGGAGAGGAGATGGGGCGGGGCCTGACCGAGGAGGTGGAGGGCAACCACGAGGTAGCCGCAGGTGAGCGCCGTGATCACGCCCACACCGATGAGGGAGTGGAGGACGCCACGGTGGCCAGCCTTGAGCCGTCCCCGCGAGAGGATCCAACAGACCCCGGCGGCCGGATAGTACTCGCCGTAGCGGATCAGATAGCCGAAGAACGGGAGCACCCGAGCCGCTCCGTTCACAAACCGTCGCGAGACCCCCGTGAGGCCACCGATCCGCATATGGAAGATCGCGGCGTCGGGGGCATCGGCATCGGGCGCAAGCGAGCCGACGAAGAGGCCGAAGAGGAGTGCGGCCACCTCGCCCGGCGCGAGGAGCGTCAGATGGGGAGCGAGGAGGAGGCCGCCAGAGAAGAGCGTGATCAGAACATGCTGGTCGCCGCGCACCGGCGATCAGCCCCTCGCCGGAGGGCGGGCGGGGTCCGGGCCGATCCGGGCGGACCTGATCCGTTCGGAGTCGAGCTCGGCGAGGAGGAGGCCGGGCTCCTCATCGGCCACGGCGATCATCTCGCCCTCGGGGTCGGCGACGGCCGAACCCCCGTCATAGTCCGACACCGGTGTTGCTCCCCGCGCATACGAGACTCCGGCCAGATAGATCCGGTTGTCGAGCGCCCGTGCCCGAAGGAAGAGGTGCCAGTGCCTGAGGCGCTCGGCGGGCCAGGCCGCGGGCACGAGGACCGCGTCCGCACCGAGGGCGCGGTACTCGGCAAAGACTCCGGGAAATCGGAGGTCGTAACAGACTGCGAGCCCCAAGGAGAGGCCCCCGCACGAGAAGAGTGCGGGCTCCAGGCCGGCCGTGTAGGTCTCGTCCTCGCCACTCGGTGAGAAGAGGTGCCTCTTGGCATAGACCGCGGCAATCCCTCCGTCCGGATCGATCGCGACGGCCGTGTTCCTGACCCCGCCCTCCGCAATCTCCCGGATCGAGCCGACCAGCCCGATACCGTGCGCACGGGCACAGGCCTGGAGACCGCGCGTCAGGGGTCCGCCCAGGGCCTCGGCCCCCCGTGACGAGGCGGGGTTCCACCCCCAGAGCGCCTGCTCGGGGAAGCAGACCAGGGAGGCGCCCGCATCCGCAGCGGCTGCCACACACCGGTCGATCCGTGCCAGGTTGGCTCCGGACTCGTTCCAGGCCGGGAGGAGCTGGGCCAGGGCGAGGCGCACGGTCATCGGCTCCTCCTCTCGCGACGATAGTCGGCCGCAACCACGATCGATGCTCCCATCACCACGAGTGCGAGGAGGGTCAGGAGCAGGAGGGGACCACCCGGGGGGGTGAGCCCGGTGATCCGTGCCGCGACCAGCAGGCCGGCCAGGATGATGCTGCCTGAGAGGAGCACGACCCCGAGGGAGGGCAGGTCCCAGTTCATCAGGCACCTCCCGCCAGGAAGGGGAACGCGACCCGGAGCCCGTCGATCACGAACTCGACCGCGATCGCGATCAGCAGGATGCCCATCAGCCGGTTGACCACGCGGAACTCGCGCTGGCCCACGCGCGAGACGATCCACTCCGCGTTGGCCATCGTCAGGTGGGTGACCACGGAGGTGACGACGATCGAGAGCAGGACCCCGCCGTAGGCCCAGAGCCCGAGATCGGCCGCACTGTCCATCAGCACGATCACGGTCGTGATCGCACCGGGCCCGGCGATCATCGGGATCGCGATCGGCATGATCGAGACGTCCTCGTCCCCCTCGTACTTCTCAGTCGCGGTCATCTTGGAGCGGGAAGCCTTTGCATAGACCATCTCCATGCCGATCGAGAAGAGGAGAATGCCGCCGCCGATCCGGAAGGCGGCGAGCGAGATCCCGAAGAGCACGAGGATGATCCCTCCGAGCAGGGCGAAGACCACGAGCACGACCAGCGCGTACCAGCTCGCCTCGCGGGCAATCCGGCGCTTGTCGTCCGCGTCAAATCCGGAGGTCATCGAGACGTAGATCATCGCGGCCCCGAGCGGATTGACCAGGACGAGGAGCGACGAGAGCGAGAGCAGGACGAAACTGACCGGATCCGTCGCCATTACGAAATGATGGGCGTTCTTTTTATTAATGAATTGAGGTGAAAAAAGGGGATTATTCGGTCGGAACGACCGCAGGCGACTCTTCGAGCGGCCCGATCTTGGTGAAGACGTCGAGGTTCATGGACCCGAGCTTCCCGTCACGGTTGAAGTAGTACTCGACGACCCGGTTCTGGTTGTCGTACCAGCTGAACCAGTAGTTCAGCTTCACGGTCCGTTTCTCGTACCCGGGCAGCGAGTCGTACGACTGGCCCGTGTCGGTCAGGACCACGTCCGCGTCCGAGGCGATCACCGCGTTCTCGTCGATCTTGTTGCCGTAGAACTGGATCTTGTCCCAGCGATCGCCACGGTAGTACCACGGCAGGGGCCAGTAATTCGGGGACGCGACCACGACCTTGTCGGCTCCGTTCATATCGCGGAAGATGCCGCGGAGATCCTCGCTGTTCTGGACCTGGACGATCGGCTCCGAGATGTCTTTCCGGTCGAACTGGACGTGATACGTGGTGTATCCGAGGCCGAAGCCGTAGATGGGCACGATGATGCTGAAGACCAGGAACGCGACCGTCACGTACTTCCAGGCATCGTGCCGCACGGCACGCTCCTCGGGCGCCTTCTTCCGGAGACACCAGCTCGCGGCCAGACACATGGGCAGGAGCTGCTGGATGATCAGCCAGGGGACCTTCTCCCCGATGTAGCCGTACATCACCATCGTGCCGGCCATCCAGACGAGGCAGAACTTGAAGAACTCGTCCCGCCTGTCGAAGATCGGGGTGGGGCGAGGAGCGGTCGACGCGCCGGCGAGCTCGTCGATCTCGGCCGAGACCGAGTCGAGGCGGGCCTTCGCCCTGCGCCGGAGCTGGAGGACCGCGAACGAGATTGCCGAGGCGCCGGCCAGGATCACGATCGGCACCTCGTACAGCCCGAGGAGCAGGGCGTAGAAGTACGGCGGCCCTCCGAGCCGCTGCTGACCGTGCATCGAGAGCCAGTGCTCGATCGCCTTGAACGGCCCCGTCCAGAGCGTGTCCACATGTATGCCGAAGAACGAGTACAGGACCGCCATGATCCCGGCGATGATCACGACCGAGATCGCGAGGTCTCTGACCCAGATCTTCGTCTCGGGGAGCGGCAGGCGCTTCCTCACCACGAGGTAGAGGAAGTAGACCCCGAACAGGATCAGGATCAGGGGCATCTCTTCTTTGCACGAGAGTGCGAGCCCCGCGGCGACCGCGGCCAGCGCGGCAAACCGGAACTGCCTCCGTTCGAGGTAGTAGAGGAGCGCGACCACGAGGAGCAGGGTGAAGAAGAGCATGAAGATGTCGTGGCGGAGGAAGCGGGAGAAGTAGACCAGGTCGGGCGAGAGCATGATCAGGACGCCGGCCGCGAGGGACTGGCGCTGGTCGAGGTACCCGAGACGGTAGATGAAGTAGACCAGAACGACGATCAGCACGCCGAGCAGCGCGGGCACGAGACGGCCCACGAGATCGGTATCCCCGAAGAGCCTGAACATTCCGGCCGTGATGTAGTAGAGAACGGGTCCGTGGTACATCGGGTCGTAGGTGTAGGTCCCCTTCGTCAGGAGCTCGTAGCTGAACCAGGCGTGAATCGCCTCGTCGTGGTGGAAGAGTTTCAGGTTCAGCCGGTAGAACCGGGTGAATGCGGTCGCAAGTATCAGGAGAAGAAACGCAGTGTCAAAAGAGAGATATCTCCTGATGGTCGTTAAGACCTCAGCGGCAGGCACGCCGCACCTCTCAGTTCTCCAGGACGATCTCGATGCCGATGTCCTTCGGCACCTGGATGCGCATCAGCTGCCGGAGCGCGCGCTCGTCGGCATCGATGTCGATCAGGCGCTTGTGGACGCGCATCTGCCATCGGTCCCAGGTGGCGGTCCCCTCGCCGTCGGGGCTCTTCCGGATCGGGATCACGAGCCGCTTGGTCGGAAGCGGGATCGGCCCGGCCAGGTTCACGCCCGTGCGCTCCGCGATCTCGCGGATACGGTCACAGACCAGCTCAACCTTTGCATAATCGGTGCCTGTCAGACGAATGCGTGCCTTCTGCATCTTGTGTCCACCAAAAAGATTTGATTATCTGATCATCTGCTTGGGCTTGATCGCGATGCACATGCCGGCTGCGATCGTCGACCCCATGTCACGGATGGCGAACCGGCCGAGCTGGGGGAGCTCCTTGATGTTCTCGATCACGAGCGGGCGGGAGGGGAGGATTTCGACGATGGCCGCATCTCCGGCCTTCAGGAAGGTCGGGTTCTCCTCCTTGGTCTGGCCCGTGCGCGGGTCGAGCTTCTTGGTGAGCTCGAGGAAGGTGCAGGCGATCTGCGCCGTGTGGCAGTGGAAGACCGGGGTGTACCCGACCGTGATCGCCGACGGGTGCTGAAGCACCACGATCTGCGCCGTGAACTGCTCGGCCACCGTGGGCGGGGCGTCCGCAGGACCGCAGACATCGCCGCGGCGGATGTCGTTCTTGCCGACACCGCGGACGTTGAAGCCGATGTTGTCACCGGGGAGCGCCTGGGGCTGCTCTTCGTGGTGCATCTCGATCGACTTGATCTCACCGTCCTTGTTCGCGGGCATGAACGAGACCTTCATCCCCTTCTTCATGACGCCCGTCTCGACCCGGCCGACCGGCACCGTGCCGATACCGGAGATCGAGTAGACGTCCTGGATGGGGACGCGCAGGGGCTTGTCCGTGGGCTTCTCGGGCTCCTTGAGCGTGTCCAGGGCCTCGAGCAGCGAGGGGCCGGTGTACCAGGGGGTCTCGGGGGACTTCTTCGTGATGTTGACGCCCTTGATCGAGGACATCGGGATGAAGAGCGTCTCCGAGGGCTTGAACCCGACCATCGACATCAGCGCCGAGAGGTCCTTCTTGACCTCTTCGTATCGCTTCTGGTCGTAGTTGACCGCGTCCATCTTGTTGATGGCGACGATCAGCTGGTTGATACCGAGGGTCCTCGAGAGGAAGACGTGCTCCTTGGTCTGGTCCATGACGCCGTCAGGGGCCGCGACCACGAGCACGGCCGCATCGGCCTGCGAGGCGCCGGTGATCATGTTCTTGACGAAGTCGCGGTGCCCGGGGCAGTCCACGACCGTGAAGTAGTACTTTGCCGTGTCGAAGCGCTTGTGGGCGATATCGATCGTGATACCGCGCTCGCGCTCCTCCTTGAGGCTGTCCATTACCCACGCGAACTCGAACGAGCCCTTGCCCTTCGACTCCGCCTCCTTGCGGAAGTTCTCAATGATGTGGGGCGCGACCGCACCGGTCTCGAACATCAGCCGTCCGACCGTGGTCGACTTGCCATGGTCGATGTGGCCGATGACGGCCAGGTTCATGTGAGGCTTGTCAGCTGCCATAGATATGTGCTCCAATCGTGAACGGACGGTACAGCATCCTGTCC
>SISS01000004.1 GCA_004332335.1 Methanoregulaceae archaeon UXB-2016 | reverse complement strand
CGGATCTTCCGGAGATGGTACCGCAGTGAGGTTTCACACGGACTCCTCTCCAGCAATCGAGCAATGGAATGGACTGACTGCTGCATCGCCGCCATACCCACGAGCGTACGGAAGACCGTTGTCGGGGTTAGGGACCCTGAATCGGAATACTCACGTGGCGGTCAAGGGCGGCAACAGCCAGAGCACAGCATTCTTGCGGTTGAACGTAGTTCTCATGAGTGCAGGATCTGCCCTCGGTTCGTGAGACCATACGGGACAGCCTGCGAAGTATAGAGATCTTCCTATTCTGCCCTCAAATCAACGATCAGAGCACCATCTGAACTTTTACAAGAGGATAGTTATTAACCCAAAAAAGAGGACGGTGCAAAGCCTCTATGAACCATATAGCCCTTGTTTTACAGGTTAATAGCTATTCTCACAAAATTAGCGAACTACTGGGACTGCGCATGCCAGACCGGCACGAAGGATGGAACAATCACTGTAACAACCGTGGCCCTCGGACAGCCGTACGACGGCCACGCCACCATCTCGAAGCCGTCCGCCGGGCTGAGTAGCCTGACCTCGGGAGGCCGGATACAACGTCGCCTACTACAACACAACCACCGGGATTCCGCGGCCAAACCGGTCATCGTCATGCGCTCGGAGGTGGGATATCCGAACTAGAGCCCTCCGACTAAAATGAGCAGAGAATTAGGGGGGACATTCAACCAGGTCGACCTTGAAGAGCTCGCTGGCCGCGTCAGGTCGGAAGAAGAAGTGCTGGGCGACCTGCGCGATCGCGTACGCGAGGTGAGCGGTAGAACCGGACATACCCAAAATAAGTCCCTGAGTCCCAACAGTAATTATGGCTGCACGTCCGTATGGGATGTAGCCTGCCGAGATCCCATGCTCGTTCGTCCTGACGACCGGCGTGGGACGGCCGGCTCAGCAGCCAGTGACGGAGAGGTAGCCCATGACAACACAGAGCAGTTCCAGAATAGCAGTCGTCGCGGCCATCATCGGCAACCTGATCATCGCGATCATCAAGTTCGTCGCAGCCGCGCTCACCGGCTCGTCGGCCATGATTGCCGAGGGCATCCACTCGGTCGTCGACACGGGGAACGGCACCCTCCTGCTGCTGGGAATGAACCGTGCGAAGCGGCCCGCCGACGAGATCCACCCCTTCGGTCACGGCAAGTCCCTCTACTACTGGACGCATATCGTGGCCGTATCCATCTTCGGCATCGGCGGCGGCATGTCGCTGTACGAGGGGATCTCGCACGTCCTCAACGTCGCGCCGGCCGCCGAACTGGGCGATCCCACGGCGGCGTACATCGTGCTCGCCATCGCGTTCGTCGTGGAAGGCGGGTCCTTCTCCGTAGCCATGAAGCAGTTCCTGGAGGCCAAGGGCGATCTGGGCGCCCGGCAGTTCGTCAGGGAGTCGAAGGATCCGAGCCTCTACACGGTGGTGCTCGAGGACAGCGCGGCCATGCTCGGCCTGATCTTCGCGTTCCTCGGGATCTTCTTCGGCCACCTGTTCCACAATGCGTACTTCGACGGCGCGGCCTCGATCGCGATCGGCCTCCTGCTGATGAGCGTGGCCGGGCTCCTCGCGTCGCGGACCAAGGGGTTGCTGCTGGGCGAGGGCGTGAACCCCGAGGAGCTCAGGGACATCCGGCGGCGCGTCGAGTCGGACCCGGCGGTCGATCGCGCCGGCGACATCCTTACCATGTACATGGGCCCGCACGATCTGCTCGTGAACATGGGGGTCTGCTTCGTTGCAGGCACCAGGGCCGAGCAGATGCACGAGGCGATCCGCCGCATCGAGGCCGACCTGCACGGTGCGTACCCTCAGATCAACCGCGTCTACATCGAGGCCGAGTCCCTGCCGGTCGTGGCGACGGCGGAGTGCCCGATACCCGGGAGCCAGCCGGTCCCGCTCGAAGACCGGGCCGACAGGGAGTGACGAGCCGGCAGAGAACGCCGGTCTGGCCGAACCTGGACCTACCGACCGTCAGCACCTCTCTCCGAACCTCTGGATGAATGGTTGACGAACCGGAGACGCTGCCGGAGATCCGGGTGTCGAGAGACGGACCACTACCTCCCAGTCCGACGCCTCGACGAGGGAGGACTCCGCCGCGGTGAAGCCGCCCGGCGGATCGGCGCCGCGGCATGTGGTCCGGAACCCGTCGATGTCGGTTGCGACGGCGGACCGGCGTTGCGGACACAGGGTACAGCCGCTTACCGAACCTTGAAGTCGCGAATGTTCCGCGCCTCCTTGCTCACCGCTTTCCAGCACTTTCGTTCGATCCGAGCCAGCCCGATCTCGGCCTTCTCCTGTTCAAACGCAAGCTCCTTCATCAGGTGGATGAAGTTGTCGAGCCGGGCTTGAGCCAGTGCGCCCCTGCCGACGGCCTCGCGGACCGCGCACCCCGGCTCATGCTCGTGGCGGCAGTCCGCGAAGTGGCACTCGGCCGCGAGCTCCATGATCTCCGGGAACGTATCGTGGATGCCGGCGCCCGCCGTGCCGATGCCGACCTCGCGCAGGCCCGGATTGTCGATGATCAGCGCGCCGTTCTCGAGGACGAAGAGCTGACGAACCGTTGTCTTATGGCGCCCTTTTCCATCGTGCTCCCGGACGAGGCTCGTGTCCTGCACCGCCCGCTTCAGCAGGGCGTTGGTGAGTGTCGATTTGCCGACCCCCGACGATCCGATCAGAGCGACGGTGGTGCCCGGCTCGAGAAATGAGTCCAGGAGGGAGAGGCCCGCGCCCGTCAGGGCGCTGATGACGATCACCGGCACTCCGGCGGCAACGGGGGAGATCTCGGCGACGAGCGACGACGGATCATCGGCGAGGTCGGCCTTGTTGATCAGGATGACCGGCCTCGCCCCCGATGCATTGGCGACGGTGAGGTATCTCTCGAGCCGACGGGAGTTCAGGTCGGGTCCGGCAGCCGTCACGATGAAGACGAGATCGACATTTGCGGCTTGCGGCGATCGCCTGGTCGCCGCCGCCTCGTCCGGGAGGGCCCCGGGAGAACAGACTCTTCCGGGGAAGTATGTTCACGATCGTGGAGATGCCTGCCTCCGGTTGCCGGTGGAGGACGATGAAGTCGCCGACCGTCAGGATCCGGCCCAGGCGGTGCAGTGCCCCGGACAGAGCCGCCTGAACACCCCCGGACTCGGTCAGGACATCAAAGACGGTTCGCTGTCGGCACGACACCCTCCCCGGAGTGTACTGATCTCCGTACCGGGAGAATGCTGAAGCGAACGACTCATCCCACCCCAGGGCGGCGATCGACCGCGGGGGGGCTG
The DNA here is from genome assembly GCA_004332335.1 of Methanoregulaceae archaeon UXB-2016. Classification (GTDB taxonomy): domain Archaea; phylum Halobacteriota; class Methanomicrobia; order Methanomicrobiales; family Methanospirillaceae; genus UBA288. The sequence continues at coordinate 5,826 of SISS01000004.1, read as the reverse complement.
GGGTGTGCCCGGCTCGTCCTCAGGACTCATACAACAGGTATCCTCTCTAGCAGATGGATCCGGATGGTATAATTAGTGGTCGCGATCTGTCCGGAGCGTCGCTGGAGTTCGGGTTCGGCAGTCCGCTCGAAGCGACCATCGTGCCCGGTGCGGTCGAAGCCACGGAGATACGGCTCCGTATCCGGGGCCTTCGGTTCGAACGAGATCGACGCCGGAGTCCCGGTCTCGATGACGTCCCCGGGGACGTGCCGCGGCAGCGGGCGATCCCGGGCCAAATCGGCATGCTTATTATAATTCAAAAAGATTGTCAAAAACAATCGTGCACCGGGATACTGCTGGATACTGGCCGGGTCGACTCGCACTCATCGGCATCGGGAGTTACCCTGCCGGTCTTCTGATCCCGGTGCTCAACCTCGATCCGAATGCGGGCGCTATGCTCCGTTCGCTCGGGATCTGGCTTCTGGTTGCGGCGTATACCTGGTACGCGCTGAATATCTACGATCTCGAAGGAGTCGGACCGAAAGTCACGGCCGTCCTGATGCTCGCGATCCCCGCGACCATCTCATGGTCCGGCGAGCAGTTTTTCCGGACGTTCCCTGTCGACGCGATCGGTGCGACGGTCTCGCTCTCCCTTGCCCTGGCCCTCGGCGCCACCTTTTCGCCGCTGTTCCTCTGGACGCTCGCCGCCCTCAGGCACGGACTCTTCTATCTCCTTCATCGACATGAACGACGTCGGCGACGCCCGGGTGCTGCCCGGGTCGCTCTCTGCGTCCTCGTGATCTCCTGTTGCTCGCTGCCGTCGGCGATACTATCGCCGCTTGACCCACTGCTCCCCGGCCTCTCGCCGGGGGTATATGGGACCTCCGGGACGACCTGGCTCTCGCATGCTCCGGGCGCCCCGGTGCCGGCCGGTCAGGGGTCGGTTGTGCCCGTCGCCTCATCGATAAGCCGTCAGGGTCTTCCGACTCCGGGCAGGACTCCGGATACTTCGATCACCCAAGCACTGACCGCGGCCAGGACGGCGACTGCGGATCTCGACACGATCGAACGATCGATCCTCTCCTGCACGAACCGGGAGCGACAGAAGCAGGGTTTTCCGGCTCTTCAACAGGATGCGGCCCTTGCGGCGATTGCCCGCGCTCACAGTCAGGATATGGCGAAGAATAATTTCTTCAGCCATACGAATCTGCGCGGCCAGGACCCGACCGCCCGGGCGATTGCGGCAGGGTATGATGTACGGCGCGATCTGGGTGGAGGCCGATTCAGTATCGGCACTGGAGAAAATATCGACAGGATGCCGACGGGCGACGTTGCAGGTCACGGTTATGTCGACAACGATTCCGTGAGCATTGCCCAAGCGATGGTCCTGGCCTGGATGAACAGCCCGGGTCATCGCCAGAACATCCTGCATACCCGGTACGCCCGTATCGGTGTCGGGGTCGCCTACGATGGCACGTACTATATCGGTACGCAGAACTTCATCTGAAGACCGACCTCTTATACTCCGATCCGACCTCGAAAAGCGGCTTGATCCGGGCAGGAGACGGCCCATGCCTCCCGGTTCCGGGTCCGTTTGAGTCCGATCTCGGTCGGGCGACACACGGCGAAGGCCATCCCCTCGCGCACCGGCGGCCCGAGGCGTCCGGGGCGTACCTGGTGGAGGAGGGGCCCTTATGTGGAGGCGACGCCCGACTCCCGCGCTACCGACCTGCACGTCTCGTGCCCCTTGACGGCATTGGACGTTCCCCTGGCGCTACCGGCCGGAGGCAGGGGTGTTCGTCCCACCCTCGCGAACCTCTCTCAGGAACAGGTACGAGAAGACCGTGCTCATGACGATGATGGCCCCGACGATCACCCGCGAGGGCACGGAGACGGGCAGACCGTGGATGGCCGAGAGGACCGATGTGAGGATGATCGCAAGTCCCATGGTCGCAGTAAACGAGGTCAGCGGCACCGCCATGAGATAGCCCGGGAGCTGCTCTCTCCAGAGCAGGACCGCGGCGATGATCATCCCCGGAAGTAGAGAGGCCAGGTCCAGGACACGCATCGGGTTGACCGGCAGCTGCGTCTCGAGAAGGTCCTGCGGGACCGTGTCGGCAAGGAGGTTCAGGACGATCTCCGAGAGCCAGAGCGCGGAGAACAGGAGGCTGATGACCAGGAGGAACGCGGCGGCCAGCCGGGCTCTCGGGTTCCCACGCAGGGCGCGCGAGACCGTCTCCGGCGCCGCAATCGCCGCCATCAGGCCCCCGATCAGGGTGAAGAACGAGCGGCCCAGGACCAGCACATACACGAGGAAGAGGAAGTGGAAGTGGACGGCGAAGGAGTAGATCGCAAATGCGTACAGGAGATACAGGTACGCCCCCAGCCAGACCAGGTATCCCCGGAACGAGCCCTTCGCCATGAGGTAGGTGCCGGCGAGGAGCACGATCACCACGACCAGGTTGGCGTAATCCTGGCCCATACCCTGGACGGCCCAGGCGAACGCATCCCTCGAATTGGTCTTCTCCAGTAGAATCCCGCAGAGACTGGTCAGGGTTACGAGCACCGAGACCAGGACGGATGTCCCGATCCAGATGGGCGGGATCGGCAGGCCAGGGGGGGGCCGTCGTCGGCTCAGACCGGGGCGACGTCCCGCCCAAGAGGTATCTGGATGTACGCGTATGGGTCAGTATATCTTTATAGTTCCTGGTCCTCTCTCGGAATGGAAGAGGTAGGCAGATGAAAGGCCTGGCGATGTTGAAGATCGGAGAGATCGGATGGATTGAAAAAGAGCGGCCCACCTGCGGCTCGAGGGACGCGATCGTCAAACCACTGGCACTGGCGCCCTGTACGTCCGACGTCCACACTGTCTGGGAGGGGGCGATCGGTGACAGGCACAATCTCATCCTGGGGCACGAAGCGCTGGGGATAGTCGACGAGGTGGGAAATGAGGTCCGGGACTTCAAACCGGGGGACAGGGTCATCGTACCTGCGATCACCCCCGACTGGGAGACGGAGGCCGCACAGCGTGGGTTCCCCTCGCAGACCGGCGGACCGCTCGGGGGCTGGAAGTTCTCGAACTCCAAGGACGGTGTCTTCGGCGAGTTCTTCCACGTGAACCTGGCGGATCACAACCTGGCCCATCTCCCCGATGGGATGTCTCTGGAGGCGGGGGTCATGCTTCCGGACATGCTCAGCACGGGGTTCCTGGGGGCGGAGAACGCTAAAATCGGGATTGGATCGACAGTAGCCGTTTTAGGAATCGGGCCGGTCGGGCTCTGTGGTGTCGCCGGTGCACGGTTGCGAGGGGCCGGTAGGATCTTCGCCGTTGGCACCCGGCCCGCTGCCGTCAGAGTCGCGAAGGAGTACGGGGCGACGGATATCATCAGCTACAAGGACGGGAACACCGTGGAGCAGATCCTCGAGGCGACCGGCGGAGCCGGCGTCGACGCGGTCATCATCGCCGGCGGGGGTCCCGATATCCTGGTGGATGCGTTAAATATGGCCAGACCCGGGTCTGTGGTCTCGAACGTCAACTACTTCGGTTCGGGAATGGGTGAAAGCGATATCCTGCCGATTCCGCGTGTGGGCTGGGGATTCGGTATGGCAGACAAATCGATCGTGACGGGGCTCTGCCCCGGCGGACGGGTGAGAATGGAAAGGTTGGCTGACATGGTGATGTACGGCCGTATGGACCCGTCACGTATGGCCACGCATGTCTTCAGGGGTTTTGACAGACTGGAAGAGGCTCTTCTCCTGATGAAGGAGAAGCCCCGGGACCTGATCAAACCGGTCGTCCTTCTGGCGAGCTGAAGAATCGAAACATCTTTTTCTCAATTCGTTGCAGTCGCCTGGGATCGGACCTCCCCTGACTCCGGTGGCAACCGCAACTCACGCGGGAAGAGATCCGCGGGCTGCGCCTGTTGGAGGGATTCTGCCCTGACGGATCCCAGCGGCCACTGTCGCCACGACGATGCCGGTCCGCTCGCGGGCCGTGCGGCTAAAAAGCAGGTGGGATCATACGGCCGGGAGGGTGAAGAAGAAGGTCGACCCCTCTCCCGGCGTCGACTCGACCCGGATCGTGCCGCCGTGCCGTTCGACGATCCGTTTCACGACGGCGAGCCCGATCCCGGTCCCCTCGTACTCGTCGTGAGTGTGGAGCCGGCGGAACATCTCGAAGATCCGGTCGAAGTACTCGGCCTCGATCCCGATCCCGTTGTCGGCGACCGTAAACTCCCACCAGTCGCCGTGTCGTTCGGCCGAGACCGTGATCGCTGGCGTCACTCCCCGCCGATGGTACTTGATCGCGTTCCCGATCAGGTTCGTCAGGACCTGCTCGAACTGGGCCGGGTCGGCCATAACGCAGGGCATCGCCTCGACGGTCACGGTGCCGCCGGTCTCTTCGAGCGGCTTCTCCAGGGAGCGAAGGGCATAGGTCACGATCTCCCCGGCGTCGGTCGGCCTCAGCGACTTCGCGCTGGTTTCGATCCGCGAGACCTGGAGCAGGTCCTGGATCAGGGCCTGCATCCGCTGGCCCCCGTCGACAATGAAACCGAGGTAATCGTCCGCGTTCTCGTCGAGCTGTCCCCGGTAGCGTCGGTCGAGGAGCTGTGAGAAGGAGACGATCGTCCGGAGGGGCTCCTGCAGGTCGTGGCTCGCCACGTACGCGAACCGCTGGAGCTCCTCGTTGCTCAGCTTCAGTTGCGATGCATATGCCTTGAGGGCCTCCTCGGCCCGCTTGCTCTCGCTGATATCGTGACTCGCACTGATGATCGCGATCAGCGTCCCGTCCTCGTCGTAGACGGGCGCTTTATTATCGTGTATGGGGAAGCAGTGGCCGTCCCGGTGACAGACTACGTACTCCCCGCTCCACGTCTCCCCGGAGACCAGCTCCTCGAAGATCCGCCGAGCCTCCTCCTCCGGCATCGAGGTGTAGGAGGTCTCGAAGACCTGACGCCCAATCATCTCGGCCGCCCGCCAGCCGTACATCCGCTCAGCGGTCTCATTCCAGTAGATGATCGTGCCGTCGGGATCGGCCGCCATGACCGCATCGACGACCGAGTCCAGCATCCTGGCGAGCAGGCGCAGGCGCCCGTAGTCCTGCCGCCGGTCCGTGACCACGACACTGATCTTCGGTCCACCATCCACCACGATTGGAGTCATCGAGACCAGCACGGGAAAGGAGGCGGTGCCGCTGCAGATACTCATCCTGCCCCGGCATGCCCCCGTGAGGGAGATCTCGAGCAGTGCGTCGAACTGCTCCCGGTCGCGGGGCGCGACATGGTCGCGCAGCAGGGTGCCGAGGATCCCGGGGAGTGGGAGCTGCCGCATCGCGGCGTACGCGGCGTTGGCATACAGGACCATCCCTGTCGCCGTCAGGGTGAGGGCCCCCTCCTGGATGTTCTCGACCAGGACGCGGTAGGGGCGATCGGCCCCTTCGAGAGCGTAGACCTGCTGCTGATCGCCCCTGGAGACGACGATCGCGTCCACCTCCCCCGAACGGATCGCCTCGAGGGTCTCCTCGAGCTCCCGGTTCCGGTCGCGCAGCTCCTGGTTCTCGTTCCACAGTTGGTCCACGTTCGATGTCACGGATCCCTCCACCCACGCTTCAGGTCCTGGGTATCAGCTCGAGCCCGACCAGGACCTTCTCCTTCTTCGTCATGTCTCCGATCACCTTCCGAATCGGGAGGGGGAGCTGCCTGATGAGCGTCGGCGCGGCCAGGATGGCATGCTCGGGGATCTCGGTCGGCGTCTGGTAGATATCGATGATCTCGATCTCGCACCGGTCTTTCAGATACTCGTCGCAGACCTTCTTCACGTTCTCGATGGCCCGCTGGGAGCGGGCCG